>JAOUFN010000031.1 GCA_029858285.1 Nitrospirota bacterium | reverse complement strand
GTCGGCGGGCGGGTCGGCGGGCGGGTCGGCGGGCGGGTCGGCGGGCGGGTCGGGTTGACGCCCGTCCACCGGGGCGGGTAGCATCCGCTGCGCTTGCCGGGGCGCACCGATGCGATTCCCGACTGCCCGGGCGGGTAGCTCAGTTGGTAGAGCGGCAGCCTTACAAGCTGTAGGTCGCAGGTTCGAGCCCTGTCCCGCCCACCATTTATCCGGCGGCGCCCCGGAGCATCCAGAAAATCTGGTTGACCTGCAAAATCCGGCCGGTCAGATTGCTTCGGCACGGGCGGGTGACGGCGCCACAACCCGGCGCCCGTCCGCCACGGGTATTGCCGTGGGGCCGCAATCCGTGGGGCCGCAATCAAAAAATGCATGACTGATCGGGGGGGTGAAATGAACGCAAAAAACGCCGCTGGCGTGCACTGGAGTTTCCGCGTAATCGGTGGGGTCGCACTGATCTGGAACGGCATGGGCGGCATCAATTTTTTTGCGCAAATGAATGCAGACGTGGTGGCTTCGATGCCCGATGCGTATCGCGAAGTCATCCATGGACGCCCGGTCTGGGCCACCGCGGCTTTTGCCGTGGCCGTTTTTGGTGGCACGCTCGGCTGCGTCCTGCTGTTGCTCCGGAAATCGGCTGCCCGCCGCGTGTTTATCGCGTCGCTGCTTGGGGTGATGGTGACCATGGCCCACGCACTGGGCATGACCCGTTCGACCATCGACTTCCGCCCCGTCTGGACAGGGACTTCCATGTCTCTGGTGGTGGCGGTGTTTTTGGTCTGGTATTCGAAGTACGCCGGGCGAAGGGGCTGGATCAGGTAGGGGCGCCTGACGGGTCGTTTGTTTGCGGGAACCCCGGCGGAGACGCCGACGAAGGGCGGGGAGGCGGGCGTTCGCCATCCGTCATGCCAACCAGCATGCCAACCAGCATCCGCCGGTGCCCCGCGCCCTGCCAGCCCTTGCCCTCCGATGGTATGATGGTGCCCGCGTGCCGTTGCGGCCGCCCCCCGAATGCATCCCGCGCCGCGTGCGCGGCGGGCGGGGGCAGCGTTCGGTGATCCCGGCGGGCAGCGTGCCCCGGCATCACCCCAGCAGAAGAAGGGTTCCGTGGACATCGATCCCCAAGACCGCCGCTATCTGTCCGAAATCAACGTGGTGCCGCTGGTGGACGTGGTGCTGGTGCTGCTGATCATCTTCATGATCACTGCCCCCCTACTGTACCGGGGTATCGACATCGAACTGCCCGCCAGCGCCACCAACAACATCCGCCCCACCGAGCGGGTGGTGGTTACCGTCGAAAAGGATGGCCGCATCTTTGTGGACAAGGAACGCGTGCCGCCCCACAACCTGGTGCCGTTCTTCCGCTCCCTCGCGGTCAACAAACCCGACGTGACCGTCTATCTGCGCGCCGATCAGGGGGTGGACTATGGCCAGGTGGTGGGGGTGATGGACGCCATGAAACAGGCCGGTATCAACCAGATCGGCATGGTCACCGAGCCGGTTACCCCGGCCTCCGGAAAACGTTCCGTAAAGCCCGCCCGCTGATTCTCTCCCGATGCGCCTGAAGGTCATGACGTTGCTGCTGGCGCTGGTCGTCGGCCTGTTCGGAGCGGTTTTTCCCGCCGCCGCCGAGGACGTGTGGCTGCGCAGTTCCCGCGATATCGCCTCGCGCATTCCCCTGGGGGTGCTGGGGGTGGTGGGGGGCGCCGGGCTGGACCCGGCGGTGAACGAGGCGCGTCAGGTGCTGATGGACGACCTGCGCCGCTCCGGGGTGTTCGCCGCCCGCGATCTGGGCCTGCACCTGGCCCAGGCCCCGGACCAGACCCTGGGCCCCCTGCGCCTGCGCGACACGGCGCTGTCGGAGTCGGTCGAGGTGCTGGGATGGATGAACCTCACCCGCGAGGCGGGCAAACTGATGCTGCACGCCCAGGCCTTCGACGGCGTGCGCGGCACCCTGCTGGTGGAAAAACGCTACCGGGCGGCGGACGACCAGTTGCGCGCCATGGTGCACCGCTTCGTGGCCGAACTGGTGTACCACTATACCGGGGAATACGGCATCAGCCGCAGCCGCATCGCCTTTGTCTCGGACCTGTCCGGCGCCAAGGAAATTTATGTGATGGACTATGACGGCCACGCCCCCCGGCGGGTGACCGCCGACCGCGCCATCAGCCTGACTCCGGCGCTGGCCAACGTGGGCAACCGCGTGCTGTATGCGGGCCAGCAGAGCGGCAACTGGCGCATCTATCAACTGGAACTGGGCTCCGGCCAGCGGGTGGTGGCGTTTTCGTCCCAGGGGCTGTCCATGACCCCGGCGTGGCACCCCAAGGGCGACGGCTTTGCCGTGACCGGCTCCGAAAAGGGCAACCGCGAAATTTTTCACGTCTCCCGCGACGGCAGCGTGCACCAGTTGACCAGCCACCCGGCGGACGACCTGTCGCCAAGCTGGTCGCCGGACGGCCGCCGCATCGCCTTCACCTCCAACCGGGGCGGCTCGCCCCAGGTGTACGTGATGGACGCCAACGGCGCGAACCAGAGGCGCCTGAGTTTCGGGGGCGACTATAACAGCGAACCCGACTGGTCCCCGGCCGGCGACCTGATCGCCTTCACCTGCAAGGCGGGGCAGTGGTTCAAGGTGTGCGTGTCTACCTTCGATGGCGCCAACAGCCGCCAGATCACCACCGGAGACTGGGACGACGAGGGGCCCACCTTCTCGCCGGACGGTCGGCACCTCGCCTTTTCCTCCACCCGCGCCGGGCGCTCCGACATCTATCTGATGGACGTGGATGGCAGCAATGCGGAACGCATCACCTATAACGGTGCCAACAACACCAATCCGGACTGGGCTAATTTGTCCGATTAGCGGGCAATTGCCCGAAAAAAAAGAAAAAAAGCCGCTGCGGACCTTGGGGATATGAGGAAAATCGGCTACATTCATCCGATGCCGGTCATGGGGAACCGGGAACCAAACAGGAGGAGAGGGTGAACATGAAGGTTGCTTGGTTGCTGGCGGCCGCCCTGGCGGTGACGATGACTGCGGGGTGTGCCGGTAAGAAGGGGACGGTGTCTTCCGCTCCGGGCGATATGGCGCCCGCGCCAATGGCGAGCGACGTGGAGGAAATGCCTGCCACGCCGATGGCGGCTCCGGCTCCCGCCGCGCCCGCCGGTCCGGACCTGTCGGCGCTTGCCCGGCAGTTGCAGGACATCCATTTTGACTATGACAAGGCTTCGATCCGCGAGTCGGACAAGCCGGTGCTGCGGGCCAATGCCGAATTGCTGAAGCGCAACAACTCGGTGATGGTGGTGGTCGAGGGGCACTGCGATGACCGGGGCACCACGGCCTACAACCTGTCTCTGGGTGAACGCCGCGCCGAGGTTACCCGTTCCGCGCTGCTGGCGCTGGGGGTTTCCGCACGCCAGGTGAGCACCGTGAGCTACGGTGAGGAGCGGCCCATGTGCCAATCCGGCACCGAGTCGTGCTGGGCGCAGAACCGCCGTGCCCACCTTGGCCTGAGCCGCTAGGACCATGCGCATGAAGTCGGTGCAGCAGCCGTTGCTGTGGGCCGCGCTGCCGCTGTTGATGACCGGGTGCGCCAGTCAGGCCAACCTGGTGGACATGGATGGCCGTCTGAAGTCCATCGAGGAGCGGGTGAGCCGCGCCGCCGCCCTGGGGGGCGCCCCCGCGGGCACCCCGGCCGGGGCGGCGGGCGCTTCGGCGGCGTCCGCAGCCTCTTCCGGGTCCCCTGCGGGTCCCGGCATGCTGGACATCACTTTGGCGGTGGACCAGTTGCGCCAGGAAATGGCGGAGTTGCGCGGTCAGGTGGAGGAGCTGGGGCACGGGGTGGATTCCCTGGCCCACTCCACCGATGGCCGTCTGGCGGTCCTGGAGCAGCGCGGCGGAGCCTCGCCGATTCCGGGGCGGCCCGCCAGCGCGGGGCCGGAGGGGGGCGGCATGTCCCCGTCGTCCGCAGTGGACACGCCGATCCGGCTGCCCGGATCGGTGGTCGGCTCCAGGGGGGCCACGCCGGATCAGGCTTTTGGCCTGGCGCGGCGCGACTACGACAAGGGCAACTACAACATTGCCGCCGCCGGGTTCGCCAATTTCCTGCAACAGTTCCCGGACTCGCCCCGTCTGGGGGAGGCCACCTACTGGCTGGGGGCGAGCTATCGCGCCCAGGGGCAGGGATCCCGCGCCCGGCAGGTGTGGGAGGCTCAGCTCAAGAACTTCCCGCGGGATCCGGCCTCGGCCAAGGCTCTGTTGGGACTGGGCGAAATGTTCCGGGGCGAGGACAACGTCCCCGGTGCGGAAGACGCCCTCAAACGCCTGATCGCCCGCTTCCCCGATTCGGAAGAGGCGCGCCGGGCCAAGTCCATCCTTTCCGAACTGCGTTAGGTGTTTCCGAAGTGGCCCACCAGGTGGGCCACTTCGGGACGCCCGCGCGCGGTCACGGCGTCCGGGCGGAACCGATTGCGGACGGGGGGCGGGGGATTCCGCTGTCTGTGGTATCATTTTCGGCACCGGTAACCGCCCGGTCGGCGGCCGCCATCCCCTTGTGAATGCCGCATGCAGCCGTTTGCCCAATCCATCCTGACGCCCGCCGATCGCCTGCCGCGCATGGTGGGGTGGTCGTTCGCCCTGCATATGGGGGTGGTTGTCGCGTTGATGGTCGCGGACCTGCTCATCCCCAAACGCTTTGATTTCACCCAGGCCATTCAGGTGACGCTGGTGACGCCCACCGCGCCGGAGGTGGCCCCGGACGCCACCGTGCCCGAGCCGGACAAGCCGAGCCCGGAAAACCCCCTGTGGGACAAACTCGACAAGCCGCCCCAGGACCAGGCGAGCATGACCCGGCACTGGCAGGAATTGCAGCGCCAGTCGCAATCGAAAACGCCGCCGCTCCAGGAACGTCCGGAGGACCAATGGTGGCGCGACATCTCCAACAGCACCAAAAAACCCCGGCCGGAAGCGGCACAACCGGCCCCGCAGCAGCCGAGCATGGCCGAGGCGCTGCGCCGCATTCAGGCCGGGCAGCAGGGGCCGGAAACCGCCCCCTCGGTGGCCACCGGAGAGCTTTCGCAGTGGCTGGACTCGCAGATTGCCCTGGTGCTTTCGCCCTCCGACGTGGCCCCGGAGCGGATCGGCGACATCGACCGGTACAAGGCCGTGGTGACCCAGCGCATCGACAGCCGCTGGTCGCCGCCGGACCTGTTCCGGGGCAAGGGGGCGCGCGCGGTGATCGCGTTTGTCATCGAGCGCGATGGCCGCGTCCACAGTGTGCGGGTGAAGGAGTCGTCGGGATCGGAACATTACGACCAGACGGCGATGCGGGCGGTACTCACTTCGGGGCCGTTTCCACCGATTCCGGAGGCGTGGCGCTCACCGGCGATGGAGGTCAGTTACGTGTTTGACTTCAAACCGGACCGGGTACGGTGAGCGGGGTGCGTTCATTTTCACCGGCGGCCGCCACGCGGCGCGCCGCGTGGGTGTCGGGGGCGGCCCTGCTGGCGCTGCTGCTGGTGTCCGGCTGCGCCATGCAGCAGGACATGATGGAGATGCAGACCGACGTCACCAAGGTCCAGGACCTGCAGTCGCGGCTCGACGCCCAGATTCTGGCCGCCGGGGACGCCGCCGCGCGGGTCAAGGCCATGGAGGCGCGCCTCGACACCTTCGAGCGGCGCCTGAACACCGAAACCAACACCGTCCTCAACGAGGGGCTGCCCCAGGCGGTGAAACGTTCCGACGATACCCTGCGCCAGCTGCGCGAGGTGATTGCCGAACTGGGGCGGCGGGTGCACGACGCGGAACAGTATTTTTTGGCCAAACTGGCCGAGTCCGAGGGCCGCGAGCAGCAGTTTTTGAAGCAGGTGGCCGGCATCGCCGAAGACTCCGAGGAGATCGCCAACCGCGCCCAGACCATGGACGCCCTGTCCGCGCGACTGGAAACCGTGGAGAGGCTGGCGGCGCGCAACGCGGAGCGCGTGGCCGCCCCGGAAGACCCCTCCAAACCGCAGGTGGACGCCCTCAACCGGCGTTTGACGGAACTGGAGGCGGGCACCCGCAACCTGTCCCAGGAAGCGGCCAAGCGCGACCAGCTTCTGGCGAACCAGTTTGGCCAGGCGGCCACGCAACTGTCCCAGGGGCTGGCGGAGGTCAAGGCGGCGCAGGCGGCGGCCTCGGCGGACGACAAAAAGAAGGGCGCGGTGCCGGAAGAACTGGTGCACTGGTTGCAGGAGCGCGTGGACGCGGGACGCAACGAGAGCGTGGCCGCACTGTCCCCGCAGATCACCCAGGTGGCTTCCCAGCAGACCGATCTGCGCCGCGACCTGACCACCCTGCGGGCCGAGATCAGCGCCCGCGAGGTGGAGCCGAAGCAGCCGGCGGCAGAGGAATTGAAGGCTCTGGCGGACCGCGTGGAGTCGCTGGAGACCGCCACCCGCAACCTGCCGCTGGAGGAAAGTTTTGGCGTGCTGACGCAGCGCGTGCGCAAGCTGGAACAATCCGGCTCGAACGTGGATGCCCTCGTCCAGCGCCTGCAAATTCTGGAGATGCGCGCCGAGCAGTTGCATCGCGTGGACGAACTGACCCGGCAACTGGCGGAAATCGGTCGCCAGGTCACCGAACGGGTGGACGCCCAGCAGTCGGACTTCGACACCATCGGCCGACGCCTGAACGAAATCGAAACCAAGCAGCAGGCCATTGCCGTGGACCTGTTCAAGCGCATTCAGTCGCTGGAAACGGAACTCAACAAGGCCGCCAAGGGGGCCGGGGGGTGACCTCGGCAGGCCCGGTGCTGCTGGGCATCGACACCACCACGCCCCTGGGGGGACTGGCCCTGGCCGGACGCCACGGGCTGGTGGCGGAATACGCGACGGACGTGCGCGGTTCCCACGCCCCCCGCGTGATGCGCGGGGTGGAGCGGCTGCTGGCGGACGCGGGGCTGGCGGCGGGGGAACTGGGCGGCATTGGCGTGTCCATCGGACCCGGCTCCTTCACCGGCCTCAGGGTGGGGGTGGCCACCGCAATGGGGCTGGCGCGGGCCACCGGTCTGCCCCTGTTTGCGGTGCCCACGCTGGAGGCCATGGCGTGGGGTGCGCCCGCCTCGGGCCGGGCGGTGGCGGTGGTCATGAACGCGCGCATGGGTGAGGTGTACGGCGCCGTGTATCGCTCCCACGGGGAGTGGGTGACCGCGCTCCTGCCCGCCTGCGCGGTGACCCCGGAGGAATTTTTGACTGCCGCTCTGGCGCTGGAGGTGCCGCTGGCGGTGTGCGGCACCGGCGCCGACCTGCTGCGGGCGCCCACGGAGGCCGGGCTGGAACGCCTGGCGATTTTGTTCGATCATCCGCGCGCCGCCACCATCGCCTGGCGCGCCGCCTGCCTGCGCGAACGCGGCGAGGCCACCCCCATCGGCGAATTGCGCCCGGTGTACCTCAAGGCCAGTCAGGCGGAACGCGCCTGGGCCAGACGGCAGGCGGAACCGGCATGAAACCGAAGCCGCCGCACCGGCTGCGGCCGATGGGCCCGGAGGACATCGGGGCAGTGGCGTGGATCGAATCGGTGGCCATGGGGGTGGCGCGCCGCGATGAGGCCTGGCACACCATGCTCACCCATCCGGCCTACCGCAGCCGCGTGTTGGAAGAAACCGGGCCGGAAGCGGCGCACGTAGTGGGCTTTGTCACCTTTTCCGTGGCTGGTGGCGAGGGCGGCATCCTGAACATGGCCGTGGCCCCGGAGGCGCGTCGCCGGGGTTATGGCCGGGAATTGCTGATGGCGGTGCTGGAGGGGTGCCGCGCCGAGCGGGCGCGGTCCATCTATCTGGAAGTGCGCCGTCACAACCGGGGGGCGCGGGCGTTGTATGTGGCCACCGGGTTCGTGCAGGTGGGGGAGCGCCCCGGTTACTACACCGGCCCTGCCGACGACGCGCTGGTCATGCGCCTGGACCTGAAGCCATATGCGGATGCGCGGAGGCCGGAGGCGCCCGCACCGGAGGCGTAGACCCCCGCGCCGGAGGCGCAGACCCTGCAGATTCCGGGAAGGGGGCCGGTCGGCAGCGGTTCCCCTCCGTCGGCGTTTTTTGGCGGACGCCTATCTGGCCCGCGCCCTTGGCGGGATTCCCCGAAAAATGATACGTTATCCCCCTTGGGGCGGGCGATGTCCGGCCTCCCCGCTTTCCCTTCCCCCCATCGCCGACGGAAGGACCCGCACCATGCCAGAGCAGGGTTTCAACGTGAACGACCGCCGCATCAGCCACGACCAGGCGGAGTCTGCGGACGCCGCCCCGCAGGCCCGGGCCCAGGGACAGTCCACACCGGAAGCCGGTGGGCCGCCCGCGGGCGGCTTCAAAATGTCCGACAGCCAGGGCATCGATTTCACCACCTTTGTCATTTCCCTGGCCCAGAGCGCCCTCATCCACATGGGGCTTGGCAATCACCCGGACACCGGCAAGCCGGAGCCAAACCCGCAACTGGCGCGGCAGAACATCGACATTCTCGGGCTGCTGGAGGAAAAAACCCGCGGCAACCTGAGTGAGGAAGAGGGGGATCTCCTCACCCAGATGCTCTACACCCTGCGCATGCGTTATGTGGCGCTCGCGCGGGAGGGCGGGAGCACCGGCTCCGGCGCGTCGCACGGCGGGTAGGCATTGCGTCTCAGCCTCCTGATCGGGGGCCTGCTCCTCCTTCTCCTGATTGGCGGCGTCGAGCTGTATCTTGCCGGCGGCGGCCTTTCGGCGCCGGTGCGGGATGCCGCCCTGAAGTGGTCGCGGGAAAAGCTCGGGGAAGAGGTTTCCATCGACCGGGTGCGCCTGTCGGTGCTGCCCCCGCGGGTGGTGGTTTCCGGCATCTCCCTGCCACCGCAGGGGAACCAGTTCGGCGGCGGCAGCATCGGCGAAATCCGCGTCTCGCTGTGGTCGCTGCTGCGCGGCGGCCTGCGCACCTTCGACGTGCGGGTGATGTCACCGGACCTGACCCTGATTGCCGCCGCCTCCTCCGATCCGGATCGGCTGGCACGGCTGCTGGCGGACGCGCTGCGGACCCTGGAACAGGG
This sequence comes from Nitrospirota bacterium, assembly GCA_029858285.1. GTDB lineage: Bacteria > Nitrospirota > JACRHL01 > JACRHL01 > JACRHL01 > JAOUFN01. The sequence continues at coordinate 12,016 of JAOUFN010000031.1, read as the reverse complement.
TGAGGCCGCCCGTCACCGCGTGCGCCTGCGGGACGCCACCATCCACATCCACTCGGGGGACGCGCGGCTCACCTGGAGCGACCTGAACGCCGAGACCGAGCCCGACGTCATCCTGCGCCGCCGCCGCCTGCTGGTGTCGGCGGGCGTGCTGCGCTCCGGGGATGCCGAAGTCCTCTCCAGCGCCTCCCTGCGGGCCGAGGTGAGCGGCAGCCGCGTGCACATCCGCTCCGCCACCTTCGTCGCCGCCCCCGGATCGTTGGAGTTGCAGGGCGACCTCCGGCTGGAAAACGGCGCGGCGGTGCTCGGCCTGCACACCGTGTATGAGGGGTCGGTGCCCGCCGCCGTGGCCATGTTGCGCAACCTGGGGGTGGAGGCGCCGGAGGTGGCGGGCAGCATGCGCGCCGAAGGACGCCTGTTCGGCCCCCCCACCGACCCGAACTGGGACGGCGAGATTCAGGGCACCGATCTGGAGTTGAAGGGGGACCCCCGCACCTTCCCTTCCGCCACCGTGCGGGTGCGGGTGTCGCGCAAGCAACTGGAGGTGGTGCACTCCCGCGCCCGGGCGGCGGAGGGTGAACTGCGGGCCAAGGGCTCGGTCACCTTCGGCAAGCCTGTGGCCTATCGGCTGGATGTGGGCCTTGATCACGTGGCCCTGGCGTGGCTGCTGCGCGGTCGCACCGCCCTCGGCAACCTGTCCGGCGAGGCGCGCCTGCAGGGCGTCCAGGGCAAACTGCCGATCGTCGACGCCACCTGGCAATACGACAACCCGCAGCGGCGCATGATTGATTCCAGCCACCGGTTGTGGGAGCGCGGCGCGGCCTTCACGGCCAGCGCCACGGGCCAGGCGTGGCTGCGGGAAGACGGCAGCCAGCACCATGTGTTCAGCGTGCTCACCCCGCGCAGCAAACTGACCGCCAGCGCCGACCTGTCGCCGGAGCGGCAACTGGCGGGGGAGGTGCAGGTCCAGTCCACCGATTTCGGAGAAATCGGCGAGTTGTTCCGTCTGGGGTACGTGCACGGCGCGGTCACCGCTCAGGGCGCCCTGTCCGGCACGCTGGAGGATTTCCGTCTGGTCGGCAACGCCGAAATGCCCGCCGCCCGCGCCAGGAATCTGGTGCTTGGCCAGGTCAGCAGTGACATTGAACTGAACCGGGAAAAGCTGGTGTTCCGCCACCTGGAATCCCGGGGCGCGGGCCGCACGAACATGGACGGCGAGGTGTGGTTTCCCCCGCTGGACAAGGCCCAGGAGGGGGTGACCATCCACGCCTCCATCAGCGTCGAGGAGGTGCCTCTGGCGCCCCTGGCGGCGCTGTTCCACAGCGGTACGCAGATGCCCCTGGACTTTCCGGTTACCGGCGACGTCCACGTGGTCAGTACCCCCGAGTCGCTGTCGGTGTGGAGTTTGGTCACCGCCGGTGCGGGCAGCATTTATGGCCAGCCCCTCAGTGACGCCCGCGCCGACATGTGGATCGACGGCAAGCACATGGCGCTGCGCAATGTGCGCATGGGGGTGCCGGTGGCCGACCAGCGCGCCGAGGTGCGCGGGGCCGGCAGCATCGAATGGGCCAGCGAGCATTTTGAGGTGACGGCGGAGACGGCCGGTCTGCCGGCCGCGGCCGTGGCCCTGTTGCGGGAAAAAGTTCCCTACCTGGGGGGGGCGTTTGCGGGGAACGCCGCCCTGACCGGGGATTTTGAGGCCGCCACCCTGAGCGCCACGGGGAAGGTGCGGGATTTCACCGTGGGCGGCATGCGCATCGGCGACGGCACGGTGGTGGTGGAACTGTCGCCATGGTGGCAATTGCGCGTGCGCGCCACCCTGGACAATCCGGACGGCGAGCGCGGCGTCGCCTCCGCCCCCGCCGCGTGGGTCAACTACTACAGCATGCTGGATCGCGGGTTTCCGTTTCATGTGGCGGCGCGGGTGGCGCAACCGGTATCCCTGGTGCCGTGGCTGCGGGAGATGGTGCCGGAACTGGACGCCCTGTTTGCCGAGCAGTTGGGCAAGGACTACGGCATGCTGGCCCGCGGGCGCGTGACACTGAGCGGGGACGAGGCGGCGGGGGTGGCACGGGCACTGGCCTCGGTGAACGGCATGACGGTCGCAACCGGTCCCCTGTCGGCGTCCTCGACGGGCACCACGCGCATGACGCTGGAGGGCGACGACCTGCAATTCTCCCCCCTTGTCCTGAGCGGTGACGGTCTGCGCCTGACCCTGTCCGGCGGCATGCTGCTGGACCACAGTTTCGACATGTTCGCCAAGGGCGAGGTGGGCAGCACCTGGGTGCGGCAGTTGCGCCCGGACTGGGGGGTGCGTTCCGGCGCCGCCGGTTTCGACCTGCACATCTCCGACGGCTGGGACGATACGCGCCTGAGCGGCTCGGCGTCGCTGCATAAACTGGAGGCCTCGCCCCCGGATTTGCTACCGGAGTGGGCGGCCCTGTTCGCCTCCGGCGAGGTAAAACTGGATGGCCCGCTGGAAGATCCGATGCGCGGTTCCATGAACGCCCGACTGGGGCCGGCGGCGCTGGTCCTGTTCGGCAACCGGCTGGAGGCCCCGACGGTGCTGGTGGATGCCGTGGACGGCGTGTACAGTCTGACACCGGTGGAACTGACGGGGTCCGGCGGACAGTTGCGCGTGGAAGGCGGGTTCCACTACGAAAAATCGGTGGAGATGAAGGCCGTGGGCAGCCTGGAACTATCGGAACTGGTGCGCCAGCTGGACGGCCTGGAGCAGGGCATGGGAACGGTGCGCGTGAGTGTGGAGCAGAGTGGCGGGTGGGACACCTCGCGCCTGCGCGGTGGCGCCACCCTGGAAAACGGTCGGGTGTTCATCACCTCATTGGGGCAGACGTTTTCGGTTTCCAGCGCCAGCCTGCTGGTGGACGACACCCGCGTGCTGCTGGACCATGCCGAGGGCAAGATCGGGGGCGGCGAGGTGACCGCCCAGGGGGTGTTCGACATGGCCACCCTGGAGGGGCGCCTGGCCGCCGAGGTGGATCAGTACACCGCCCACCCGCTTCCGGGGCTGAGCGGCACCGTCAGCGGTCAGGTGGTGGTGGAAGGAAAATACCCGGCGCCCAAGGTGTCGGGGGACATCCGCATCCAGCGTGCGCTGTACGACCGCAACATGCAGTGGGGCGACTGGGCCTCGGAATCCCCCATCGCCACCACGATCGCCGCGGGCGGTCCGGGGGTGGGCGATACCCGGCTGGCGCTGCATGTGTACGGCGAACGCGACCTGTTCGTGGACAACAACCTGGCGGAAATGGCCCTCGACGTGGACTTGCTGGTGGGGGGCACGGTGGCGGAACCGTCGCTGCTGGGCCGGGTGGACTCCCGAGGTGGCACCGTCCAGTACCGTGACCATGTGTTCGAGCTGGAGCGCGCCTCCATGGAATTTGCCACCGAAGGGACCATCGATCCGTGGCTGGATGTGGTGGCGCACACGGTGGTGCAGCACGCCCTGCCGGACGATCCGCTGCGCACCGAACCGATCGACGTGGAGGTGGTTCTGTCGGGGCGTCCGCAGGGCGAAATGGACCTGGTGCTCAGCAGTCGGCCGGATATGCCCCAGAACGACCTGTTCGCCCTGCTGGCGGTGGGGGTGACCTCGGAACAGTTGAACGAGGCGGCCGCCCAGGCGAGCCTTTCGGAGGCGATCTCCCTGGCCACCGGCCCCCTGCAGGGCCAGTTGGAGCGGCAGTTGCAGCAGACCGTGGGCATCGACCGCTTTCAGGTGGACCCGTATTACAACGAGGCCACCGCCAACTCCAACGCCCGCGTGACGGTGGGCAAGACGCTGTTCGACGCCCGCGCCCAGATCACCTACAGCACGGTGCTGGACGCCACCCAGGAGCCGGTGATCCAGCTTACCTACCGTCTGGGGCCGCGCCTTTCGGTGCTGATGGAGCAGGACGAGGCCGGGCGCCGGGGTGGCGAGCTGCGCTTCCGGATACGGTTCCGCTAGATGATTCAGGCGTTTTTCAGCGGGCCGCGCTTGCGGGCGGCGCATGTTGTCCGGGCCGGGCGCGCCCTGTTGCTGGCGGGAGCCGTTCTGCTTCCGACGGTGGCCGGGCTGTTCCTGCCGGGGGTGGCGCTGGCGCAGGACGCCGGCCCGCAGACGATTGTGAGCGTGGACTGGGGCGAGTCCCCGCCGTTGTCGCCCGAGCGCCTGCAACGGGCATCCGGACTGACCCCCGGCGCGGTTCTGGATCCGGCGTTGCTGGCGGCCGCGGTGCGCGCCCTGTCGGATCTGCCGGAGGTGCATCAGGCGGCGGTGTCCGCCCGCCCGGTGGCGGGCGGGGTGGCGGTGCGGGTGTCCCTCACGGGCATGCAGGTGATGGGCAACCTCACGGTGCGTGGCAACCGCCATCTGGACAGCGGGGAGGTCACGCGCGCGGCGCGCCTCGACGCGGGCCACGAGGTGGACTCCGAAATCCTCCGGCGGGCGGCGGGGCTGGTGCAGGAGGCCTATGCCGCACGCGGCTATCTGTCCGCGCGGGTGGAGGCGCGAGTGGGGGAGGCGGGTAACGACCCGATGGGGCGCACGCCGGTGGTCCTGGTGATCAATGAAGGCCCCCGCGCGCGGGTGACGGAAGTGCGGCTGCCCGGAGTGCCGGGGGCGGCGGCGGACGGCGTGCCCCTGCCCAGGGGGTTGTCCCTCTCCACCCGCAAGGGGCGCGCCCTGAATCCGGCCCGGACCGAGAAGGACCTGAACCGCATCGAGACGTTTCTGGCCAAGCGCGGCTACCTGCACCCCCAGGCCGGCCCCTACCGTCTGGAGTACGATCCCAAGGAGGGGGCCACGGGGGTCGGCGTGGTGATTCCGGTGCGGGTGGGCGACCGGGTGCGGCTGCACGTGCGGGGCGACCGCCACCTGTCCCGACGGGAAGTGTTTGACGGTCTCGGTCTGGGAAGCTACCAGACGGTGGATCAGCCAATGCTGCTGGAGGCGGCCAACCGCCTGCAACGGCAACTGGTGGGGCGCGGCTACCGCGACGCACGGGTGAGCGCGACCGCAAGCAGCGATGTCACCGACCCGCGGCGCATGGTGCATATTCGGGTGGAGATCCATCAGGGGCGGCGGCACCGCATTCAGGACATCCGCTTTACCGGCAACCACAACTTCAACACCGGGCAGTTGCGGGATCTGGTCTCTCCCGGTTTTCGTCTGACCAATGAACCGGCGCGGGCGGCGGTTTTGCGGGAACGGGCCGGGCGCATCGAGGGGGCGCTGCACACACTGGGTTTCCCGGATGCCGGGGTGACCTTCAGCCTCGATCAGGTGGGGCGGCGGACGGATCTGGTGGCGGTGACCTATCACATTACCGAAGGGCCGCGCTGGTGGCTGGACCGGGCCTCCCTGCAGACCACCGGCGAGGTGGAACCCCAGGTGCGGGACCAGGCGCAGGCGATGCTGCGCGAGCAGGAGGGGGTGCCCTATCACCGCGACCGGTTGCGCATCGCCAAAACCCAGGTGACGCGGCTGTTCGCCGAGGCCGGGTATGTGGACGCGGAGGTGTCGGTCACGCGCAAACCGCGTGACGAATGGCGCGGGCGCATCACCCCCCGGGGACAACCCCTGCGCGAGGTGCGCGTGGAGGCGGAATTCCAGGTCGATCCCGGCCCCCGGGTGCGCGTCGGCGAGATCACCATCGAGGGCCGCTTCCGCACCCGGCGCGAGGTGGTGTGGCGCGAACTTACCTTCAAGCACGGCGATTTTCTGCGCCCCTCGGCACTGGCGGAAACGCGTCGCCGCCTGTTCCGCACCGCAGCCTTCGATCAGGTGCGCATCGGCCCCGCCGACACTGCGGACCAGGACGCGGAACGCGACATCAGCGTGAAAGTGGAAGAGGGCAAGCCGGGCGCGGTGGAACTGGGCGTCGGTTACGGCGAGGAGGACGGCGTGCGCGGCCTGGTGGACCTGTCGTACCGCGACTTCCTGCGCCGCGGCCACCGGGTCAACCTGCGCATGCGCAGCGGCCAGTTGCGCCGCTCCCTGTCGCTGGGCTACGTGCTGCCGTGGATCGGCAACTGGCGTGCCGACCTGCGCTCCCGTATTCTGTTCGAGCGTGAGGATCTGATCAGCTATGAGCGGGTCACGCGCGCCGCGGAAACCGGGCTGCGCCGCGAGTTGACGGACAATGTGACCGTTACCACCACCTACCGCGTGGAGCGCAACCACTATCCGCGCCTGCCGGCGGACCTGGTGGCGGCGCTGCCGGAACGGCGGCGCATCAACGTGGGATCGGTGCAGGTGTCGGTGGCGCGGGACACCCGTGACGATCCGTTCAGTCCGTCGGGCGGGTCGCTGCTGGGCGCTACCTATGAGCAGGGCGCCCACGTGCTGATTTCGGACATCCAGTTTGGCAAGGCCACCCTGCAGGCGGCGGGCTATCACCCCATCGGCCGTCGTCTGGTGCTGGCGGGAAAGGTGCAGACCGGTCGCGTGCGGCGGCTGTTCGACACCACCCAGGTGCCGATTTCGGAGCGCTTCTTTCTGGGCGGCGCCTCTACCGTGCGCGGCTACCGGCTGGACGCCCTCGGCGTGCCGGGGGAGAGCCTCATCAGCGGCGTGCCCCAGGGCGGCCGGGTGATGAACCTGGTCAACGTGGAACTGCGCATCGGCGCCAGCGCGGGGTGGGGAACGGTGCTGTTTGCCGATGCGGGCAACGTGTGGGACCACGGCCACACCATCGGCATTGGCGACTTCCGTGCCGGGGCCGGGTTCGGCCTGCACTACGCCACCCCGGTGGGGCCGTTGCGGCTGGACCTGGGGTACAAGATCGACCGGCGGCAGGGAGAAGACCCCTACCGCCTGCACTTCACACTGGGACACAGTTTCTGATGAGCGCGTCACAACCCTCTGCCCACGCGGATTCCGTACCCGGCCGGGAAGCCCTGGCCCGGCTGGCCACCCTCGCCCCCGGCGTGGAGATGGACAAGGAACTGGCGGTCTGTCCCGATCCGGACGGCGCCCTGCTGGCGCTGGCGGAACTGGCCGGGGCCGACGCCGAAGGCGCCGGGCGCGTGCTGTTGAACCCGCGGGGCCGCAAGCTGCTGCTGGCGGTGGCCGCCGCCGGGCCGTTTCCGGTCGGCCTGCTGACGCAGGTGCCGGACGCCGCCGGGTTCCTGCTGCGGTGCGCCGCCGGTGAGGCGTTCACCTGGCCCGACCCAGCCGCGCTGGCGGCGGACGCGGCGGACTTTGCCGACCTGCAACGGCGTCTGCGGATGCTCAAGATGGCGGTGTTCCTGGATCTGGCGGCGCGGGACCTGTCGGGCGTGTGTTCCCTGTACGACGCCACCGAGGGGCTGTCGCGCCTGGCGTCGGTGGCGCTGGATGCGGCGGCGCTGTTCTGCCGCCGGGAACTGGTGGAGAAACACGGCGACTGCCTGCGCGCCGACGGCAGCCCGGTGCCGTTCATGGTGGTCGGCATGGGAAAGCTGGGCGCGGAAGAGCTCAACTACGCCTCGGATATCGACATCATTACCTTTTACGGCGATGGCGGGCAGGAGACCGATGGCCGCCGCCCCCTGACCCCCCCGGAGTTCTTTGCCCGCCTCACCCATCGCGTGGTGCAGGCGGTGGGTGAAAGCACCGATAACGGCAGGGTGTTCCGCGTCGATCTGCGGCTGCGTCCGGAGGGGGCCACCGGGGCCACCGCCTGGTCCCGCGCCGCCGCCATGGCCTATTACGAAACCCTGGGCGACACCTGGGAGCGCGCCGCTTTCATCAAGGCGCATCCGGTGGCCGGGGACCGGGAGGCGGGGGCCCGGCTGTTGAAGGAGATGACCCCCTTCGTGTTCCGCCGTTACCTGGACTTTGCCGCGCTGGAAGGAATCCGCTCGGTAAAGGAGCGCATCCGCGCCCGCCAGCGTACCCGCGAGGCGCTGGGGACCGACGTCAAACTGGGGCGCGGCGGCATCCGCGAGATCGAGTTTTTCGTGCAGGCGCTGCAACTCATCCACGCCGGCAAGCAGCCCGCCCTGCGCCACCGCCGCACCCTGGACGCCCTGGACGCGCTGGTGGCCGAAGGGCACGTCGCTCAGGCCGACGCCGCGTGTCTGGCGGAGCACTACCTGTTCCTGCGCAACGCGGAGCACCGCGTACAACTGGTGGCCGAGGAGCAAACCCACCTGTTGCCGGTGCATCCGGCGGCCTGCCGGCGTCTGGGGGTGCAAATGGGGCACGGCGGGGACGACCCGTGGGGGGGCTTTTCGGTCCAGTATCGGGAAGTGACCGACGAGGTGCACCGCATCGTCGATACCCTGTTTCACGAGCCGGAGGCGGCCAGCGGCACCGGGGGGGTGCCGTTCGAGGCGCTGGCGGCGGCGCTGGACCAGCTTCCGGAAGGGGCCGACCTGTCGCTGCTGAATCTTCAGGACGTGGCCGCCGGACGCGTCCGCCTGCTGGCCCTGGGGCGCCACATCGACGCCGCGTGGCAGACCGAGCAGGGGCGGGCGCGCTGGCGGCGGCTGTTGCCCCTGTTCCTGGCCGACATTGCCGGGGGCGAGGACCCGGACATGGGGGTGGCGGGGCTGGAGTGCTTTGTGGAGTCCCTGCGTGGCCGCAGCATCTACGCGGCCATGCTGGCGGAAAATCCGCACTCGCGGGTGCTGCTGTCGCGGCTGTTCTGCGCGTCGCGCTTCCTGTCCGGGCTGCTGGCGCGCCACCCGTCCCTGCTGGACGAGTTGCTGGCGCCCCGCGCCCTGCTCACCGAACGCACGGTGGCCGCGCTGGAGGCCGAACTGGCCCAGATCACGCACGGCCTTGGCGAAGAGGAGTGGCTGGACGCGGTGCGCCGTTTCAAGCACCGCGAGGTGTTGCGAGTGGGGCTGACGGAACTGCTCACCGGCATGGACGAGCGGGCGCGCAGCACGGCTCTGGCGCGGCTGGCCGAGGCCCTGATCCGTCAGGTGCTGTCCCATAGCTGGGCCGACATGGTCAAGCGTCACGGCCTGCCTCCGGCGGCGGACGGCGGCCCCGGACAGATGGCGGTGGTGGGCATGGGGCGCATCGGTTCCGGCGAAATGGGCTATGCCTCGGACCTGGACCTGGTGTTCATCCACAACGGCGATCCGGGCGCCTCCACCCCCGGCCCCCGGTCGGTCACGGTGGGAGAATTTCACGCCCGTCTGGGGCGGCGCATCGTGTCGCGCCTGACCCTGCCCACCGGCGAGGGAATGTTGTACGAGGTGGACATGCGGCTGCGGCCCTCCGGCGCCAGCGGGCAACTGGTCACCTCGCTGGCGGCGTTCCGGCGCTACCAGCAGGAGGACGCCTGGACCTGGGAAAAACAGGCCCTCACCCGCGCCCGGGTGGTGGCCGCCACCGGCGATTTCGGCCTGGGCGTCGCGGCGGCCCTGCGCGAGGCCTGCTACTTTCCCCGCGATCCGGTGACGCTGGCCGCCGAGGTGCGTCAGATGCGTGTCAAAATGGCCACCCATCTGGCCGCCGGAAGGGACGAGGCGGTGGACCTGAAGCAGGACGATGGCGGCATCGTGGACATCGAATTTGTTGTTCAATACCTGCTGCTGGCCCACGGTCACGCGCACCCGCAAGTGGTGGACAGCAACCCCAGGGTGGCGTTGGGGCGGTTGGCGGATGCCGGGCTGATGGCCCGCGCCGACGCCGATCAACTGCTGGCCGCCATGGCGCTTTACCGCACCGTGGAGGGCCTGTTGCAGCGGGTGCAGGGGGAATCGGTGCGGGTTCTGGCACGCCACGGAGACCCCCTGCCGGAGGGGCGCGAACGCTGGTTTGCCAGGGTGCAGGCGGCCCGTGAACGGGTGCGGGACGTCTACCGGCGCGTGCTGGGGGCGGCGGGGGAGAGCCGGGAGGCGGAAAAATAGGGTATACTGGCAACGGTTATCCGCGCATTGGTTTGTATGTTTTCCGGCAAGTCCTCCGGCAAGTCCTCCGGCAGGTTTTCCACCGCGTGTCCGGGGTGCGGCGCGCGGGGCGGTTTCCGGTATTTTTTGCGGCGCACCTGCGGGCGCGTATCTTGTAGACCTCTACCTGTGGTGTTCGGATGCATGTCACAGTCGTAGGCACCGGCTATGTGGGGCTGGTGACCGGTACCTGTTTCGCCGAGTTCGGCGTCGACGTCACCTGTGTGGACCGGGACGAGAAAAAAATCGCCGCCCTGACGCGGGGCGAAATTCCCATCTACGAACCGGGTCTGGAAGACCTGGTGGTGCGCAACCATGCCGAGGGTCGCCTGTCCTTCACCACCGATCTGGGTGCGGCGGTGCGCCGCGCCACCGTGGTGGTGGTGGCCGTGGGCACCCCGGCGCGGGATGACGGCTCCGCCGACCTGTCCTTCGTCGAGGGGGTGGTGCGGGACATCGCGCCGCATCTGAACGGCTACAAGGTTATCGTTACCAAGAGCACCGTGCCGGTGGGCACCGGTCGGTGGCTGGAAGGGCTTATCCGCAAGGCCGCTCCGGGCGCCAGCTTCGACGTGGCCAGCAACCCGGAGTTTCTGCGCGAGGGTTCGGCGGTGGAAGACTGCATGCGCCCCAACCGGGTGGTCATCGGCGCCCACTCGGAGCGGGCCATCGCCCTGTTGCGCCAGCTCTACCGCCCCCTGTACCTGATCGAAACCCCCTTCGTCATCACCGACATCGCCACCGCCGAACTGATCAAATACGCCGCCAACGCCTTCCTGGCCACCAAGGTGTCGTTTATCAACGAGGTGGCCAATCTGGCCGAGCGGGTGGGCGGCGACGTGCAGGTGGTGGCCAAGGCCATGGGGCTGGATGGCCGCATCGGCGCCAAATTCCTGCACGCCGGGCCCGGCTTCGGCGGCTCCTGCTTCCCCAAGGACGTGGCCGCGCTGGACCGGGTGGCGGACGATCAGGGGTACGAGTTCAAACTGGTCAAGGCGGTGCTCGAGGTCAACGCCCGCCAGCGAGTGCTGATGGTAGACAAGGTGCGCGCCGCCCTGGGGGGGGATGTGCGCGGCCGCAGCGTGGCGGTGCTGGGGCTGAGCTTCAAACCCAACACCGACGACATGCGCGACGCCCCCAGCGTGGAAATTGTGCGCACCCTGCTGGCCGAAGGCGCGGTGGTGCGCGGCTGCGATCCGGTGGCGGAGCGGGAAGCCGCCAAACTGCTGCCCGGCGTGGCGTTTTTTTCCGATGCCTATACTGCGGCGGAGGGGGTAGACGCCGTGGTGATCGTCACCGAGTGGAACCGCTTCCGCAACCTGGACCTGGAGCGCCTCAAGGGCATCATGCGCCAGCCGGTGCTGGTGGACATGCGCAATATCTACGACCCGGCCGTGGTCACCGCCGCCGGCTTCTCCTACCACTGCGTGGGCAGGGCGGGATACCGGTAGCCGGGTGGTGGAGCGGCCGTCAGTGGGAGACGCCGACAGCGACCGTGCCGACGGTCGCGAAACCGGCCATGCCGATAGCCGTACAATCGACAATCGCCGTCACACCCGTGTGCGGCTGGAAGCCCGCGCCGATCTGGAACTGCCCGGCGCCGCCATCAGCGGTCGGGTGGTGGACCTGAGCTTCGGCGGTGCCTTTCTGGAGGCGCCCGGAACCGCCGCCCAGGTGGGAGACGAAGGCCGACTGAGCGTGCTGGCCGAAGGGTGCGACGGCCCCATGCGGTTCACCTGCCGGGTGGTGCGCGTGGTCCCGGCGGGGCTGGGGTTGCGGCTGCTTCAGACCGACCCGGCCGGGCACGAATGCTTTGCCGAGATGGTCCGCCGGGCAGGGGGCACAGGCAGGCTTCTGGACGAATGGCGGGTCAGCCCAGGCTTTTCCATTTCTACCAGCGAAGGCCAGAAACGCGCCCTCGACTAAGGCCGCCGGGGAGCCCCGGCGGGCATATTCGCGGCGGGCACGGCCCGCAGCGGCCGGGGAGCCCCGGCAGGCGTATTCGCGTAAAACCCCCGTCACGGCCCCGTCCATCGCGGCCGGGGAGCCCCGGCGGGCGTATTCGCGTAAAACCCATGGCAATTCCGGGTTCATCGCGAATCCGGCCGCGCCTTTTTCTTCCGCT
>JAOUFN010000014.1 GCA_029858285.1 Nitrospirota bacterium | reverse complement strand
CCGGGCGGCCATCGGGGGGGGGGGCTTGGGGGGCGGCCCCGGTTTGTCCCATAATGACTTCGGGGGAATGGCCTGGCAACCGTGGAGGCAGACCGATGCCCGACCTGCTCATTCAACGCGGCCATGTGGTGCTGCCCGACGGCGCAAGGCAGGCCGACATTGCCGTGTCCGGCGGGCGCATCGAGTCCATCAGCAAACCGGGCCAGCGCCTGTCCGCCGGAAATTTCGGGCGCGTGCTGGACGCCACCGGCATGGTGGTGTTGCCGGGGGCCATCGACGTGCACGTCCACTTCCGGGTCCCCGGCGGCGAACGCAAGGAGGACTGGGAGAGCGGCTCCATGGCGGCCCTGGCCGGAGGGGTGACCACGGTGCTGGACATGCCCAACACCGCGCCCCCCACCACCACCCTGCAAGCGCTGGAGGACAAGCGCCACCGCATCGCCCCGCAGGCGCGGGTGAACTGGGGGCTGTTCATGGGCGCCACCGCCGACAATCTGGACGAGGTCAAACGCGCCCGCAACATCGCCGGACTCAAAATCTACATGGGCAGCACCACCGGCGGACTGCTCCTGTATCAGGACGCGCCTCTGGAGAATATTTTTGAGCACTATTCCGGCCTGATCGCGGTGCATGCGGAGGACGAGCAGATCATCCGCGCCAACAGTCTGGCCTTTCAGGAATCGGTGGACCCCCTGGTGCATGGCCGCATCCGCACCATCACCAGCGCCAGACGAGCCACGGAGCGCGCCATCGGGCTGGCCCGGCGTTTTGGCCGGCCAGTGCACATCTGCCACATGAGCACGGCGGAGGAACTGGACATCGTCACCGACACCCGGCAATACGGTGTCACCTGCGAGGTCACGCCGCACCATCTGGTGCTCAACGAACAGGCGGTGGTGGAGATCGGCACGCTGGCCAAGATGAACCCGCCCCTGCGCTTCCGCGAGGACAACGACGCCCTGTGGGCGGGGCTTGCGGATGGCCGCGTGGACTGCGTGGCCACCGACCACGCCCCGCACCTGCTGGCGGAAAAGATGGGAGGGTACTGGGAGGCCCCGTCGGGCGTCCCCGGCGTGCAACACATGCTGCCGATCCTGCTGGACGGGGTGCATTTTGGCCGCCTGACCCTGGAACGGGTGGCCCACGCCACGGCCCAGCGTCCGGCGGAGCTGTTCGGTATTCGCGGCAAGGGGAGAATCGAGGTCGGTTACGACGCCGACCTGGTGCTGGCCTCCATGGGCGACGCCCACCCGGTGCGGCTGCGGGACGTGCTGTCGCGCTGCGGCTGGACCCCCTACGAAGGCATGAACCTCTACGGCTGGCCCGAGGTCACCATCCTCGGCGGCGAGGTGGTCTACGACCGGGGCAAATTCCCCACCGTGGTGCGGGGGAGCGAAGTGACGTTCTAAGCCCGTACCGCGTGAATGTCCAAAAACTCCCCGCCACGGATGCGGGTGGTGCCGTCGGTGGCCTCGTTGTGGGCCGCATAGACCTCTTCCAGATCCTTGCGCAGGGCCGCCTGACCTGCCGCATCCAGCGAATCGAAGGCGCGCTTGATGGGGCCGTAATAGTTGCGGAACAGCTCCACAACTTCCGGTGTGTCAAAGGGATAGGTCCAGTTCGGATAGTGCTTGCGGGTGAGGGTGATTTTCGAAAAATGCTTGCCCAGCCGGGTTTTGACGGTCTCCTCGTCGCCCCAAAGGAATACCGATGGCACTCCGGCGGGGGGCTGCACGTGGCGCACCAGCGCCTTGAAAAACTGGCCGACAAAGCCCTGAGGAGTCCAGTTGGCCATGCGCACGCGGCCGCCGGGGCGACACACGCGGGCCATTTCGGAGGCCACCTTGTCGGGCTGCGGGGCGAACATGGCGCCGATGAGGCTGGTGACCACGTCGAAAGAGGCGTCCGCATGGGGCAGGCTTTCGGCGTCGCCCTCTTCGAAGCGGGCGGATTTCAGCCCCTCGGAGCGGGCGCGGCCGTTGGCGTGCTCGATCAGGTTGGCGGCAATGTCCACGCCGGTCACGTCCACCCCCTTGCGGGCTGCGGGAATGGCGATTTGCCCGGCGCCGCACCCCAGGTCCAGCAATTTCTCGCCGGGGGCGATGTTCCAGCTATTGAGGATTTCGATGGCGCCCGGCTCCATGAAGCGGGCGAAGGCGACGTAATCGCCGTCCATCCAGGTGGCCTTCATTTTGGCCTTGATGGTGTCCATGGAGGGGGGCGTGGCGGGTTGTGGCCGGGCCTGGCTGTTCATAAAGATATCTCCTTTCCCCACGGTGGGGATTTTCTGGATATGGGAGGGTATCCCGATGTGCGGATGACACCGTACCGTACCCGGTTTGGCGGGCCAAGTAAAGCCGACGGGGTTACCGCCTGACACCCACAGGGAATCCACTTCTCTAAACGGGCCCGGTTTGTTCGAACACCCGAGCCACCTCGGTGGTGAAGGAGTTGTCTCAAGGTTTATCTGTGGTTCCAGCCCTTCAAAAATTGTGTCTTCCCCATCGTGGCGTCTCCGTTACCGGTTACCCCTTCGGCTCGGTCTCGGCGATCATCTCGCGCCTGTTCTTGGCCTTTTGCTGCACGATGCCCGCGATCTCGTGGTCGCGCTTTTCGTCTTTGGTTTCCACCAGCAGGGGAGGAACCGGTGTCGGGCGGCCCGCCGTGTTCAGGGCCACAAAATTGAAATGCGCCGTGGTGCAGTGGCGGCGCTCGCCGGTGAGGGGGTTGTCGGTATACACATCCACCTTCACCACCATGCTGCTGTTGCCCGTGGCCACCACCCGGGCGCGAATCTCGATCTGCTCCCCCACGTGGATCGGGCTTTTAAAATCCATGGCCTCGGCGGAGGCCGTGGTCACGATGCGCTGGGCATAGTTGCCCGCCGCCATCGCCCCCACCTTGTCCATCAACGCCATCAGATTGCCACCGAACATGGAGCCGTACGGATTGGCGTCGTTGGGGAACACCAGTTCCCAGGTGCTCAGCGTGGTGGCGCGTTTTGGCTGCATTAAACAAATCTCCTATGCGTGGTCGCGGATCGCCCGCAGAAATATAGCCCCAAAACGCTCGAATTTGCGCTCCCCCACGCCGTTCACCGCCAGCATGGCGGCACGGTCGGCGGGGCGCAGGACGGCCATCTCGGCCAGCGTGCGGTCCGCAAACACCAGATAGGCGGCAATCCCCTCCTCGCGGGCGGTGCGGTTGCGCACCCCCTTCAGCAGCGCCAGCAACTCGGGGTCGGCGTGGGCGACGTAGAGGTCCGCCTCCGCGCGCCCGGCCTCACGCACTGTCTCACGAAATGTCTCACCGGATGTCTCACGCACCATTTCGCGGCCGGGTCCGCCGCCGACCCCCGCGCGCCGCGCCGCCGGGGCGGGCGACTCCGCCGTCGGCAGGCGCAGGCGCACGTCGCCGCGCTCGCCCTTGAGCACCGACAGTCCCGCCTCGGTCATCACCAGCACCGGCCTGCGCCCCCCGGAGCCCTCGCCCCCTGCGTCCTGACGCTTCAACAACCCCTGGGCGGTGAGTTGTTCCAGCAGGTCGACGACCTGTTTTTGCCCCAAATCCCGCAACAAGCCGTAGGTACTGGCCTTGTCCAGCCCGTAGCGGCGCACGGTGTCGGTATTGCCGCCCGTCAGGTGGGCGGCCACGGTCTGGGCGCCGAACGACACGCTCCCCCGGCGGCAGCGGGCCACCCCCGACAGCACCTTGCGCGCCAGTTCGGTGGCCTCCACCGGCAGGGTGGCCCCGCCGTCCCGGCAGCGGTCGCAGGCCCCGCACGGCTCCGACAGGGTTTCGCCAAAGTGGGCCAGAATCGCCGCCCGGCGGCACCCCCCCGAGCGGCAATAGGCCTCCATGGAGTCCAGACACCCCAGCGCCCAGGCGCGTTTGTTCTCCACGGCGTCGAAATCCACCGGGGGCACGCCGGTGGACATCAGGCGCACCCCCCGGCCCCGGAACGGCGGCGTGTAGGCGATGGCCCCGGCCTCGTGCATGGCGTGCAGGCCGCGCATCAGGGCGTCGGGGTCCAGATTGGCGTCGTGGGCCAGGTCGAGGGGCGAAATCTCCACCGCGCCGTTCCGGTCGTCGGCGGGCAGATGAAAATCCAGCGCCGCCAGAATCTGCAACTGCACCGTCGCGCGGCCACTGATGCGGGAACGGTTCAGCACCCGGATCAGCGCCGGGTTGGAGCGCGGGTTGAGGCGCTGGATGCCCCCGGCCTGCTCCAGCAGCTTGAGGGCGGCGGACACGGCAAATTCGCTGCCCTCCTCGCTGACCATGGCGAGCAGGTCGCGGTTGGACAGCTCCGTCACGCCGTCCTCGGCGTTCCGGGACAGGGCCTGCCACACCTGACGCACGAACTCGGCGGTGGGGTAGGTGCCGTTGATGAAAAATTCCTGGGTGAACCGGTCGCCGCCGCCGAACAGCACCGTGCAGCGGGCCGGCTTGCCGTCGCGTCCGGCGCGCCCGGCCTCCTGATAATAAGCTTCCAGCGTGCCCGGCATGTCGTAATGCAGCACAAAGCGCACGTCGGCCTTGTCCACCCCCATGCCGAAGGCGTTGGTGGCCACGATGATGCCGGTGTTTCCGCCGATGAACGCCTCCTGCGCCTGGGTGCGCTGGGGGTCGGGCATGCCCGCGTGATAGGCGGTCACCCCGCCGTGCTTCGCCCCTCCGGCGGAGAGCGCGGCGGCGACCTCCTCCACGTGCTTGCGAGTGGCGCAATAGATGATGCCCGGCCCCGGCTGGGTGTTCAAAAACTCCCCAAGGGCGTCTTTCTTCTTGCCCCCTTCGCGGACCTCGAGGAACAGGTTGCGCCGGTCAAAACCGGTGACGGTGCGGAACGGGCTGACCAGCCCCAGTTTTTCGCCGATGTCGTCCTGTACCTGGGGCGTGGCGGTGGCGGTGAGGGCCGCCACCGGCGGGCGGCCGAGGCGCACCACGGCCTCGCCGATGGCCATGTAGGCGGGGCGAAAGTCGTGTCCCCACTGGCTGATGCAGTGGGCTTCGTCCACCGCCACGCGGGCCACCTTCACGCCGCTCATGGCGGCCATGAACCAGCGCGAGCCGAAGCGCTCCGGGGCGACGTAGAGCAGACGGGTGTGGCCGCTTTTGACCTGATCCATGATCTGCCGCACCTGCTCGAAGGACAGGGACGAGTTCACGGCGGCGGCGGGGATGCCGCGGGCCGCCAGTGCGTCCACCTGATCCTTCATCAGGGCGATGAGGGGCGAAACCACCAGCGTGACCCCTTCCGAGATACAGGCCGGGAGCTGATAGCACAGGGATTTTCCGCCACCGGTGGGCATGATCGCCAGCACGTCGCGCCCGGCCAGCATGGCGGCGACAATGTCTTCCTGTCCGGCGCGGAAAGCGCTGAAACCAAAGCGTTCCCGCAGGCACTGCGTGGCTTCTGGCGGCAATGGCGGCAGCGCGAGCGGGGGAGGGAAGGGAGGGGTCACTGCGAAAATGGTCCGATCTGGCTGGGAACGGTCCCCGAAGCCGGAAGGTCGCATCGGGGGTCGAATTGAACTGGTGAACCGACCGGGTCAAATTGGACAATCCGGAGGCGGCCCAGTCTAGCCGATCCGCCCCCGTTTACCAAGGTTCCGCAGGGCAGCTTTCCCGCCGTATACTCGGTCCATGGTGCTGCAGCTCATCATCGACGGCTACAACCTGGCGGCGGCCTTGTGGGGCATGGGCAAAAGCGGCCCGGTGCTGGAACGCCAGCGGAATGAACTGGTCGCCCTGCTGGTGTGCTACCGGGAGCAGCGCCCCCACGACATTCATGTGGTGTTCGACGGCTGGCGCTCCGGCGACCCTCTGGGCCACCGCACCCGCGACCGGGGTATTTTGATCACTTTTTCCCCCAAAGGTGTCACCGCCGACGAGGTGATTCACGACCTGCTGGAGGAGGACGGGGGAGCCGGCATCGTGGTGGTGAGCGGTGACCGGCGCATTCAGGGGTGGGCCAGGAACGCCGGGTCCGAACCGGTGGAATCGTGGGCCTTTGTGGAGCGCCTGACGACCGCCACCGCCGCCTCGCTGCGCGCCCGAAAGGGGACGGGCAGGGCTGGGGAGCCGGGCGATTCCGGGGAAGACACAGGGGGGGAGGATGACGCCGACGACGGCTGGTCCGGCGACACCAAAAAGCGCGGCAACCCCCGCCGCCAGTCCCGCCGCCAGCGGGCGCTGGACCGGCAATTGAAAAAACTCTGACCGGCAGCGCGGGTTGCCCTTCGACAGGCTCGGGGCGAACGGAGCGGACCGGGGTGGCGGGGTGTTTACCCCCTTTTTTTCTAAAACCCCATCCCCTGCTGCCCCGACTCCTCCCCGTCGTCGTCCTCGTCCGGAGACTCTCCGGCCTCCAGTATTTTCGGCTCCGCGCCGGCGTCGGACTCTTCCAGTTGCACCCGCTCGATCTTCTCGAAGCGGCTGGTGATTTTCTTTGCCGAGGTGTGTACCTCTTCCACGTCCTTGTGGGCCAGGTTGATGTGCTTGGCAAGGTTGTCCATGCGTTTTTGAAAGCGCCCGAAATCCACCTTCAGCCCGCGCAGGTGGTCCTGAATAATGTGCACCTGCTCGCGGGTTTGCTGGTCCTTCAGCACGGCGCGGGCGGTGGTCAGGATCGCCATCATGGTGGTGGGACTGGTGATCCACACCCGGCGTTTTTGAGCCAGCTCCACCAGGTCCGGATGATGGGCATGGATCTCGGCAAACACTGCCTCGGCGGGCAGGAACATGACCGCGCCGTCGGATGTTTTCCCGGGAATAATGTATTTATTTGCAATAGCTTCGATGTGTAACTTCACGTCTTGCTTGAAAACTCGTGTGGCCGCCGCACGCTCCACCTCCGACACCTCCGCGTCGAACATGCGCCGGTAGTTTTCCAGCGGAAACTTGGAATCAATGGCCACGGTCCCGGTGGGCTCCGGCAGGAACATCACGCAGTCGGCGCGGGTGCCGTTGCCCAGGTCGTGCTGCAACGCATAGGCCCCCTCCGGCAGGGCGTTGACCACCAGTTGGTTGAGCTGCACCTCCCCAAACACCCCACGGGATTTTTTGTCCGACAGAATGTCCTGCAACGACACCATCTCCTTCGACAGGTCGGCGATTTTTTGCTGCGCCTGATCGATGATGGTCAGGCGCTGCACCACATCGGTGAAGGTTTTTTGGGTGTTTTTAAAGCCCTCGTCCAGCCGCTCCGCGACTTTTCCGGAAATTTCCGTTAATTTACCGTCGGTTACCTTCTGCAGCTCGCCAAAGCGGGTGTTCAGGGTATCGGTGGCCAGCTTCATCGTCTCCTGCAACGACTGGCTGGTGCGGGTGGCCCCGGCGTTGAGGGCATCGGTCATTTTAACCCGTTGTTCCCCCAGGGTTTTTTCCGTATCCGCCTTGAGGCGGGAGATGGCCTCGGTCACCTCGCCCAGCTTGGTGCCGGTAAGCTCCCGCAATTCCCGTTCCTGTTTGATGAGTTGCTGCTGATTGGCCTCCTTGAGCTCCCGCACCGTCTCCTCGATGCGCCGGGTACGCTCCTCGAGGGTGCGCGCCAGGGACTCGGACAGTTCCCGGTGTTTGGCCTCAAAACGCTCGCCGATGCGCGCCGCCGTCACCTCGCCGCTGCTGGCCAGCCCGTCGCGCAGAAGGGTTTCCAGCCGTTCCATGCGCCCGGCGGCATCCCCCCCTCCGGCCCGCCGCAGGGCGACGAACACCAGTCCGGCGCAGAGGGCCAGAAGGACGACGATGACGGCAATGGCGGCTTCCATGACAGCTATAGGGGTCTATAGGTGGTCAGCCTATGGGACCCCGTTACCTCCACAAATGTTTTTCCCCTTGTTTTCCGCTAGTTCGGAGGCGGAAACGCACCCATTAACCGGATGGTGACAGGTCCTGGCTTGCCGTCCCCGACGGGGTGCCCGTCGATGCGGGTGACGGGCACTACTTCGATGGTGGTGCCGCTCAAAAACACCTCGTCGGCGGCGAGCAGTTCGGCCATGGTGACGGGCCGTTCCACCACCGGGAGGTTCAGGCTCCCGGCCACCTCCAGCAGGCAGGCGCGGCTGACCCCGGCGAGCAAATGCGTACCCAGTTGCGGGGTGACCACCCTCCCGTCGATGACGGCGAACAGGTTGCTGCCCGCCCCCTCGCGCACCTCGCCGCCATCGGCCACGAACAGGGCCTCGAAGCAGCCGTTGTCCAGGGCCTCCTGACGGGCCAGGATGTTGGGGAGCAGGTTGAGGGACTTGATATCGCACCGCCCCCAGCGGATGTCAGGGGTGGAGCGCACCGCCACCCCGTCCGAGCGCAGGGATTCCGGCAGCGGGTGGATGTCGCTCACGGTGACCAGCGTGGTGGGGGGCACCTTGGGGAAGGCGTGCTCCCGGGGGGCGACGCCACGGGTCACCTGAATGTAGATTTTGGAATCCCGGTAGGCGGCGCGGGCGATGCCCTGATGGATCCAGTCGCCCATCTGCTCCCGGTTCCACGGCACGGTGATGCGCACCTCGCGCAGGCTGCGCTCCAGACGCTCCAGGTGGGCGTCGAGGCGAAATACCCGGGTGCCGTAGGTGCGGATGACCTCATACACCCCGTCCCCGAACAGAAAGCCCCGGTCGTTGACCGGAACTCTGGCCTCTTCGAGGAAGGAGAAGGTGCCGTTGAGACAGGCGATATCGGGCATGGCGGGTCCAACTCGTTACGGGTGAGGCATGGCGGCGGTTGGGGTGCCGTGGGACGACGCGGCTCGGCCCTCAGGCGGGCACCTCCACTCCGACCTTCATCAGGGCTTCGAACTGCCGTGCGGGGATGGGGCGGGACAGCAGGTAGCCCTGCACGTTCCGGCACCCCTCGCGGCGCAAAAAATCCAGTTGGGCGCGGGTTTCCACCCCCTCTGCCACCACGTCCAGGCTCAGGCCACGGGCCAGGGCCAGGATGGCGCGGGTGATGGCCTGATCGCCCCGGTCGGTGGCCAGGTCACGCACAAAACTCTGGTCGATTTTGAGGATATCCACCGGAAAGCGCTTGAGGTAACCCAGGGACGAATAGCCGGTGCCGAAATCGTCGATGGAGATGCGCACCCCGGCCTCGCGCAGGCAGGCGAGGGAAGACAGGGTGTGGCGGGTGTTGTCCATCAGCGCCCCCTCGGTGATTTCCAGCGCCAGCCGGTCGGGGGCCAGCCCGCAACTGGAGAGCACGCTGGAAATTCGCTCCACCAGCCGCTCCTGCCGGAACTGGCGCGCCGACAGGTTCACCACCATGCGCAGCGGCCCCATGCCGGCCCGTTCCCAGACCTTGGTTTGCAGGCAGGCGGTGCGCAACACCCACTCGCCGATGGGGACGATCAAGCCGGTCTCTTCCGCCAGCCAGATGAACTGGCCGGGGTTAACCAGGCCGAGCTGGGGGTGGTGCCAGCGCAGCAGCGCCTCGGTACCGGTGATGCGACCGGTCTCCAGATCGATCTGGGGCTGGTAATAGAGAAGAAATTCGTCACGATCCAGGGCCCGCCGCAGTGCCCCCTCCAGGCGCATGCGTTCCGCGGCAGGTGGAGAACCGTCGCCCTCGGGGTCGTGCCACTGAAAGTTGTTGCGCCCGGCCTGCTTGGCGCGGAACAGGGCGGATTCGGCATTGGTGATCAGCTCGTCCGCGTCCCCGGAGCCGTTGGGGTAGCGGGCGATGCCGATACTGGGGGTGACGAACAGCTCGTGGCCTTCCACATGGTAGGGGCGGGACAGCACCTCCAGCAGGGCGCGGGCGCGGTTGCTGCCGTCCTCCGGGGTGAGGGTGGCGCGGGCCAGAACGGCGAACTCGTCGCCCCCCAGCCGGGCCAGGACATCGCCCTCCGGCAGGTTGCGCTCCAGGCGTTCTGCCACCGCCCGCAGAAACTGGTCGCCGCCGCTGTGGCCGAGTACGTCGTTGACGGCGCGAAAGCGGTCCAGATCGATAAGGATCAGGGTGAACGACGGCCCTCCGGCGTCGGCCTGCTGGCGCGCCGTATCCAGTGCGCGGCGAAAGCTGTCGCGGTTGCACAGGCCGGTGATGGGGTCGGCCGCCGCCTGGGCGGTGGCCTGCTCGCTGACGAAATTGCGCTCCATGGCGCGGCGGATGCGGGCCGAGTTGAGCACGTTGCCGGGGCTTTTGAGCAGATAATCCTCTGCCCCCATGTCCATGGCCATCAGTGCCAGGGACTCTTCGGCGGGGCTGGCCATCACCACCACCGGCACGCCGGGCACGGCGCTCTGCGCCGCTGACAGGGCGGAAAGGCCTGGCAGGCCGGGCAGGGACAGGTCGAGCAGCAGGACGTCGAAGTTTTCCAGCGCGGCCCGGTGCCGGGCCTCCACCAGCCCCACCACATGCACCAGATTGAACCGGTCGGGTTCGGAGCCGGCAATCATGCCGCGCACAAGACCTGCGTCCTCGCGGTCGTCTTCGACCAGCAGCACGCGGATCACCGCAGGTTGTCCCGTTGGCCGCACCGTTGTGTGTCCCCTCTCCAAGGGTGGGTTCCGGGCCGCGAAAGAGCGGATCGCCGGGCTGCCCGTGGGGCGCATTGTACCTGCAAGCAGCCCCCCCTTCCAAGGCGCTGTTGAGTTTCCGGGGGACATTTTTCCGGAGCGCCGTCCCGGTGGGGGCTTTTGACTGCAAACAACCGGCAGGCACCGGCAAGCAACCCGCAAAGAACCGTTGACAGGGCGCGCCGACGCCATTAGAATTCCCGGCTTCCGATTGCCAGTCCACTGCCGAAGTGGTGAAATTGGTAGACACGCTAGGTTCAGGGTCTAGTGGGGGTAACCCCGTGGGAGTTCGAGTCTCCCCTTCGGCACCAATAGCACTCCCGGCCACGTCCGGTGAAGTCCACAGAGCCCGCAGTTCCCCAGGGGTTGCGGGCTTTTTGCTGTCCGGGATTGTCCGATATTGTCCGGTATTGTCCGGCCGGGTCCGTTGATGGCCGGGGTTCCGCCCGGATGGCAAGGCCCTCCATCCAGTGTCGCCACGGGGGCGAGTTTTCCGGAGTACAGAAAGCCATACCTCATGCCGCCGCCTGGCTCCCTGGCCACGCGCCGGTTTCTGCCGTCGATCTGGTACGAAATGAGCGTGCCGTCGGGCAGGGTGACGGACAACAAGTTACCCAGTCCATCGTAGCCGTAGGCCGTCGTGCCGCCCGCGCCGGTTCTGGTCAGGAGTTCGCCGTTGGCGGTGCAGGCGTAGCTGGCCGCCCCGGTGGATGTCAGCCTGGAAGGTTAAGAGGACACATAGTGTGCACATGCCCGCCGGGGGCCCCCGCCGTTACCGGCCCGTCAGTGGCTCAGGAGTCGTGCCCTTCGCCATCATGCCCTTCGCCGTGCCCCTGGTCGTGCGGCACCACCACCTGAACGCTGGCCGTGGCCGTTTTTCCGATCGGGTTGGTACACTCGACGGTGATGGTGTACACCCGCCCGGTATCGCCTCCCGAACGCTCTGCCCGCAGGTTCACCGACAGGTCACCGGTGATCTCCCAGTCGTCTTCGGTGTGGCCGGACCCGGATTCATCCTCGTCTTCGTTGCTTTGCACATCCACGATCCGGCAGGTCGTGGCGCAAGGGACAGCCAGGGTAACCGACACATTTACCGGCACCATGACGTGCTCCGGCGCCCACAGGACATCCGGGGTGGCCTGGATGGAGGTGATCTCCGGCGGTGTGGTGGCGGGCAACGCCAACACCGCCACGGCAGCGGTGGCCTCATCCGTGTTGCCGTCATTGTCGGTGACCACCAGACGGGCTATGCCAACGTAGCTGGCTTCGTAGGCGTGCTCCACGGTGGGGGTCGTGCCGGTGGCGTCGATCACGCCGTCGTTGTCAAAATCCCACGCGTAGGAGACGATCTGGCCATCGGTGTCATAGGAGCCGCTGGCGTCGAACAGGATCGGGGCGCACCCCTTGCCCGTGTACGGACCGCCCGCAACCGCCACCGGCTTGCCGAACATCCGGGCGATCCGGATCAGGTCCGCCGACACCATGTCGAGTTGCGGATAGCGGGGGGCGTGTCCGCCCGCGTCTCCGGTCTCCACGAAGGTGCGCACCAGATCCCTGCGCAGACTCCGGTTCTGGGCGCTTTCCCCCGGAGAGAATTTTGGCCAGTTGCCGGTGACCTTGGTGGCATAAAACACCAGCTCTTTTTTGCCGGTGTCGAGGTCGTATTGGCGCGCCCCGATGATTTCGCCGTGCCCGTCCTGGCTATGGCACTGGATCGCCGGGATCAACGGGTCGGCCCCGTCGGCGCAGGTGACCACCGGTTTCTGGAAGTTGTTTCCGTCTTCCACGCGGTTGCTGGTCACCCGTGGAGCCCAGTGGCGGAAGTATTGATTGTCCCCGAAGTCGAACGGGAATAAGAACTCCCTCTGGTAGCGGTGATACAGGTACTTGATGTTGGTCCCGAAGGTTCGCGGCGCCGGATTGTGGATGTACGGTCCGGGGCAATAAAGCGGGTCCAGGGAGGGTACCCACGCGAACAGAACGGAACTAATGGAGGGATCGTTGCGCCAGGGGCCGATTGCCCGGCATTTGTGGACCGGCAGGGAAAAGCTGCTGGTCGCATAATTTTTGCACATATTTCCAAAAATACCGCCCCCGCGCACGCAGTCTTTCTGCCTGTAGCCCAGAAATTCGTTGCGGGTGGCTCGCCAGCGGGTCCAGTTGAAGTCGCTGCGTGCCTCGTGGACGAGCGAGGTCGCGGGCCAGCTCCGGTTCCCCACCGGGTCGATGGGGGCCAGAATGTCGATGTCCAGATCGGCAATGGCGGGGTCCGAACCCAGCCGGGACACGGCGCCCCCCCCCATGCTGTGGCCCACGATGACGATTCTGGCGTTCGGGTTGTTCCGCCGGATGGCGCGCAGGAAGGCCTTGGCGTCCGCCTGGAACTGGTTGTCTTCCCGAGGGAGGGCTTTTTCGCCGTAGACGGCAAAATTCGGGATGAAAGTAGGGGCCAGAAGAACCTCCAGCGCCTTGGAGAAGGGGGGAACGATATCCCAACCGGGGGAGCTGTTCCCATCGTGCAGCGGCCGCTCCATATAGGGCGCCAGCAGGTTGTTCCACCAGGCGAAGTGTACATAGCCGCCCTGTTCGGCCACGTATTTGGCAAAATCGTAGTAGTAAAGTTCGTCCAGTTCGGTATTGGCGGTGTAGCCTGAGACCAGCAGCGCGTAGATTGGCCGCCCGTTCGGCACAGTGATGGCGTCGGCGGGGTGGGTCTCGTCCCAGTGCAGGATACCGTAGGGGTCGTAGGGGCTTTTGCGGATGGTGACGCCGGGGAGGGACACCGTAAACGTCTCTCCCGCAGCCGTGACTGCGCTAGGTTCTCCCCGCCGGAGGGTGCTGTCGGGGGCGCCGCCGACACCGGCGGTCTCACTGCCGCAGGCAGCGGTCAGCGTCAGAGTTATAAACAGAAAACGCTGTACATAAAGCCGGCTCATAGCCCTTTTCCCCATTGATCTTTTCGCGATTTAATTGGTCGTTTCGCGAGTATATGAATGGGTCCGGGAAAAAACAACCCGGTCCACGCCTTTTCCCGCGCGGAACACGGTGCGGCGAGGCATGCCAGGGAATTGCAGGGGGGCGCCATCAGGCGGGGGCTCCCGTAGCAGGGGCCCGTCAGTGTGGGGGCGTCGGTGGCGCCGGTTCCGGTGCTTCCCCCGGCTCCGGGGCGACCCCTTCCAGCCGCAGGAGCTGCCCCGGCGCCACGCCGTGGCGGTCCAGCCAGCCGACGGTGCCCTCCACAAAATGCCGGGAGGGGGTGGCAGGGCCGAACAGCGGGCACGGCTCCGCCGGGCAGGGCGGAATGTCCCGCTCCACCGCCAGTACCGTGCCGCCGGAGTCGATCCACGCGGCGTCGATGGGGAAGTGGCAGTTCTTCATCCACAGCCGGTGATCGCCGTTGTCCGGATAGTGGAACAGCATCAGCCGGTCGTCGGGATAATTTTTGAGGTACATGAGGCCGCGCGCCCGCTGCTCGGCGGTGAACATCACCTCGGCGGGCATGCGGGCGCCGTCCGGCAGCAGCAGCCAGCGCCATTCCCCCGCCAACGCGCGTACTGGCACGGCCACGGCCATCAGAACCAGTGCCAAAACAAGTGCCAAAACCGTGAGCCGGGCAGGGGCCAGGCCCGTCCGGCGGGTCATTTCCAGCCCTCCGGGGAACCCCCGGCGGCGGGTGCTAGTGCGACTGGCGGACAAAGTTTTCGTAGCGTTCCACTTCGCTGGCCATGCCGACGATCACGGGCACGCGCTGGTGCAGGTCGGTGGGGGTGATGGTCAGGATGCGCTCGGTGCCGGTGGTGGCGGCGCCCCCGGCCTGTTCCGCCAGAAACGCCATGGGGTTGGCCTCGAACAGCAGGCGCAGCTTGCCGGTGGTTTTTTGCGGGTCCTTGTTGTCCCTGGGATACAGAAACACCCCCCCTTCCAGCATGTTGCGGTGGAAATCCGCCACCATGGCGCCGATATAGCGGTGTCCGTAGGGCCGGTGGGAGGCCGGGTCGATGCCTTTGACCCACTCGATGTAGCGCCGCGTCGGCTCGTCCCAGTAGCTCGCGTACCCCTCGTTGATGCTGTAGAACTTGCAGTGCCCGGGATAGCGGATGCGGGAGTGGGAAAGGACAAATTCCCCCACCGTCGGGTCCAGGGTAAAACCGTACACCCCCAGACCGGTGGAGTAGACGAACACGGTCGAGGAGCCGTACATGACGTACCCCGCCGCCACCTGGTTGCGCCCCGGTTGCAGGCAGTCGGCCTCGGTCGCCGCGCCTTGCCCCAGCTTGGGGAGAATGGAAAAAATGGTGCCGATGCTGGCGTTGACGGCAATGTTGCCGGAGCCGTCCAGCGGGTCCAGATTGACCACATACTTGCCCGCCTGCTTTTCCGGCACCATGATTGGCTTGGCCAGCTCTTCCGAGCCGATGGCGCACACCCGGCCGCTCTTGGCCAGATAGCCGCTTAACAGGTCGTTGGCGTAGATATCCAGCTTCTGCACGGTCTCGCCCTGCACGTTGACGTCGCCGGTGGAGCCGATGATGTTGGTCAGGCCGGCGCGCCGCACCTCGCGGGAGATGACCTTGGCGGCCACGGCAATGTCGTACAGCAGGTTGGTCAGGGTGCCGGAGGTGAGTCCGTGACGGCGCTCCTCCTCGACGATGTGGCGTTCGATGGTGGTGAGCGTCATGAGTTACTGCCTGAAGGTAGGTAAGTATGCCCGTGGCCGGGGTTACCGGTGGCCGGAGTTACCGATAGTTGGTGAACTGAAGGGGCAGCCCGAAGTCGCCCCCCTTGAGGAGTTGGATCGCCTCCTGCAAATCGTCGCGTTTCTTGCCCGAAACCCGCACCTGATCCCCCTGCACGGAGGCCTGCACCTTGAGTTTGGCGTCCTTGATCGCCTTGACGATCAGCTTGGCCTTGTCCGCCGGAATCCCCTGGCGCAGGGTGGCGGTCTGCCGCACGGTGGCGCTGGCGGCGGGCTCCACCTTGCCCCAGTCCAGGGCTTTGAGAGAGATGCTGCGCTTTACCAGTCGCTCTTCCAGCACCCGGATCACGCTTTGCAGCTTGCCCGCGTCGTCCGAGTGCAGCACCAGTTTTTCGTCATCCTCCAGGGTGACGCGACTGACGCTGCCCTTGAAGTCGAAGCGCTGGCCGATTTCCTTCATGACCTGATCCACGGCGTTGCGGACCTCTTGCAGGTCCAGTTCCGAAACCACGTCAAAAGAGCTGTCGGTAGCCATTCCGGACTAGAAGAACATCATGATGAAGATGGCCAGGGTGGCCGCGCCGGCGATTGCCGTCAGGCCCAGCATCCACTGTTTGAGGGGCATTTCGTCCATACGGGTTCGCTCCTTCTGTAACTCGTGCAAATGATCCGCGCGGCACAGTCGGCTGGCCTGCGGTTGCGGCAGATTCCCTGGCCGGATTATATGGAGTGTGCGGGGTCGGAGCAAGCATCGACAAAACGGGGGGCCACAGGGTGGGGGTGCATCGTGTATGCTTGCATCCGGCGGGAAGCCAACGAGTCACCTTTGCAACGGATATGCTGAGCCTTGTCTGACAATTACCCGGAAAACCCCCCGGACCATTCCCCGGTAAACTCCCAGGACCCCGCTCCGATGCCCCCCGCATCCGGTGCAACCCCGCCCCCGTACGGCAGTGGTCCCGGCGGAGGTGGTCCCGGCGGCAGTGGAAACGACGGCGGCGGAAACGACGGCGGAGCGCGCGGTCCGTGGCAGCGGCTGCGGGCCTGGATCTCGCTGCAGTGGCAGAAATTCCGCGCCCTCTATCTGGTGGCGCGGGAGCGGGCGTGGCAGCGGCGGCGCGAAATCCTGATCTACGGCGGCGCGGCCTTTGCCTGTCTGGTGGTGGGGGTAGGCCTGTGGGTTGCCGCCCTGGCCCGCACCCTGCCGGATGTAAAGGCGCTGCGCAACCACGAATACAGCACCATCACCCGCATCTACGACGTACACGGCGACCTGGTGGGCGAATATTTCGCCGAGCGCCGGGTCTATGTGCCCCTCGAACGCATGCCCAAGCACCTGGTGAACGCCCTGCTGGCGGTAGAGGACAGCCGCTTCTACAAGCACTATGGCATCGATCCGGTGCGCATCGGCGGCGCCATGGTGGCTAATCTGGCGCGCGGCGGCTTCAGCCAGGGTGGCAGCACCATCACCCAGCAGTTGGCCCGCACCCTGTTTTTGACGCGGGAGAAAAAAATCTCCCGCAAAATCCGCGAGGCACTGCTCGCCCTCAAAATGGAGCGGGTGCTGAGCAAGGACGAAATCCTCGAGCTCTACCTGAACGAGATCTATCTGGGCAACGGCGCCTACGGGGCGCAAGCGGCGGCCAAGGGGTATTTTGGCAAGGACGTGGAACAACTGTCCCTGCCGGAGGCGGCCTTTATCGCCGGACTGCCCCGCGCCCCCAGCCGCTACACCCCCTATGCCGACGCCGTCGCCGCCAAGAACCGCCAGGGGGTGGTGCTCAAGCGCATGCGTGCGGAGGGGGTGATCGATGACGACACCCTGCGCCTGGCCTACGCCGCCGATCTGCTTTTCCGCCGCCCGCAACGCATCGAGCGCCAGGCCCCGTATTTCATGGAGGAGGTGCGCAAGCACCTGACATCGGTCTATGGCGAAGAGGCGGTCAATCAGGGCGGCCTGAGCGTCTACACCACCATGGACGCCGGGATGCAGGAGGCTGCGGAACAGGCGGTGACCGACGGATTGCGCGCCCTGGACAAGCGCCAGGGGTGGCGAGGGCCGTTGCGGCGCCTGTCCGGGGAGGAATTGCAAAAGAAACTGCCCGCCGATGAAGGCAGTGATGGCCGTGCCCGCATCCGCACCGAACTGGTGCCGGGACGCATTTATGAAGGCGTGGTGGTGGCCGTTTCCGCCGATGCCGTCCAGATCAACGTGGACGACTTCTTCGGCCCCATCGCCAGGGAAGACATGCAGTGGGCGCGCCACCTGCTCAAGGGGCGGGACCTGCTCAACGACGTGGAGGACCTCAAGGATTTCGTCCCGGACAAGCAGTTGGCCGTGGGGGACGTGATCCACGTTGCCGTCAAGACCTCCGAGCCGATGACGTTCACCCTGGAGCAGGTGCCGGTGGCGCAGGGGGCGCTGCTGGCCATGGATCCGCACACCGGCGAAATCCGCGCCATGGTCGGGGGCTACAACTTCGCCCTCAGCCAGTTCAACCGCGCCCTGATGGCCAGGCGCCAGTCGGGGTCGGCGTTCAAGCCCATTGTTTACGCCACGGCGTTCAGCCGGGGATACACACCGTCGTCCATCGTCATGGACACCCCCCTGGTGTTCCGTGACGCGGCCACCGGCAACGTGTGGAAGCCAGAGAACTACGAGCACGACTTCCAGGGGCCGATTGCCCTGCGCGAGGCGCTGGTCCATTCCCGTAACGTGGCCACGGTCAAGCTGTTGCAGAGCCTGGGGCTGCGCAACGTGCAGGCGTTTGCCCGCAAGCTGGGGATCGAATCCGACCTCGCCAACGACCTGTCCCTGGGGCTGGGTTCCTCCAGCCTCACCCTCATGGAGCTGACCCGCGCCTACGGGGTGTTCGCGTCCGGCGGCAAGCGCACCGACCCGTACTACATCCGGCGCGTGGTGGACAACGACAAGCAGACCCTGGAACTGGCCGAACCCAAGGTAGAGCAGGTCATCACCGAGGAAACCGCCTACATGATCAGCAACGTCCTCGAGGACGTCATCCGGCGGGGCACGGGCGTCAGGGCGCGGGTGCTGAATGCCTACGTGGGCGGCAAAACCGGCACCACCAACGACTTCACCGACGCCTGGTTCGTGGGCAGCAGCCCCCACATCACGGTGGCGGTGTGGGTGGGCATGGACGACCACACCGTGCTGGGCGCCAAGGAGAGCGGCGCGCGCGCCGCACTGCCGATCTGGATCGACTTCATGCGCGTGGCGTTGCAGCAACTGCCGGATGAGCCGTTCAAGATTCCGGCCGGCATTGTCTACCACGCCCCGGTCGACCCGAAAACCGGTCGGCAGGTCAAGGGTGGCGACGACACGCCGGAAATTTTCACCCCGGCCACCCGTCCCACGACCCGGGTGGACGAAAATCCGAGCATGGAAGATTTTCTGCAAATAGACATGGGCGGCGGCAACCAGTAGAATTGCCCGTTTATGCGCGCACCGGCGGAAACAGTGGCAACGGCAGGTCGGCTGCCCCGCTGGGTCGCCGGGCGGGCGCGTCCCATGGGCGCGGGGGATCCGCTGCGCGTGGTGTTGCGGCAGGCGGAGCTGGTCACGGTATGTGAGGAGGCCCGCTGCCCCAATCTGGCGGACTGTTTTGGCCGCGGGGTGGCGACCTTCATGATTCTGGGTGAGGTCTGCACCCGCGCCTGCGCTTTCTGCGCCGTGGCCACCGGCACCCCGGCGGCGGTGGACGCGGGCGAGCCGGAGCGGCTGGCGCTGGTGGCCCGGACCATGGGGTTGAAGCATGTGGTGGTCACTTCGGTGGACCGCGACGACCTGCCCGACGGCGGCTCGGGCCAGTTTGTTGCGGTGCTGCGGGCGGTGCGGCGGCTGTCGCCGGGGACCACGCTGGAGGTGCTCACCCCGGATTTTCGGGGGGATGCCGCCGCCGTGCGGCGCATCGCGGCGGAGCGGCCGGAGGTCTTCAACCACAACGTGGAGACGGTCTCCCGGCTCTACGCGGCGGTCCGGCCCGGAGCGGATTACCGGGGATCACTGGCGCTGCTGGCGGGCGTCAAAAAAGAGTTTCCGCAACTGGTTACCAAGTCCGGCGTGATGGCCGGGCTGGGGGAGACGGATGCGGAGTTGTTACAGGTGTTCCGCGACCTGCGGGAGGCGGGGTGCGACGTGCTTACCCTGGGGCAGTATCTGCGCCCCACGTCGGCCCACCGGCCGGTGGCGCGCTTTCTGGCCCCCGAAGGGTTCGCGGATTTGAAGGAGAAGGCCTTGAACATGGGTTTCCGGCATGTGGCGTCCGGGCCACGGGTGCGTAGTTCTTTCAACGCGGCGACGCTGCTGGCCGCTGTGGGAGGAAGGTAGTGTCGTGACCGACTCCACCACCCAGCCCATTCCGCCGCGCCGGCGCGAAAGCGACCGGCTGTTGCACACCGATTTTCATCGCATCAAGCGGCTGCCCCCCTACGTTTTTGCCACCGTCACCGAGTTGAAAATGTCCGCCCGCCGCCGGGGCGAGGACATCATCGACTTCGGCATGGGCAATCCGGACCAGCCGACCCCCCAGCACATCGTCGACAAGCTGTGCGAGGCGGCCCGCGACCCGCGCAACCACCGCTACTCCCTTTCCCGCGGCATCATGGGTCTGCGCAAGGCGGTCTGCGCCTTCTACAAGCGCAAATTCAATGTCGATCTGGACCCGGAAACCGAGGCGGTGGTGACCATCGGCTCCAAGGAGGGGCTGGCGAGCCTGGCCACCGCCATCACCAATCCGGGCGATGTGATCCTGGCCCCGAACCCGGCTTACCCCATTCACCCCTATGGATTCATCCTGGCCGGTGGCGACATCCGCCACGTGCCGATGCACAAGAACCTCGACTATTTCGAGGAACTGACCAAGGCGGTTCGGGATTGCTGGCCCACCCCCAAGGTACTGCTGGTGAATTTTCCCTCCAACCCCACGGCCCAGGTGGTGGACCTGGCGTTTTACGAAAAGGTGGTCGATTTCGCCCGCGAGCACGGCATCCTGGTGGTGTCCGACGTGGCCTATGCCGAAATCACCTTCGACGATTACGTGGCCCCCTCCATCCTCCAGGTGCCAGGGGCCAAGGACGTGGCGGTGGAATTCTATTCCCTGTCCAAGACCTACAACATGCCCGGCTGGCGGGTCGGCTTTTGCGTGGGCAACCGCGAGATTCTGGCGGCCCTGGCCAAGATCAAGTCCTACCTCGACTACGGCATGTTCCAGCCCATCCAGATCGCGGCCACCCATGCCCTCAACGGCCCCCAGGAGTGCGTGAACGAAATTCGCCACATGTACCAGGCGCGCCGCGACGTGCTGGTGGAAAACCTGCACCGGGCCGGGTGGACCGTGGACAGCCCCAGGGCCAGCATGTTCGTATGGGCCGAAATTCCCGACAAGCATCAGGCCATGGGCTCCCTGGAGTTCGCCAAATTCCTCATTCGCGAGGCCAAGGTGGCGGTCAGCCCCGGCATCGGTTTTGGTGAATACGGCGACCAGTTCGTGCGCATTGCGCTGGTGGAGAACGAACACCGCATCCGCCAGGCGTGCCGCGCCATCCGCAAGGTGTTGTAGGCAACGGGGAGGCGCTTTGCCAGGCCCGACAGAGACCAGAAAGAGTCCATCATGTCCAGCGCAGTGAACATCGGCATCATCGGCGCCGGCACGGTCGGGGGCGGCACCGCCTCCATCCTGCTGGAAAACGCGGACGTCATCCGCCGCCGCACCGGCTTTCCGGTCCATCTGGCACGGGTGGCGGAGAAGGATGCCAAACGTCTGGCCAGCCTCAAGCTGCCCAAGGGGGTGGGCACCTCCGACGCCGCCGCCCTGATCGCCGATCCGGGGGTGGACATCGTCGTCGAACTGGTGGGGGGCACCGGCGTGGCGCGGGACTTCACGCTGGCCGCGTTTGCCGCGGGCAAGCACGTGGTGACCGCCAACAAGGCGCTGATCGCAGCCCACGGCGAAGAGTTGTTTGCCGCCGCCGCCAGTGCCGGGGTGCAATACCGCTTCGAGGCCGCCGTGGGCGGCGGCATCCCCATCCTGCGCTCCCTGCGCGAGGGCTTTACCGGCGACCGCATCCTTTCCCTGTTCGGCATCATCAACGGCACCGCCAACTACATTCTCACCGAGATGACCGACAACGGCTCCTCCTTCGACGAGGTGCTGGCCGAGGCCCAGAAGCTGGGCTACGCCGAGGCCGACCCCACCTACGACGTGGAAGGGATCGACACCGCCCACAAGCTGGCGATCCTCATCTCCCTGTCCTTTGGCGGCCAGGTCGACGTGGACGACATCTATACCGAGGGCATCACCCGTGTGAGCCCGGTGGATCTGGCCTACGCCGAGGCCTTTGGCTGCAAGGTCAAGCTGCTGGCCATCGCCAAGGAGGTGGAAGGGGAGATCGAGGCGCGGGTGCACCCCACCATGGTGCCCGACAACCAGCTCATCGCCCAGGTGGACGGCGTGTTCAACGCCGTGGCCGTCACCGGCGACCGCGTGGGCGAAACCCTGTTTTATGGCCGTGGCGCGGGCGCCCAGGCCACCGGCAGCGCGGTGGTGGGCGACATCGTCGATCTGGCGCGCCGGGTGCACGGCGGCAAGGCCACGCAGGTGCCGCCCATGGGCTTTCAGCAGGGCGAGCGCAGGCCTCTGGTGATCCGCCCCATGGCGCGCATCGAGTCCCTGTATTACCTGCACCTGAGGGTGGTGGACCGGCCCGGCGTGCTGGCCGATATTGCCGGGGTGTTCGGACGTCACCGCATCAGCATCGCGCGCGTGATTCAGGACAGCCAGGCCTCCGGCAAAACCGTGAGCCTGGTGGTGATGACCCACCGCGCCGTGGAGCAGTCGGTGCAGGACGCCCTGCAGGAGATCGAAAAGCTGGATTGCGTGGCCGACCCCGCCACGTTGATCCGCGTGGAAGCCGAAGACGTATGACGGCGCCCCATGGTGGCGGCGCATGATGCCGATAGGTGGGGGGTGAGGATGGGGTGTGTGATGATGTGTGCTGATCTGTTTCCGAATGAGGAGGCCCCGTAATGGCCACAATGTGGCGCGGCCTGATCCGTGAATACCGCGAATTTTTGCCGGTGACCGACAAGACGCCGGTGGTGACGTTGCAGGAGGGCAACACCCCCCTCATCCCCACCCGGCGCCTGAACATGGCGATCAACCCGGACATCGAAATCTACCTCAAGTACGATGGCGCCAACCCCACCGGCTCGTTCAAGGACCGGGGCATGACCATGGCCGTGAGCAAGGCCCGGGAGAAGGGGGCGACCTCGATCATCTGCGCCTCCACCGGCAACACCTCCGCCGCCGCCGCGGCCTACGGCGCCAGCGCCGGGATGGACGTGTTCGTGCTCATCCCCGAGGGCAAGATCGCCCTGGGCAAGCTGGCCCAGGCCATGGCCTACGGCGCCAAGGTGATTCAGGTGCAGGGCAATTTCGATCAGGCGTTGCGCATCGTCAGCGAGATCTCCGCCAGCTTTCCCATCACCCTGGTCAATTCCATCAATCCGTTCCGCCTCGAGGGGCAGAAAACCGCCGCCTTCGAGGTGGTGGACCAGCTCGGCAACGCCCCGGACTACCATTTTCTGCCGGTGGGCAACGCGGGCAACATCACCGCCTACTGGAAGGGGTACCGGGAGTACCGCGACAAGGGGCTGTCCCGCGCCCTGCCCAAAATGATGGGGTGGCAGGCGGAGGGTTCGGCCCCCATCGTGCTGGGGCATGTGGTGGAAAAGCCGTCCACCATCGCCACCGCCATCCGCATCGGCAACCCGGCCAGTTGGAAGGGCGCCACCGACGCCGCCCGCGAGTCCGGCGGCCGCATCGACATGGTCTCGGACGCCGAGATTCTGGACGCCTACCGCATGATCGCGGCGCTGGAGGGGGTGTTCTGCGAACCCGCCTCCGCCGCCTCGGTGGCGGGATTGATCAAGGCCAACAAGGCCAACCTGTTCCAGCCCGGCGACCGCGTGGTGTGCACCCTCACCGGCCACGGCCTGAAGGACCCGGACGTGGCCCTCAAGGTCATCGACGCCCCGAAGACGGTGGACGCCACCCTCAACGCCGTGTTGCACGTCCTCGGCTTTTAGGCGGCAATCGTGGTGCGCGACCTACTGGTGATTCTGGACGGCGCGGCGGACGAGCCGTGCCCCCTGCTGGGCAGTAAAGACGGAAGTGCCAAAACCCCGCTGGAGGCCGCCCCCACGCCGAATCTGGACCGTCTGGCGGCTTTGGGACGGGTGGGGCGCATGCAGCCGACCCCGACCGGGCGCCGTCCCGGCAGCGACAGCGGCATCCCCACCCTTTTGGGGGTGAGTGCACCGGCCTATGGCCGCGCCGCGGTCGAAGCGCGCGGGCGGGGCATCGACGTGGCCCCCGGAGAACAGGCGCTGCGCGCCACCTGGGTGCGCCTGAGCGGCCCGCTGACCGATCCCTCCACGCACCTGCTCGAGGTGCTGGACGGCCCGGCCTCCCTCGCCCTGGCGCGTCGGGCGGTGGCGTTTCTGGCCGCGCTCGGCATGTGCCTGTGCCCGGAGGCCTCCGGCCGCCACCTCCTGCTGGTCTCCGCCGCCGACTCCGCCGCCGACTCTGCGGCCGATGTCCCGCCGCCCCACGGCCTCACCGGCCTGCCCGTGCCGCTGGCCGGGGTGTTGCCCTGCGCGCAGGCGCTGACGGCGTTGCAGAAGCACATGGGCGGCGCATGGACCCTGTGGCCGTGGGGGGGCGGTGCGCGGTTCCGGCCTGCGGGGGCATCGCCGTATCAGGCGGTGGTGACCGGGGTGGATCTGGTGCGCGGCATCGGCCATTTTCTGGGGATGGAAGTCCCCCGGGTGGCGGGCGCCACCGGAGACATGGACACCTGTCTGCGCTCCAAGGCCCAATCCGCACTGGCCCTGCTCACCCGGCACCGGGGGGTGGTGGTGCATGTGGAGGCGCCGGACCTGGCCGCGCACCGCCGCGACCCCCTGGCCAAGGCCGCCGTGCTGGCGGCGCTGGACCGGGATTTGATCGGCCCCCTGGCGGCGGGGCTGGGTGCGGGGCGCATGGTGGTCACCTGCGACCATGTGACCAGTTCCCTGAGCGGCGGCCATCTGGAGGGCGAAGTCCCCTGGCTGTGCGCCGAGCTTGCGGAAGGGGAGTGGTCGCGTGCCAGGAGGGTGATCGCAGGGGCGGGATTTTCCGAACGGGCGGCCATGGCGGCGCCGGTCCGGTCCTGGAACAGGGAGTACGCACTGTCGTGTTGATCGTGCAAAAATTCGGTGGCACGTCCGTAGGCGACGTGGCCCGCATCCAGAACGTCGCGGCACGGGTAAACCGGGTGCGCGCCCAGGGGCACCAGGTGGTGGTGGTGGTGTCGGCCATGGCCGGCGAAACCGACCGTCTGGTGGGGCTGGCCCACCAGATCATGGAACTGCCGCCCCCCCGCGAGATGGACTTGCTGCTGTCCACCGGGGAGCGGGTGACCATCGCCTTGCTGGCCATGGCGCTGGAGGCCCGGGGCATCCCGGCGCAGGCGTTCACCGGCCGTCAGGTCGGCATCGAAACCGACTCGGAGCACACCAAGGCGCGCATCGAACGGGTCACCGGCGAGCGTTTGAAGGAGTGTCTGGCGGCTGGCAGTGTGGCGGTGGTGGCCGGTTTTCAAGGCATCAGCCGGGCTTCCGACGTCACCACCCTGGGGCGCGGCGGTTCGGACCTTACCGCCGTGGCGGTGGCCGCCGCGTTGCAGGCCGACCGCTGCGACATTTACACCGATGTGGACGGGGTCTACACGGCGGACCCGCGCATCGTGTCCCACGCCCGCAAGCTGGACCGCATCAGCTTCGAGGAAATGCTGGAATTGGCCAGTCTGGGCGCCAAGGTGCTGCAAACCCGCTCGGTACTGTTCGCCATGCGCCACAATGTGCCGTTACAGGTGTTGTCCAGTTTCTCGGATGAACCGGGAACGCTGGTCACGGAGGAAGACAAGGAAATGGAACAACTCGCCGTCTCGGGGGTCACCTACGACCGCAATCAGGCCAAAATCACCATCCATCAGGTGCCGGACCATCCGGGGGTGGCGTCGCAGATCTTCCAGAAAGTCTCCGGGGCCAACATCCTGATCGACATGATCATCCAGAACGTCAGCCACCAGGGCACCACGGACATTTCGTTCACCGTGCCCCGTGCCGACCTGAGCCAGGCCCGCAAGCTGATGGCCGACATCAGCGTGGACGACAAGCCGCTGAACGTAGCGGTGGAAGAGGACATCGCCAAGGTCAGCGTGGTGGGGGTGGGCATGCGCTCCCACAGCGGCGTGGCCGCCCAGATGTTCGATGCCCTGGCGAAGGACAAGATCAACATCCTCATGATCTCCACCAGCGAGATCAAGATCTCCTGCGTCATCAACGAGCGCTACACCGAGCTGGCGGTGCGTGCCCTGCACGACGCCTTCGGGCTGGCCGGACCCGACAAGGGGAAGAAAAAATGACCCCCCCGGCGGGCCGCCCCGGAAAACGAAAAGACGCCGCGCCGCCCACCGGGCCGACGCCTGCCCACGCCAGCGGCGCCCGGGTGGCGATTTATGACACCACCCTGAGGGACGGCTGTCAGGCCGAGGACGTCAACCTGTCGGTCCACGACAAGGTGCGCGCCGTGGGTTATCTGGACGACCTGGGGGTGCGCTACATCGAGGGCGGCTGGCCCAGTTCCAACCCGCGCGAAACGGAGTTTTTCGAACGAGTGCGCGACCTGGAGCTCAAACACGCCCAGATCACCGCCTTCGGTTCCACCCACCGCGCCTCCAACGCGGTGGAGGACGACGTCAACGTGGCGGGTCTGCTCGCCTCCGGGGTGGACGTCATCACCATTTTTGGCAAAAGCTGGAATTTTCACGTCACCAGCGCCCTGAACATCCCCCTGGAGCGCAACCTGGAGTTGATCCGCGACACGGTGCGCTACCTGAAGGCGCACCGCTCCCGGGTGTTCTACGACGCCGAGCATTTTTTCGACGGCTACAAGGCCGATCCGGAATACGCCATCGCCACCATTCAGGCGGCCCAGGAGGGGGGGGCGGACTGTCTGGTGCTGTGCGACACCAACGGCGGCAGCATGCCGTGGGAGGTGCGCGACATCATGCAGGCGGTGCGCCCCCGCGTCACCGCCCCCCTGGGCATCCACTGCCACAACGACAGCGAGGTGGCGGTGGCCAACAGCCTCACGGCCATTCAGTGCGGCGCCACGCAGGTGCAGGGCACCATCAACGGCTTTGGCGAGCGCTGCGGCAACGCCAACCTGATCTCGGTGATCGCCAACCTGGAGCTGAAAATGGGCATCCCCGTGCTGCCCCCCGGCGGGTTGGGGCTGCTCAAGGAGACCAGCGGCGGCCTGTACGAGCTGGCCAACCTCACCCACAACAAGCACATGCCGTATGTGGGCGAATCGGCCTTTGCCCACAAGGGCGGGATCCACGTCTCGGCGGTGGAAAAAAACGCCGCCACCTACGAACACGTGGCCCCGGAGACGGTGGGCAACCACCGGCGGGTGCTCATCTCCGACTATTCCGGGCGCAGCAACATCCTCTACAAGGCCAAGGAGTTCGGCATCGACCTGTCGGACCAGAGCGCCCTGTCGGCAGACATCCTCGCCCAGCTCAAGGACCTGGAGGCCAGCGGCTTCCAGTTCGAGGGCGCCGAGGCCTCCTTCGAGCTGCTCATCCGCAAGGCCATGGGCACCCACCGGCGCTTCTTCGAGCTGGCCGGTTTTCGGGTGATTGCCGGGCGGCGGGGGAACCACGACCCCTCCGTGTCGGAAGCCATCGTCAAGGTGCGCGTGGGCGGGCAGGAGCGGCACGAGGTATCGGAGGGAGACGGTCCGGTCAACGCTCTGGATCTGGCCCTGCGCAAGGCGCTGGCGGGGTTTTATCCCCAGATTGCCGAGTTCCGCCTGCTGGATTACAAGGTGCGGGTGTTGACCGGTTCCCACGGCACCGCCTCCCGGGTGCGGGTGCTGGTGGAGAGCGGCGACGCGCATGGCACCTGGGGCACGGTGGGGGTGTCCAGCAACATCATCGAGGCCAGCTATCAGGCCCTGGTGGACGCCATCGAGTTCCGCCTCATGCGTGGTGAGGAGCCCGAACCTCATGAGTAGAAGGGGGCCTCTCCGGCCGATCTCCGGCCCGTCCGTCATTCCCGCGCGGGCGGGAGTCCGGCCGGTGCCAACGGCAAGGCCGGGGGGGAAGGGGGATGGAAAGCCGTCAGGGACGGTTCTGTGCCCTTAAAAGCCCCATCCCGGGGGGATGGGGGCTGCCGACCTCCCGTGTGGCCGGATTCGCGATGAACCCGGATTCGTCACGTGTTTTTGCGAAAACGCCCGCGGGGGCTCCCCCGCTCGCGCCCCCTAACGGATTGATTTTGCTAAAATGGTTTCCTCGTCTATAGTGGGGAGGTAGGGAAGCCCGTATGGAAGAAACCGGAACCGTCATACACACCCGATCCGGCATTGCCACCGTGCGTCTGGCGGCCAATGCCGCCTGCGGGGGGTGCAGTCAGAACGGCGCCTGCCATCCGGGTGACGCGGGGGAGGCCCGCATGCTGGAAGTGCGGGATTCCCTGGGGGTCAGTATCGGTCAGGAAGTAACGATACAACTGCCCGACAGCGGCATCTGGCTGGCCATGGCCCTGACCTACGGCTGGCCGCTGGCCATGCTGTTCACCGGGGCCGCCCTGGGGTGGTATCTGGGCGGTGGCGGTGGCGGAGGGGACGGGGAGCGGGCGGAACTGTGGTCGGCGCTGGGGGCCGTGCTGTTTCTGGGTGGGGCTTTTGTGCTGCTGCACCTGCTGCGCCCGCTCTACGAGGGGCGCGCCTCGTTGCGGCCCCGAATCGTTCGGAAGGCCGGGTTGAGCGGGGTTTCCGGAGCCAGAACGGGATAAAACGTGATAAAACAGGACAAAACGGGATGGTCGGCCCCGACCGGTTTTGCCATTTTGTATTTGACTTTGTTAAAACCGGTTCGTATGCTTGACCAATTCCCGATTGAAAAACAAAGGTTTCGGTGACGCCGGTGTCGGTGTGCGCCCGTAACCTCGGAGCAGGTTTATGAGGAAAGCGGACATTGCCAGCCTCATCCACGAGCGCCACGGCCTCCCCAAGCGCGAGGCGGCGGCGATGGTTGAATTGATCCTGGACGAGATCAAGGACACCCTGTCGCGTGGTGAAGAGGTCAAGATTGCCGGGTTCGGCAATTTCAACGTGCGCAAGAAGCGTGAGCGCAAGGGGCGCAACCCCAAAACTGGCGAGGAGATCGGCATTACTCCGCGGCGGGTGGTGACCTTCCGTGCCAGCCCGGTTTTCAAAGACAGTGTCCTCGACTCCATCCACTCGAACTGACACCCTGCCGCCGATCCCGGATAAACTTTTTTTCCGCATCGGCGAGGTAGCCCGCATCGTGGCTGTGGCGCCCTATGTATTGCGCTACTGGGAGTCCGAATTTCCCCAACTGGCGCCCCACAAGGGCAGTGGTGGCCAGCGGCGCTACCAGCGCGCCGATGTGGAGCTGGCTCTGACCATCCGCGACATGCTGTACCGCGACGGCTTCACCATTGCCGGTGCCCGCCGCCGTCTGGAAGAAAAAAAACACCCCCTGTCTGCAGCGGCGGGGGCCGCGCTGCCGCCCGCCGCCCCTCCCGCGGCGCCCGCCGTCGCATCGGTCCCGCCGGTGGTCAAAAATTTCCCTGCGCCCGCGCCGCAGGCCGCCGCGAACGCCGCGAATGTGGCCGGTCCGCCTCCTGCCGGGGTGCGAAAGGTGCGCCAGGGCTTGCAGGACCTGCTCCGGTTGTTGGACAATACGGACGCTCGCCGAGCGGATGTCCGTTCCGAACGCTCCGGCGGCCGGGGGGAATAAACGCGGGGCACCAATTTCGACGGGGCGTAGCGCAGCCCGGTAGCGCACACCCTTGGGGTGGGTGTGGTCGCTGGTTCAAATCCAGTCGCCCCGACCATTTTTGGCTTTGGGACCCCACAAGGGCTCCCCTCCCATGCCGGGCGGTGCCGCATACCCTGCGGGCCGCCCGGCTTCTTTTTGTGCGCCCGGTGCGCCCGGTGCGCTGGTTTGTGCGGTTGTGAAGCACGGGCGACCGCGCCACATGTCCGATCCGGGGTACAATACCCGGCCCCCCCAACCGCAGTTTCGACGGTGTGATGAAACGCATTCTGGTATCCAACGACGACGGCATCGACGCCGACGGCATCCGCGCCCTGGCAGCCGCCCTGGAGGCGGTGGGCGAGGTGACCGTGGTGGCCCCGGAGCGCGAGCAAAGCGCCGCCAGCCACTCCCTCACCCTGCACAAGCCGCTGCGCATTTATGAGCGCGGGCCGCGCCGCTTTGCGGTGTCGGGCACCCCCACCGATTGCGTGAACATGGCGGTGCACCACATCATGCCCGCGCCGCCCGACATCGTGGTGTCGGGCATCAACCGGGGCGCCAACCTGGGGGACGACGTCACCTATTCCGGCACCGTGTCGGCGGCCATGGAAGGCACCCTGCTGGGCATTCCCTCGGTGGCCTTTTCGCAGATCATGTGGCGGCCCACGCCGTTCGACGGCGCGGCGCGCTTCGCCGCCGACCTGGTGCGGCAGATGCTGGAGCGCGGCGCGGCGGGAGAGATGCTGCCGCCGGACACCCTGCTGAACGTCAACGTCCCCGACCTGCCGTGGGAGGCGTTTCGGGGCGTGCGCTGGACGGTGCAGGGCAAGCGCCGCTTCACCAAGGAGCAGGTGGTGGAAAAAACCGATCCCCGGGGCCGCAAATATTACTGGGTGGGCGGCTCCGACCTGGAGTGGGAGGGCAACCCCGACTCCGACCACAGCGCCGTCACCCAGGGGTACATCTCCGTCACCCCGGTGCATCTGGATTTGACCAACCACGACGCGCTGCGGCGCCTCCGCGACTGGAGGCTGGACGCCGGTGGCCGCCCCCCGGCCTGAGTTTTTTTCCGCCGACGGGCCGGAAGCCGCCCGCTGGGGGGAGGAGCGCCGCGCCATGGTGGCCACTCTGCGCGCCATGGGCATCCGCGACCCCCGCGTGCTGGCGGCCTTCGAGGGCGTGCCCCGGCACCGCTTCGTGCCCGCCCCGGAGCGGGACCTGGCCTACGCCGACACCCCCCTGCCCATCGGGCTGGGACAGACCATCTCGCAGCCCTACATGGTCGCGGCCATGACCGAGGCGCTGCAACTGACCGGCGGCGAGAAGGTGCTGGAGATCGGCACCGGCTCCGGCTATCAGGCGGCGATTCTGTCCTGTCTGGCGGCAAAGGTCGTCACCGTGGAGCGCCACCGCGCGCTGGGAGAGCGGGCGTGGGCGCTGCTGGCGGAGTTCACGGCATCGGGGGGGCCGGGTTTCGCCCGCGTCACCGGCGTGGTGGGGGACGGCACCCTGGGCTGCCCGGAACACGCGCCCTACGACGCCATTGTGGTCACCGCCGCCTCCCCGGCGGTGCCCGAGCCGCTGTTGCGGCAACTGGCCGACGGCGGGCGGTTGGTGGTTCCGGTCGGGGGCCACGGCGTGCAAACGCTGGAGCGTCACCGCCGCCAGGGGGACCAAATCGTGTCCGAACGCCTGATGGATTGCGTGTTTGTGCCCCTGATCGGGCAGTTTGGCTGGAAGGAGTGACGGCGCCGATGGAACTGGTCCACTGGTTATCCCAACAGATCGGCGTGCTCAGCGACTGGATGCTGGCCTGGGCCGCCACCCCCAAGGCGGAGTGGGCGCTGTTTGCCATCGCCTTTGCCGAATCGTCGTTCTTTCCCCTGCCGCCGGACGTGCTGCTCATCGCCATGGCGCTGTCGTCCCCCGACCACGCCACGCGCTTTGCCGGCATCTGCACGGCGGGCAGCGTGCTGGGGGGCATGTTCGGCTATGGCATCGGGCGCTGGGGCGGCAAGCCGCTGCTGGACCGCTTTGTGGAGCGCCAAAAAACCGAGCGCATCCATGCGTGGTTCAACCGCTACGAGGCGTGGGCCATCGGCATTGCCGGGTTTACCCCGGTACCCTACAAGGTGTTCACC
Source organism: Nitrospirota bacterium (assembly GCA_029858285.1). GTDB lineage: Bacteria > Nitrospirota > JACRHL01 > JACRHL01 > JACRHL01 > JAOUFN01. Next base: position 34,385 of record JAOUFN010000014.1, on the reverse strand, counting down.
ATCGCCGCCGGGGTGTTCTGGATCCATTTCTGGCGCTTTGTGCTGGTGTCGATGCTGTCGCGGGGGGCGCGCTTCCTTTTGGTCGCCACGCTGGTGGCCCTGTACGGCGCCCGCATGCGCGAACTGATCGTGCATTATTTCGATCTGTTTTCGGTGGCGGCGGTGGTGATTCTGGCGGTGGCGGTGTGGCTGCTGCACCGCGCCCGCAACAATGGACAAAACAACCGGCCCAAAACCGGGCAACCGAAGGGGACAGGGGAAGAAAGGGGTGCCAGATGAGTCGGGATTACGGCAAAAAAACGCCCGTGGGCGGTCGGGGAGGGGGGAAGGGACCGCGCGGTTCCCGGACCACCGGCGCCGGGCGCGACGGGTTTTCCGGCGGACCTTCCGGCAGCCACTCCGGTCGGGGTGAGGGCGACCGCCCGGCCCCGCGCCGTGGGACCGGGGCGCCGACGGAACGGGGGGCGGGGCGCCCGTCCCGCGCCGCCGGGCGTTCGCAAGGCCATCCGGCAGACCGTTCGGCAGACCGTTCGGCAGACCGTTCGGCAGACCGTTCGGCAGACCGTTCGGCAGACCGTTCGGCAGACCGTTCGGCAGACCGTTCGCAAAATCGTCCGGCAGACCGTCCGGCAGCCCGTTCGCAAGGCCATCCGGCAGCCCGACCGGCAGAGCGCGCAGCGCCCCCGCGCCGGGCCGATGCGTCCGCCCCGGAGGCCCACGAACCCGCCGACGTGCTGTCGGGCATCCATCCGGTACAGGCCCTTCTGGAAACCTCCCCGGAGCGGATTTCCCGGCTGACCTTTCTGGACCACGGGCGCGGACTGGAGCCGCTGGTAGCCCTGGCCAAACAGCACCGCATCCCCTTCGATTTTCACCCGCGGGAACGTCTGGAGCGTCTGGCGGGCACCTCCCGGCATCAGGGGGTGGCGGCGCGCATCGCCCCCCTGTCCTACGCCACGCTGGAGCAAATTGTGGAGCGTGCCCGGGCCAATCCTCCGGGGCTGGTGGTGGTGCTGGACGAGGTGGAGGATCCCCACAACCTGGGGGCGGTGGTGCGCAGCGCCGAAGCCGCCGGGGCACACGGGGTGATCCTCCCCAAACGCCGCTCGGCGCCCCTCACGGCAACCGCGGCAAGGGCCTCCGCCGGGGCGCTCATGTACCTGCCGGTGGCGCGGGTGGACAACCTGGCCCAGGCGTTGCAAACCCTCAAGGACAACGGTTTCTGGGTGTACGGGCTGGATGCCGCCGGGGACGACCTGTACGGCGCCGACGTCGCCCTCCCCATCGCCCTGGTGGCCGGCAGCGAGGAGAGCGGCATGCGACCGCTGGTGGCGCGCCAGTGCGACCGCCTGCTGGCCATCCCCTTGAGCGGCCACACGCCGTCGCTGAATGTTTCGGTGGCCACCGCCGTGGCCCTGTTTTCCATTCAGGCGCGGCGCGCGGGCCGGTAACGAAAATCCCCGGCCGGGGCGCATGGCCCCCGCGAGTTTCACCAAACGGTTTCCCCAGTCGGTTTCCGGGTTATACTGTCAATTCCTGTGCGCAGGAACAGCCACGAGTCCGAAGCGAGGAGGGATCACGTTGGCAGGCGTCGAAATAGATCTTCTGCGGGTATTGGCGGACCGGGAGAATCAGGGCGATTCTTCCTCCGCGGATGCCGAAACCGAAACCGAAACCGACGCGGACGTTGACGCCGAGGTGGGCGCTGCCGACCCGTCCGCCGAAGTCACCGAAGAGGCGGCGGAGCGCGCCGTCGAAGAGGCGGAGCGGGACCCCGGCGCCAATTCGGACGTGGTGCGCAGCTACCTGCGCGATATCCGCCGCTCCCAGTTGCTCACCTTCGAGCAGGAGCAGGAGCTTGGCCGCCGCATCAAGGAGGGCGATGCCGACGCCCGGCGGCAGATGATCGAATCCAACCTGCGGCTGGTGGTCTCCATCGGCAAGCGCTACGTGGGCCGCGGCCTGCCGTTTTCCGACATCATCGAGGAAGGCAACCTGGGCCTGATGCGGGCGGTGGAGAAATTCGACCACACCAAGGGTTTCAAGCTGTCCACCTATGCCTCGTGGTGGATTCGCCAGTCTATCGAACGCGCCATCATCAACCAGTCCAAGGTGATCCGCCTGCCGGTACACGTGGTGGAGCGGGTCAACCAGTATTTCCGCACCGTCGAGGGCCTGCTCCAGGAGCACGGCGGCGACCCTACCGTGGAGCAGGTGGCCGCCGCCATGGGCAAGACCGTGGCCGAGGTCGAGGACATTCAGGGGCTGCTGCAGAACACCTATTCGCTGGACAGCCCGGTGGGCGATCAGGAAGACACCCCCCTGGGCGACATGATCGAGGACACCCGCATCGCCGCGCCGTCCTCCAGCGCCGAGGGCATCATCCAGCGCGAGCGCATCATCCGCTGGCTGGACGTGCTCAAGGACAAGGAACGGCAGGTGATCGTGTTCCGCTTCGGGCTGGAGGGCGAGGAGCCCAAGACCCTGGAGCAGATCGGCAAAATTTTCGGCCTCACCCGCGAGCGGGTGCGCCAGATCGAGTCGTCGGCGCTGGCCAAGCTGCGGGCGCTGGTGGCGGAGCAGACCCTGACCGCCGCCGAATTCCTGTAGACCCTCAAAAAACCGTGTGTCCATGGACCTCAAGCAGTACATCCGCACCGTTCCCGGCTTTCCCAAGCCGGGCATCAATTTTTTCGACATCACCACCTTGCTGAAGGAGCCGGAGGCCCTCACCCACGCGGTGGAGCGCATGGCCGAGCCGTTCCTCAAATCCGGCATCCACCGGGTGGTGGGCATGGAGGCGCGCGGTTTCATCCTCGGCGCCCCCATCGCCATCCACCTGGGCGCCGGCTTCGTGCCGGTGCGCAAGCCCGGCAAGCTGCCCGCCCCCACCCATCAGGTCTCCTACCAGCTGGAATACGGCGAAGACACCCTGTGCATCCACCAGGACGCCATTCAGGCGGGCGAAAAGGTACTGATTGTGGACGACTTGCTGGCTACCGGCGGCACCGTGGGGGCCACCATCGAGCTGGTGCGCAAACTGGGCGGCGAGGTGGTGGGCGTGGCATTCCTGATCGACCTGGTGGAACTCAAGGATCTTCCGCCACGCCGCAAGCTGGACGGCGTGACCACCCACGTCGTCCTGCCCATGTGAGGATCCCTCCGATGACGCACCGCAGCGGACACTCCCTGGCCACGTTTGCGCCGGCACTGGCGCTGTTCGGGGTTCTGGCACTGCTGGCACCGGGGTGCAAGGGGTCCATCGAGTCCCAACTCGAAACGGCTTCCCTCGAGATGCAGCAGGGGGCCTACGACCATGCGGCGGAGATCTATACCGACGTGCTCAAGCAGGTTCCGAACGCCCCCAACCTGCACAACAACCTGGGCTATTCCCTGCTGCAACTGGGCCGCTACGAGGAATCCCTCCAGCATTTTTCCGCCGCCTACGAGCAGACGCGGGAGGACCCGGACCCGGTACTCATCCACAACTGGGGCACGGCGCTGGAAAAGCTCAACCGGCTGGAAGAGGCCGAGGCCAAGTTTGCCCAGGCGGCGGGGCTTGACCCCACCCGCTCCCAGGTGTTCGTCAACTGGGGCAACGTCCTCACCCGCCTCAAGCGTCCGGACGAGGCCCTGGAACGCTACAGCGACGCGGTGCGCATCAACACCACGGACGCGGTGGCCTGGTTCAATCTGGGCTACACCCAGGAGCAGATGAACCGCAACGAAGAGGCGATTCGCAGCTTCCAGAACTACCTGGCCAACGTCGATCAGGTGGGGGCTTCGTCCAGCAACTACGAACACGCCCGCGCCTTTGTGGCGCAGGCCGAGGCCGCCGGACACGTTGGCGGAGAGCGGGGGTTGTGAGGGGACGGCCCGCCGTCCTTGCCCTGCTGTTCGTGGCGGGGTGGGCCGTGGTGGCGCCCGCTCCGGCCGCCCTTGCCTACGAGATTCTGCTGCTGCGCAGCCGCGACCAGCCCCTGTACAACCACGCGGTGGACGGCATCGAGGAATCGTTCCGCGCCGATCAGGGGGAGCGGGTCACCCTGGTGGACGTGGACGACCTGAAGCTGGGGCACACCCTCACCAGCAGCCTGCCGGACCCGGACGTGGTCATCTCGGTGGGGGCCTCCGCCACCGGCGAGGCCGCCCGGCGCTTTCCCGACAAGCCCATCATCTATTGCATGGTGATCCGCCCCGAACGCCTGAAATTGACCCCTTACAGCGTGGGCATCTCCATGTTCGTGCCGCTGGGAGACATGGTGGCCACCCTGGCGCTGATCTCCCCCGGCATCCACCACGTGGGGGTGCTGCACGGCCCCGAACACAGCGCCATGCTGCGCGGCGAGATCGACCGTCTGGCCGGCTTCGAGACCACCATCATCCCGGTGGAGATCAAGGACGACCGGGACCTTCCGGCCCTGGCCCGCAAGCTGGTGTTGCAGTCGGACGCGCTGTGGATCGTCCCCGGTTCCTTGTCCGGGGCCGAGGCCTACCAGTTTCTGCTGCGCCTGTCCTTCGAGCACCATGTGCCGCTGGTGGGGGACTCGCCGTCCCTGGTGAAGGCCGGGGCGTTCATTTCCATCACCCCGGACCCGGCGGACATGGGGCGTCAGGCGGGGCGGCTGGCCAGCTACCTGATCCGTGGCGAGGGCCTGCCGCCGGACCGCATGTTCTTCCCGGACATGGCCAGCCTGTCCCTCAACCTGCATACCGCCCGTTCCCTGGGCATCGAAATCCCCCCCCTGGTGCGCGACTTCGCCACCGTGGTGGTGCAGTAGGCGCCCCATGAAGACGCCTGCCGTTTTACCCCACCAGAGCATCGCCGCCAAGGCCCTGTCGGCATTGGTGCTGATGGTGGTGGTGGTGAGCGTGGTGAGCGGTTACAACTCCCTCAAGGGCTCCCGCCAGTTGCTCACCGGAGAATTCACCGAGCGCGGCTTCGTGCTGGCCCGCAACCTGGCCTTCAACGCCGGATACGGCGTCTACACCCGTGACCAGATTTCCCTCAGTCAACTGCTCGACGGCGTGATGGAAGAGCCCAACGTGCTGTTCGCGGTCATTGCCGACGGCGACGGCCGGGTGCTGGCCAGCAGCGCCCGCACCGGTTACGAAACCACCCTGGCGGCGCACCGCGAGGGCCTTTCGGCCAGCGGCGAGGAGGGCGAGTCGGTGCGCGAGATGGACGGCGGCAGCGAGCCGTTCCTGCTGCTGACCACCCCGGTGATGACGCGGGAGTTCGTCATCTCCGACCCCGAGGCAGAGGAGTGGGAGCTGCTGTCCCTGCTGGATGCGGGGTTGTCCCCGGAGGCCCGGCTGGAAACCACCCGCGTGGAGCGCCACGTGCTGCGGGGCCGCATCTACCTGGCCCTGTCCCGCGCCAAGATCGAAAACGGCATGGCGGCGGTCACCCGCGACGTGGCCCTGCTGACCCTGATCGTGATCATCATCGGCACGGCCATTTCCGCCGCGCTGGTGCGGTTATTTCTGGAGCCCCTGCACCGCCTCACCCAGGTGACCGCCCAGGTGGCCGCCGGAGACCTTAACGCCAAGGTGCAGACACGGGGCACCGACGAACTGGCCATGCTGGGCCACTCCTTCAACAGCATGACCGACGCCCTGCGCCTGCGCGACGACGAGATTCGCCGCACCCAGGAGGGTCTGGCCACCGCCAACCGCGAACTGGCCGACCTCAACGGCCACCTCGAGGAGCGCGTGGCCCGGCGCACCCTTGATCTGGAGGCCACCAACCGCGAGTTGATCGCCGCAACCCGCCGCAAGAGCGAATTCATGGCCAATCTGGCCCACGAACTGCGCACCCCCCTGAACTCGGTGATCGGCTTTTCCGAAGCCCTGCGCGACGGCCTGCTGGGAGAACTGGGCGAACGCCAGCTCAAATACGTGAACAACATCGTCACCAGCGGCCGCCACATTCTGGAGATGAGCGGCGGCATTCTGGACCTGTCGCGCATCGAGGCGGGCACCATCGACGTGCGTCTGGAGCCCCTGGACGTGGTGCAGGCACTGGAGGAAATCATCACCATCACCGAGCCCCAGCGCACCGCCAGGGGCCTTTCGGTGGCGCTGGAGTGCGACGCGCTGGAGCGCTCCCGCACCCACCTGGCCGACCGCGGCAAGTTCAAGCAGGTGCTCTACAACCTGGTGAGCAACGCCATCAAATTCTCCCCGGAAAACGGCAGCCTGGAACTGGCCTGCCACACCGACGCCGACTTTCTGGAATTGCGCGTGCGGGACCACGGCCCCGGCATCCCCGAGGCGCACCGCGAGGAGGTGTTCGAGGAATTCCGCCAGCTCCCGGACGGCGAGGCGGCGGGCGGCTCCGGACTGGGTTTGTCGATCACGCGGAAACTGGTAGAGTTGCACGGTGGCCGCATCTGGGTGGAGGAAACCGCCGGCGGCGGCGCAACGTTTGTGGTGCGCCTGCCGGAAAATCCTCCCCCGCAGCCGGGCGCCGCCGGGCGGGCGTGACGTTCAAGTGACCGTTTCGGGTTTCGCAAGGCCGAACCGACTGAAAAGTTAGACAAATTTCCAGGAAACAGCCATGGCCAAGATCCTCCTCGTCGACGACAATCCGCAAAACATCGAGTTGCTGTCCCTGCGCCTTGAAGCCGCGGGCCACAAAACCCTGGAGGCGCGGGACGGGGAGGTGGCCCTCAAGCTGATCGGCGACCAGCACCCGGATTTGATGATCCTCGACATGCAGATGCCCAGGGTGGACGGCCTCACCGTGCTCAAGCGCCTGCGCGAGGAGCGCATTTCCCTGCCGGTGGTGGTGATTTCGGCCTTCGCCACGGTGGAGCGCGCGGTGGAGGCCATGAAGGCCGGGGCGCTGGACTTCATCACCAAACCCTTCGACCCCACCCATCTGGAACTGGTGGTGGAACGCGCCCTGGAGCGCAACAACCTCGAGGCCCAGAACCGCTTTCTCACCGAGGAGCTCAACGCCCGATACCACTTTGTGCTGGGCCGCAGTTCGGGCATGGCCCGCGCCTACGAGCGCATGGTGCGCGCCGCCGAAAACGAGGCGCCGGTGTTGATTCAGGGCGAGAGCGGCACCGGCAAGGAGGTGGTGGCACGGGTCATCCACCGCGAATCGGACCGCCATTCCGGGGCGTTTGTCACCGTCCGCTGCGGCGCGCTGCCCGCCGACCGGCAGGGGCCGGAGCTGTTCGGCACCCCGGAGGGCAAGGGCAAGGTCGAGATGGCCGCCGGCGGCGTGCTGTTCCTCGACGAGGTGGGCAAACTGGTCCCCGACACCCAGAAACGGCTGGTCAGCCTGCTCACCACCCACGGGTTTACCCGCACCGGCGGCACCACCACGATTCCGTCCGACATCCGCGTGATCGGCACCACCACCGTCGATCTGGACGCGCGGGTGAAGGCGGGTGGGTTCAGCGCCGAACTGCGCGACCTGTTTTCCGCCGCCCACGTCGTGATCCCGTCCCTGCGGGAGCGCCGCGAGGACATTCCCGAGCTGGTGGGCTTTTTCGTCGAAAAATTCAACCGCGAGGTGGGTCGTCCCCTCTCCGGCGTGAGCGACGCCGCCATGGAGGCCCTGGGCAGCTACCACTGGCCGGGCAACGTGCGGGAGCTGGCCAACATCGTGGAGCGCGCCGTGACCACCGGCGCCGACGACGAAATCGGCGTGGTGGACCTGGGGTTGGCGGTGCGCGGCATTCTGGGGGCGCAGGCGCCGGACGGCATGGTGCCGGTAAAGGGCACCTATGCGGAGCGCCTGACCGCCGCCCGCCGCAACATTGTGATGACCGCCCTGCGCGAAGCCGAGGGCGAGGTGAACCGCGCCGCCGAAATCCTCAGCCTCCCCCTGGCCGACCTCACCGCCATGCTGGCCGAACTGGGCATCCGCAAGTAGGGGCGCGGGCGCCCCCGCCGGGCGCATTTACGAAAAACCCGTGGCGCATCCGGGTTCATCGCGGAACACCCCGTAAAAACGAGGGACTCCCCCCTTGCACCAGCCAGCGTTGCCGGTAATGGTGTGCTTACACCGGAACAGTTGACACCCGTTCCGGTGTCGTGCCAGTCTCGTGGGCGAAAACGTTGTTTTCAGGGGTCAAAAGGAGTCCGGGGAGTCCGGGGGGGCCGGCGGTTTCCGGAAGCGGAGGGGCGGTTCGCCAGACTGCGGGGCGCGCCTTCCGTGGTGCCGATATTCCCGTTAATTCAACACATGGCTTGCGCGTGGAAAAACGCGTGGCCTCCTGTATTCAGTGGGAGAGATGAAGATGAAAAAGGCCGTTTTTCTTGCAGTCGGCGTTCTGGTGATGGTCGCGGCGGGAACTTCCAGCCTTTATGCGGCGGACGCCATGGAAAAGAAAGTCATGTCCCGTGAAGATGCCGTCAAGCTGGCCCTGAGCGCCGCACCGGCGTCCATTGCCGCAGGCGCCGCCGTGATGGTGCCGGGTGAGGACGGGACGATGGTGGAAGCAAAGGCGGGAACCAACGGGTTTACCTGCATCCCCGATGTTCCGGGCGGCGTTGCGCCCGACCCCATGTGCATGGACCCGGCGGCCATGGAGTGGGCCAACTCCCTGTTGAGTGGCGCCCCCAAGCCCACCAACACCGTGCCGGGCATCTCCTACATGGCCAAGGGCGGGCAGCATTACGAAAAGGACGGCATGATTCCGATGCAGGAAAGCCCCGGCGCCAAGCTGGTGGATGAGCCCGCGCACTGGATGCTGATGTGGCCCGTGAGCGCTCAGGCCAGCGGACTGCCCACCATGCCCAATCCGGGCGGCGTGTACGTCATGTGGGACGGCACCCCCTACGCGCACCTGATGATCTATCAGAACCCCAACAAGCTGAAATAGAGGCAGGGGGGGGGGGGAGCCTCCCCCGGCATATTCGCGGAAAACACCGGCGCGGCCAGATTCATCGCGAGTCTGGCCGCGCCTTTTTTGAGACCCCCTCCCGGCGGCGCCCTTCTCCCCCTCCCGGCGGCATTTTCACCCCCTCTCCGAGTGTCATTCCGGCGCAGGCGGGCAGGCACCGGGGCGGTTCCCGGTGGCTGCCCGCCCCGGTGCTTGCCAAAAGCAGGGGAACCCACGGCTGCCCCCCCCAGGCGAGGAAATGACAGGGGGGAGGAGGCGAACAGTGCCCGTTTCGCTAGGGCGAATCCGTCACCTCAAGGCCCGGAATCGGTCTTGCAACTGCTTGAAAATCCGTACCAGAACCCCCCGAAATCCTGCGAAAAACACGGCGATACAAACCGCCGTATGGCGAAAATTTATCCGCCATATCAATCAGTTGAGCCAAATTTCCCCGGTGTTTCACCACCCCCCCGTGTTTCCCGGCCAGCGAAACCCGAGATGCGGCCCCGCCCGGCGTGAACGCCGGGGAGAGCAATGTCGTGGTATAGCGAAATGCGAAATGCCCGGCGCGTTTCACAACCCATTGGCATCGTTCAGGAAATCCGCCCACGGTGGGGTGCAACCCATTGACGGATAAAGGATTGCACATTGGCTTCCCGGACCGCGAAGAAACACCGGGGCGACGGCGGAGGCGAAAAATGGCCGGTTTTCACCCCTCTGGATGCGGGATAAATCCGAATTTTATCAACATGTTAATAGCTTTCCACCGGCAAAATGGCCGGGGGCGCGAAAAATCCGCGCTTGCCCATGGTGTGGAAGGCTGGCAAGTTGGAGGGGGAGGCGGGGACAAGGTCCGTGGACGGGGGGGATCCGGAAGATCGTCATGCACGTCACCGAAGGCATCCATACCGCGCCAGACGGGCGCATCAAGGAACCCGTTCCGGCGCGCCCGCCCCTGAAGCGGGTGGTGGTCTGCGGCCGTCAGGGGCGATTTTCTCCCCGCCCCGTCGCGGTTTCGCAAAAGCGCCGAAAAGGGGTGTTGACGCCGTGCCCGTCCACGGGGATCCTAATTCGAGTGAATATCCGCCGGCATGGTGGCATAGATGGTCAGGGGGCCACCCAGTTTGGCCATGGCGGCCTGCCAGGCCGTGTGGGGGGATGGGGCAAACACCAGTTCGGCGTCAAACGGCAGTACCGCCCAGGCGGACTCCTCGATTTCCCCCTGCAACTGCCCGGCCCCCCACCCCGCGTAGCCGCGATAGGGGCGAAAAAAGCCCAAAATGCCGCTCTCGGTGGCGGCCTCCTTCAGGGCGTCCATGGTGCCGCCGAGGGACAGGTCGTCGTGGATCTGGGTAAAATCGTGGGAGTCCGGCCCGCCGCGCCGCAGCAGCAGGATGCGCTCGGTCTGCACCGGGCCGCCGTCAAACACCGAAATGCCGCTGCCGGTCAGGAGATCTTCGTCCGGCAGGGCGTCCGACAATAGCAATTCGCTGGGACGGTTGACCACCAGCCCCATGGCGCCCTCGTCGCTCACGTCACACAAAAACACCACGGTCTGGCGAAAGTTCGGGTCCTGCAACGACGGCATGGCCACCAGCAAACTGCCGGTCTCCAGCGGGCCGACCGGGGGGACAATGGGAAACTGGCCGGGGGCGGTCATGCGGAGTGCTCCATCAGGCGCCAGGCATCCAGAAACTCTCCCAGATGGGGGCGTTCGGCGCGTTCGGTTTCAAGATAGTTGGCCATTTCCAGCACCGAGGCCTCGTGGGAGGCCGGGCTGATGGTGCCGCGCAGCAGTTCCCAGCGCAGGAACAGCAGATAGGTGTTCACCACATCGGTCTCGCAGTAGTTGCGGATGTCGTCGATGCGTCCGGCGGCGAACAGGGGCGCCACGTCCCCGCCCGAGGTGCCCAGCTTGCCGGGCAGGGACAGGGTGCGGGACACCTCGTCCAGCCGCACCCGTGCGCTGGCGCCATAATCCGACAGGGTTTCGAGCAAATCCGCGTGCCAGGCGTCGGCGTAGCGCTGGGTGTAGTTTTCCCACTTGTTGGAAGTGTCGAAAAAGTGCGGGGCGGACAGGCCGTGGACCATGGCGCGGTACTTGAGCACCGGCAGGTCGAAGGTGCGGCCGTTGAACGACACCAGACGCGGTTTTTTTTGCTCCAGGTGCCGGAAAAACCCCTCCACAAGATCTTTTTCGCTGGAATCGGCGTCGCCGCCGGAGCCCACACGAGTAAGGGTAAACCGCACCTCCCCCCCCCCTTTGGCCTGGGACCCGCCCCCCCGTTCCACCTGGGCCTGCACATAGGAGATGGCCACCACTTTCCAGAACGGCTGGCGCAGAAAGTCGTTACGCCCTTCGGTGACCTCCAGATGGTAGGCGCGCAGGGCGATATCGACCTCGTCGTCGGGGGCTCCCTGCATGTCCAGCAGGCGGCGCCCGGCGTCCAGGTCGGGAACGGTCTCGATGTCGAAAACGAACAGGTGTTTTTTTGGGGCACTCATCCCGGAGGCGCCTTTTGCGGTATTTATCTTCTATTGTGGCGGGCGGAGAGGGGAGAAACAAGGCCCGGCCACCGCCCCCGGCAATAGGGGGGGACGCGCGCCCCGGCGGATTGGGGTGGGCGCCCTCTCCGTGTTGTGTGGACAGGCGCTAGTCCTGCGGGTCGCTCTCGCGCCTGGAGAGAATGGTGAGCCACATGCCGCGGGACAGATATTCCACCACATGCAGGCCGTGGGCGGCCAGAGCGGCCTCCACCCGATCGCCCTGCTCGTTGAGGATGCCGGACAGGATGATCCGGCCGCCGGAGGCCGTCAGGCGGAGCAGGTCGGGCATCAACTCCACGATCACGTGGGCCAGCAGGTTGGCCAGCACCACGTCGTACTGTCCCTGTACTGCGTCGGTGGTACCGACGAACAGCCGAACGGTCTCGGAAACATCGTTCAACTCGGCGTTTTCACGGGCGTTTTGCACCGCATCCGGGTCGTTGTCGAAGGCCGTCACCTTTCGGCAGCCAAGGCGCGCCGCGGCGATGGCCAGGATGCCCGAGCCGGTGCCGACATCCAGAATGGTGGCGCGGTCCGGGTGGGGGAGGGTGGCCAGATGATTTTCCAGCACCTCCAGACAGGTGGCGGTGGTGGCGTGGCCGCCGGTGCCGAACCCCAGACCGGGGCGGATGCGGATGGGCAACCGGTCGGCAGCGGTAGACAGGGGCTCCCATTCCGGCAGCACCATCAGCCGCTTGCCGACGGGGAAGGACACAAAATGAGCGCGCCAGGCGGTGGCCCAGTCCTGATTGTCGGGGGATTCCCAGGTGACGGCAAGGGCGGATTCGAGCAGCCCCAGATCCATAAAATGGCCGGACCACGCGGAGACCGCGTGGCCGACCTCGTCGGGCTGGGTTTGGGAGGCAAAGTAGGCGAGGAGACTGTCGCCATCCTGCCAGGTTCCGGACGCGCCCATGTGGATGAGCAGGCCGGAGAGCGGATCCGCCAGTTCCCGAGGCGGCCAAAGACGTAGAGCGAACCAGGAGTTGAATTCCACGTCGGCGCGGGTGTGTGTTGTATGTAAGACCACCCCGGGAACCAGCGAACATTCAGCCCGGGCCCGGCAGGCGGGGACCATTCACCCGCCGAGCCCGGTATGGTACAGGTCCTCGGGGCGTTCGTATACCCCGCAACCCGTTCACTACGGTGTGCACCAGCCGGTATCATCGGGTCGGGATGGGGGAACCGACCCGCCTGCGCCCGACTGGTGCACAGCGCAGTAAACGGATCCCTCGCTACCCATCATCACCCCTTGCGTTGTGCACCAGGGTCCCCAGGTCAGGATGGGGGACCAACCCGGTATACCCTGATGCACATGGCAAGAGGCGATTCGCCCCGCCCGATCAAAAAAAGCCCATCGCCACCCACCGGGATCGAGAAGCGCCTCCCGCCCCCCCCGGGTCCGGGAGGCGCCTCTCTCACCCTGTGCTGGGTGGACGGCTATCCATCCACCCACCTCTCCACTCTCTCTCCATGCTCCCTTTCGGGAGGCTACCCCCACCCACCTCACATCCTGTGAAGCCGGTGTGTGTCTCTGGGCCTGAAACAATACATATGCCGTGCCAGGCTCAAATGCCTTGCATGCTATTTTCCGGATAAACAAGGTGCTAATTGTTATAAAACAAATTGTTACAAAAAAATAATTTTCGCATTTTGCGGAGAAAAGGGGGGATTCAGGGTGACTGGACGCAGAAGCGAGGGGTGCGGAGTGTCTCTAAAAAGTGTCTCGAGACATGTATCGAGACACTTTTTGTGTCTCATGTTGGGTGGGGGGCTTATTTGGCGGTGGGGATGCCCAGTGCGTACATGTGTCGGTAGAGGGTGGCGCGGCCGACTCCGAGCATGCGGGCGGCCTGCTGCCGGTTGCCGTCGCACGCCGTTAGGGCGCTCAGGATGCGCTCCCGCTCCGCCTCCGGGGACAGGCGTGGCGCGCGCGGGGCGCGGCCGACGGCGCCCTCCTGCGGAAGCGGGATGCCCGCATGGGGGGCGGCTGGGGAGGGGGGTGGCGGGGTGCTGGTGGTGATCTCCGGAGGCAGGTCGGCGATCTCGATCTGGCGGGTGCGCGCGTGGATGACGGCGAACTCCACCGCATGCACCAGTTCGCGCACATTGCCCGGCCAACTATATGTAGTCAGTACGCGCATGGCGTCCGGGTTGAATGTCTCCACCGCCTTGCCGGAGCTGGCGCGACTGCGGGTAAGGGTGAAGGACGCCAGCAGGGGGATGTCCTCGCGCCTCTGGTTCAGCGGCGGCAGGCGCACGCGGGCCACGCGCAGCCGGTAGAGCAGGTCGGCGCGAAACGCCCCCTTTTCCACCTCCCGCGCCAGGTCGCGGTTGGTGGCCGCCACCACGCGCACGTCCACCTTGCGCGGCACGGACTCCCCCAGCCGGGTGATTTCGCGCTCTTGCAACACCCGCAAGAGGCTGGTCTGCACCCCCATGGGGATGTCGCCAATCTCGTCCAGGAAGATGGTGCCCCCCTCCGCGGACTCGAAGAACCCCTTGTGGTCCTCAACGGCGCCAGTAAAGGCGCCGCGCTTGTGCCCAAAGAGCTGGCTGGCCAGCACCGAATCTGTCAGGCCGGCGGCATTCACCGCGATGAAGGGCTTGTTGTGGCGCGGGCTGGCGCGGTGCAGGGCGCGGGCTACCAGTTCCTTGCCGGTCCCGGTCTCTCCCTCGATCAGAACCGTCCAGTCCACCTGGGCCACATCCTGTATTTGCTGGAACAGCACCCGCATCGGCTTGCTCTGTCCCACCAGTTCGTGGAAGGTGTTCTTTTCGGACAGGAGTTGGCGCAGGTCGTGAAGGTCTGTTACATCGTAAATCAAATAGATACGACTATTTTCATTGCGTGGATCATCGAGTATTTCAAGCTCCATCCAGCGTTCCTGGCCACCGGCCTTGGCAGCCAGGTGGACGGGCACCTTGGCGCGCTGGGGTTCGGGGAGGGCCGTTGTGGTGGTTACCCGTGCCCGGTCTGCGTCCTCCAGATGCAGGCAGTCAAACAGCGACTGGCAGGGGGTTGCCGGGGTGGTGCGGGTTGGGGCGGTGCACAGCAGGCGTGCCGCGGCGCTCATGAAGGTGACCACCCCCTGTGGATCGGTCATCAGGGTGCCGATGCGCAGGCCGTTCAGCACGGTTTGCATGTCGGCGTGGCTTTTTTCGAGTGCGCGGCGGGCCTGGCGGCGATCGGTTTCGGCGCGGGCGGCCTGAATCAGGCTGGCGGCAGTGAACAGCAGGGGGGCGGCGGATTCGATGATGTCCTTCTTGTAGGTCTGGGCGCGGTTGCCGAGCACCGCCATGCCCACCACCTCTTCGCCGCTGACCACGGGCAGTACCATGACGCGCTCCAGGGGGGGGGCGTCAGACGGAATTGTGCCGGGGGGAAGGAGCGGCTCGGCGGGATCCGCTGTGGCAGGAGTTGCGGAGTCAAATGATTTATAAATTATGCTGTTATCAGCATATATAAGAAGTTTTTCATTATCTATCTGGCGCGCATTTTCTGCCGTTCCCGCAGCACACAGGGCCAGTACGGGAGCCCCTTTGGGTTGGGGTTCCACCTCGCCGATGAAGCCATAGCCACTTCCTGTCAGCTCCAGCAGGTGTGCCAGCAGTTCCCGGAGCGCCACCCCCGGGTGGCCTTCGGCGATAAAGGCCGCCTGGGCTCCGGTGACCCCCTGGAGCATGCGGTTGGACTGGTGGATGCGGGTTGCTGCCGCCTTGCGCTCCGTGATGTCGCGCAACACGCCGGTAAACAGTCGCCGACCATGCACGATGCCTTCGTCCACCGCCAGTTCCAGCGGGAACAGGGTGCCGTCCTTGCGGCGTCCGGTAACCTCGCGCAGGTGGCCGATGACCCTGCGCTCACCGGTCTTCCGGTAGTTTTCCAGATAGCCGTCGTGTTCGCTGTGGTACGGCTCGGGCATCAGCATGCGCACGTTCTGCCCCACCACCTCTGCGGCGGAGTAGCCAAAAATGCGTTCCGCTGCCGGATTGAGACGTTCCACCGTGCCGAATTCGTCGAGGGCGACGACGCCGTCGTGGATGGTGTCCACCACCGCCCGCAGGCGTTCGCCGCTGTCGCGGATGGCCCCCTCGGCGGTGAGCCACCGGGCGCGTTCCAGCGCCCGCCGCCGAAGCACCGTCAGCCGCGCGGCCAGCAGGGTGTTCGGGCCGCCCGTGGGCAGAAAATCGTCCAGGCTGTCCCCCAGCAGCGGCAACAGGGGGGCGGCGTCTCCCCCCACGACCACCACCAGCCCCTGACGGGACGGCGGCAGGGCGTGTATCCCGGCGCAAAAGGCCCGGCAGGCCTCGGCGCCAAAGCGGCCGTCCATCACCATGATCGGATAGTGTTCCGCGCGGGCGGCGGTCAGGGCCGAATCGGCGTCACTGCAGAACTCCAGCGTGCCCACCCCCTGGCCGCGCAGGTATTCCGCCACGGTGCCCATCTCGGGGTCCCCCGTGGAAACAAACAGGGCCTTGTCCACCGTGTCCGACGTCATGCCTTCCCCGAAAAATAACGTTCCCCCGGGCCGCAGGGGCGCGGCCCCCTCCAGAACGGGTATGCGGGGAGTGTATCAGTAGAAGACGGCGTGAGACAGTTTTCCCGCTCCCCGAGGATTCATAAGGGGGCGGGCGGAGGGCGCGGGAGGGGGGGGTCAGGGCAGGGTGGGGCCGCCGGGGTGGTTGCCGTCCGGCCCGCGCCAGACGTACACGCCCCCCTGCATGGTGGCGCGATCGAAGCGGCTCCGCAGCCAGCGTTTGAACAGAAAGCGTGTGGGTGGGAACAGGAGGAGCAGACCTGCGGCGTCGGTAATCAGGCCGGGGACCAGCAGCCCCACGGCCGCAACCACGATCAAAGCCCCGTCCAGCACCTCTTCCGCCGGCAGATATCCGGCCTGCAGGCACTCCTGGGCGCGCTGGAGGGTCCGCAGCCCCTCCATGCGCGCCAGCACCAGGCCCACCGCCGCAGTACCCAGCACCAGCAGTACCGTATTTAACGCCCCGAATTCCTGTCCCACCTGGATCAGCAAGACCAGTTCCGCCACCGGCAAAACGGCGATCAGCAAAAACAGCAGCATCGGTAAGCCTCCCGGTCGTGTTACGACATATCGGTCATGCGCGCGCCCAGATCCGCCAACTGCTCCGGCTTGAGGAGCCCTGCGGCCATGCGAAACGCAAGCTGGTCTTCCTTCATGATGTGGCCCGAAAGGCAATACGCCACCTCCTGCACCGCGAGCTTGAGGTTTCCCATGTGTTCCGCGTCCGGGGTGGCCCTGGCCGCGCTCAGGGTGGTGCGCATTTTGTCCAGCAGGGTGCGCAGGCGGGCGTGTTCCTGCAATACCAGTTGAATCGGCCCCGCCTGCGGCACGGCAGGAAACAGCACCTCTTCCTCGCGCCGCTCATGCAGCGCCAAAGTGTGCAGCAGGGTGTGGGTTTTTTCCGCCACCACCTCGGGGTCGGTCCCGCTGCCGGAGAACAGGGCTTCCAGTTCGGCAATCTGGCGACGAATTTCGGTGTGCTCCTGTTGGAGCATCTGGAGGGCATCCACACTCATGGCGTCATTTCCCCGCGCTGCCGGTACCCCCGGCGGCGCCTGCCCACCCTATAGGGTGGCGGGTTACAAAAACAGCAAGTCTGACGCGCCGACAATGAATAGGCGACACGCCACAACACACCGTACAATCTGGAGTTCCTATAGGAATCAGCAGATCTTTTGACAAGTGAACACTTTTAACAAAAGGGGCGGGGGAAAGTCAAACGTCCCGATTATCCCCGTTGGCGGGGGATTTCAGGGCGGCCACCTCGTCCGCTGTCAGATGGCGCCACTGGCCAGGGGACAGGTTGCCCAGCCGCACCGCGTCGATGCGCACCCGCTTCAGCGCCACCACCTCGTGCCCCACCTTGCGGCACATGCGGCGGATTTGGCGGTTTTTGCCCTCGGTGATGGTGATGCGAAAGCTGTCCGGGCCGGTGCGCACCACCTGGGCGGGCAGGGTTTTTTCGCCGTCGAACAGGGGCACGCCGTCGGACAGGCGGCGCAACGCCCCCTCCGGAATCGGCCGGTCCACGGTCACCTCGTACTCTTTTTCCTTCTGCCGTTCCGGATGGTTGAGGGCGGTGGTGAGGGTGCCGTCGTTGGTCAGCAGGAGCAGGCCGGTGCTGTCCTTGTCCAGTCGCCCCACCGGGAACAGGCCCGACAGGTTCACCAGTTGCGTCACCACCCGGGGTTCGCCGGGCACCGGGAAGGGGGCGGTTAGATACCCGGCGGGCTTGTGCAGGGCGACATACAAATGTTCGGGAAGCCCCTGGGTGGTGACCTCCACCCGGTCCACGCCGGAGACGATTTTGACCCCCAGTTCCGTGACCACGCTGCCGTTCACCCGCACCCGCCCGTCGGCGATCAGGCGGTCCGCCTCGCGCCGGGAGGCGATGCCCCGGGAGGCGATCCACTTGTTCAGGCGCACGCGATCGCCCGCCGGGGAGGGGGCGGAGGGGCCGGGGGCGGAGGAGCCGGGGGCGGAGGAGCCGGGGGTAGATGGGAGATCCGCGCTGTCGTCGGGCATGGCAGGGGTGTTCGGGGGTTCCGGTGGGGGGTATAATCACGGCCTTAGGCAGTTGCCATGTCACATTCTACCGACACCGATCCCGATGCTGCCACGTTTCCCGATGATCCGGCGGAATTTGCGGAGGTTGCGGACGCCGAGATCGGGCTCGACCCCGGAGACATCCCGGAGGTGGGGTCCAGGGATCTCCTGCCCGTCCCCTCGGCCCCTTCCGCCGCTTCCGGCGGGGAACTGGTACCGTTCGACCCGCTCCGGCGCTACCTGGCCGAGGTGCGCCAATACTCCTATCTGGACCGGGAGGAGGAGCACGCCCTGGCGCTGGCGTTCTTCGAGCACGGCGACCGCGAGGCGGCGCAACGGCTGATCATGGCCAACCTGCGGCTGGTGGTGCGGCTGGCCTACGAATACAAAAAAACCCCCATCAACCTGCTGGACCTGATTCAGGAGGGAAATCTGGGACTGATGGCGGCGGTGCGCAAATTCGATCCACACCGGGGGACGCGCCTGGGCACCTATGCGGCGTGGTGGATCAAGGCCTACATGCTGCGCTACATCATGGCCAACTGGAAGATGGTGCGCATCGGCACCACCCAGGAGCAGCGCAAGCTGTTCTTCAACCTGCTCAAGGAAAAGGAACGTCTGGAATCCCAGGGCTACGAGGTGGGGCCGCGCCTGCTGGCGGAACACCTCAACGTGAAGGAATCCACGGTGGTGCAGATGGAACAAACCCTGTCCACCTGGGACCGCTCCCTGGACGAGCCGGTGGCGGACGGCTCCGACATGACCCACGGCGACCAGTTGGCCGACCCGCGCGCCGACCCCGCCGAGGCGGCAGCCCAGCGCCAGTTGCGGGAACTGATCGCCGGGCACTTGGCGACGTTTGGCACGGCGCTGGAGGGGCGCGACCGGGAGATTTTCTTCGAACGCCTGATGAGCGCCGAGCCGGTGACGCTGCAGGAGATCGCCAGCCGCCACGGAGTGACCCGCGAGCGGGTGCGCCAGAATGAAAAACGCATGCTGGAACGCCTTCGGGCCTACCTGTCGGAACGGGTGGAGGGCATCGAGGGGTTGGATTTTTCCATCTCGGCGGAGTAGGGTCCTCCCGGCAAAATACCCCACCCCGGCGCAGCGGGGATAACCACCGAAGCAAAATTTCCACGAAGCAACCTTTCCTGGGGAAAAGCCCCCCGCTTCCGGCGAATTTTTGCCGCCGCCGTGTGTATGATGGCCGGGTTCATGGGGTGCGGGGTACGGGGTACGGGGAGGGAGTGGGGTCATGCAGTCCAAACGAACGGCCGTCGGCCTGCTGGCCTTGTGCCAGGTGGCGGCGATGGCGCTGTGGTTTTCCGCCTCGGCGGTGGTGCCATCCATCAGCGCCGAATACCCCTTGAGCGCCGCGCAGATATCCCTGTTCACCAGCATGGTGCAGGCCGGTTTCGTCGTCGGCACCCTGCTCAGCGCAACGCTCGGTCTGGCCGACCGCCTTGCCCCACGCCGTTTTTTCATGTTCTCCGCCCTGGTGGCCGCCACGGCCAATGGGCTTTTGCTGGTCCTGGAACCCGGCTCAGCCGGGGTATATGCCGCGCGCTTCCTCACCGGCATGTGTATGGCGGGCGTCTATCCGGTCGGCATGAAGATGGCCGCCTCCTGGGCCAGGGGGGACCTGGGGATGCTGGTGGCGGTGCTGGTGGGGGCGCTCACCCTGGGGTCGGCCTCGCCGCACCTGTTTAACGCCTTTGGCGGGGTGGACTGGCGCTTTACCATCGGCGCGGCATCGGTCTCCGCGCTGCTTGCGGCGGGGGGAATCAACCTGGTCACGCTGGGACCGGGCCTTGCCAAGCCACCGCCGTTTTCCCCCCACCACCTGACACTGGCGTTCCGCAACCCCGCCCTGAGGCTGGCCAACCTGGGCTACCTGGGCCACATGTGGGAGCTTTACGCCATGTGGGCCTGCATCGGCATGTTTCTGGACGCCAGCTTCCGGATTCAGGCCGCCGGATACGATCCCGCCTTTCTGGCCCGCTCCGGCACCTTTGTGGTGATGGGGATGGGTGGGTTGGCCGGGTGCCTGCTCGGGGGGTGGGTGGCGGACCGTTACGGGCGCACCCTGTTGACCATGGGGGCGATGGCGACAAGCGGAATCTGTGCGGCCACGGTCGGGCTGCTGTTCGGCACCCACCCGGCCCTTGTGGGGGGGCTGTGCCTGCTGTGGGGGATCACCGTGATTGCCGATTCCGCACAGTTTTCCGCCTCCGTGACCGAATTGTCCGAGCCGCAACTGGTCGGCACCATGCTCACGACCCAGACCTGCGCCGGGTTCACCCTGACCCTCGTCACTATCCACCTGATGCCGTTGCTGGTAGGGGCGGTGGGGTGGCGCTACGCCTTCATGCCGCTGGCGCTTGGACCATTTTTCGGGGTGTGGGCCATGGCCCGGCTGCGGGCGCGCCCGGAGGCCATTCGGCTGGCAGGAGGACGCCGGTGATGCCATGCCGGGGCGGGGCAAATCCTCGAAAGAGATCGCCGCCTGCCACGGCGTGATCCGCGAGGCGGGTACGCCATAACGAAAAACGCGTGCCGGAGTGCCTTCGGGCCTGCCTGTCGGAACGGGTGGAGGGCATCGAAGGGTTGGATTTTCATCTCCAACGCACGGCCCGGAGGTTCGAGCCGTCTCCCGTTCCGGGTGGCGCCCCCCGGAACCCCGCTATTTGTAACTCACCATATTCCCCCGCCATATATCGAGTTTGTAACAGTTCTATTACTTTTTATAATTGACATTATAACCAAGTCGTTCGAGCTTCACCTTACAAACGTTTGTTTTTTGTTGCAAGCACATCTGTTTTTTGTCAAACAAAAACGCGCAAATAGTTGATATTTAATTGTTTTTTGTGGTGTAAAAATTGATGTTTACTTATCTTCTAAAGTCTTGTTAATTGCCTGACGATAAGCTGTCCTGTTGTCGGTTTTTCGCCCTCGCATTCGCATCAAAAAAGGCGGTATCCGACTTGTTGTAACCAGATTGCCTTGCAATCACGCAACCATGACTTACAAACGTCATTAGGGGACCACGCCATGTTTGACAGACTCAGTTTCACGGCCAAAATCGTGTTGGCCGTGATCGGCGGATTTGTGCTCAGTTTTTCCATCAATTTCCTGGTGGTGGCCAGGAGTCTGGAATCCAATGCAACGGAGGCCATGGTGCAAAGGGCCCGCGCCATCACCCAGGAGGCGGAAAACGCGCGCACCTACGTGGCCGAACTGCGCGCCAAACACAATGCCTTCGACGACAAGGCCCTGCTCGCCGACGTGGCGAGACAAATGACCAGCACCACCAACCGCCTGGAAGACGCCAAGCGCACCGATTATTACTGGACCATTCCCGTGGTGGCCGCGTGGAACGTGGGGCAGCGCTACGCCGAGCGTTCCGGCTATACCTTCAAGGTGCCAAAAATTCAGCCGCGCAACCCGGACAACGAACCCAACCCGATGGAGCGCGAGATGCTTCTCTCCCTGACCAGAAGTGGCGCGGAAGAGCTGTACCAGGTGGACAAACAGGAAAACGTGCTGCGCTACATGAAGCCGGTGGTGCTCACCAAAGAGTGTATGACTTGCCACGGCACCATCGAAGACTCCATCACCGGTACCACCACCGACCCGCTGGGCTTCAAGATGGAGGGCTGGAAGGAGGGCGAGGTTCACGGCGGATTCGAGGTGATCGCCGACCTGGCCCCGATGCAGGCGGCGGTGAAGGATACCCTCATGGAGAGTTTTGTCTTGGGTTTTCCCGTCGGCGTGGTGCTCATCCTGCTCGCCATGCGTGTCTTTGTACTGCGGCCGGTACGGAACATTCTGGGAGCCGTGGAGAATCTTTCTTCCGGCGACCTGAGCCGCCGCGCGGAGGTGACCGGCAATGACGACGTGGGCCGCGCGCTGCGGGCGCTGAATTCTTCTATGGAGGGGCTGGGGCAAACCGTGGCGTCGGTCAAGCGTTCGGCGCGCGGGATGGCGGCGCGCATCCTGACCCTGAGCGAATCCAACAACGGCCTGTCGGCGCGCACCCAGGAGCAGGCTGCGGCGCTGGAGGAGAGCGCTGCCACCATGGAGCAGATGTCGGCCAATATCCTGTCCGCCGCCGACAACGCGCGCAGGGTGGCGACTCTGGCCGTTACCGCGCGGCAGGTGGCGGGTGACGGCGACCGTGTGGTGCGGGAGACCGCCCAGGCCATGGGGGAGATCACCGAATCATCGCGGCGGGTGACCGAGATCACCGGGGTGGTTGGTGAAATAGCCTTCCAGACCAACCTGCTCGCGTTGAATGCCGCCGTCGAGGCGGCCCGCGCCGGGGAGCATGGCAAGGGGTTCGCCGTGGTCGCCAGCGAGGTGCGCAACCTGGCGCGCCGCTCTGCCGAGGCCGCCGCCGAGATCAAAAAATTGATCGAGGATTCCTCCAGCAAGGTGACCCGTGGCAACGAGCTGGTGGGTCAGACCGGAACGACCCTGGGCAAAATCTCCACCTCCGTGAACGAGGTGGCCGGGCTGATCGGTGAAGTCTCCGGCCTGTTCGACGAGCAGGGTCGGGGGGTCGAGGAGGTCAGTCGGGGCGCCTCGCAAATGGAGGCTGTGGTGCAGGAAAACTCCACCTTGGTACAGGAGACCGCCGCCCTTTCCGAGGTTCTGGCGGAAGACGCCCAGGAACTGGTGGCCCTGATGGACCAGTTTAACCTGGGCAGTCTGGAGGGCGCCCCGGAGGGACCGGCCAGATCCGAACGGGTGCCGGAAACCGGCTTCCGCAGCGTGGGCGACCGGAAGCGCGGGCGGATGCTCCCGGCTTCCAGCCGCGCCGACAGGCGGAACATCACGGCAAAGGGCGTGATGGGCAGGACCCGGCCCGCAGGCAGGGTGATGGCGTTTCTCGACAGCATCCCCGACGAACAGCGGATCATCGTGAACCCGGAGGCCGGTTCCCGCCGCGCCGCCCCGAGCGCGCAGCAGGGCCAACCACAGGGAAAGCCGGAGTCCACAGAGACCCCGACCGAGGCTGTGGATGAGTAGTATGGATGAGTAGTTCGGTGACGCACACGCCCGCGCGCACCGTAAAAGGCCCCGCCCCCCGGCGGGGCCTTTTTTGCCCCCCACGCCAGCGAACGAGTCGCCACCGGGGCGGCGTAAATCCCGGATATTTGGTATCCTAGGGGTTCATTAAAAAAAGCCTCTCCCGTGTGTGATGAAACCAATCCCGGCCCCCTCCGGCCCCATAAGGTGTTGTGATGCTGAATCGCTGGAACGATCAAGAAGCCGCCTGCTACAAAGGCGATCTGCCCCTGCGTGTCTATACCTCGCGCCTGCTCGGCCTGGACCCCGCTCTGGTGCTGCACGGCGGCGGCAACACCTCGGTTAAGTCCACCATGACGGACATTTTGGGGAAAAGCATCGACGTGCTCTACATCAAGGGCAGCGGCTGGGATCTGGAGACCATCGAGGAGGCCGGCTTTCCCGCCGTGCGCATGGACCACCTGCTTCGGTTGCGGTATTTAAAAACCCTGTCCGACGCAGACATGGTCAACACGCAAAAAACCCACATGATGAACGCGTCGTCGCCAAATCCGTCCATCGAAACCCTGTTGCACGCTTTTTTGCCGTTCAAATTTGTCGACCACACCCATTCTGACGCCGTGGTCGCCCTCACCAATGTCAAACACGGCGAGGCCGCCGTGCGCGAGGTGTATGGCGACCGTTTTGGCATCGTCCCCTACGTGCAGCCGGGCTTTGACCTGGCCAGGGTGTGCGCCGAACTGTTCGAAAAAGCCCCGCACAGCGAGGGCATGATCCTCATGAAGCACGGCGTCTTTACCTTCGCCGACAGCGGGAAGGAAAGTTATGACCGCATGATCGCCGCTGTACAGCAGGCGGAGGACTACCTTAACGACAAAAAGGGGACGCGGGTCATCTTCAATGCCCGCAAGGGGGTGCCGACACCGTCCGGGCTGGACACCGGGCACGTCATGGCCGCCCTCACCGGGGTGCTGCGGCGCGAGGGGGGCATCAAGCTGGCCCAACTGGACGACAGCCCCCGGGTGATGCGCTTCGTAAACTGCGCCGAGGCAAAAAAGTTGTCCCGGATCGGCCCCGCCACCCCGGACCATGTGATCCGCACCAAGGCCCTGCCGCTGTATTGGGAGAATCCGGATTTTTCGTCCCTGGCCGCCTTCGAAGCCGACCTTGCGGCGCAGATCGACCGCTACATCGCCGATTACAAGGTGTATTTCGAGACCTTTAACGCCGAAAGCGCCGTCAAAAAAATCCTGCTGGACCCCAATCCGCGGGTGCTGCTCATCCCCGGACTGGGCATGGTCACCACCGGCGGCTCGGTGAAGGATGCCGGGATCGTGGCCGACATCTACCGCCACACCATCGACGTGCTGGAGTGGGCCGCCGGGCACGGGGAATACTCCGTTTTGACCCCCCTGGACCTGTTCAACATGGAGTATTGGGACCTGGAACAGGCCAAGCTCAGGAAGGGGGGAAGCAAACCCGCACTGGCAGGGCGCGTGGCGGTGGTGACCGGCGCGGCCTCCGGCATCGGCGCCGGGGCGGTGCGCGAGATGCTCGCACAGGGCGCCCATGTGATCGGCGTGGACCTCAATGCCGCCACCCTCACGGCCCTGCAAAAGGAACTGGGCAGCGCCTTCACCGCCGCCCCGGCGGACATCACCGATCCCCGGGCGCTGGCCGGGGCATTCGAGGCCGGGGCGCGCCGCTACGGCCGCATTGATATCCTGTTTGCCAATGCCGGAGTATTTTCAAAGAGTTGCACCATCGAGGAGATGGACCCGGCGATTTGGAATGGTGGCATGAACCTCAACCTGTCGGCCCAGATGTGGACACTGAAGGCGGCCATTCCCTATTTGAAGCGTTCCGGGGGGCGCGCCGACGTGGTGCTGATGGGGTCCAAAAACGTCCCCGCCCCCGGCCCCGGCGCGGCGGCCTATAGCTGCGCCAAGGCGGCCCTCACCCAGTTGGGGCGGGTGGCGGCGCTGGAACTGGCCCAGTACGGCATCCGCGTCAACACCGTGCACCCGGACGCGGTGTTCGACACCGGGGTATGGACCGAAGATACCCTCAAGGCCCGAGCCGCCCACTACGGCCTGACGGTGGAGCAATACAAGCGCAAGAACCTGCTCAAGACCGAAATCACCTCGCGCCAGGTGGGAAAACTCGTGGCCGACATGTGCGGCCCCGCGTTCCAGAACACTACCGGCGCCCAGGTGCCCGTGGACGGCGGCAACGACCGGGTGATCTGACCGCCGCGGCGCGGAAAAACCGGTCCGGGAGGGGGCTCCGCGCGGCCACCGGCGTCGGTTGACTCCCCCGGTGGGGGTTGGTACGATGCCCAAATCTGCGGCGTAGCGGGCGTGGCCTGCGGCGGTGGATTCGCCGGTTCCGGTGCCATTGGCCGGGCCCCACCAAAAAGGAGGGCCGCGCATGGGCAGAATGATCCATTCCCATACGGTTTCCGGTTTTCTCGCACCACCGGCGTGGCCGGGGGTAATTCGCATCGTGACCCCGAAGGACGGGGAAACCGTGGACGGCGCGGTGGATGGCGTTCTGGATGTCCGGGTGGATTTGGCGGGGGCGCGGGAAGCGGACGGCTTTCACCTGTTCGTGGATGGAGAATTCCGTCAGGCCGTCGCGGCGGAGGAGACCACGCTTTCCGGCCTGGATCCCGGGCCGCATCGCATCAAGGTGTGGGCGGCTTCGGCCACGGACCGGCTGCTGGTGCCCAGCCACGAAATCCGGGTGGATGTCCGCTGACAGCGTCCTTGAACAATGCCTGATTGCCGATGGTGGGTCGCCGAAGTGCCGTTCCTGGACCGCGTTTTTTCTCTCCCTTCTGTTTTTGAGGTTGCCGGGGATATTGTGGTATGCGCCTCGGCCTGACACACAAGATTTTCGGCGGCTACCTGGCGGTCATGCTGCTGCTGGGCGGCATCGCCACCTACGCGGGCATCTCCCTTTATAAAGTGATGGGGACCTATAGCGCGTTCGTCGAGGACGCCGCCCCGGCGTTGCGCGGTCTGTACAGCCTGGAAGAGGTGTTTCGCCTGCAGTCCGGCAACGAAAAGAAGTTCTACGTGGTGGGCAGCCCGGACATCGCCCGGCTGTTCGTGGAACAGAATCAGGAGTGGGAGGCGCTGGTGTCCGAAATCAGCCGCCACACCTATACCCTCGAAGAACGGGAAATGCTTACCCGCCTGTCGGGCATGCACAAGGAGTATGCCCGCCGGGTGGCGGCCAACTTTGTGATGCAACTCGAAACCGGCTCCCTGGCCGAAACCGAGCGGCTGGACACGCGGGAGTCGATCGAGAACATCTCGCGGGGCATGCGCAACCTCTCCACCGCGATCAATGACGCCCAGAACGCCCGCCTGGAACAGGCCCGCAGCGACGGCGGCCGCACCGCGCAGATCACCGCCGTGCTGGGGTTGATCACGGTGCTGGTCGGGCTGTTGGCCGCCCTGGGGCTGTCGGTGTACCTCACGCGCCCGGTGCGCAGGCTGAAGGCGGCCACCGAGGAAGTGGGGCAGGGGCTGTACGGGCACCGGGTGCCCGTGGCCTCCGACGACGAGATTGGTGATCTGGCCGCCGCCTTCAACCGCATGGCCGACCGCCTGGAGTCGCTGGACGCGGTGCGAGAAGAATTCATCGCCTACATCTCCCACGAATTGAAAACCCCGCTGACGTCCATGAAGGAGGCCAATTCCCTGCTGCTCGACGGCGTCGCCGGTCCCCTTCAGCCGCGCCAGCGGCAATTGCTCGGCATCGTCCAGGACGGGGGGCTGCGCATCGAACGCCTGATTAGCGAACTGCTCGATTTGTCGCGCATGGACGCAGGCATGATGACCTTCTTCAAAGAGGGGAACGACTTTGCCACGGTGCTGTCCGGCGCGGTGGCGGAATTGCAGCCGGTGGCGGAGAAGCGTGGCATTCACCTGGTCACCCACCCCGGTCCTCCGGCCCATGTGATGGTGGATCACCACCGCATCCGTCAGGCGCTGACCAACCTGATATCCAACGCCATCAAATTTTCGCCGGAAGGCGCCGCCGTCACCCTGTCGTGGGGGATCGAAGGGCGCGAGGCGATCTGTTCCGTGGCGGATCGCGGGCCGGGCATTCCGGAAAGCGCCCGTGAGGTGATTTTCGAAAAGTTTCACCAACTGGCGCCATCGGCCCTGTCCGGGCTGCGTGGCGCCGGGCTGGGGTTGCCCATCGCGCGGCGCATCGTGGAATCTCACGGTGGCCGGGTGTGGGTATGGTGTCCGAAGGGAGGGGGCAGCGTGTTCTGCCTTTCCCTGCCCCTGTCGGGCCTGCACCCTGGCGTGACCACCAGCACCACGCCGCTTGCGGCGGCGTCCACCACCGGCGCGGGACCCATTGCCCGTGCCTCCTGAACTCATGCAGCCGGAGACCATGTCGAAACACCATATTTTGCTGGTCGATGACGACCCCAACATCCTCACCACCCTGGGCATGCGTCTGGACGCCATGGGCTACCGCGTAACCACTGCCGCCGACGGCGAAGGGGCAGTACTTCAGGTGGAGCGCGAGGCACCGGACCTGATGCTGCTGGACCTGCGCCTGCCCAAGCTGGACGGCTTGCAGGTGCTGGCAGCGGTCAAGGAGAGCGCCCCGGACGTGGAGGTGATTGTATTTACCGCCCAGGGCACCGTGGAAACAGCGGTGGCGGCGATCAAGGCGGGGGCCTTCGACTACCTCGAAAAGCCCATCAACACGCAGCGCCTGGGGATTCTGCTGGACCAGGCGATGGTGCGCCGGGGTTATCGCAAAGAACTGGGCCGCCTGCGGTCCACCCTCAAGGAAATGGGCCGGTTCGGCCACCTGTTCGGGCGCAGCGAGCCGATGGAGCAACTTTACGCCCTGATTGAGCAGGTGGCGGACACCAACGCCACCGTGCTGGTGACCGGCGAATCCGGCACTGGCAAGGAACTTGTGGCCCGCACCATCCACGACATGAGCTCCCGGCGGAACGCCCCGTTTGTGGCGGTGAACTGCTCCGCCATCATGTCCACGCTGTGGGAAAGCGAGATGTTCGGCTATGAAAAGGGGGCATTTACCGGGGCCATCCGCCAGCACGCCGGATACATCGAGCAGGCTTCCGGCGGCACCCTGTTCCTCGATGAATTGGGGGAGATGAGCCTGGAAACCCAGGTCAAATTCCTGCGCGTGCTGGAAACCCGCATGCTCAAGCGGGTGGGCGGCGCCGCGGAGATATCTGTGGACATCCGCGTGGTGGCCGCCACCAACCGCAACCTGGAGCAGGCCATTGCCGAAGGCAAATTCCGCGACGACCTGTATTACCGCATCAACGTCTTTACCCTCAACGCGCCGCCCCTGCGGGAACGCCGGGTGGATGTGCCGCTGCTGGCAGACGGTTTTATGCGGCACTACGCCCAGACCTACGGCAAGGAGGTGCGCGAGATCTCCGAGGACGCCATGACGCGCATGAAGGCGCACGACTGGCCGGGCAATGTGCGCGAACTGCGCAACGTGCTGGAGCGGGCGGTGATTGTGTGTGGCGGCAACGTGATCGAGCGCCGCCACCTGCCGCCCCATCTGGCGGCGGCTTCGGTGGCCGGGGTCGGCGCGCCCGGTGGCGCGGCGGAGGGACGGCCCGAGGCAGCAACCATTGGCGAAATGGAGCGCATGTTGATCTTCCGCACCCTCGACAAGGTGGGGGGCAACAAGACCCAGGCGGCGCGGCTGCTGGGAATCAGCCTCAAGACGCTGCACAACAAGCTGGCGCGCTACCGCGAGGAAGGCTTGCTGGAGCCCGGCTCCGAACAGGCCAAGGCCTGAGGCCTCCGCCAGTCGTTCCGCAGTCGGTCTTTCCGGGCATCCCGACGGGACGCCCGCAGCTACATGGCGTAGGCGGCGAGGGGGATGACGAACAGGATGGCCACCACCCCGATGCGCAGAACCCAGGCAAAGGTGCTGCCAAGGATGGCAAGGGTCTGGGACGGTCCCGCCGCGGTGTGCTGCAGTGTCTGGGCGGGGGAAAGTTGCTGAATGTGTTCCATGATGCTCTGCCTGTTCGTTCTCGTCCCGGGGCCCGGAATTTCGGGTCCGCCGTGTCTGTCACCATAACTCTCAGCAAATCCGGTGCCAGTTTTCCGGGTGGCTCGAAAAAAGGCTCCGGGCGCTGTTCGTTCCATCTCCTGCTTATTTATCGGCGTGTTGCAGGGGCAATCTTAAGTATGGGAAATCCATGTAGATTTTCCCCGCACCGGGAAAAAAGTGCCCGGTAAATCCGGTTCGGATTGCCCCCCGGACGTCCACGCCGTATGCTATGCACAAGTGCCTGTCTACCGCCCCGCAACGCCTTCGGAGAGCGTACGGGTGCACCGATGTGTACACCCCGGACAGGGGGGTGGGACGTTTTTGCACGGGTAGCGGGGGCCGATTCGTTTCCCGTGGGCGGTGAGTGGCCGCCACACGACGGGGGCTGTTCGGCAAAAAATCACGGCGGACGATTTTTGGAGAGGGCGAGTTGAGCACCCAATACATTTATACCCTGTACCGGGTCGGCAAGGTGGTCCCCCCGAAGCGGGAAATCCTCAAGGACATCACGCTGGCCTTCCTGCCAGGCGCCAAAATTGGCGTTCTGGGCCTGAACGGCGCGGGCAAAAGCACCCTGCTCAAGATCATGGCCGGGGTGGAGCCAAATTTCGAGGGTGAGGCGCGTCCCGCTCCCAACATCCGCACCGGTTACCTGCCCCAGGAGCCGCAACTGGACAAGGACAAGGACGTGCGCGCCGTGGTGGAGGAGGGGGTGGCCGACACCCGCCGCCTGCTGGACCGTTTCAACGAGATCAGCCTGCGTTTTGCGGAACCCATGAGCGACGACGAGATGACCGCCTTGCTGGAAGAGCAGGGCAAGCTGCAGGACGCCATCGACGCCAGCGATGCCTGGGATCTGGACCGCCGGCTGGAGGTAGCCGCCGACGCCCTGCGTCTGCCGCCGTGGGAAGCGAAGATCGGCACACTGTCCGGCGGTGAGCGCCGCCGCGTGGCGTTGTGCCGCTTGCTCCTTTCAACCCCCGACATGCTGCTGCTGGACGAGCCCACCAACCACCTGGACGCCGAATCGGTGGCGTGGCTGGAGCGCTTTCTGCACGAGTACCCCGGCACCGTGGTGGCCATCACCCACGACCGCTACTTCCTCGACAACGCCGCCGGGTGGATCCTTGAGCTCGACCGGGGCCGGGGCATCCCCTGGGAGGGGAATTACTCCTCATGGCTGGACCAGAAGGAGCAGCGGCTGACCCAGGAAGAGAAGCAGGAAACCGCCCGCATGCGCACCATTCGCCACGAGCTGGAGTGGGTACGCCAGGGCGCCAAGGGGCGCCACGCCAAGAGCAAGGCGCGCCTGAAGAATTTCGAGGAGCTCACCGCCCACGAGACGCAAAAGCGCAACGAAACCAACGAGATATTCATACCACCCGGGCCGCGCCTGGGGGATCTGGTGATCGAGGCCCAGGGGCTGACCAAGGGGTTTGGCGACCGGGTGTTGATCGACAACCTGGATTTCTCCGTTCCCAAGGGGGCGATTGTGGGCATCATCGGCCCCAACGGCGCGGGCAAAAGCACCCTGTTCCGCATGATCGCCGGGGCCGAAAAGCCCGACGGTGGCACCCTGCGC
Organism: Nitrospirota bacterium; assembly: GCA_029858285.1. GTDB lineage: Bacteria > Nitrospirota > JACRHL01 > JACRHL01 > JACRHL01 > JAOUFN01. The sequence goes on along the minus strand of JAOUFN010000014.1, from coordinate 3,708 downwards.
GTGGGCGACAGCGTGCAACTGGCCGCCGTGGAGCAGTTCCGCGACTCCCTGGACGACCGCAAGACGGTGTGGGAAGAGCTGTCGGGCGGGCGCGACATGATCACCATCGGCAAGTTCGAGATGCCGTCCCGCGCCTATGTGGGGCGCTTCAACTTCAAGGGTGCCGACCAGCAAAAGCGCATGTCCGAACTTTCCGGCGGCGAGCGCAACCGCGTGCACCTGGCCAAGCTGCTGGCCTCCGGCGGCAACGTGCTGTTGCTCGACGAGCCGACCAACGACCTGGACGTGGAAACCATCCGCGCCCTGGAGGACGCGATTCTGGAATTTGCCGGGTGCGTGATGGTGGTCAGCCACGACCGCTGGTTCCTGGACCGCGTGGCCACCCACATGCTGGTGTTCGAGGACGAAGGCAAGGTGGTGTGGATGGAGGGGAACTACACCGACTACGAAGCCGACAAGAAGCGCCGCCTGGGTGACGAAGCCGCCCAGCCGCACCGCCTTAAATACAAGCGCCTGCACTGATTCGTCGCACCGATTCGCAGCACCGATCCTTGATAAGGCGCCGGGTCTGCCGGGCGGGGGTTGTCAGGCTGCCTTCCGGGCTCCCCACGTCCTATAGGATGCCGTCGTATCTCCGTGTCCTGGAAGCGTTTCCCCTTCCCCGGCCACAGGTCTTGGGGAGGTTACGGGGTAGCGGCTCTACTTGGCATTCTCCCCTTCCTTTTTTGCAAACATTCGGCAAAGGGCGGTACAATGCCCCGCTTGATGGGCGGCACGGCATCCGGCCGCGCCCCCGCCCAAAGATTTGATCAGCGAAGGAGACCGGTTTGTCCAAGGAAGATGCGATCGAGGTGGAGGGCACCGTAATGGAAACCCTGCCCAATGCCTTTTTCAAGGTGGAGATGGAGAACGGCCACACCGTGTTGGCCCATATCTCCGGAAAAATGCGCAAGCACTATATCCGCATCCTGCCGGGGGACAAAGTCACCATGGAACTGAGCCCCTACGACCTGACCCGCGGCCGCATCATCTACCGCGAGCGGTAATCGCTCCAGCGGCGGATCTCCCCGATCCGTCTTTTTGCATCCCCCCTCCGGAATCTTTTTTCGGCGCCCCCCGGTTTTCCCCACGTGCCCCCAATAGGGGCTAAATTACAGACAATTTGTCCCCGGACCGAAAAGAGGACAGGTAAAGAGCCGTCTTTTTTCCGCGTCGCACGCCGTTTTGGCGCGCGCGATCACCGGAGTTGTCGCCATCCTGTTGATTTTCTGATGGACACCCCTTCCCTCAAGAGACTCTTACGCACCGACGAGTTGCCCACGCTTCCGGAGGTGGTGGGAAAAATTCTGGAAGTGAGCCGCAACGACCGCTCCACCGTACACGACCTGGCGGTGGTCATCGAGTACGACCCGGCCCTGTCCGCAAACCTGCTGCGGCTGGTGAATTCTGCCTATTACGGCTGCACGCGCCGCGTGGTGGCGGTGTTGGATGCGGTGTTGTTGCTGGGCTACGACACCATCCGTGCCTTGGCGCTGGGGACCTCGGTGCTCACCTCCCTGCCGGTTTCGCCGGGGTTTCAGCCGCGGCGGTTCCGGGCCCACTCCATGGGCTGCGCGGTGGTGGCCCGCGCCATTGCCGAGCGTTTCGGTCACCCTCAGGCGGAACAGGCGTTGGCCGCCGGCCTGTTGCACGACATGGGCGCCCTGTTGCTGGCGGTGCGCCTGCCGGACAAGCCGTACGGGGGCGGGGAGGGGATGACCCCGGCGGAAGAGATCGAAATTTTCGGTTTCACCCACCCGGAGGCGGGCGGACGCCTGGCCCGGCACTGGAATTTTGAAACCGACCTGGTTGCGGCCATTCAAGGACACCACCTCACAGAGGCGCCGTTGTCCACCCAGCACCCGCTGGCGCGGCTGGTGTTTCTGGCCGAATGGCTGACCCGGGACCAGTTCCAGTTCGACGGCAAACCGATTATTACTTCCCATGAACCTGCGGCCGTGGCGGCCTCCCTCGGGTATGACCTGGGAGAGTTGGAGGAGCTGACTCGGGGACTCCCGGCGCTGGACCCCGCATCCTATGAAAAAGGTTGATAAGTAACGCCACATCCACTTGAAAGATTTGTTGTTATCTATCTGTTTTGCGATTAGAAACACCTGAAGGTTAAGCAACCATGCCGGCAATTTTCATGGACGATTCCTCCCGCACGTTGGGAGCAGCGCTGCACCACACTGCCTCGCTGGTGCGGGAGAAGGTGTGGGAAATCTCGCTCCTGCGGGATCTGGGGGAGTGCGTGCTTCACGTGAATGACCGCAAAGCCCTGTCCGCCGCCATTTGCGGGGTGTTGCAGGGCGCATTGCAACTGGACGCCTGTGCTCTGTACCTACGGGAGGGGGCGCGTCGGGAATGGGGGTGTGTGGGGCATGCGGCGCCGGAGGGCAGGGCGGGAGACATTCCGGCCCCCCGTTCAATCGGTCCGGATCTGTCATCCTTGCTGGAGCGGTGTTTGTCCAGGGGGGCGGTGGCTTCAGGTACGGCAGAGGGCACGGTTCGTGTGGCCATTCCGCTGCGGCGGGATGCGGCCGGGAACGGCGGGTCGGTGGCCGGAGCGTTGGTATTGATTGGTGAAGAAGTGGCAGGTCTGCTGGAGACCCGTCGCGAGGTATTGGCCATCGTCGCCAATCAAACAGCCATGCTGTTGTCGGTGGCGGCGATGTTCGCGCGCCCGGACAGAAAACTCAGATCAAAGGGCGATGTTTCGGCTGTAACAAGTCGATCTGAAAAGGATTCCTCTTCCTCACGGCGGAAATCCGGCCTCAAGGGCGGCACGGTAAAAAGTCCGTCCTGAGGCGGCCCGCTCGGTCAATTGCGCTGGACCGGCCAATAATCGGCCTTGTAGGTCCGGTTGTGTGTGGCCGGTTGTACGTGATTCCCCACAAAATCAGCCAGGTTTGTTCCATTACTGAAATGGTTGATTGAGGTGTGTATTTGCCCCTGTGCATCCGGTGACTGGGTGTGATGGTGTGCGGGCGATTGCATTGTCGTCCGCTGGGTTCCTCCTGGGGCTCTGTCTGGGCGGTGGTGGCTTTGGTGGGGTTTATTCCGCTTTATCGTTGGGGTTCACCGCGATCGGTTGTGGGTCGCTTGAAGTGTGTCGAGTGATCCCAGGGTGTCCGAGCGTCCCCGAGGTGTTCTGGCGTCCTGGCGGATGTTGGCTCCAGGGTGATTCCACGCCGGTTTCGGGCCTGCTACCTCGCGTATCGCAAAGGCAATGGATTGGGCGGTCGTATCGACAAACAGGGTGAGGCGGGGGCGGCAAACATCCGCGACAAAAACACACAACCATATGAAAACAAGTCTCTTTTATACCACCCATAGCCACTTCCGATGAAGTTAATGTATTTTACATAATACTTCTTATCGGAAGTTATTTTTGGGGTGTGTCGAGGCGCTGAGGGCGCTTCGACTACCCCCTCCTCTTCCGGTTGTCCGTGCCCGGTTGCGGGAACTTCGGAGGCAAAGGGTCGGTTAGTCGGTTTCCTGGGGGGTCTGTGCCGTTTTATGCTGGAGGGCCCGCTGGTGTGACGGGTGTCACCGGCGTGGGGTGCGTCGGGGTTTGTCTTGGGCCAGGCCCCCCGATCTCCACGGGCGTGGCTTCTGGGCGTGGCTGGCGGTGCCGGTCGGGGGGGGGGCTTCTGGCGGTCTGGCGGG
>JAOUFN010000030.1 GCA_029858285.1 Nitrospirota bacterium | reverse complement strand
CATCACCATGGACGTGGAGTTGATCACCCCGATCGCGATGGACGAGGGCCTGCGCTTCGCCATCCGCGAGGGCGGCCGCACCGTGGGCGCGGGCGTTGTCACCAAGATTCTCAAGTAGGCCATCAAGCGGGCCGTCAAGCGGGCCTTCGAGTGGCCTGCCCGCTCGGTCTGCTCAAGCAGTTGTTGAAGTAAACAGGGGAAAGCGGAGTACGCATCAATGATCACCGCCAGCCAGAAAATTCGCATCCGCCTCAAGGCGTATGACCATCGGCTCCTGGACCAGTCCATGGAAGAGATCGTGGAAACGGTCGGCCGTACCGGGGCGGTGGTGGTGGGACCGATCCCCCTGCCGACCCGCATCAGCCGGTTCACCGTGAACCGCTCGGTGCATACGGACAAGAAGTCTCGCGAGCAATTTGAAATCCGGACCCACAAGCGTCTGATCGACATCATCCAGCCGAACCCGGAGACGGTGGACGCCCTGATGAAGATCAACCTGTCGGCCGGCGTGGACGTGGAGATCAAGATTTAGCCATGAGCGGTTTGATTGGATCCAAACTGGGTATGACCCAGGTGTTTGACGCCGAAGGCCGCATTGTGCCGGTGACGGTGGTCGATGTCGGGCCGTGTGTCGTGACGCAGAAGAAGACCATGGAGCGCGACGGTTACGAGGCGGTGCAGCTGGGCTTCGGCGCGGCCAAGGAGAAGCACCTCGACCGTCCGCGCATCGGTCACCTGAAGGCGGCCGGCACAAAGCTGATGCGCACCCTGCGCGAGTTCCGCGGTGCGTGGGACGTGAACGTGGGTGACGAGGTGGGCGCCAGCCTGTTCGAGGGGGGGCAGAAGGTGGATGTCACCGGTACCACCGTCGGCAAGGGTTTTGCGGGCACCATCAAGCGCCACGGCTTTACCTCCGGCCCGCGCTCCCACGGTTCCATGAACGTGCGTGCGCCCGGTTCCATCGGTCAGTGCGCCTGGCCCAGCCGCGTGTTCAAGAACAAGAAGCTGCCCGGTCACCTGGGTGACGTGCGGCGCACGGTGCAGGCGTTGAAGGTTTTTCAGGTATTGCCGGAAGAGAACCTGTTGCTCATCAAGGGCGCGGTTCCCGGACCGGTCGGCGGACTGGTGATCATCCGTCCGTCGGTGAAAGGATAGGGAAGGCAATGGCAAGCATCGACGTCTATGCCCAGAGTGGCAAGAAGTCCGGCAGCGTGGAGGTCTCCGACACCGTGTTTGCACGGCCGGAGAATTCGGCCCTGCTGCACGAAGTGCTGATCCGCGAGCTGGCCAGCCGCCGTCAGGGCACTCACGCCACCAAAACCCGCGGCGAAGTCAGCGGTGGCGGCAAGAAGCCCTGGCGCCAGAAGGGCACCGGCCGTGCCCGCTCCGGCTCCAACCGTTCTCCGTTGTGGAAGGGCGGCGGCACCGCCCTCGGACCGCAGCCGCGGGACTACAAAACCCGCATGCCGCGCAAGAAGGTGCGCAGCGCCATGCACGTGGCCCTGTCCGACGCCCTGCGCGACGGCCGCCTGTGGGCCCTGTCCGCCCTGGAGCTCAAGGTCCCCAAGACCAGCGGCTTTGTGGATGTGATGGAGAGCCTGTCGGCTCCCCGTGGCACCGTGCTGGTGGTGAGCGAACTCACCGAGAACGTCAGCCTGGCCAGCCGCAACGTCAACAGCGTCGCGGTGGTGGAGGTGACCGACCTGACCCCCTACGACGTGGTGACCGCGTCCCGGCTGTTGATTGAGAAGGACGCCCTGGCGTTCTTCGAGGAGAGTTCCAATGTCGCGTAATCCGCACACCATCCTGATGCGTCCGGTGCTTTCGGAAAAGAGCCTGGCGCGTTCCATGGAGAACCGTCGCGTGGTGTTTGAAATCGCCCGTGACGCCAACAAGATCGAAGTCGCCCGCGCGGTGGAATCGGTGTTTGGCGTCAAGGTGGAGAAGGTCAACACCGTCTGGGTGCGCGGCAAGGACAAGCGCATGGGTCGCTTTCAGGGGCGCCGTCCGGACTGCAAGCGGGCGGTGGTCACCCTGAAGCAGGGCCAAACCCTGAACCTGTTCGAATCTTGAGGTAGGCGATGCCGATCCGTTCTTATAAACCGACTTCCCCGGGCCGCCGGTCGATGACCGTCTCCGGGTTCGACGAGATCACCCAGGGGACGCCGCACAAGGCGCTGACCCGCAGCAAGAAGCGCATCAGCGGCCGCAACAACCAGGGCCGCATCACCATGCGTCGCCGTGGCGCGGGCCACAAGCGCAAGGCGCGGCTGGTGGACTTCCGCCGCGACAAGCCGGGTGTGCCGGGCCGCATCGAAACCGTGGAGTACGATCCGAACCGTTCCGCGCGCATCGCCCTGGTCTGCTACCTGGACGGCGAGCGCCGCTACATCCTGCACGCGGTGGGATTGAAAGTGGGCGATACCATCGTGTCCGGCGACAAGGTGGACGTGCGCAACGGCAACGCCATGTTGCTGCGCAACATCCCCCTGGGCACCGAGGTGCACAACGTCGAGATGCAGCCCAAGGGCGGGGGCAAGATCGCCCGCGCCGCCGGCGCCTCGGTGCAGTTGATGGCCAAGGAGGGCGACCACGCCCTGTTGCGGGTGCGCTCCGGCGAAGTGCGCAAGGTGCCCCTGGACTGCATGGCCACCATCGGTCAGGTGGGCAACCTGGACCACGAGAACGTCAGCATCGGCAAGGCCGGTCGCAGCCGCTGGCTGGGCCTGCGTCCGAAGGTTCGCGGCGTGGCCATGAACCCGGTGGACCACCCCCTGGGCGGTGGCGAAGGCAAAACCAGTGGTGGCCGTCACCCGGTGAGCCCGTGGGGCCAGCCGACCAAGGGTTACCGTACCCGCAAGAATCCGCGGACCCAAAACATGATCGTCGCCCGGCGGCGCAAGTAATCAGGTGTAGAGAGAATAACCATGCCGCGTTCGGTTAAAAAAGGGCCGTTTATCGACGACTACCTGCTGCGCAAGGTCGAGAAGATCAGGAAGGCGGGCAGCCAGGAAGTGATCAAGACCTGGTCACGGCGCTCGATGATCTACCCCGACATGGTGGGCATGACCATTCAGGTGCACAACGGCAAGCAGTTTATCCCGGTGTACGTGACGGAAAACCTGGTGGGACACAAACTCGGCGAGTTTTCCCCCACCCGCACCTTTCGCGGTCACGTGAAGAGCGAAAAGAAGACGAAGGGCAAGTAGAGCCATGTCGATTCAGGTACGCGCCATAGCCAAGTATCAACGCATTTCCCCGCGCAAGATACGCCTCGTCCTGGACACCATCCGTGGTGCCCGGGCAGGTCAGGCACTCAATCAGCTCAAATTCATGCCCCACACGGCCGCGCGCTATGTGGAGAAGGTGGTGAAGAGCGCGGTGGCCAACGCCGAGGATCGCCAGGTGGGCGACGTGGACGATCTGGTGATCGCCGCGGCGTGGGCCGACGGCGGCCCCACGCTGAAGCGCATCCGCCCCATGCCGCAGGGAAAGGCCGGACGCATTATCAAGCGCACCAGCCACATCACTGTGGTCGTGCAGCCCATCGGCAACTAGTTTCCGGGTAAGTAAGGAGTCCAACGTGGGCCACAAAGTTAATCCGATCGGCTTTCGCCTCGGCTACATCAAGGGCTGGGAGTCCGTGTGGTTCGCCAACCGGCGCGACTATGCCAACTCCCTGCACGAAGATCTCAAGATCCGCAAGATGGTCAAGCAGCGCTTGTTCCACGCGGGTCTGGCCAAGGTCGAGATCGAGCGTTCCGGCAAGCAGTTGCGGGTCAACCTGCACACCGCTCGTCCGGGCGTGATCATCGGCCGCAAGGGCGCCGAGGTGGACAAGTTGAAGGCCGACCTGGACCGCATGACGGCCTCCGAGGTGTACATCAACATCCGCGAGATCAAAAAGCCCGAGGTCAACGCCACCCTGGTGGCCGAGAGCGTGGCGGCCCAGCTCGAAAAACGCATCGCATTCCGGCGGGCGATGAAGAAGAGCGTGGCTTCGGCCTTGAGATTCGGCGCGGAAGGCGTTAAAATAACCTGCTCTGGCCGCCTCGCAGGGGCGGAGATCGCCCGCACCGAATGGTACCGGGAAGGCCGGGTGCCCCTGCACACGCTCCGCGCAGATATTGATTACGGCGTCGCCGAGGCGCACACCACCTACGGGCGGATCGGCATCAAGGTGTGGATCTACCTGGGCGACGTGTTGCCGGCGGTCAAGAAGAAGTAAGACTTCCTATTTTGTAGGGGCCGGTTTGCGGCCCGCTTGTGGTTTGGATAGACGATGCTCAGTCCCAAAAAAATTCGCCATCGCAAGACGTTCAAGGGGCGCATGAAGGGCGTTGCCAATCGCGGCGCCACCCTGGAGTTCGGCGATTACGGCATCAAGGTGCTCACCTGCGGCTGGATCACCTCGCGCCAGATCGAGGCGGCCCGTGTGGCCATGACCCGCCACGTCAAGCGCGGCGGCAAGGTGTGGATTCGCATCTTCCCCGACAAGCCGATCACCAAGAAGGCTCAGGAAACCCGTATGGGCAAGGGCAAAGGCTCTGTGGAGTACTGGGTGGCGGTGGTGCGGCCGGGGCGGATTCTGTTCGAGTTGGGCGGTGCCGACGACGAGTTGAGCATGGGCGCGCTGAGCCGCGCCGTGGCCAAGCTGCCGTTGCCGTGCCGCATCGTGAAGCGGGAGGAGCTGTAGACATGGGCCCCCAGGAATTGCGCAAGAAGGATGTCGCCGGTTTGCAGGCGCACGAGGCTGAACTCCGCAAGGAGCTGTTCAATCTGCGCTTTCAGGCGGTGACGGGTGGTCTTTCCAACCCGTCCCGTCCCGGCGAAGTACGCCGGGAAATCGCCCGCGTGCTGACGTTGATCAAGGAAAAGGAAGCGAGAGCGTAACATGGCCAACCAGCAGGAAGGCGAACAGCGCGGCACCCGGCAGATCATCGAAGGGGTGGTGATCAGCAGCCGGATGCAGAAGACAGTGGTGGTTCAGACCGAGCGCAGGCTGCGGCATCCGGAGTACCGGCGTGTCGTGCGGCAGCGCGGCAAGGTTTACGCCCATGACGAGCAGGGTGTGGCCAAGGAGGGTAGCCGGGTGCGCCTGGTGGAAACCCGCCCCCTGTCCAAGACCAAGCGTTGGCGCGTACTGGAGGTGCTGTCGTGATTCAGCCACAAACCGTGCTTGAAGTCGCCGACAACTCCGGCGCCAAAAAACTGATGTGCTTCCATGTGGTTGGCGGCACCGGCCGCCGCTACGCCACGGTGGGCGACGAGATCGTGGCCAGCGTCAAGCAGGCCATCCCGCACGCCGGGGTGAAGAAGGGCGACGTGGTCAAGGCCGTGGTGGTGCGCACCCGCAAGGAAGTGCGCCGCGACGACGGCAGCTACATCCGCTTTGACGAAAACGCCGCGGTGCTGATCAACAAGGACGGGGAGCCGGTCGGCACCCGTATCTTCGGTCCCGTGGCCCGTGAATTGCGCTGGAAACGCTACATGAAAATCGTTTCCCTGGCGCCGGAGGTGTTGTGATGGCAGCGTCGGTGCGCGTGCGCAAGGACGATCAGGTGGTGGTGATCTGCGGTCGGGATGCCGGCAAGCAGGGCAAGGTCCTGTCGGTAGACCCCGACAAGGGCAAGGTGGTGGTGGAGAAGATCCACATGATCAAGCGCCACACCAAGCCCAGCGCCAGGAACCAGCAGGGCGGCATCCTTGAGTACGAGGCGCCCATCCAGATCTCCAACGTGATGGTGGTGTGCAGCAGCTGCGCCAAGGGCACCCGGGTGGGGATCAAGGTGCTGGCCGATGGCCGCAAGATGCGCGTGTGCCGCCGTTGTGGCGAGAGTGTGGACAGCAAGTAAACCGAACGTACCCGGCAACGACACCCGGCAAAAATCCCGTCAGGGATCGCACGGTAGCCCGTTCCGGACAGTGAAAATGGCGTCAAAATGAGCCGCTTGGAAAAGAAATACAAGACCGAAATCCTGCCTGCCCTGCGCAAGGAGCTGGCGATCGTCAACATCATGCAGGTGCCGCGCCTGACCAAGATTGTGGTCAACGTGGGTCTGGGTGAGGCGATCAGCAACAGCAAGCTGCTGGATGCCGCCGCCGAGGAAGTGGCCACCATCACCGGGCAGAAGCCGGTGTTGACCCGCTCCAGCAAGGCCATCGCCGGTTTCCGGCTGCGCGAGGGCATGGCCATCGGCTGCAAGGTGACCCTGCGCGGCACCCGCATGTACGAGTTTCTGGATCGCCTGATCTCCCTGTCGCTGCCGCGCATTCGCGACTTCCGCGGCGTGTCGCCCAAGGCCTTCGATGGCCGCGGCAACTATTCGCTGGGCGTGCGCGAGCAGCTGATTTTTCCGGAGATCGACTACGAGAAGGTGGCTGGCATTCATGGCATGAACATCTGCTTCGTGACCAGCGCCGAAACCGACGATCACGGCCGGGCGCTGCTGAAGCACCTGGGCATCCCGTTCCGCAAGTAACCTAGGTAAGGACTGTACCGTGGCCAAGACATCCATGATCGTGAAGGCCTCCCGGCCGAAATTCCCGGTGCGGAAGCGCAATCGCTGCCGCGTGTGCGGGCGTCCGCGGGGCTTCATTCGCCGCTTCGAGATGTGCCGTATCTGCTTCCGCCTGCTGGCGTTGGCGGGTCGCATTCCGGGCGTGATCAAGGCCAGCTGGTAACAAGGTGACATCATGAGCATGACCGATCCAATCGCCGACCTGTTGACCCGCATCCGCAACGCCGCCATGCGCCGCCGTCCGTCCACGGACATCCCGGCCAGCCGGCTGAAGGCGGAGATCCTCAAGCTGATGCAGCGCGAGGGTTTTATCAGTGGCTTCGAGCGCCAGCAGCCCGAGGGCGGCCACCCGAGCCTGCGGGTGGACCTGAAGTATGTGGATGGCCGTTGTGTCATCGAGGGGTTGAAGCGCGTCAGTTCTCCGGGGCTGCGTCAGTACGTGGCCAAGGACGAGATCCCCTGGGTGCAGGGCGGCTACGGTATCGCGGTGCTGTCCACCTCCCGCGGCCTGCTGACCGACAAGGAAGCCCGGCGCCAGGGCATCGGTGGCGAAGTCCTGTGCACGGTCTGGTAAGGAGTTAGAGAGTCATGTCACGCATCGGATTGCTGCCGGTCAAGGTGCCGTCCGGGGTCACCGTCAATGTGGCCGCCGGGAGGGTGTCCGTCAAAGGGCCCAAGGGCCAGATGGACCGGGTGGTGGAGGCCTTTACCCGCCTCGAGATGGAAGGCGACGCCGTGCATGTGCGTCGCGAAGGCGAGAGCCGCGAGGCCCGCGCCCGCCACGGCCTGATGCGCGCCGACCTGGCCAATATGGTCACCGGCGTGTCCCAGGGGTTCGAGCGCAAGCTGGTGCTCACCGGCGTCGGTTACCGTGCCGCGGTCAAGGGCAAGGGCATCAGCATGTCGCTGGGCTTTTCCCACCCGGTGGAAGTGCCGGCCCCCCAGGGCATCGAGTTCGCGGTGGACGGTACCACCACGGTGATCGTGCGCGGCATCGACAAGACCAAGGTGGGACAGACGGCGGCCAACATTCGCCGCCTGCGTCCGCCGGAGCCCTACAAGGGCAAGGGTATCGCCTATTCCGACGAGAAGATTCGTCGCAAAGAAGGCAAGAGCGGCAAAAAGTAGCAGATAAACCGCAGCGCCAAAGGCAGCGGCAGTTGGCAGCGCGCAGGAAGTAACAGGGTGTAGCAGTGGGCAAAACGTCGCAAAGTTTGGTTCTGCGGGAACGCCGCCGGGTGCGGGTGCGCAAGAAGGTGTCGGGCAGTCCGGAGCGTCCCCGTCTGGTGGTGTTCCGCAGCAACCGGTACATCTACGCCCAGGTGATTGACGATGTGGCCGGTCGCACACTGGCCGCCGCGTCCAGTTGCGAGACGGCGGGCCAGGTGGACGGCAAAACCCTGACCCTGGCGGCCGCCGGGCGGGTGGGCGAGCTGGTCGCCGAGCGCGCCCGGGCGCAGCACATCGATACGGTGGTGTTTGACCGCGCCGGGTATCTTTACCACGGTCGCGTTGCATCCCTGGCGGACGGCGCGCGCAAGGGCGGTTTGCAGTTTTAGGTTCTGGTTTGTAGTTTCAGAGTGTTGTTGCGGGTAACGGGAGAGCCGGTCCTCGTGACCGGATGAAGGCAGGTACGGATCTTATGGCGTATCAAGAAGACGAATCGCTCCAGGAGCGGGTGGTGGACATCAACCGCACCGCCAAGGTGGTGAAGGGCGGCAAGCGCTTTTCCTTCGCGGCCCTGGTGGTTGTGGGTGACGGCAATGGCAGCGTGGGTTTCGGCAAGGGCAAGGCCCGCGAAGTCCCGGAAGCCATTCGCAAGGCCATCGAAAAGGCCAAGGCGTCGATGATCCAGGTTCCCCTGGTGAACGGCACCGTGCCCTATCAGGTGCTGGGCGCCTGGGGCGCCAGCCGCGTGCTGATCAAGCCCGCCCCGGAAGGGCGCGGCGTGATCGCGGGTGGTGCGGTGCGCGCGGTGATGGAAGCCGCCGGTGTGCACAACGTGGTGAGCAAGAGCATCCGCAGCGGCAGCCATGACAACGCCCTGCGCGCCACCATGGAAGGCCTCAAGCGGCTGCGCCACCCGGACGACGTCCGGCGCGCCCGCCGCTCACCGGGCGAGGAGATGTAACCATGGCCAACGTAGGCAAGGGCAAGGACAAGGCCGTGGGCAAGAAGGCGACGGCCAAAACTCCCGCTGCGAAGGCGGCGGAGAAGAAGCCGGCGGCCAAAAAGGCGGTTGAAAAGAAGCCGGCCGCCAAAAAGGCCGTAGCGGCCAAGGCGCCCGCCAAGTCGTCCGCCAAAAAGGCCACCGCCGCCAAGTCGGCCGCCAAGTCGACTGCCAAGGCCGCCCCCAAGGCTGCGGCCAAAAAGGTGACGGCCAAAAAGGCGGCGGCCAGGCCGGTCGCCAAGCCGGTCGCCAAGAAGGCCGGCGCCGCCAAGCCCGTCACCCCGAAAGTGGTGGCGAAGAAGGTGGCAGCCGAGAAGACCGCGCTGTTGAAAGCGGTGGCCCGCAAGGCCATGGCTCCGGCCGCGGAGGGCCCGAAGAAGCGGACCGTGCGGCGTCCGGCGGCGTTATCGGCCCGCGGGCCGTTGCTGCGCCTGCGCCTGATCCGCAGCATGTCCGGCTCGAAGCCGAAAATGAAGGCCACCATTGTCGGTCTGGGCTTCAAGCGCACCCACCAGGTTGTCGAACGTCTCGATACGCCGGAGATCCGGGGCATGATCGCAAAGGTCAGCCATTGGGTCCAGGTGATCGACGGAGGTAAGTGATGCGTTTTCATGAGTTGCAGCCCGCTCCGGGCGCGCGCAAAAAGAAGAAACGCCTGGGCCGTGGCCCGGGTTCCGGCCGCGGCAAGACGTCCGGTCGTGGTGAAAAGGGCCAGAAGGCCCGTGGCGAAGGCAAGGGACCGGGTTTCGAGGGTGGCCAGATGCCCCTCATCCGGCGCATTCCCAAGCGCGGCTTCACCAACATTTTCCGCGAGGCCTACGCGGTGATCAACGTGAGCACCCTGCAGGCCCTGGAAGGGATTCAGGAAGTCACGGTCGAGCTGCTGCGTGAGCGCGGCCTGATCCGCAAGTCGGCCAAGCGCGTGAAGGTTCTGGGCGAAGGGGATCTCGCCCGGGCCGTGACCGTGCGGGTGCAGGCCGTCAGCGGCAGCGCCAGGACCAAGATCGAGGCGGCCGGCGGCGCCATCGAGCTGGTGTAGGGGCCAGGTCGTGCTCGGTCGACTCGGGTCCGTACTCCAGAACATCTACCACATCCCGGAGCTCCGCGCGCGGATCCTGTTTACCCTGGCGGTGCTGGCAGTCTACCGACTGGCGGCGCACATTCCCACGCCGGGCATCGACGGGTCCGCCCTCTCCAAGTTCCTGCTGGAACACGGCGGGGCGGTGATGGGATTTCTCGACACCTTTTCCGGCGGCGCCCTGTCGCGGGTGACCATCGTCGCCCTCGGCATCATGCCGTACATTTCGGCCTCCATCATCATGCAGTTGATGACGGTGGTGGTGCCTTCCCTCAGCCAGCTGGCCAAGGAAGGCGACCACGGTCGCCGGATCATCACCCAGTACACGCGTTACCTGACCATGTTCATCGCCTTCGTGCAGGCCAGCGGCATGGCCATTGGTCTGGAAGGCATGAACAACGGCAGCTTCGTGCTGGATCCGGGCTGGTCGTTCCGCGCCATGGCGGTGATTACCCTGGTGGGCGGCACCGCCTTCCTGATGTGGATGGGTGAGCAGATCACCGAACGGGGCATCGGCAACGGCATCAGCCTGATCATCTTCTCCAGCATCCTGTCCGGCATGCCGGCGGCCATCATCAACACCTACAGCCTGTTCAACACCGGCCAGATCCACCTGGTGGTGATTCTGGGCCTGCTGGTGATGATGGCGGTGGTGGTGGCGGCCATCGTGTTCCTCGAGGCCGGTCGCCGCAAGCTGTCGGTGCAGTATGCCCGGCGCGTGGTGGGCAACCGCGTGTACGGGGGGCAGAGCACGCACATTCCGCTCAAGATCAACACCGCCGGCGTGATCCCGCCGATCTTCGCCAGTTCGCTGATCGCCTTCCCGGCCACCATCGCGGGTTTTGTGGACGTGCCGTGGGTGAAGAACATCTCCACCATGCTCAGTCCGGGGCAGCTTCTGTACACCTCGCTGTACGTGGGGCTGATCATCTTCTTCGCGTTCTTCTACACCGCCGTGGTGCTGAATCCGCAGGACATCGCGGACAACATGAAGAAGAGTGGCGGGTTCATCCCCGGCATTCGCCCCGGCAGCAAGACCTCGGAATACATTTACTACGTGCTCACCCGCATCACCTTCGCCGGTGCCATCTACCTGTCGGTGGTGTGCGTGATCCCGGAAATTCTGATCAGCAAGGCGCACCTGCCGTTTTACTTCGGCGGCACCTCCCTGCTGATCGTGGTGGGTGTGGGTCTGGACACTGCGCAGCAGATCGAGACCCACATGATCCAGCGCAATTACGAAGGCTTTTTGCGCAAGGGCCGGGTACGCGGAAGGCACGCCTAGCGATGCGTCTGGTTTTCCTCGGACCACCGGGTGCCGGCAAGGGCACGCAGGCCAGCCGTCTGGCCGCCGACCACGGCCTGTGCCAGGTGTCCACCGGCGACATCCTGCGCCAGGCGGTGGCCAACGGCACCCCGATGGGGCGGAAAGCCAGGGAGTTCATGGATGCAGGCCGGCTTGTCCCGGACGAGGTCGTGATCGGCATCGTGCGGGACAAGCTGGCGGCTCCGGAATGTGCCAAGGGGTATATTCTGGACGGATTTCCAAGAACTTCTGGTCAAGCCCGGGCGCTTGATGATATACTGCTGGACTTTTCCGCCCCTCTCGACCGCGTGGCCGCCTTCGTGGTGGACGAGAACTCCGTGGTGGAGCGGCTTTCCGGGCGCCGCACATGCAGCGCCTGTCAGGCCATGTTCCACGTGAAGTTCGCCCCCCCCAAGGCGGGTGGCCAGTGCGATCGCTGCGGCGGGACGCTGGTGCAGCGGGACGACGACCGCGAGGAAGTGATTCGCAAGCGGTTGTCGGTGTATGCCGAGTCCACCCGTCCGCTGCTGGATTACTACCGGCAGCAGGGGCTGCTGACCGAGGTGTCGGCAGGCGGTGCGGTGGATGTGGTGTACGCGGCCGTCAAGGCGGCGGTGGGGATCAGGTAAGGCCACTGCGGGTGGTGCGGGTTTTTGAGGCGGGGCGCGCGGGCGCGTGTTCCGGACGGTTGAAAACGTTGGTTGTGGAGCAGGTGCTGTCATGAAGGTGCGGTCTTCGGTTAAGCCGATTTGTGACAAGTGTAAGGTGATCCGTCGCCGTGGCGTGGTGCGGGTGATCTGCGAAAACCCCAAGCACAAGCAGCGTCAGGGCTAATCGCCCCCGGTAACGGTCGCAAGGGATAATCAGAGGAGGTTGCCGCTGTGGCACGCATAGTCGGTGTCGATATTCCGTCGGACAAGCGGATTGAGATCGGGCTGACCGCCATCTATGGGGTCGGTCGGAGTCTGGCGAAGGAGATCCTGGCGCGTCTGGGCATTGATCCCGCCACCCGTGGGCGCGATCTGACCGAGCAGGAGCTGGTGCGTCTGCGCGACGACATGGAGACCCACTGCACCGTCGAGGGCGACCTGCGGCGGCGCATCCAGATGGACGTCAAACGCCTGATGGACATCGGTTGTTATCGCGGGCTGCGTCACCGGCGCGGACTTCCGGTGCGCGGCCAGCGCACCAAGACCAACGCCCGTACCCGCAAGGGTCGCGGTTCCGCCATCGCCGGCAAGCGCAAGTAAAGGGGTTGGAGCATGGTTACGCGCGGCAAGAAGAAAGAAAAGAAGATCGTTCCGCTGGGCGTTTGCCACATCATGGCGACGTTCAACAACACCATCGTCTCGGTCAGTGACCGTCAGGGCAACGTGGTGGCCTGGTCCAGCGCCGGTGCCCAGGGGTTCAAGGGTTCGCGCAAGAGCACTCCGTACGCCGCCCAGCGCGCTGCGGAAGCGGCCAGCCGGTCCGCCATGGACAACGGCATGCGCGAGGTTGAAGTGCAGGTGAAGGGGCCGGGTCCGGGGCGCGAGTCCGCCGTCCGCGCCCTGGTGGCTTCGGGTTTGAAAATTTCGGTAATCCGCGACGTCACGCCGATCCCCCACAACGGGTGTCGGCCGTGCAAGCGTCGCCGGGTTTAACGGGCTTTACGGATTAGGATACTTACGTGGCACGCAATATCGATTCCGTCTGCCGGATGTGCCGGCGCGAAGGCGTCAAGCTGTTTCTCAAGGGCGACCGCTGCTTCAAGGAAAAGTGCGCCATCGACCGGCGCGCCTACATTCCCGGCCAGCACGGCCAGGCGCGCCGCCCCAAGAAGGCCAGCAACTACCAGTTGCAGCTGCGTGAGAAGCAGAAGATCAAGCGCATGTACGGCCTGCTGGAGAAGCAGTTCCGCAACCTGTACGAAAAGGCCGCGCGTCGGCCCGGCATCTCGGGCCACAACCTGATGGCCATGCTCGAGACCCGCCTCGACAACGTGGTCTACCGCATGGGTTTTGCCAAAAGCCGCGCCCAGGCCCGGCAGTTGGTGAACCACGGCCACGTGCGGGTGAACGGCAACAAGGTGGACATCGCCTCCTACCACGTGCGGGTGGGGGATGAACTCACCGTGCGCGACAAGAGCCGTCAGAACGTCAACGTCATGGACGCCATGGAGAGCGTGCTCGGGCGCGGTCTGCCGGGCTGGCTGCAGGTGGAGCCCGCCAGCTTCACCGGTCGCGTGGCCCAGTGGCCGACCCGCGAGATGATTGAGCAGGACGTCAACGAACAGCTGGTCATTGAGCTTTACTCGAAGTAACCGCCGCCTGATGTGGGGCTTCGCGCCCCCGGTTTTGGACCGCATCACAGGCCGGCACGAAAGGGATTGGGATACATGCTGATTCGTACCCCGGATTTTCAGTCCCCGAAGGGGCTCGAGGTGGATCGTTCCACCCTGACTTCCACCTATGGCCGGTTTACCGCCGAGCCGTTTGAGCGGGGCTTCGGCACCACCATCGGCAACGCGATTCGCCGGGTGCTGCTGTCGTCCATCGCCGGAGCCGCCGTCACCGGCATCCGCATCGACGGGGCGCTGCACGAGTTCACCAACATCCCCGGTGTGCGCGAGGACGTGACCGACATCGTCCTCAACATCAAGCAGTTGCGCCTCAAGTCGCACGTCACCACGGAAAAGACCATCACCATCCAGAAGTCTGGACCGGGTGTGGTCACTGGCGCCGACATCCAGCACGACGCCGACATCAAGGTGCTCAACCCCGATCTGGTGATCGCCAACCTCAACGCCGACGCCGAATTGCGCATGCAGTTGCAGGTGGGCACCGGCCGCGGCTACGTGGGCGCCCCCCTCAACAAGCAGGAGGGCGACCCCATCGGTGTGATTCCGGTGGACGCCATCTTCGCGCCGGTGCAGCGCGTCAACGTGCTGGTGGAAAGCGCCCGCGTGGGCCGCATCACCGATTACGACCGCCTCACCCTCGAGGTCTGGACCGACGGCAGCGTCTCGCCCGAGGATGCGGTGGCGTTTGCCGCCAAGATCCTCAAGGACGAACTGACCATCTTCATCAACTTCGACGAGGCCGAGCAGGTGCGCGGGCCGGAGCCGGTGGGTGGCGGCAGCGAGCTGTCCAAGCTGCTGAGCCGTCGCGTCAGCGACCTGGAACTTTCGGTGCGCGCCGCCAACTGCCTGAAGGGCGCCGGCATCTCCACCCTGGCCGAGCTGGTGCAGCGCTCCGAGGGGGAGATGCTGAAGACCAAGAATTTTGGCAAGAAATCCCTCGACGAAATCCTCGAGGTGCTGCACGAGATGGGGCTGCACCTGGGCATGGATCTGGACGGGGTGGACATCCCCGACCCGGCAGTGGCCGAGCAGCAGGGGTAAGACAGTAACCGGTTGGTGAAGCGGGCGGCCGGCAAGGCCCCCCGCCGAGAGATTCGTAAGGAAGTGGTGTAGCACAATGAGACACGGAAACGCAGGTCGCAAGTTCGGACGCAGTCACAGCCACCGCAACGCCTTGTTCCGCAACATGGTCAGTTCGCTGCTGCTCCACGACCGCATTGAGACCACCCACCAGAAGGCCAAGGAGCTGCGCCCCATCGTGGAGCGGCTGATCAGCCTGGGGCGCGAGGACTCGGTGGCCGCCCGCCGCCGCGCCGCCGCCTACCTGCGCGGCAAGGAGCCGGTGCAGCGGTTGTTCGACGTGGTCGGACCGCGCTTCGTCAACCGTCCCGGCGGCTACACCCGCATCCTCGCCACCCGTTTCCGTTCCGGAGATTCCGCGCCGATGGCCCTGCTGGAACTGGTGGAGCAGGGCTGACCGGCCCTTCCCCGCAGCCCGGGAGCGGGGGGCGGGGCGACCCGCGCGGGCCTGTTTGAGCCCGCCTCGCACCCCTTCCTCCTTCCCGATCCGGGGTCCGCTGCCACGCCGCAACGATGTACGAGGTCACCGTCGAAACCGACTTCTCCGGCGCCCACCTGCTCAGGGGCTACGAGGGCAAGTGCGGGCGACTGCACGGCCACAACTGGCGCGTGGCGGTCACCGCCGTCAGCGAGGGGCTGGACGACGTGGGCATGGCGCTGGACTTCGCCACCCTCAAGGAAGAAACCCGCAACGTCCTGTCCCAGGTGGATCACACCTATCTGAACGAAGTGTTTCCCTTTACCGAAATCAACCCGACGGCGGAAAATATCGCCCGCTGGGTGTGCGAGGCGGTGGCCCGGCGCGTGGACAATGAACGCGTGCTGATCCGCCGTGTCACGGTGTGGGAGTCCGGCAACGCCGCCGCGACCTTCACCCCGGAGGAACTCGTCTGACATTCCCCCGGCGGCGCGTGTGTGCCGCCGCCGCCAACCAGGAGGCATCGCCCGAAATCATGGAACAGACCCTTTCGATCATCAAGCCGGACGGCGTGTCGCGCAATCTGGTGGGAGAAATCATCCGCCGTTTCGAGCAGGCCGGCCTGCGCGTCGCCGCCGTGCGCAAGCTGCACCTGTCCGCCAGGGAAGCCGGCGACTTTTACGACGTGCACCGCCAGCGCCCGTTCTTCGGCGACCTGGTGTCGTTCATGACCTCCGGCCCGGTGGTGGCGATGGTGCTGGAAGGCCCCGGCGCGATCGCCAAAAACCGCGACCTGATGGGCGCCACCAACCCCAAGGATGCGGCCAAGGGCACCATCCGCGGCGACTTTTCGGAGAGCATCGACGCCAACACCGTGCACGGCTCCGACGGCCCGCAGACGGCGGCCCAGGAAATCGCCTTCTTTTTCGCGCGCCGGGAAATCATGTAGCATGGCCCCTTGCCGCCTGCGGGAAAGCCCGCAGGGGTGGGGTGCATGGCCGGGTATCGGCGCCGGGGGGCCGGGCCAGGTATCGGGGCCGGATTTCGGGACCGCCCGCAACAGGGGGAGACGATGGCCGAGATGAACCGCTTTACCCGCGACCACGAATGGGCGCGCCGCGACGGGGAACTGGTGCGCGTGGGCATCAGCGACTACGCCCAGGACGCCCTGGGCGACATCGTGTTCGTGGAATTGCCGCAACCCGGACGCCGGGTGGCGGCGGGAGAGGCGGTGGCCGAGGTGGAATCCACCAAAACCGTTTCCTCGGTGATGGCGCCGGTGGCCGGCGAGGTGGTGGAGGTCAACGCCGCGCTGGCCAGCCAGCCGGAAACCATCAACCGCGACCCGTTTGCCGCCGGCTGGCTGTTCGCCCTGCGCCCCGTCCGCGTGGCGGAGCTGGACGACCTGCTGGACGAGACCGAATACCGCAAATACGTGGAGGAGCTGTCCCGTTAGGCCCCTGTCGCGGTCGCTGCTGCCAAGGCTGGGGCTGCTGGCCCTCGCCCTTCTGTTGCTGTGGCTGCTGCGCGGCTGGCAGGCCGAACGCTGGGAACAGGGCCGCGCCCGGGCGGGGGTGACCGCCACCGAACAGGGGACGCCGTGACCGACCTGAAAACACAGTTGGCCCTCCTCAGCCGGGGGTGCGTGGAGGCCCTCCCCGAGGGGGCCCTGGCGGAGCAGCTTGCCGCCGCCCTCAAGGAGTCCCGCCCGCTGCGCGTGAAGGTGGGCTTCGACCCCACCGCCCCGGACCTGCACCTGGGGCACACCGTGCTGCTGCAAAAGCTGGCCCTGTTCCAGCAACTGGGGCACGAGGTGATCCTCATCATCGGCGACTTCACCGCCCGCATCGGCGACCCCACCGGCCGCTCCGAAACCCGCCCCCAGTTGACCACCGAGGCCATTCAGGCCAACACCCGCACCTACACCGATCAGGTGTTCCGGGTGCTCGACCGGGAGCGCACCCGTGTGGTGTTCAACGGCGAATGGCTGGGCAAGATGGGGCTGGCCGATCTGGTGGCCCTGTGCGCCCGCTACAACGTGGCCCCCATGCTCACCCGCGAGGATTTTTCCCGCCGCTACCGCGAAGGGCACGCCATCGCCATCCACGAATTCCTTTACCCGCTGATGCAGGGCTACGATTCGGTGGTGCTCAAGCCCGACATCGAACTCGGCGGTTCGGACCAGAAATTCAACCTGCTGGTGGGGCGCGACCTGATGCGCGCCTATGGCGTCACCCCCCAGTCGGTGATGACCATGCCCCTGCTGGAGGGCACCGACGGCGTGCGCAAGATGAGCAAGTCGTACGGCAATTATGTGGGCGTGACCGAGGCGCCGGACGACATGTTCGGCAAGCTGATGAGCATCTCCGACACCCTCATGGCCCGCTACATCGAACTGCTCACCGACTGGGACCTGGAGGCGCTCCGCGCCGACCACCCCATGCAGCTCAAAAAGCGTCTGGCCGGGCATCTGGTGGCGCGCTACCACGGCGCCGCCGCCGGGGAGGAGGCCGCCGCGCGCTTTGCCGCGCGCTTTTCCCGCGGCGAGGTGCCCGACGACCTGGAAACGGTCACCCTCACCTGTGACGGCGCCGGCCTGTGGCTGCCCCAGTTGCTGGTGGACGCCGGTCTGGTGCCCTCCAGCTCCGAGGGGCGGCGGCGCATTCAGGCCGGAGCGGTGCAGGTGGACGGCGCCCGCGTCACCGACCAGCAGGCGCGCATCGCCCCCGGCGGCCCCTATGTGGTTCGCGCCGGCAAGCGCGACATGAAGCGCGTCACCCTGCGCCCGGAGGCCTGACGTGGCACTGTCCAGCATGACCGGTTTCGGCGCCGCCACCTGCGACGGGGTGAGCGTGGAGGTGCGCAGCGTCAACCACCGCTACCTCGACCTGCAACTGCGCCTGCCCCGCGAGTGCAATCCCCTGGAGGCCGAGGTGCGCGCCGCCGTGGCGCGGCGTCTGGCGCGGGGGCGGGTGGACCTGTCGGTGCGCCTGAAGGAGGCCGCCGGGGACGGCGTGCTGCGCGTGGACCGGGACACCGCCGAACGCTATCTGGACGCCCTGCGCCACCTGCACTCCGGCGACGGCGTCTCTCACGGTATTTCCCACAGCGTGGATTTGGCCGCCCTGCTCGCCCTGCCGGGGGTGCTGGTACCCCGGCAGCCGGAGGTGGGGGCCGAGGCCCTGGGCGCAAGACTGCTGGAGGCGGTGGATCGGGCCTGTGTGCAGGCCGCCGCAGTGCGCCGGGAGGAAGGCGCGGCGTTGCAGGCCGAAATGACCACGCGTCTGGCCACCGTGTCCACGGCGGTGGCGCGCCTGCGGTTGCGGGCGCCCCTGGCGGTGCGCGCCGCGGGGGAACGTCTGCGGGAGCGGGTGGCGGCGCTGGCCGGGGAGGCGGGGGTGGACCCGGTGCGCCTGGCCCAGGAGGCGGCGATCCTCGCCGACCGCGCCGACGTGACCGAGGAGATCACCCGTCTGGAGAGCCACCTGGAACAGTTCCGCGCCGCCCTGGACGCCACCGAGGCGGTGGGCCGCCATCTGGATTTTTTGCTGGTGGAGATGAACCGCGAGGCCAACACCACCGGCGCCAAGTGCCAGGATGCGGAAATGACCCTGGACGTGGTATTGGTGAAGGGCGAGATCGAGAAGCTCCGGGAGCAGGCCCAGAATGTCGAATAACCCCTCACCCGCGCCGCAGCCACCCCCGTCGGGCGACCCCCGGGAGGGCGATTGCCGGCCGTGGGAAACCCGGCGCGGCCTGCTGGTGGCGGTGGCCGCCCCCTCCGGCGCGGGCAAGACCACCCTGTGCGTGCGCATGACCCAGCGCTTTCCCGCCCTGCGCTACGCCATCTCCTGCACCACCCGCCCGCCGCGCAAGGGCGAGGTGGACGGCGAGCACTACCATTTTGTGTCCCAGGCCCGGTTTCAGGAGATGGTCGGCGGCGGCGAATTCCTCGAGTGGGCGGTGGTGCACGGCCATTTTTACGGCACCCCCAAGGCCGAGGTGGACGCCATGCGCGACCGGGGCGGCGACGTGCTGCTCGACCTGGACGTGCAGGGGGTGGAGAGCATCCGCAGCATCAAATACATCGACGCCGTGTTCTGCCTGATCCTGCCCCCCACCTATGCGGTGCTGCGGGAGCGGTTGGGCACGCGCGGCAAGGACTCGCCGGAGGAGATCGAGCGGCGCATGACCATCGCCGTCAAGGAGATCGCCCGCTACGAGCTGTTCGACTACGTGATCGTCAACGACGACCTTGAGGAGGCCGCCACGCAACTGGAATCGGTCATCCGCGCCGAGCATGCCCGCCGCACCCGGTTGAACGCGGACTGGTACCGCAGCACCTTTTTCCGGTAGAATAGTCGACCAATTCAACAGGAGCGCCGCACACCATGAAAGACATCATCAGCCTGCCGCTGGAGACCCCGGGTCCGGGCATCGACAGCAAGTACCGTCTGGCGGTGCTGGCCGCGCAGCGTGCGGTGCAGATCAGCAAGGCGGGACGCTTCCAGTCAGCCCAGGGGTACCGCAAGGCCACCACCCAGGCGATTGCCGAACTGCAGGCCGGCAGCATCCCGTTCGCCCTCGAGGATGAGGCCATCACCGCCCGCCGTCACGACGAGGACCTGTACAAGTCCCTGCTGGCCGAGGCCCGCTCCTCCTACGTGGACGAAGAGGGCAACCCGGTGTTCCAGCACCGCCACGGACAGGGCACCCACACCCCGGCCTCCTGATCCGCCGCGCCCGGCGCCGGTCTGCCGGGGAGGGTGGTCTGGCCATCCGCCCCGCCGCGATCCGCCCCGGCCGGTCCGATCCGATCCGGTCCAACGTGAGCCGGTCCGATACGAGCGGGTAACGCCCGCCGGGAGTCACCCCCCATGTCCCGACAGCCCCAGCCTTTCGCCGCTCGCACCCTGCTGCTGGGGGTGTGCGGCAGCATCGCCGCCTACAAGGCGGTGTATCTGGTGCGCCTCCTGACCGAGGCGGGTGCGCGCGTGCAGGTGGTGATGACCGGGGCCGCCACGCGCTTCGTCGCCCCCCTCAGTTTCGAGTCGGTGTCCGGCCAGCCGGTGGTCACCGACCTCTACGCCCTGCCCGCCAACCGCCACATCGAACTGGCCGAAACCGCCCACGCCGCCGTGGTCGCCCCCGCCACCGCCGACCTGCTGGCGCGCCACGCCTCCGGGCAGGCCGACGACGCCCTGAGCACCCTGCTGCTGGCCCTGCGCGGCCCCCTGCTGGTGGCCCCGGCCATGGACGGCGGCATGTGGGAGCACCCCGCCACCCAGGCCAATGTGGAGGTGCTGCGCAAGCGCGGCGTGACCTTTGTCGGCCCCGAACACGGCCCCCTGGCCTCGGGTTTGACCGGGCCGGGGCGCATGGCCGAGCCGGAGCGCATCGTCGAGGCCCTGCTGTCCCTGCTGGCCGCACCGCGTTCCGCCGCCCGTCCGCAGGGCGCGGTGGCGGACCTGTCCGGCGAGCGGGTGGTGGTCACCGCCGGGGCCACACGGGAACACCTGGACCCGGTGCGCTTCCTCTCCAACCCCTCCACCGGTCGCATGGGTTTTGCCCTGGCCGCCGAGGCCGCCCGGCGGGGGGCGCGGGTGACCCTGATCGCCGCCCCCTCCGAACTGCCCACCCCCCCCGGCGTGAGCCGCGTGGACGTGGTCTCCGCCGCCGACATGCGCGACGCGGTCCACGCCCGCCTGCCCGACGCCACGGTGCTGCTGATGGCGGCGGCGGTGGCCGACTTCCGCCCCGCCCGCCGCCACCCCCACAAGGTCAAGAAGGGGAAGGCGGAACAAAGCCTGGCGCTGGAACGTACCGAGGACATTCTCAAGGGGCTGGACGCCATCGCCCCGGAAGGGCTGATCCGCGTCGGCTTTGCCGCCGAAACCCGCGACGTGCTGGCCCACGCCCGCGGCAAGCTGCAGGACAAGGGGCTGCACCTGATCGTGGCCAACGACGTGTCGGAGCCGGGTTCCGGCTTTGCCACCGACACCAACCGCGTGGTGCTCCTCTCCCGCGACGGCGCCGAGGAGTCCCTCCCGCTGCTGGCCAAGTCCGAGGTGGCGGCGGCGGTTCTGGAGCGCGTGGCGCGCCTGCGCCGGTCCGGCTGATTCCCGGCTGATTCCCGGCTGGCTTCCCCCTCCGGGGCAACCGGGCGCTTACCCCCCGGTCAGTTCCCGCAAGCGGAAGCAGCCGGTGGTGTGGTCGTTGACCAGTCCCACGCTCTGCATGAACGCATACACGATGGTGGTGCCCACAAACTTGAAACCGCGCCGTTTCAGGTCGCGGCTCAGGGCGTCCGACACCGGAGTGCTGGCGGGGATTTCCGCCACCTGCCCCCAGCCGCCCACGACGGGGGTGCCGTCCACAAAGCGCCACAGATAGGTGTCGAAACTGCCGAATTCGGCCTGCACGGCCAGAAAGGCGCGGGCGTTGGTGATGGTGGCGGCCACCTTCAGGCGGTTGCGGACGATGCCCGCATCCGCCAGCAGGCGGGCGCTGTCGGCCTCGCCATAGGCGGCGATTTTGTGCGCGTCCCAGTGGTCCAGGGCGCGGCGGTAGTTTTCCCGCTTGTTGAGGATGGTGGACCAGCTCAGCCCCGCCTGGGCGCAGTCGAGGATCAGGAATTCAAACAATTTGGTGTCGTCGTGCAGCGGCACGCCCCACTCGGTGTCGTGGTATAGGCGCATGCGCTCGGTACCCAGACACCAGTCGCAGCGCACCGGGTCACCACCGGGTTTTTGCTTCATCGCCATCCCAACCACCCTCCGGCACGATCTCCAGCGTCCCGCCGCGCAGCCTGACAGAGCCACCCGTCCCGCGACAAGGGGGGGGCCGGGGACAAAGGCGCCGGACGGGGTGCGGGGCGGGTGCCGGTTGCGGTATAATCCCCTCCTGCCAAGGTCTTTTTCCCTGTTCCACCCGCAGTTTGGAGTGCGTCATGCTCACCGAGGGCAAAGTCATCTGGATGGACGGCAAACTGGTCCCCTGGGGCGAGGCCAACGTCCACGTGTTGACCCATGCCCTGCACTACGGCATGGGGGTGTTCGAGGGCATCCGCGCCTACCAGGGGGCGGACGGCGGCGCCATTTTCCGCCTGCCGGAGCACACCCGGCGGCTGTTCGACTCGGCCCACATCCTGGGCCTGAAAATGCCCTTCAGTCAGGACGAGATCAACCGCGCCACACTGGAAACCGTGCGCGCCAACGGCCTGTCGGCCTGCTACATCCGCCCCATCGCTTTTCTGGGCTATGGCGCCATGGGGTTGTACGCCCCGCAGAACCCGGTCAACGTGTCCATCGCCGCCTGGCCCTGGGGCAGCTACCTGGGGGAGGAAGGGCTGAGCAAGGGCATCCGCGTGCAGGTGTCGGGGTTCGTGCGCAACCACGTCAACTCCGCCATGACCCGCGCCAAGGTGGCGGGCTACTACGTCAACAGCGTGCTGGCCAAGATGGAGGCCAAGGCCAGCGGCTACGACGAGGCCCTGCTCACCGACACCAGCGGCTTTCTGGCGGAAGGGGCGGGTGAAAACCTGTTCATCGTGCGCGACGGGGTGATCCACACCCCGGTGCCGACGGCGATCCTGCCCGGCATCACCCGCGACAGCGTGATGATTTTAGCGCGGGAGCGCGGCTACACCGTGGTGGAGCGCCCCATTACCCGCGACGAACTATATATTGCCGACGAGGCCTTCTTCACCGGCAGCGCCGCCGAGGTGACGCCGATCCGCGAGGTGGACCACCGGGTGATCGGCAGCGGCAAGCGCGGCCCCGTCACCGAGGTGCTGCAGAACGCCTATTTCGACTGCGTGAACGGCCGCGACCCCAAACACAAGGGCTGGCTCACGCCGCTCTGAGGGGGATTTTTGCGGGGTGCCTGTCCGGCGTCCCCCTCCGGCGTCTCCCCCGGCGTCTCCCCCGGCGTCCCCCCCC
>JAOUFN010000029.1 GCA_029858285.1 Nitrospirota bacterium | reverse complement strand
CGAATATGCCCGCCGGGGCTCCCCGGCCCCCAACGGGGGGGAAAGGGAGGTGCTGTGCGCACGGCACGTGATGCGGAAAGTGACTGATCGGATTTGTCCCGCGTGGGACCGGCTGGAATAGCCGTCACGTATGGTTTGTCGTCGAACGGTGACACTGGCAGGGGGACGGAAGAAAACGGAAGAAAAAGGCGCGGCCAGATTCGCGATGGATGGGGCCGTGCCACGGGTTTTGCGCGAATATCGCCGGGGGGCGTCCCCCCCTGGGTTTTACGCGAATACCGCTGCGGGCCGTGCCCGCTGCCTGCCGGGGCTCCCCGGCTCGCCGGGGTTCCCTGGCCGCGGCCTAGAGGAGGTCGAGGAGTTTGTTGCCCTTGGGCTTTTCCATCAACTGAATCAGTTCGGGATCGCCTTTGGCTTCGGCCAGGGTGCGGGCGCTCTGGCGCTTGCGGTTGCGGATGCCGGGGTCGGCGCCCTTTTCCAGCAGCAGTGCCGCAGCCTTGACGTGGCCGCTGGCCACGGCCCGGATCAGGGGGGTGTCGCCCAGTTCATTGCGGGCGTCCACCTCGGCCCCGGCGGCCAGCAGCAGCGCCATGGTTTCGGTATGGCCGCCGTCGGCCGCCAGCAGCAGGGGTGTGTTGCCTTCCTGGGTGCGTACGTCGGGTTGGGCGCCGCCATTCAGCAGTGCCTGTACTACCGGGGTGTGGCCGCCCATGGCGGAACGGGACAGTGCGGTGTTGCCGGAGGAATCCACATGCGCCGGGCTGGCGCCGCCCGCGAGCAGCACCCGTACCGTGGCGACGGAGTTCACATTGGCGGCAAACCACAGGGCGGTGCGCCCGTCTCGATCCCGGACGTTGACCGGCACCCTGGCGGCCAGAAGGCGTTTGGAAATGGCGGCGTTGCCCAGCAGGGCGGCGCGCATCAGGGCCGTGGTGCCGTCGGAAAGGGCCACGCGGGGATCGGCTCCGGCCTCCAGCAAACGTGCGACGGTATCCTCGTGGCCGCTGTGCACGGCGAACATGAGGGCGGTGTCGCCGTCCTTGCCCTGGCGGTCGCTGGCGCGGGCTCCGGCCTTCAACAGGACGTCCACTACCGGGGTGTGACCATTTTCCGCCGCCCACAGCAGGGGAGATTTGCCGTCCTTCTGACGGGTGTTGGGGTTGGCTTTGGCCTTCAGCAGCAAGTTTACGGCGTCCAGATGCCCCTGCCAGGCGGCGCGGGACAGGGCGGTGTGGCCGTCGGGATCGGTGTCGTCCACGCGGGCGCCACCGGCGAGCAGTTTTTGCAGGGCCTCGGTTTGACCGCGCCAGGCGGCCACCGCCAGGGTGGGCCAGCCGACATACAGGCCGTCGTCGCCTTTGCCGCGCAGCGCTTCCACCGCCGCCACCGAACCGCTGGCGGTCTGGGTTTCCGGCGCGGCGCGGCGTGGCGCACCGGCCTGGGTGAGCAGGGTGGCGATGCCCTTGTTGCCCCGGCGCTCGGCTGCATCCAGCGCCGAATCGCCGCCCTTGTTGAGAATGGTCACGTTGGCGCGGGCTTTCAGTAGCATCTCCACCACCGGCTGGTGGCCGTGGGTGGCGGCCAGAATCAGGGGGGTGTTGCCGTTGGCGTCCACGCCGTTGAGGCTGGCCCTGGCCTTGAGCAGGACGGCCACCACCGGGGGGTGTCCCTGGCGTGCCGCCAGCAGCAGGGGGGTGTCGCCAAACTTGTCGGCGACGTTCACCCTGGCCCCGGCCTTCAGCAGGGTCAGGACCACAGCCCGGTGCCCTTGGGCGGAGGAATTCATCAGGGCGGTGTGGTTGCTGGCGTCGGCGGCATCCGGCGGGGCGCCGTCGGCCAGCGCCTGGCGCACCGCGTCCAGATCGCCGGTTTCGGTGGCGGCGAGCAGATCCGCCGTAAGTTGGTCGCGGCTTTTGCGGTCCCGCTTGCCGGAGGCGTTGCGGTCCAGTTCCTCGAGCTTGGCCGTGGCGCCGTCGTGTCCCTGGGCGGCGGCCTTCTGAAACCACTGTCGCGCCTGAGCGATGTTCTCGGCGGTGCCGAGTCCGGACTGGTACATGGTGCCCACGGCGTACTGGGCCTTGGCGTGCCCCTGCCGCGCCGCCTTCAGCAGCCACGCCAGAGCGGTTTGCGGATTTTCCGGCACGCCGCGCCCGGAGCGGTACAGGGAACCGAGCTGATACTGGGCTTCGGCGTCACCCCGCTGTGCCATGGGCAGCAGCAGGCTGGCCGCCTTTTGATAGTCGCGCATGCGGACGGCGGCTTTCACCGGGTCCATGGGGTCGGGCCTGTCCGCCGCCAGCGCCGGGACGGGCAGCAGCAGCGCCAGCACCGTCAGGGTGGTCAGCAGGGCAGGCCACAGGCGGCCACCCCAGGTGCCCCGGTTGGATGTCACGGGGCTAGCGGGTGCCATATTTGGTTTCTACCTGAATGCCCACCTGCTTCAGGAAACCGGTGGGCAGGATGCCGCCCGCGCAGACGATGATGCCGTCGTTGGGGATCGGAATCGCCTTGCCGTCCATCTCCAGGGTGACCTGTTCCGGGGTGATTTCCTTTACCGTGGATTTGAGCATCACCTGCAGGCGGCCTTCGGCGGTGGCCTGATCCAGTCGCTCGCGGTTTTTGGCCTTGGCGCGCCCGAAGGCCTCGCTGCGGTAGGAAAGGGTGACGGTGCTGCCGGGCTGGTCGGCGATGCTGGTGGCGGCCTCGAGGGCGCTGTCGCCGCCGCCCACCACCAGCACATGACGGCCCTTGTATTGTTCCGGGTCGATCATGCGATAGGTGACCTTGGGCAGTTCTTCGCCCGGCACACCGAGCTTGCGCGGCGTGCCGCGGCGGCCGATGGCAAGCAGCACGGCGCGGGTTTTGTATTCTCCCCGGGTGGTCTTGACCACAAAACCGCCCTTGACGGTGGTGATGTCCTCCACCCGTTCCTTGTAGCGGATTTTGACGCCGGTGTCCTTTTCCACCTTCTGCCAGAACTGGAGGAGTTTTTCCTTGGAGACCTCGGAAAAGCGCACCTTGCCCACGACCGGCAGGTCCACGGGTCGGGTCATCACCAGCTTGCCACGGGGGAAGTTGTAGACGGTGCCGCCCAGGGAGTCCTGCTCCACGGTCACATAGCGCAGCTTTTTCTGCATGGCGGCCAGGGAGGCCGAAAACCCCGCCGGGCCCGCGCCGACGATGACCACGTCCATCACGTCGGTGCCACCGCCCTTGCCGGCCAGCCTGGCGACGGAGTCCATGGCTTGTCGGCCCTGCTCCACGGCGTTGCCGATCAGGCCCATGCCGCCCAGCTCTCCGGCGACGAAAATGCCCGGCACGTTGGTTTCGAAGTTGGGTTTGACGTTGGGGATGTCCACCCCCCGGGTTTCGGTGCCGAACACCAGGGTGATGGCGTCCACCGGGCAGGCCGCCTTGCACGCGCCGTGGCCGATGCAGGCGGTGGGGTTGATGAGTTGCGCCTTGCCGTGGATAACCCCCAGAACCTCGTGCTTGCGCTCCGGGCAGGCGCTGACGCAGGCGGCGCAGCCGATGCACTGGGCCTCGTCGATGTGGGGGTGCAGGGAGGCGGGTTCGAGCAGCCCGGCCTGCTGGTTGTCCTCGAACACGGCGGAGCTTTGCCGGTGGTGACGCGCACGGCGCCCCAGATAGAACAGGAAGATCACACCCAGGGGGACGATGTAGATCAGCAATTCCGGATCAAATGACGTGACTACTGGCGGCACAGCTACTGGGGCTCCTTCCATGGTCCCGGTTTCGCGCAGGGGGCGGTGTGGTTTTACTTGCGGGCTGGCGCGGGGCGCCTTTTCAGCCCGGGGTACCCGTATGCATCGGTCACCGCCGCCCGGTGGTTGACCCCCGGGATTTCCTTGCTCCCGTCTGCCAGCTCCCTTTTTCCCTTCCCCACGGGGGTGCCGCCGGCGCGGATGGCGGGCCGGGATGCGACCGGAGGACCGGATTGGCCTGCGGTCGGAGTTTTTTCGTCCCGCATATAGAATGAAGGATTGCGGTCGGCTGCCGGGAACTTCCCGACCGTTCCTTCCGTCTCACCATTATGAACGATAGACCGGGGGTATTTTGCAAGGGGGCGGTGCAGGTTGGGGGGGAAATCGGTGCATTTCCGAACGGGGTGTGCATTTTTTGGACTCCCACCACGTCAAAACGACCCTGCTTTGTATATCCTCAAGGCTTTTTTGTGTGGGGATATAAATCGTAACGCATTGTTATGTGACGTTAATATTTATTTTGTCGGCGTTGGCACGGGCATTGCTACATATTTGGGTTGCCATTCAATGGCCATTCGTGCGGGGGTGCGGATGGCAGATAGAAAGTTGAGGTTAGCGATGAGCAAGGGTTTGAGCGGGGACAGCGTGGACACGCAGGCTCCCGGTTCCAGGGGGGGGCGGGTTTATCCGTCGGGTTGGGGGCCTGAGGGGGCGAGCGGGTCTGCACAGGGGGACGTTTTTGTACAGGGTGCCCCGGCGGCCCGGGAAAAATCCGCCGCGTCGGCCGCGTCCGGCCGGTCGGTGTCGGGCGCCGCTGCCGCCAGCGAGCTGGAATCCCTGCTGTCGGTCGGCTTTGGTGAACATGCCGGGGAGATCGCCCGGCGAGTGACCGCCACCCCGGCGGGCGCCTCTGTCCCCGGACAACCGGCCCATCCGGCAGCCCTGAAGGGGGCCGCGCCGCTGTCCGCCGATTTGCTGCCCCAGCGCGAGCAGCGCTCCACCCGCGATCAACTGACCATGCTGCTGTCGGTGACCTTTGGGTCCGACGCCGAGCGGCTGGCGGAGAATCTGGTTGAAACCCGCGTCGCCGCCGAGACCGTGGCGTCCGCACCGCTTCCGACCCGGGTTTCCCGTCCGGTGTCGGCTTCGCCCGTTCGGGCGGCGCTGTCGAGCCGCGCTTCCAGTGCGGAAACGGTTCCGGGTGATGCTTCAATCGGCTCCATTTCTCTGGTCCAGGCCACTGCGGCCAAGCCATTGCTGGGCGTGGACATTGATCTGTCGAATCCGGCCCCGGCGGCCAAGGCTCAGGCTGCCCCGGCGGCCAAGGTTCAGGCTGCCCCGGCGGCCAAGGTTCAGGCTGCCCCGGCGGCCAAGGCCCCGGGTGTTGCGGCCTCGATGACCAAGGCCCCGGTCGCCGCAGTCACCCCTCCCATTGCTTCCATCCCGCTTTCCATGGCCCCCGCAGTCAAAAAGCTGCTGGGTGCGGACATTGATCTGGGCGCTCCGGCCCCTGCGGGTGTCCCGGCGGCCAGCAGTCCGGTGGCCGCTGCCCCGCCTGCCACCCCGGTAGTGGCTTCGGCGACCTCTGCACCCGCCGCTTCGTCTGTCGGTGCGCCCGCCAACGTGCCCGCCAGCGAGACGGCCCTGCACTGTGCCAGCACCCCGGCGCGCAAACCGCAGGGCGATGGCAAGTCCGATGGTCCGTCGGGGCGCGATGGCGCCGGACGTGACGGTTCCGGTAGTGACAGCGTGCGCGCCAAGGCGGCCAAGCCGGCTGCCCGGTCGGCCGGGGCCGCTCCCAAACGGGAAGCGCCGGCACCCGCCCGCCAGGCGGCCGCCGCCGACGATTCCTCCGGCTGGCCGTGGGCGTTGTTCCTGACCGCCGTGACCGGCACGGCCATTTATGGCTGGCTGATGCGCGACACCGGTTATCTGGCTCCCGATTCGGGGCCCGGCTACTACCTGGGCATCATCGGCTGCTCCGTCATGATTTCGCTGCTGCTCTACCCGATGCGCAAGAAACTCGCCTTCATGCGCAACATGGGGAAGGTGAAATACTGGTTCCAGACCCACATGGTGGCCGGTGTGCTGGGGCCGCTAGCGATCGTTTTCCACGCCAATTTCCAGTTGGGTTCCACCAACAGCAACGTGGCCCTGTTCACCATGCTGACGGTGGCCTCCAGCGGCCTGCTGGGGCGCTTCATGTACACCAAAATCCACCACGGCCTGTATGGTCGGCGCGCCACCATGACGGAGATGCGCGGCGGCCTGTCCACCGCCCACGGTGCCCTGGAGGCCGAACTGAGCTTCGACGCCACGGTGGTGGAACGTTTCGACCGTCTGGAAAAATGGCTGATCGCCCCCACCGGGTTCCTGGGGCGCCTGTGGCGCTACCTGACCGTGGGAATACGCACCCGCTGGATTCATTTCCGCATCCGCCGCCAGGTGCGCGCCGCGTTGAGCGCCCGCGCCGCCGAGGCGGGGTGGGACCGTGCCAGACTGGCCAGCAACCGGCGCACCGTCAAGCGCCACCTGCGCGAATATTTTCATTCCATCCATCACGTGGCGGAGTTCGGTGTCTACGAGCGTATTTTCGGTCTGTGGCACCTGCTGCACTTCCCGCTGTTCCTGATGATGGCGTTTGCCGCGATCATTCACGTCCTCGCGGTACACATGTACTAATATCTATCGATGCACTGGAGTACTTTGTGGCGGCGCATGCGGCCCGGATTCCCGAACGGGGTTCTGGCCGGTGCGGCGCTGATGATTTTTATGTTGACCCTTCCCGCGCATAAGGCCTGGGCTGGTCCCCTGGAGCGGCTGGTGATGCCAGGTCCCCTGATTTCGGGTCATGCCGAATACGAGGAGACCTGCACGCGCTGCCACAAACGCTTCAGCAAGGGGGTGCAGAACGACCTGTGTCTGGAGTGCCACGACAAGGTGGCGGCGGACGTCAAGGCCAAGCGCGGCTACCACGGCCGCGCGCCGGAGGTGAACGCCTCCGAGTGCAAGGGCTGCCATACCGACCACGTCGGGCGCGACGCCAGGGTGGCCGCGTTCAACAGCGAGACGTTTGACCACGAACACACCGATTTTGTGCTCAAGGGGCGGCACCAGGGGGTGCGCTGCGACGCCTGTCACGAGGCCGGTAAAAAGTACCGCGAGGCGCCGGGCGACTGCTACGGCTGCCACAAGAAGGACGACACCCATCAGGGCCGTCTGGGCGAAAAATGCGCCGACTGCCACAGCACCAAGGGCTGGCGCACCACGGCCTTCGACCACGACAAGACCAAATTCCCCCTGCGCGGCGCCCACACCGACGTGGCCTGCGCCATGTGCCACGCCAACGAGCGCTACAAGGGCGTGCCCACCACCTGCGTTGCCTGTCACCGCATCAACGACGTGCATCGCGGTGCCTATGGCGAAAAGTGCGAGACCTGCCATTCCGAGCAGAAATGGGACCGCATCCGCTTCGACCACGACCGGGATACCGACTATCCCCTGGTCGGCGGTCACAAGGAGGCCCGCTGCACCGCCTGCCACAAGGGTGACCTTTACAAGGACAAGCTGGAGACCACCTGCATCTCGTGTCACAAGAACGACGACGAGCACAAGGGCCGCTACGGCGAGAAGTGCGAAAGCTGCCATGTGCCCAAGGGGTGGGATCGCCAGGTGTTCGACCACGACAAGGACACCAAATTCGCCCTCAAGGGGGAGCATGCCAAGGCCCGCTGCCGTGCCTGCCACAAGGGCGTGCTCTACAAGGAAACGTTCGACACCGCCTGCGTGGCCTGCCACAAGCGCGACGACGTGCACAAGGGCAAGCAGGGCGACAAATGCGACCGCTGCCACAGCGAAAAGGGGTGGCGCGAGCAGGTGCGCTTCGACCACGACCTCAGCCCCTTCCCGCTCATCGGCCAGCACGTCGCCGCCCCCTGCGAGGCGTGCCACGTGGACCGTTCTTACGGCGACACCTCCCGGAATTGCTACAAGTGTCACGCCCCGGAGGACAAGCACAAGCGGCGCCTGGGCACCGAATGTGGCCAGTGTCACAATCCGAACGGCTGGTCCTTGTGGGGCTTCGACCACGACAAGCAGACGCGTTTCAAACTGGATGGCGCCCACGACGGGCTCGACTGTCTGGCATGTCACAACTCGCCCACCCGGGGCAAGGTGAGACAGGCCAACACCTGTGGCGCCTGCCACCTGGAGGACGACACCCATGGCGGCCAGTTTGGCCGCAACTGTGGCCGCTGCCACACCACCAAATCGTTCACCGACCTGACCATCGACCGGTAAGCCGAACAGGCTGAAAGATACTCGCCGGAATTTTCCGGCGGCAGAAGGGATACACGACCATGCAACGCGAAAACGGTTTCCACAACAGCTGGCTGGGCGCTCTGCTGCTTGCGGCCCTGCTTCTGGCCACATGGTTTTTCCCCTCCCTGGGCGAGGCGGCACAGCTCTCGGGGCGGCCCAAGTTCGACCATTTCAAGTCCGGCTTCCCCCTCACCGGAGCGCACGCCCAGGTGGAGTGCGAAAGCTGTCACATCCGCGGTATTTTCGAGGGCACCCCCAAGGACTGCGCCTCGTGCCATACCCGCGCCGGTCGTATCAGCGGTTCCCGCAAGCCGCAGAACCACATCAACAGCAACGATTTTTGCGGCGAGTGCCACACCACCACCGGCTGGACCCCGGTGGCGCGGGTGGACCACTCCGCCGTGCTGGGCAGTTGCGCCCAGTGTCACAACGGCGTGATTGCGCCGGGCAAGTCGCCCAGGCATCCCCAGGCGGGTTCCGACTGCGAGTCGTGCCACACCACCTCGGCCTGGAACCTGGTGCGTTTTGACCACTCCGGCATCAACGGGGGCTGCTCCAACTGCCACAACGGCGTCAAGGCCACCGGCAAGAACGCCCAGCACCCCAACACCACCAACGTGTGCGAGAACTGCCACAACACCGCCAGTTTCGCCAACGTCACCCGCATCGATCACGCCGACGCCCTGGGCGACTGTTTTAGCTGCCACAACGGCATCATGGCCACCGGCAAGAGCGCGCGGCACATCCCCAGCAGCAACATCTGCGACGATTGCCACACTCCGACGCTGTGGACCAACGCGGTGTTCGACCATACCGGCGTGTCGGGCGGCTGCGCCACCTGCCACAACGGCGCCACTGCCATCGGCAAGAGCCTGAAGCACATCAAGACGACGAACCAGTGCGAATCGTGCCACAGCACGGTGAGCTTCGTGCCCGCCATCAGGGTGGACCATGTGGAGGTGATCGGCACCTGCTACAGCTGTCACAACGGGGTCACCGCCATGGGCAAGAATGCCGGGCACGTGGCCAGCGGCAACACCTGCGACACCTGCCACAGCACCACCGCGTGGTTGCCCGCCCGCTTCGACCATTCGGGTGTGACGCCGGGCACCTGCGCCACCTGCCACAACGGCAAGACCGCCACCGGCAAGACCGCCACCCACGTGACCACCACTGCTTCGTGCGACAGTTGTCACAGCACGGCCGCGTGGCTGCCGGCGCGGTTCGACCACAGCGGCGTGGCGGCGGGCACCTGCGCCACCTGCCACAACGGCACCAGGGCCACCGGCAAAACCGCCACCCACGTGGCCACCACGGCCTCGTGTGACAGCTGCCACAGCACCACCGCGTGGCTGCCCGCCAGGTTCGACCACAGCGGCGTGGCGGCAGGCACCTGCGCCACCTGCCACAACGGCACCACCGCCACCGGCAAGACTGCCACCCACGTGACCACCACGGCCTCGTGTGACAGTTGCCACAGCACTACCGCGTGGCTGCCCGCCAGGTTCGACCACGCCAATGTGACGCCGGGAACCTGCAACACCTGCCACAACGGCACCCAGGCTACCGGCAAGGTTTCCGGGCATTTTGTCACCTCGCGGTCCTGCGACTACTGCCACACCACCAACGCGTGGCTGCCGTCGACGTTCCGCCACAACTCGGGCAACTATCCGGGGGACCACCGCCTGGTGCTGGCCTGCACCCGCTGCCACGGCGGCAACAGCGAAATCGTCACCTGGCGCACCGCCGCCTACCAGCCGGCCTGCGCCGGTTGCCACTCGGGCAACTACACGTCGGGGCCGCACACCAAGAACAGCGTCACCGGCGCCAAATACACCGTGTCCGAGCTGCGCGACTGCTCCGGTAGCTGCCACATCTACGACAACAACGGCAACATCACCACCTCGCGTACCCGCCAGCACCGGGTGAGCGACTCGGGTTTCTAGGAGGCGGCGTGGTGAATTTACGTCATATCGTTTGCCGCACCGCGCTGGCGCTGCTGGTCCTTGCGGGGGCCGGTCTCGTCGCAGGCGCTGCGCCCGCCCTGGCCCAGCAGGTCCCCCAGGGGGTGCTGTGGGAGGTGGAGGCGGACGCGGTGGAAGACGGCTATCAGATCCGCATCGGTTTCGGGTTTGTGGCCGTGTACCAGGAGTACTTTCCCCACGTCCCGTCGCGGCAGGTGGTGGTGCGCCTGAAGCGCTTCATGCTGGGAAGATTCGACCCGGAAATGTCCCTGTACGGGCGTGAGTCCGCAGTGCTTCCGGAGCGTCCCGGCCTGCCGCGCATGCGGGTGACCTACGAAGGCAACGGGGCGTGGCCCAGCGATCGGGGTGGTCCCACCGATCCGGGGGGAGACCCGTGGGTGGTGCTGGAGTTCGACCATCCGGTGCGGGTGGTGGTGGGGCAGGGCAGTGACTACCGCAGTCTGGTGGTTACCGTAAAACTGCCCGAGCCCGGGGCGGGGAGTGGTGAGGTATCCGCTCCGGCCGGTTCTGCCGTCCCGGATGCCCCGCAAGACCGGTCCGGTCTGTTCGATTTGTCCGATCCACAGGATTCGGGGGAAGCGGATCGGTAAGCACCGGTTTTTTCCAGAGGTTTTATCGGCGGCCCACGCCGCATTTGACGGCTCCCCCGGCGGCGCAGAGGCGTCGCGGCGGCGGAGCCCCGTATCAGGTTTGGAAGGTTGATGTCCCACACCTCGCCCGCAATGAAGTTGTTCCTGTCCCTGCTTGCCGCCCTTGCGGTGTTGCTGGCGTTCGCGCCCGCCACCGAGGCCGCCTCCAGGGCGGAGATTTCCGGCGAATACGTGATCCAGTTGCGCATGGACAAGAGCCCCGTGGACGGGGCCGCCCTGCCCGATCTGTCCGCCCTGCGCAAATACCGCCTGTATGAGAATTCCTTCCGCAAGGGGGGCAATACCTGGTACCGGCTGCGTGTGGGATTCTTCAAGGATGCGGCGTCCGCCGATCGGGTGCGGCGTTCCCTGCTGAAACAGTTCCCCGATGCGTGGGTGACCCGCGCCGATGCGAGCGAACGCAAGGCATCCGGTACCCACATCGTCAGCGTCGGGCGCGCCGCCGCCGCCTCGCGAGCCGCTGCCGCGGTCCCCCCCGCTGCTGTCCCGGCGGCCACTCCGGCGGCTTCCGATGGTCCTCGCTATGCGGTGCAGTTGCGGCGTGACCCGAAGCCGTTTTCCGTGCGCAGCCTGTCCAACCGCCCGGAACTGGCGAACTATGTGCTGTACACCACCACCGTGACCAGGGACGGGGCGACTTTTTTCCAGTTGCGGCTGGGGTTTTTCAATTCCTCGGGGGAGGCGGTCCGCGTGCAGCGGGCGCTGTCCCGCCGCTTTCCGGGCGCGTGGGTGACCAGGGTGTCCGGCGAGGAATATGCCTCGGCGCTTTCCGCCGCCGGGCGTGACCAGCCGCAGCGGGCCGCCGCCCCGGTGCCGGTTGACGCTCCGGCAACCATGGTTGCGGGGGCCGCTGCGGCGGGGGTGGTCACACCGCCCCCGACAAGCGCCGCCGCCGACGATGCGATGCTGCAAAAGCTCATGGCCGACGCCCGTCAGGCCATGGTGGACGGCAACCCGGACCGCGCCATCCGCCTGCTCATCAAGGTGCTCAGCTTTCCGGGCCACCCGTACCGGGCCGATGCCCTGGAAATGCTGGGCCTGGCCCGTGAGCGCAAGGGCCAGTTGGCCCAGGCCAAGGCGGTCTACGATCAGTACCTGAAGGAATTCCCCGAGGGCGAGGCGGCGGAGCGCGTCAGCCAGCGTCTGGCGGGCGTTATTACCTCCGCAGGGCCCGGCCCGCGCCAGGAGTTGCGCCGCGAAAAACAGCCCGACGGCAAGGTCACCCATGAGGTCTATGGCGGCTTTTCCCAGTATTACCGGCGCGATGTGTTCACCGATCCCACCGGCGTCCAAAACGTCAACCTGTCCCTGTTGACCAGTGATCTGGACCTGACCACGCGCCGCCGGGGAGACTGGATGGACGTGCGCTCGCGCCTGACTGCGGGCTACCGGCGTGATTTTGTCAACCCCAAGGCCAGCGAAGGGCGATTGACCGAACTGAACGTGGACGCCCTGATCCGGCCCACCGGCTCATCGGTGCGCCTGGGGCGCCAGACACTGAGCACCTCCGGCGTGCTGGGGCGTTTTGACGGCGCCCTGTTCCGGCAGCAACTCGGCAGCCACCTCAAACTGAACCTGGTGGGCGGTTTCCCGGTGGAAATCTCCAATTCCAGCGCCATCAATACCGACAAACTGTTCCGGGGCGCCAGCCTGGACATCGGCAGTATCGCCGACGTGCTCGATCTGAACCTGTTTTATGTCGAACAGGAGATTCGCGGCATCGCGATGCTCCCTGGCACCCCCGACAGCGTCATCGACCGCAAGGCGGTGGGGGGCGAGATCCGCGTCTTCACCCCCAACCAGTCGTACTTCACCCTGGTGGACTACGATCTGATGTTCGAAAAATACAACTCCGTGATGTTCGTGGGGAACTGGAGGCTGCCGGATGAATCTTCCATCAACCTGGTGCTGGATTACCGCAACAGTCCGGTGTTGACCCTGAGCAACGGCCTGCAGGGGCAATCCGTCACCAGCATCAAGGAACTGCTGCAACTGATCAGCGAGGCGGACATCCGCAAGCTGGCCGTGG
The DNA here is from genome assembly GCA_029858285.1 of Nitrospirota bacterium. Lineage (GTDB taxonomy): Bacteria > Nitrospirota > JACRHL01 > JACRHL01 > JACRHL01 > JAOUFN01. Next base: position 10,385 of record JAOUFN010000029.1, on the reverse strand, counting down.
ACCGCACCCCGGTAAGCCGCACGGTCACCCTGGGTGGCACCCATCCGTTCTCGCCCAAGGTGCAGGTGGGGCTGGACGTCACCGGCTCCCTGCTCGGCGCCACACCGGACAGCCCGCCCTCGGTGGCGGCCCCCACCGGCGTGCCCGGCACCCCGGAAAGCGGCTGGGACATTTTTTACAACATGCAGTTCATCGCCAGCAGCCTGTTTTACAACGGCGACATCACCATCCTCGGGCTGCGTTTTTCCAACACCGACTTTACCGATACCACCAGCTTTACCATGAACAGCCGGTTTCCCATCGGACAGGTGGTGCGCCTTAACCCGCGCCTGCGCCTGGACCGCCGCGACGACGTGCGCAACAACGCCACCGAGAACATCATCCGTCCCGAAATGCGGGTGGATTTGCGGCTCAGCAGCGCCACGCGTCTGGAACTGGAAGGCGGGCGCGAGTGGAACACCCGCAAGCTGCCCCTGGCCACCGAACACACCCAGACCTGGTTCGTCAACCTCGGCTACCGCATCGACTTCTAGGGGCGGGGGAGCCCCCACGGCGGAGAAGCCCCCGCAGGCGTATTCGCGGCGGGGGAGTCGCCGAAAACACGTGGCGGGGCCTGGTTCATCGCAAAATCCGGCCGCGTCGTCCTCGACCTCGAAAATGAAAATCCCCTCGCGCTGAATGGGTGGGCGCCAATGGCGAGGGCTGCGGGATCCGGAAAGGGCGGTGGAGGTTCCCGGTCCCGGCCTTGCGGCACCTGTGCGGCTTACCGCGCGCCCGCCCGGCGACCACCGGTGGAGCGACCGGCAACCGTCCGCCGCCTGAGGGGCGGGGCCGGTTTGGCGGCAACCGGCTCCGGCGGCGGGTTGAGGACCGTCTCCAGACGCTGAATCGCCTGTTTCAACCCGTCCTCGGCGCGCACCGCCGCGGCGGTGGAGACGGCCTGCTCCGCAAAGGAGGGGGTGTCCAGCAACCGGCCCAGCAGGGGCGGCGTGTGTTTCATGTCAAACCGTTTGCGGGGCAGCCACAGCCCCGAACCCAATCGCCGCACCCGCTCGGCGTTGTCGTACTGGTCGGCGCCGAACGGCACCACCAGCATCGGCACCCCGGCGCGCAGGGCTTCCGCAGTGGTGCCGATACCGCCCTGATGGATGACCAGCGCGGCGCGCCCGAACACCTCTTCGTAGGGCAGAAAGTGGAACGCCACGCAGTGTTCCGGCTCCCCCGCCAGGCGCCAGCTCTCCGGGGCATCCTCGCCGATCAGCACCGCGTTGCGCCCCACCGTCTGGGCAAGTTCGATGGCGGTGACAAAAAAGTCTCCGGCGATCTTGGTGGCTGCGCTGCCCAGGGTGAACAGCAGCGGGCGCTGTGGGGCATAGGTGAAGCGCTCCAGCCGTTGTTCCGGGGTCTCTCCGGGAGGGGCGGAGGAGACGCCGGCGGCTGCGGCCTCTGCCGGGGCTTCCGCCGGGACATCGGCGGCGATGCGGATCAGGGGCTCAATGGCGACCTCCGCCAACGCCGTTCCGCCGGTGTCGGGTGCGAGGTCCGGCCCGACGTCTGTCTCGACGTCTGTCTCAATGCCTGTCTCAATGTCTGTCTCAATGTCTGTCTCAATGTCTGTCTCGACGTCGGGGGGCGCTTCCGGCGGCAGGCGCGGAGGCGGGTCGGGCTGCGCAAATTCCGCCGACAGGGGGATGTCCGAAAACACCTTGGGGGCCGCCGGGTCGAACACAAAGCCGCACTGCTGCGCGGAGCGGGGCCAGTCGCGGCAGGGCTTCCCGAACCGTTCGGAGAACAGCACCAGGTGCAGCAGGGGCGAGACGCCGGCCTCGAAGATCGGCTCCCCCCCACGGGGCAACCCCATGGCGCTGCGTAGCCGGTACACCGGTCCGGCCCACTGGTGGACGGTCTTGCGCGCCAGGCGGCGCAGCAGCTTGCCGTAAAGCGGCCCCAACACCCGCAGGCGGTCCAGGCCGGGGGCCGGGGAGGGCACCGGGGGATCATAGGCGGAGAACATGATGCCGGGTTGCAGGGCGCTGGAGACCCAGGGGACGCCGGTCATGGCCGCGACGATGGGCGCAGCGTAGGCCACCGATCCCGACAGGAGCAGGTCGGCGTCGTGGGTGATGGCAAGCAGGTCGTGGAAGGTGTCGGCGATGGCCGGGTAGAGGAAGTGCCGATGCAGGTATTCGGGACCGTAGCGCGGGTCCATGATGCGGGCGACGATTTCGGCCTCGTCCACGCCGCTGACGTCGGGGCGCACCGGGTGAAAATCCAGCCCCGCCTGCTCCACCTTTTCCTTCTGGTGTCCCAGCGCGGCGACGGTGACCCGGTGACCGCGCACCTTGAGGGCCTGACCGATGCGCAGGAACGGATACAGGTCTCCCAGGGAGCCGATGGTGTGGATGACGACGTGTTTTCCCAAAAGACCGAACCCCTCTCCCGAACTGCGGGCGTGCTTCCATGCGGCGCCCATTTTTGCATATCTTTGCAGTGGTTACACGTTTGGGGGGAAATTCACGCCAGCCGGCGGGCGCGGGCGACCTTCGGCACGCCGGAATCGTCGGCCCCGGCGCCTAGCTTCCCGACCCGCGCCAGATGGCGCGTAGCCGGTCGGGAAGGGTCATGGGATCGAAGGGTTTGGTGATGACGTCCACCGCCCCCATGGACCGGTAATTGTCCAGTTCGGCGGGTTGCACCTTGGCGGTCATGAAGGCCACCGGCACGCTGGCCAGTTCCGGCACGGCGCGCAGCGCGCGCAGGGTGGTGGGGCCGTCCATGCCGGGCATCATCACGTCCAGCAGGATCAGTTCGGGCCTGAAGCTCACGGCTGCCTCCACCGCTTCGGCACCGGAGGCGCACAGGCATACCGTCATGCCCCCCACGGCTTCCAGGGAAAGCCGGGCGATGGTGCGGATATCCGCTTCATCCTCGACGTACAGCACGCGCTGCAGTTCTGCCATGGGGTCACTCCTCTCCGTCGGCCGTGGGCCGGGATTGCGGGGGGACAAGATGGGTGCGGATGGTGGCCAGCAGCCGCTCGTTGCTGGTGGTGGACTTCATCAGCGTGGCGTGGACCCGTTGCGCCGTTTCCTCATTCACCTCCAAGGCGGAAAAAATCACCACGCGCGGCGGCACCGATTGATGCTCGATGAGGGGGAGCAGATCGGTACCCAGCCCGTCCGGCAGAAGCTGGTCCAGCAGCACCAGGTCGAACTGCCTTTCCAGCAGCAGGGAACTGGCCTCGGTCAAGGTCGCGGCGGCGGTCACCTCGGCCCTGCCCGCCAGCAGCAGGCGCACCACGTCGCGTACGTCGGTTTCGTCTTCCACGTGCAGCACGCGGGGCTGGTCCGGGGGGCGGGTGGCTTGACGGACCGCCGCCAGCAGGCGCTCCTCGTCCACCGGCTTCTCCAGCCAGTCGACAATGCCGATCACGCCCGCCAGAAGCGCCTGATCCTCCGGTGTGGCCTCCTGTCCGCTTTCTCCGCTTTCTCCGTTTTGGTCGGTGCGGGCGGAGATGATCACCACCGGCAGGTTGCGGGTGGCCGGATCGCGGCGCAGTGCCTGCAGGAATTGCAGGCCGCCCTGTCCGGGCAGGGCCAGGTCGAGGGTGAGCAGGCGATAGGGGATTTTTTCCAGCATCCGCCGCGCCTCTTCGCCGGAGGTGGCGATGTTGGCGGCGATATCCGCAGCGGCCAGGCGCCCGCGCAGCACCCGCGCCACGTTCGGATTGCTCTCGACGATGAGCACCTGGGCGTTCGGCTCTATGCGTGGCGGACGCATGCCCTGGTCCAGGGCGGGCAGGTTCAGCCAGAAGGTGGTGCCCTGGCCCTCCACGGTGTCAAAGCCGATGTGGCCGCCGTGCTTGCCGATGATGGCGCGGGCGATGCTGAGGCCCAACCCGGTGCCGCCTGCCCTGCGGCTGTCGGTGGCGTCGTGCTGGCTGAATTTTTCGAACACGCGGGGCTGAAAGCTCTCCGGAATGCCGGGGCCGCAATCCTTGACGGTGATGCGGGCCGAGGATCCTTCCCGGGTCGCCTCGATATCCACGGTGGCGCCCTGGGGGGAGAATTTGGCGGCGTTGGAAAGCAGGTTGGCCAGCACCTGCATCAGCCGGTCCGGGTCGGCGTTCACCGCCAGATTATCGTCCACATGCACCACGCTCATGGTCACGCCGTGCTGCGCGGCGTAGCCCGTGTGGGTGCGCACCGCCTCGCGCAGGAATGTTCCCAGGTCCAGGCGCTGAAACCGGAACGGCATCTGCCCCGACTCGATCTTGTCGATGTCCAGAATGTCGTTGATGAGCAACAGCAGCCGCTGGGTGTTGTTGCTGGCGATGGAGAGAATCTCGCGCGCCTTGTGCGGCAGTTCTCCGCCCGCGTTCCCTTCCAGCAGGCCGATGGCGCCGCGAATGGAGGTGAGGGGGGTGCGCAGTTCGTGGCTGACGGTGGAGATGAACTCGGACTTCATGCGGTCAATGCGCCGCCGCTCGGTGATGTCGCGCACGATGCCGGTGTACAGGCGCTCCCCTCCCAGGTCCATGGCGGCCACGGAAAGGTCGGCGGGGAATGTCTCGCCGTTCTTGCGCAGCGCAACTACCTCGCGGCCAATGCCCAGAATGCGCGCCTCGCCGGTGCGCCGGTATCGTTCCAGGTAGCCGTCGTGTTCCGACTGGTACGGCTCGGGCATGAGGATTTTCAAATTCCGGCCCATGACCTCGTCGACCCGGTAGCCGAAAATGCGTTCGGCCCCCGGATTGAACTGGCGAATGAGGCCCTGTTCGTCGATGACCACCACCGCGTCCACCATGGTATTGAGCACGGAGCGGTGGCGCTCCTCGCTGTCGCGCACCGCTGCTTCGGAGCGGTGCGCGGAGATCATCTGGACGCAGGTGGCCAGGTAGGGCTGAATGGCGCGGACGACCGAGTGGTCGTACCCTTGCGGCCGGTTGGCGACGGCGATCATGGCGATCAGTTCGTTGCCCCTGTAGGCGGGCACCCCGAGGAAGCTGGTCATGGGGGGGTGACCCGGCGGCAGTCCGCCACTCCGCTCGTCGTGGGCCGGGTCGTTGGAGATCACCGGCTGGCCACTGGTGAGGGCGGCGCCGAACAGGGTCTTCAGGTTGTGGAATTCGAGGCCGTTGCGGGCCTGCTCATCGTAGAGCTTGCGGGTGTCGTCGTTCCACGCGATGTTGGTCAGGGCGCGAGACTTCAGATACGGGGCACCGCTGTCGTCACGCAGGACCTCGGCAACGAAGCCGTAGGCGCTGCCGGTGGCCTCCAACACCCCCTCCAGCAGATTTTCGTAAGCCTGTCCCGGATCTCCGCCGGCGATAAAATTTCCCTGGGCCCGGCCCAGCGCATCCAGGGTGTGGATGGTGGTGTCGCGCTCCAGGGTGCGGCGCCGGTTGGTGCGGTAGTAAAGGGTGATGAGGGTGACGATCACCACGCCCATCAGCAGCCCTCCCAGGATGCTCACGCGGGTGCGGTATTCCAGGCGTTTCGACCGCTCACTCAGCGCCAGTTGCGTCAGCGAGATGGCCCGGTCGTGCAGGATCTCGGTGATGAGCAACAGGGCGGTACCGTCGGCCAGCACGTCGCTGGCGATGCGGGTGGTGGTTTTGGCGTCCGTGGCGGCTTCCAGTTGGGCGAGCTGCCGGGTCAGACGGGTTACGCGTTTCTGCAACTGGATGGAAAAGGGGCGGAACCCGTCCGACAGGTGCGGGGCGACCTCGGTCAGTACATTCAGGTCGTGATGAATTTTCGCCCATTCGGTGCTCAGGCGGCTGGCCGCCACCCGCAGGGACATGCGCTCCTCTTCATCCGGCTGCGTGCGGGTGATGGCGCTGTTGATGTGGTCCACGGCGGTGGCGCGGACCAGCCCCACACCCTCGACAAAGCTGCCCAGCCGCCGGGTGCCCAGGTCCACCAGGTAGTGGACGTCAAGGACCGGGTCGAGAATCAGGCCGGAGTGGTCGGCCACCACCTGCATGGCCAGCAGTGCCTCGGCGGCGGCGTCGCTGAACTGGCCGCCATCCGCCAGGGTGCCACTGGCTGCCGGGGAGGAGTGGGCGATCAGGTGCTGGATGGCATCGTGAATGCCGAATTCGGCCGTGCCGGGGCTGCCGAGCATCTCGCGCAGCATCTCATCGGTCTCGGTCCGCACACTCGCCATGCCTCCGGCGTGGCGGCCTTCCGGGTCTTCCAGCAGCGATTTTCCCCGCATCTTCTGGAACAGGCCGGCCACATGGTAGAGGTCGTGCACCGTCTGGATGCCGCGTTGCTCCTTGCGGACAGAGTCCACGGCGGAGAACTGTTCCTGAATCAGGTACAACACCAGAGTTCCCAGCAGCGCCAGGGGGATGGCGGTGGCCAGCAGGTAGTAAAGCAGGTCCAGACGGGAGCGGTGGGTGTGCTGCATGGAGGAAGGGGAGGCCGCGCCTCGGGGTGACTCCGGCTATTGTGGCTGGGGATGTGGTGCGGACGGACCGCCCATGTGGGCGTCCAGGGTCTCGTAAAACATGGCGATGCGGAACGGCTTGACCAGATAGCCGTCAAACCCCTCGGCCTTGCCCCGGGACAGATCGGCGGGCATGACGTTGCCGGTCAACGCGACGATCGGAATGGTACGCGTCCGCTCGTCGTCCCGCAAGCAGCGCAGCACCTGAAAGCCGTCCATTCCCGGCAGGCCGATGTCCAGCAGCACCAGGTCCGGACGTTCCCCCGTGGCCAGTTCAATGCCCCGCTCCGGGTCGGGGGCGGTGAGCAGGCGCAGGTCTGGCCGGCGTCCCACCAGTTCCGAGACCAGCCGCCGGTTGGCGGGGTCGTCCTCGATGTACAGGATGGTGCGCGCCGCGCGCTGCGTGCCGTTTGCGGACGGGTCCGGCGAAACGGCCTGAACCGCCTGCGAAACCTCCGGCGGAGTTTCGGCTGTCGGGATGTAAATGGTGTCGGCGGGGGGGGGTGCCGTTCCATGAGCGCCGGTCATGGCGCGGAGCAGGTTGCCGATCAGTTCGGGTATTTGTTGCCGGAGGGCCGCGTCGGGCTGATGGGGGGGGGTAAACAGCGGGGCGATGGCCGCTTCCAGTTCGCGGGCGGCGGCGGTGAGGCCGCTCAGGCCAAAACTGCCGCCCGCCCCGGCCAGGCCGTGGGCATTGCGGTGCATGGCTTCTACCACGGCGGCGTCCGCGTTGCCGGAAGCCAGTTGCGCCCACGCCTGATTCAGGTCGGAGAGGCGCTGCGGGAGGCGCGAAACAAACTCGCTGCGGATTTGTGCCAGCCGCTGCTGAAACTGCTGATCACGCTGGTCTGGCATGGGTCGACGTCCGTGCTTCCCTGTCAGAAAGTGCCTGGCGGACACCGGGTGTCCGGGAAATATCGAGGTTCGGGATCGATCCCCGCTCGCCCGTCCCCCGCAGCCGCTACCCCTCCGTCCACCCGCGCACCTGGCGTCTAGGGTAGCACAGCAACTCCGGACAGGCAGCAGATCGTGGGAAATGAATGGCGGAGCACCATTTGCAGTGTACACCGCACGCGAGCGGTGTGGTAACTTCGGGCAGCATTTGGCATCAAGTGCCCGTCACGGGCGTCCGAAAAGGGGACGAGGATGCGCCCGTATGACTTCCCGTAAACGCCCCCGAAAAAAGCAATCGACCCCCGGTAACCGGGACCGGCGCGCCGATGTGCGCGTGCCCCTGCGCGCCGCCGTGTACCTGTCCGGCGGCGATGAACTGGTGCGCGGCTGGGTGCGCAACCTGAGCCAGGGGGGGGTATTTGTGGAGTGCAAGGCGCGTTTTCCCGAAGAAACCGAGGTGTGCCTGGAATTCATGGTCTGGGAAGGCGAAACCCCCATGGGGGTGACCATCGCCGGTTGGGTGGCGCGCACCGATGACGAAGGCATGGGCATTCAGTTCGCCCCCGCCACACCCGAAATGGAGGCCCAGATTGGCCGCCTGCTGACCCAGTTCCTGGCCCCGGCCTGACTTTCTGCCCGCCCCTGATCTGCCGTGCCCGACCGCCGATGGCGGTCTTTTTTTTTGCCTGCGCCGCCCGTCGGGGCGCTACCATGACCGCCCATGAGCAGCACAGACGCAAATGTCTGCGATGTGGTGGTGATCGGTGCCGGGGCCGCCGGGTTGATGTGCGCCCACACCGCCGCCCTGCGCGGTCGGCGCGTGGTGATGATCGAACACCAGCGCGAGGCGGGGCAAAAAATCCTCATCTCCGGCGGCGGACGCTGCAACTTCACCCATCTGGAGGCCGCTCCGGGGGATTTTCTTTCGGACAACCCCCATTTTGTCCGTTCCGCCCTGGCGCGTTTCACGCCCCACGACTTTTTGCAGCGCATGACCGCCCACGGCCTGACCTGGAACGAAAAGGACGCCGGGCAACTGTTCTGCGATCAGGGGGCGAAGGCGATCCGCGACATGCTGCTGCGGGATTGCGCCAACTCCGGGGTGGAGATTCGCACCGGAACCCCGGTACGGGCGGTGCGGCGCGCCGATGACGGGCGCTTTTTTGTCGATCTGCCACGGGGTGGATCACGGGAGTCCGGGCTGCACGCGGCCAGTCTGGTGGTGGCCACGGGCGGGCTGTCGCTGCCCAAGCTGGGGGCGACGCCGCTCGGCTATCGCATTGCCGAACAGTTCGGCCTTCCGGTGGTGCCGCCGCGCCCCGGTCTGGTGCCGTTCGTCCTGAACGAAAAAGACCGCGCGACGTGGGGAGAACTGGCCGGGGTGAGCATCACCGCCGCCGTGACGGTGGCGGGAAATAAACCCTTTACCGGCGGGTTTCTTTTTACCCACAAGGGATTGTCCGGTCCCGCCGTTCTGGACGCGTCGAGCCGTTGGTGCCCCGGCGCGGAGGTGAGCATCGACCTGCTTCCCGGCGTGGATGTGGCCGGGTGGCTGAAGTCCGCGCGCGGGCGGCACCCGAAGATGACGCTGCACACCCTGCTGTCGGAGCGCCTGCCCAAACGCCTGGCGGTGCGCCTGTGCGAGACGGTGGTTGATGACACTCAGCTTGCGCGCCTGTCCGATGCGGCCATTGCCGGCATTGCCCAAACCCTGTCGCGCTGGAGCGTCACCCCCCACAGCACGGCGGGATGGCGGCTGGCGGAGGTGACCGTGGGCGGGGTGGACACCCGCGCCCTGTCGTCCAGAAGCATGATGGCCAACGACGTGCCGGGGCTGTTCTTCATCGGCGAGGTGGTGGACGTGACCGGGCGGCTGGGGGGGTTCAATTTTCAGTGGGCGTGGGCCAGTGGCCACGCGGCGGGGGAGGCGGTGTAGGGGCTAATTATGCACAAATTAGATCTATACAGATACAGAGCGTTTGGGACTAAGGAGGAAAGGAAATGGGTTCGAGAAATAGTATTAGATAACAATTTGTATTTTTCGTCCCCATCAAGATTTAATGATCCATTTGATTGCCGAACTCATTTGACGACAGGTGAAGGGCCAGAGGAGGATAAGAAGGCAAATGATGCGTTACGGGAAGTTGTAAACGCAATTGGTGTATGTTGTTTTTCGGCTCGTAATGACGACATCGTTTCTTGGGCTCACTATGGAGGCGGTCACTCGGGCGTTTGTTTATTGTTTACTCTACAAGTTGAAGAAAAAGTTGATTTAAATGCAACTAAACGCACAACTATTCGGATGCCTAAAACAAATGGTATTTCAAATATTTCATACGCTATTGAAATGCCAAATACAAAAATCAGTGTAAACCCAAAAGAGAATAATGAAGTTGCGAATAATGTGCTTTTTACAAAGGCTATTTCGTGGGAGAGTGAAAAGGAGTGGAGGTGGATCAAGAATGCGCATGGTCACCTCCGGGTAGACCCCCGTCTACTTACAAGGATATATGTTGGCTGTAATATGAAAGATGAGGACATTGAGTTGATAGATGGGTGGGTGAGAGAACGAGACCATGGAGTTGAATTGTTTCGCGCCGTTAAGAAAGAAAAGGAATACGGCTTGGATTTTGAGCGTATCTCTTGACACAGAAAGCCGCCTCAACAGAGTCACGCGATTTAACCGTTTGTCCTGAGCCTGTCGAAGGACAGCCCACGCCACCCACCCCTACCGGTCTGGCCTTACGTCCTCCGCACCCTGTCGGTGGGCTGAGCGGGTTGCGCTTCGACAGGCTCAGCGCGAACGGGGTGATGCTTGAGCGGGGGCGAGGCGGGGGGCTCCAGCGGAGCGTGAACGGGTCGCTTCGTGACCGGGGGCGGTGCCAGACCCTGCATTCCCCCGCCCCCCCGCAATCCGGTATCATCCCCGTTCCCTTGTTTTTCAGCTCCTCACCGATACGGAATTTCATGAGCCAGTCCACCCCTCCCGCCGACCTGTCCGCCGAATTGGGCGACTCCTCCAACGCCGATCCCCT
>JAOUFN010000013.1 GCA_029858285.1 Nitrospirota bacterium | reverse complement strand
GATTCGTCTCTGATTAAAAGAACCCGTCTCTTGGGCACGCACCATCCTATTTAGTTGTCAAAGACCCCTCCCGCAAAACCCGCCCACGGAAAACCCCCTGACAGGGAATCTCCATGCGGGCCGCGATTGCGGGAAGACGCGTATTGTATGGGGCATCCGGCCTCAGGTCAACCCCCCTCGAGGAAAAATCCGCTCCCCCCGAACCCTTTCGGGTGTGATGCGTCAACGTGACATCTCAAGTCCCCGTCAGCCACGCCGCCAACCCCGCCAGGGGGCTCGGGCCCGGAACAACGGGCCCCCATGGCATACTTTCCTCCACCCTGACACCGGTCAGTTCCGCCAGCAGGGCGGCGTTGCTGGCCAGCGTCGGGTCACCCTGCGGGGAAAGGGGGACCTGCGCGCCGTTCAGGACGATGGCCGCCACTGTCAGGCCCGCACGGCGCACCGCATCCACCGTCAGCCGGGTGTGGTTGATGGTCCCCAGTACGCGCCGCGCCACCACGATCACCGGCAGCCCCAACGCCACCGCCAGGTGGCTCATGTCCACCCCGGTGGCCACCGGCACCGCCCACCCGCCGGCCCCCTCCACCAGCATCCATGGGTGGCGTGCCGCCAGCGTGGCGAAGGCGCTGCGGATGCACTCCGGCCGCACCTCCAGACCCACCGCCCGCGCCGCCACCAGTGGAGAGGCGGGCAGGGCGAAACGGTAAGGAGAAATCAGTTCCGCGCTGTCCGTCACGCCACCGGCAGCCACCAGCGCGGCACCGTCCTCCCCCAATCTGCCCGTATCCCCGTGCGCGGCAGCCACGCCGGTTTCCACCGGTTTCATCACCCCCGCGTCCACACCCCGGGCGCGTACCGCCCGCAGCAACTCGCAGGCGACGCGGGTTTTACCCACGCCGGTGTCGGTGCCGGTGATGAACACGCCCCGGCCCGATTCATCCCCCGGCGTCCCCGCCGCCACCGTCACAGCCCCCCTTCCACGCGGCTGGAGATGCACAGGGTCTGGCCGCTGGTGGCGGTCATGCGGGAAAGCTGCAGGATGAACTCCGCCACGCTGGCCACGTCGTTGAACTCCGGCAAGGCCCCCGCCCCCTTCAGTTGCTCCTGCGCCTGCGGTGACAGGGTGTGCCAGAAGGGGGTTTCCAGCGGCCCCGGCACCACCGTATTAATACGCACTCCGCGCACTCCGCCCATCCCGCGCACCCCGAACTCTCGCGCCAGCACCTCGCCCAGGGCCGCCACGCCGCTCTTGGCCGCCGCGTAGGCCGCCTGCCCCTTGCGGCCATGGGTGGCGCCGGAGCCGATCAGGGTGACAAACCCGCCGTCCGCCACCGGCAACCCGCGCAGCAGATGCACCACCGCGTGCAGATGCACCGCCAGCACCGCGTCCCAGTCCTCCTCCTGCAGCGACACCACGGGGGAATCCCGCGCCATTCCCGCCGCGTGCACCATGCCCCCCACCGCACCGCCAGCCCAGTCGGCCACGCGCAGCGCCAGGCCGCGCGCCTCCTCGGCACGGGACAGGTCGGCGGGAAACACCCGGCACACGCCGCCCCGTGCGGTGATGTCCATGGCCACCTCCCCGACCCGCTGGTGCCCCAGATAAGCGTGCAGCGCCACCCGCGCCCCGGTGGCGGCAAACGCCCGCGCCACCGCGCCACCCAGACCGCCACTGGCGCCGGTGACCAGCACACAGCCGCCCTGAAAGCCTTTGTTGCCGACCTCAGGCTGCATCCCGGCACTCCTCCAGGGCGGCCAACACCCGGTCGATCTGCTCCGGCGTATGGCTGGACATGACCGTCAAACGCAGGCGCGAGGTGCCCTCCGGCACCGTGGGCGGACGCACAGCCGGAGCCAGAAAACCCCGCTCCAGCAGGGCGCGGGACAGGGCCACGGCCCGCTCCGCCGAACCCACCACCAGCGGCAAAATCGGCACCGGGGCGGCAGGCACCGGCCAGCCCAACGCCACCAGCCCCGCCGCCAGCCGCGCCCGGTTTTCCCGCAACCGCCCGCGCAGGGCGGCACCCTCGTCCGAAGCCACAATGTCCAGGGCCGCAAGCGCCCCCGCGGCCGCCGCCGGCGGCAGGGCGGTGGTGAAAACAAACCCCCGCGCCGCATGGATCAGATAGTCCACCAGTTCCCGGCTGCCCGCGACGAACGCCCCGTAGCCCCCCAGGGCCTTGCCCAGGGTGCCCATCTGCACCGGCACGTCCTCCGCCGTCAGCCCGGCTGCGTGCACGCTGCCCCGGCCACCCCCCAGCACGCCGGTGCCGTGGGCGTCGTCCACCAGCAACAGGGCGTGGTGGCGGCGGGCCAGCGCCGCCAGTTCCGGCAGGGGGGCCAGGTCGCCATCCATGGAAAACACCCCGTCGGTGGCAATGGTCAATGGCGCCCCATAGCGCCCCATCATCCCGGCCAGCCCCTGTGTGTCGGCGTGCCGGTACACCTTCAGGGAGGCCCCCGCCAGCCGCGCCCCGTCGATCAGGCTGGCGTGGTTGAGACGGTCGCAAAACACCGTCCCCTCCGGCGCCAGGGCCTGCAACAGCGCTAGATTACATTGATAACCGGAGCCGAACAGCAGGGCCGCCTCGGCCCCCTTGAGGGCCGCCAGCCGTTCCTCCAGTTGATGAAACACCCGGGCGTCGCCACAGATGAGCCGCGCCGCTCCGGCGCCGAAGCCCCACTCCTCCAGCCCCCAGCGCACGGCCTCCACCACCGTGGGGTGGTTGGCCAGCCCCAGGTAGTTGTTGGAGGCCAGGTTCAGCACCCGCCGCCCGCCAAAGACGATCTCCGCCCCCTGCGGGCCGTCCACCGGGGTCAGGGTGCGCTTGCGCCCCGCGGCGCGGAGGGCCTCCAGTCGGGATTGAAAATTCATGGTCTCATATGGTGGAAGTCCGGCGTCGGCAGTGTCAACCGGAACCAACCAAACGGTTAACGGCTGGGGGGGGCCTCTGGCCATTGACAGGGGGGGGGCATACCCCCGAGTATCCCAGCCCGAAGCCACAGGCCGGGCGCGCGAGCGTGGCGAAACTGGTAGACGCACTGGATTTAGGATCCAGCGCCGCAAGGCATGGGGGTTCGAGTCCCCCCGCTCGCACGCGGCCACGCCTGTGGCTTCGGGCCGGGATGCCCTTCGGTACCCGGTAAGCCTGTCAACGGAGGCGATCCGCTCCCGCCCAAAAAAAAGCGGGGCCAGATTCGCGATGAATCCGGCCCCGCCCATGTGTTTTGCGCGAATACGCCAGCGGGGGGCTCCCCCGCCGTGCCCCCCGCCCCGGCTAGGGGATGAGGATGCTGGCGCTGGTGCCGTCCCACACGCCCATCTTGGGATCGGCCTTGTCGTCGAACACGATCACCGCGATGGCACCCGTAAGGGCCTGCTTCAGGGAGTGGGTGACGATGGCGTTGCCGCCCGGCACCGGGCTGATCAGGTCGAAGGTGGCCGCGTCGCCGGGGCCCACGACCATGGTCTGCATGCCGTACATCACGTTCAGCGCGTTACCCGAGGGGTAGGCGCGCTCCCAGATGCCCGCGATGGGGTGGAACGCCGAGAACTCGTGGGGACCGGCGTTCACGAAAAACACCCGCACCAGCTCGCCCGGCTTGGCCACCAGAGTCTTGGTCGCCGCCGGGTCGTGCACCGGGTCGTACTTGAGCACGCCGCCGTTGAACACCACGTTGGACCACTTGCCCGCCATGATGGCGTCCACGTCATCCACGTTGGGGTAGAGCTCGGACTGGATGAGCACGTACTCGCGGTCCGGCTTGGGGAATTCCTTGGAGTACTTCTTGGGGTCCACGATGATCACGCCGAACATGCCCCGGGCGATGTGCTGGGCCATGTTGCTGGCGCCGCAGTGGTAGAAGAACACCCCCGGCTTGGTGGCGGGGAAGCTGAACTTCTTGGTTTCACCCGGCTTCACCGGCGCGAACTCGCTCAGCACGTTCACGCGCGCGGCGTGGAAGTCGATGCTGTGGGAGTTTTTGTTCTTGGCGTCGTTGACCAGCGTGAAGTCCACCGTGTCGCCCTCGGTGACGCGCACCACCGGACCCGGCACCTGGCCTTCGTAGGTCCACGACATCTGGGTGGTTCCCTTGTTGTCGATGACCGTGGGCACTTCCTTGGCGGTGAGGTTCACCGTCACGGTCTTGGCCAGCGCCGACGGCGCCACAAACAACATGGCGGCCGCCCCCAGGGACAACGCCGCACCCAACACTACATTCTTCCGCTGCATAATCCTTTTCCTTCCCATGGCAGGATGATCCCCACAGCGCCCGGGCCTGCCACCCGAACGCGCGGTTCCCCACTGATTTTCTGTCTACCGCCCCATTGCCACCTCGTCGCGTCCCTCAAAAACCCCTTTTCGACTAGCCCGGCCCGCGTTTTTCCTCGCAGGCGCAGAGCTTGCGCAAATACTTCACCAGAGCATGAATTTCGGGGTCGGACAGCACCCCGCCCCAGGGCGGCATCAGCACGCTCTTGGTGACCGCCGGGCCGCCCTCGCGAATGGCCTTGAACAGGCGCTCGTCGTTGAGGCCGGACATGGCCTCGGAGTCGGTGTGGTCGCGGGGCTGCACGGCCATGTCGCGCACGTTGATGCCGCTGCCGGTGCCGTGCAGGCCGTGGCACTGGATGCAATAGGTGCGGTAGAGCAGTTCGGCGGCCCGGGGCGACACCGCATCGTCCGCATGGACCGGAGCCGCCAGCGGCGCCCACAGAAGGGACAGCAGCAGCACGGCGATGGCAAACCGTCCCTGACCTGCGCGGGTGCTCATTGCTCCTCCTCCCCGGCGATCATCTGCAGGTAGGTCACCAGCTTGTTGAGATCTTCGGCGGCCAGGTGCATGTTGGGCATCCAGATGCGCGGATCCCACGCTTGGGGGTTCTGCATGTAGCTGTACATGAACTCGGGGCGCAGGCGCTCGGCGGCGGTGTACAGCTCGGGGCCGGACAGGCCGCCGTAGTCCCTGCCGGACTGGTGGCAGGCGATGCAGCCCTTGAACTTGTCGAACAGCATGTCGCCCATGAACATGGGCAGGCTGACCTCCTCCACCTTCACCCCTTGCAGCCGCTCCCGCCCGGCGTGCCGCTGCATCAGGGCGGCGGCGGACAGGCGCGCATCGGCGGCGGACAGGGACGGATGTGCGGCGAGGGTGGACTCGTCCACCACGTCCCACTTGTCCGTGGCCTTGATGTGGTCGCCATAAAAAGCCCCGGCGGGGCGGATGCGGGCGGGCTTTTGCAGCCACCCCTCAAGCCATTCGGCGCGGAACTTGTCGCCGGCATAGAACAGGTCCGGCCCCTTGCGCGCGCGGATGCCCTCCACGGTGGTGGTGGCCGGGCCGGTCAGGTTGTGGCAGGAGGCGCAGCGCTCTGTGAGCAGGGCGCCGCCCGCGTCGTCAGCGGCCAGCGTCGGAGCCGCCGTCCCCGTGACGACGGCCAGCGCCAGCCACAGGGCCAGGGGCAACGAACGCAGCATGGCGAAGTCACGCCGCACGGGCTATTTGCCTCCGCGCCGCCGGGGTTTTTCCACCGGGACGCCCTTGAAGCCGGTGTGGTTGTGCATGCCCAGGGGTTTTTTCATCGACTCGCCGTAGAAGTAGTTGGGGTCGTAGACCTTGTCCTTCCAGGCGTACCAGTCGTCCATGGGCACCCCGGCGTACTCCATGACGGTGACCACGCCGCCCGGGTACTGCCCGGCGTTGGTGACGTGGGTGTCCACGTGGTCGTGCATGATGAAGCGGCCCGGGTTGTTGGCCTCGAACATGATGTCGTAACGCTCCCCCGGTCCCACGCTGATGGTGTCGGCGCGGTAGGGCTGGGGCAGGGCGTGGCCGTCCTTGTGGGTGACCATAAAGCTGTGGCCGTGGGTGTGCAGGTTGTGGGTCGAACCCCCGGCGCCGTACAGGCGCAGGCGCAGCACGTCGCCCTTTTCCACGCGGATCGGCTGGGTGAGGGGGAAGGCGCGGCCGTTGAGGGCGAAATAGTCCATGCCCGACTCGTCCATGGGGGTGCCGCCGTAACCGGGCTTTTCGGCGTAGCGCGAATCGTAGGTGCTGAACATCATGATCAGGTCGCGGGTGACCTTCTTCTCCTCTGCCGTGGGCTCTTTGGGGTCCACGATCATCGGCCCCCACATGCCGCGCAGCCCCACGTGCTCGTGCACGTTCACGTGGCAGTGGTACCACATGCTGCCGGTGGGCTCGGCGATGAAGGTGTAGGTAAAGCTGTCGCCCGGCTCGATGGCCTTCTGGGTGATGCCGGGCACGCCGTCCATCTTCCAGGTGTTCTTCTGGTCCATGCCGTGCCAGTGCACGGTGTGGGGCAGGGCGGTGAGGTTGGTGACCTTGACGTTCACCTCGTCCCCCTCGCGCACGTGGATGAGCGGCCCCGGCACCTGGCCGTTGAAGGCGAAGGCGCGGTAGTTGACGCCGTCCGCCACCTGAATGGTGACGTCCTCGATGGTCATCTCGAAGTGATGGCTGGCCGCCACGGCGGGAGCCGTCCACAGCATCGACAGCGGCAACACGGACAGACAGGCCGCCAGCCACGGCAGGGAACGAAGCCGGATCATGAAACACCTCCCGGACAGAAGCAAAAGACGTGGGTCGGATGGCAGTCTCGCAGGGGGGGCGGTGGATCACCTTGATCTGGATCAAGATTTTCGGGGGCGGCAAATTTTTTTCGGGGGCGGGCGAAAGGGGGCGGCCCAGGCCGGGGCGATCAGCCCAGGTGGACTTCGCCCCGCGACAGGGCGCCCAGGGTGTCTGCGTCGGCAATGCTGAACTGCCGCCCCTCGAGGACGATCACCCCCTGGGTTTGCAGGGCCGCCAGGGTACGCGACAGGGTCTCGGGCGTCAGCCCCAGGTGCGCCGCCATGGTGTGGCGCGACAGGTCCAGATTCCCCCCGCGCGCGGCGCCGTTGCGGGACAAAAACCCCGCCACCCGCTGCCCGGCATCGCGCAGGGTCAACGCCTCCACCTTGGTGATGAGCTGGTGCATGCGCACCGACAGGGAGGCGATCATGCCGAACAGGCAGTGGGGGTGTTCCCTGAGATAGGCCAGAAACGGCTCTTTGGGGAAAAACAGCAGGCGTGACGGCTCCAGGGGTTCCGCATGCACCGGAAACGGCATGTCGGAAAACACCGCCGCCTCGGCGAAGGATTGGCCGACGCGGATCACCTCCACCACGTGCTCGCGCCCTTCCGGGGAGACCTTGTACAGGCGCACGATGCCCGCCAGCACGAAATAGAAGCCGTCGCAGGATTCCCCCTCGCGGAACAGCAACGTGCCGCGGTCGGCGGCGGACGGTTTCGCCAGTGCCAGCAACGCTGTCCGGTCCCCCGCCTCCAGGCGCTCGAACAGGCGGTGCCCGCGCAGTTCCACCGGGGCGATCATGGGCAGGCGGGCGGGCTGGGGGGCGGACATCGGGGGGCTCGCCTTACATTACCGAGTGGGCCACCGGGCCGCCGGCGCCGGGGCGGTGGACGCGCCGCAGGCGCTCCGGGTCGAGCACCAGAATATGCCCCTCCTCGTCGGCGACAAGCCCCTCCTTTTTGAGGGCGCTCATCAACCGGATGGTGGTTTCCAGGGTGGCGCCGATGACCTCGGCGATCTCCTCGCGCGTGAGCCGCAGCCGCACCCGGATGCCGCCGGCGTCGCGGGCCTGACCGTCGGCCTCGGCAACCTCGAGGAGGAACTCCGCCAGGCGCATGCGCGCATCCTTGGTGGCCAGGCTCTCCACCCGCTGCTCGGCCTTGAACAGTGCGTCGGAAAGGCGCTGCACCAACTCCATCATCATGGTTGGCTGGGTTTTCAGGTAATCCATCAGCACCGGCCGCGGCAGGTAGCAGACCACGGTCTCTTCCATGGCCTGAGCGGTGACACTGTGGCGGCCGTCCTCGCGGAACAGGTCGGTTTCGGCCAGGGTGCGTCCGGAACCGGCGATGCGCACGATGGTCTGGCGCCCCACGCGCCCGGCGCGCACCAGCTTCACCTTGCCGGAACAGACGTTGTAGAGTCCGAAACAGGCCCCCCCTTCGTGAAAAATCACGTCCCCCTTCTGGAAGCGGGACGACACCCGGTGCTCCGCCAGATCGGCAAGGGCCTGGTCGGACAGGGTAGACCAGACCGTCTGGTCACAGATGCGACACCCCTGACACTGGGGCATGGTGGTCCTGGACATGGTGCTGAGCGCTCCTCCACCGCTTCCGGCGCCCCCCCTCCCCACGGGAGACACCGTGACGACACAACGACACAACGACACAACGACATCACGCAGATTCACTCTACACGAATCGTCATACCTGCGTCATGACTTCCGATGGGGCATAACGCCTCGTCACACCCCCTTCGCGGGGCGTTTCGCCCCGGTCAAAATGCCCCATCCCCCCCTTCATTCCACCGTCGCCGCCTCATCAAATCACACGGGCCTCATGATAACCAAACGAAAACGCTGTATTTTTACTTTTTTCGTCCCCATGCTGTCCACGCCATGCCTGCGGCACGCTTATTGGACTGTATGAAACCAGGAGACAGAAACCCATGTCCGCAATGGAAAACAAACCCGTGTCCGTTCTGGTGGTGGACGACGACGCGGAAATGACCGACCTGCTGGTGACGGTGCTCACCGACGCCGGCTACCGGGCCACCTCGGCCAGCGGGCCGGAGGAGGCGCTGGCGGTAATCCGCGACAACCCGCCCCGGCTGGTGGTCTCCGACCTGTCCATGCCCACCGCCAGCGGCCTGGAACTGCTGGAAGAGGTGCGCGCCACCCTGCCGGACCTGCACTTCATCATCCTCACCGCGTTCGGCGACTGGGCCAGTTTTTGCCGCGCCCAGGACCTGCGCGTGGACAGCTACCTGACCAAGCCCGTCGCCATGCAGCAACTGCTGGCGGAGGTGGCCGCGATCCTCGCGGCGGACAACCCCGGCCCCCCGCACAGGCCAAAACCGTGAACCCGTACACCAAAGAAGGAGAATGAGCCATGTTGATCGTCAAGGACGTACTTACCCGCCACGTCATCACCGCCCACGCCGACACCTCGGTGCGTGAGCTGGCGGACATCATGAAGGAAAAACGCATCGGCAGCGTGTTCATCTGCGACGACGAAGGCCGCAAGGTGGGCATCGTCACCGAGAGCGACATCGTGCGCAAGGTGGTGGGCGGCGACCGCGTGCCCTACGTCACCACCGCCCAGGAGGTCATGTCCGCGCCGCTCATCACCGTGGACCTGCGGGCCAATATCTACCAGGCCCAGGAGCTGATGGACCAGCGCCGGGTGCTGCACCTGGGGGTCACCGACGGTGATGATTTTGTAGGCATGGTGTCGATCCGTGACCTGATTCATCCGTATGAACACTTTGAACGCGGCACCTCCTGGGTATAGGATTTACCCCGGCTTTGCTCCGGGCCCACTGCCGGATGCGCCACCGGAGGGGCTTGTGGAAGGTCTCCCGGAGGGATTTCGGTTCTGGTTCGGACCCAAGGAGAGGAGGTCACATCATGCAGCGTTTCCGTGCCCTGGCCGTCGCCCTGGCGGTGCTGGTCGGCTATTGGCTGACCGGCACCCCGGGCCCTGCGGCGGCGGTGGAGAACGATCCGGTCAAACTCGGTGGAGACCTGGTCGACCACCTCGGCTGCCTTTACTGCCACGGGCTTGGCGGGCGCCAGGGGCTGGACAACCCCAACGCCGTGCGCAAGTACGTCCCGGCCTGGGACGAAGAGGCTTTTGTCAAAAAGTACCCCAACCCGGAAGGCGTGCGGCGGGTCATCCAGCAGGGGCGTTTTCCTGAAAAGGACACCCAGGCCAAGGGCAACCCGATTCCCATGCCGCCCTGGGGCAACCGCCTGACCAAGGAAGAGACCGAGGCCATCATCGCCTACATCTGGAGCCTGCGCACCACCCCGGCCAACAGCCACAAAAAAGGTGGTCAGGGGCGCGAGGTGGGCGGCGAGGGCGAGGACCAGCGGCTGCTGATGGCGGATCAGATCCGCAACACCCAGCCCCCCGCCGAGCACACCAGCCGCACCCCCGGCAACAACCCCCTGGTGGCTCAGGGGCAGGGGCTGGTGGAGCACCTGGGGTGTCTGCACTGTCACGGCCTCGGCGGCCGTCAGGGCATGGACAACCCCAACGCCGTGCGCAAGTACGTGCCTTCCTGGGACGAGGACGCCTTTGTGCGCCGCTACCCGGTGGACGACGGGGTGCGCTGGGTAATCACCACCGGTCGCGCGCCGGAGCGCGATCCCCAGGCCAAGGGCAACCCCATCCCCATGCCGCCCTGGGGCAACCGCCTCACCAAGGACGAACTGGACGCCATCGTGGCCTACATCTGGAGCCTGCGCACCACCCCCGTGAGCAGCCACGAAAAGGGCGGACGCGGACGCCAGTAGTCGGACGGTCAAACGACGGCGCGCCACCGGGACCTGGGTTGATCCCGGACCCGGTGGCGCGCCTTTTCATTTTCCCCCATTCCGGAACAACCCCATGCTGCGCCTGCAGGACATCATGGCCTCCAACCTGGTGCGGGTGGATGCCGACACCACCATCCGCGCCGCCGCGCGCCTGATGACCGACCGCCGCCTCGGCTGTCTGGCGGTGGAGCGCGACCATCAGATCGTCGGTGTGGTCACCGAGCACGACATGGTCACCCGCGTGCTGGCCCCCGGCCTGGATCCGGACACCCGGCAAATGGCCGAGATCATGTCCACGCCCCTCATCACCATGGAGGGCGGCACCGGCCTGCGCGAGGCCCGCGAGCGCATGGACCGGGAGGGCATTCGCCACCTGCTGGTGACCGTCGAGGGGGAGATTCGCGGCATCGTCTCCATCCGCGACCTGATCCACACCCCGCGCCCCGCCGGCCGCTAGCGCCCCCGACGTCCCGATATCCGGCGCGACCCGGCCATAAAAAGGGGTAAACTGCCCCAATGCGGGTCGGCACCAAACTCACCATCGGTGTGGGCGCCGTGCTGGTGCTGGTGGGCATCGGCTACGGCTCCTACTACCTGCTGGAGCAGGGGCGCTATGTGCGCGCGGCCCTGCTGCGCCATGCCGGGGAGCTTGCCGATATCCTCGCCGCAGCCCACACCAGCGGTCTTGGCCCGGAGCAACTGGCCCACGTCGCCCAGGCGGCCTCCGGTGACGCGGGGCTGGTGTGGCTGCGCATCACCGACGCCGCCGGGGAGACCCTGGCGGAGTGGCCCGGCCCCGGCGCCACCGCCGACCCCGCCGCCGACGCCCGGATGGTCAACACCGCATCCGGCGGGCAAGCGGCCGGGCAGACGGCAGACCTGCCCCAACACCGCTTCTTGCCCAACTCCCGCCCCCCCGCCCTGATCTACACCGCCCCGCTGGGGGGCCACAAACACCTCACCCTGATGCTGGCCGGGGCCGAAGAGGACGCCGCCCTGTTCCGCACCCGCAACGTGGACATCGCCATGGTGGCGGTGATCACCCTGGCCCTGCTGCTGATCGTCTCGCACTTGTCGCGCCTCAACGTGGCGTTTCCCCTGGCGCGCCTGACCCGCACCGTGCAGCGCTTTGGCGAAGGCGACCGCGCCGCGCGCCACCAGCACCCCGAGCCGGGGGAGATCGGCCTGCTGGCCGGGCGCTTCAACGACATGGCCGCCACCATTCAGGGCCAGACCTCCGAACTGGTGCGGGAGCGGGAGTACGAACGCAGCATCGTGCAGAACATTTTCAGCGGTGTGGTGGGGCTGGACCCGGACGGCACCGTCACCACCTGGAACGCGGCCATGGCCATGCGTTACGCGGTGCCCCCGGAGGAGGCCGTGGGCCGCCCCCTGGCCGGTCTCAGCCCCCTGGTGCTGCCCCGCGAGGTGGTGGCGGCCAGCCACGCCCTGCTGGCCGGGGAAGCCCGCCAGTTCTCCCTGCCCGGCCTGCGTCACCGGGCGGAACGGGTGGGCGAGCGCGTGCTGGACGTGCGCGGCCGCGCCCTGCTCGACCCCTCCGGCGCGGTGTTCGGCGCGGTGCTGGCGGTGGACGACCGCACCGAACAGGCGCGCCTGACGGAGCAGTTGCAGCACGCCGAAAAGCTCGCCACCATCGGCCAGCTTGCGGCGGGCCTCGCCCACGAGATCGGCACCCCCCTCAACGTCATCAGCGGCCGCGCCGAATTTGTCCTCAAAAAGCTGCCCGAGGACGACGCCCTGCGCCGCCACCTGGAGCGCATCGTGGCCCAGATCGACCGCATCTCGGGCATCGTTCAGCAGATGCTGGTGTTTGCCCGCAAGCGCCCGCCGGAGCGCCGCCACGTGCAACTGGCGGCGGTGCTGTCGGGGGTCGCCGACCTGCTCGCCCACCCCCTGGAACGCGCCGGTATTGTGCTCCGGCTGGACATCCCCGACGACCTGCACCTGCTGGCCGACCCGGATCAGGTGCAGCAGGTGGCCATGAACCTGCTGGTCAACGCCCAGCACGCGCTGGTCAGCGGCGGCGCCATCACCGTCAGCGCCCGCACCCTGTGCGTGGCGGAACGCGGCGCCACCCCGTGGGTGCGGCTGGAGGTGGCCGACACCGGCCCCGGCATGAACGAAGCGGTGCGCGCCCACATTTTCGACCCCTTCTTCACCACCAAGGAACCGGGCAAGGGCACCGGCATGGGGCTGACCGTGTGCCACGGCATCGTCACCGCCCATGATGGCTGGATCGAGGTGGACAGCCAGCCGGGAAGGGGCGCCGTTTTTGCCGTCTATCTGCCCCAGGGCGAAACTCCGGGCGAGACTCCGGGAGAATCCCGGACCGGTCCGCCAGCGGCCCGCGCCACGCCGCCACCGCCAGAGGAGACCACCCCATGAGCGCGGCCACCCCGCCCTTTCCCCTGCCCCCGGCCGGAGACCACCCGCAGGCCGAACCCCTCACCCTGCGCGTGCTGGTGGTGGACGACGACCCGGAAATGGCCGAACTGCTGGCCGAAATCCTCGGCCACGAGGGCTACACCGCGCGCACCGCCCAGGGCGGGCGGGAGGCCCTGTGGATGATGAACTCGGTGCATTTTCCGCTGGTCATCACCGACCTGCGCATGCACGGCATGAGCGGCATGGAGTTATTGGCCGAAATCCGTGCCGCCCACCCCCGCACCGACGTGGTGATGATCACCGCCTTCGGCTCCATCGACACCGCCATCGAGGCGATTCAGGGCGGCGCTTACGACTACATCACCAAACCGTTCAAGACCGAGGCGATCCTCGCGGTGGTGCGGCGCGCCGCCGAAAAAATCGGCCTCAAAAACCAGTTGCGGCGGCTGGCGGGGGGGCCGGACAGCCGCTTTCACGGCATGCTCGGCGCCTCGGCCGCCATGCGCCGGGTGTTCGACCACATCCGTCAGGTGGCGGCCAGCCCCGCCAGCGTGCTGCTCACCGGCGAATCCGGTACCGGCAAGGAAATGGCCGCCCGCGCCCTGCATGCCGAATCCCGCCGCGGCGGCCCCCTGGTGCCGGTCAACTGCGCGGCGATTCCCGAATCCCTCATGGAGGGCGAACTGTTCGGCGCCCGCAAGGGGGCCTACACCGATGCCCGCGAGGACCGCAAGGGGCTGTTCGAGCACGCCGCCGGCGGCACCCTGTTTCTGGACGAGGTGGGGGAAATCCCCCTGATTTTACAGGGCAAGCTGCTGCGCGTCCTGCAGGAGCGGGTGGTGCGGCGCCTGGGGGACACCCGCGAGATCCCCGTGGACGTGCGCATCGTCGCCGCCACCAACACCGACCTCAAGGCCGCCGTGGAGGCGGGCCGCTTCCGTGACGACCTGTACTGGCGCCTTAACGTCATCCCCATCCACCTGCCGCCCCTGCGCCAACGGACCGAGGACATCCCCCTGCTGGCGGAGGCACTGGTGGCGCGCTTTGCCCACGACAACGGCAAACCCGTGGCGGGGCTGGAGTCCGCCGCCCTGGAGCAACTGGCCGCGCACCCCTGGCCGGGCAACATCCGCGAACTGGCCAACGCCCTGGAGCGGGCGGTGATCCTGTGCCGGGGTCCGCGCATCGGCGCCGAGGATTTGCCCATGGTCCCGCCGGAATCCCCCCACCCCCTGCGCCGCCACACCGACGCGCCCCCCGGAGCGGCGGGGGACGCGCCGGACAGGGAATCCGCGACAAGCCCCCCCCCCGCCACCGGGATGCTGCCCGCCGCGGCGCTGGCGGGCACCCTGAGTCTGGATGCGCTGGAACGGCACTACATCCTCAAGGTGCTGGCCGACTGCGGCGGCCACCGCACCGTTGCCGCCCACCGCCTGGGCATCGACCGCAAAACCCTGTACCGCAAGCTGGCCCGCTACGGTCTGGAAGGGGAGGGCGAAGACGGGGACCACGCCTGACCGTCCCGCCGCCAGTTTGCCCCCGTCCCTCCGGGTCCGTATCATCCACCCCATGAACCCGTTTGCCCCCCCCCCCCAGCCTGCCGCCGCGCCCGAACCCGCCGCCGCGCCCCGCCCCAGCCTCTACCTGCTGGACGCCAGCGCCCAGATCTACCGCGCTTTCTTTGCCCTGCGCGGCTTCACCACCCGCGCCGGGCTGCCCACCAACGCCGTGTACGGTTTCATCACCATCCTCAACAAGCTGCGCGCCGAGCACCAGCCCGACGCCCTGATCGCCTGCTTCGACGCCCCCGGCCGCAACTTCCGTCACGAACGCTATGCGGACTACAAGTCCACACGCCAGAAAATGCCCGACGAACTGGTGGTGCAGCTGCCCTACATCCGCCGTCTGGTGGCGGCCATGAACATCCCGGTGGCGGAGCTCTCCGGCTTCGAGGCCGACGACCTCATCGGTACCCTGGCGCGGCGCGCCGAGGCCGTCGGCTACCAGGTGACCATCGTCTCCGGCGACAAGGACATGATGCAGCTGGTCAACCCCGCCGTGCGCCTCTACGACGCCATGAAGGACAAATACTCCGGCGCCCCCGAGGTGCTGGAAAAATTCGGCGTCGAGCCACAGCGGGTGATCGACGTCATGGGGCTGATGGGCGACACCTCCGACAACGTCCCCGGCATCCCCGGCGTGGGCGAGGTGACCGCCAAAAAGCTCATCGAGCAGTTCCACACCCTGGAGGGGGTGCTGGCCGGGGTGGAGCAGATCAAGGCCAAAGGGGTGCAGGCCAAGGTGCGGGAGCACGCCGAACTGGCGCGCCTGTCGCGGCAATTGGTCACCATCGACACCGACGTGCCCCTGGAGCTGGACTTCACCCGCGCCCATGTGGGGGAGCCGGACGCCGAGGCCCTGACCGCCCTGTACCGGGAGCTGGAATTTACCAGCCTGCTCGGCACCGTGGCCGCCCCCACCGCCAGCGCCGCCAGCGCCGGCAAGGACTACCGCACCGTCACCGAGCCGCGCCGCCTGGCCCACATCGCCGCCCGCGCCACCACACTGGGGGAGGTCAGCGTCGATCTGGAAACCACCGGGCTGGATCCGCTGCAGGCCGACGTCGTCGGCATCGCCCTGTCCCTCGCCCCCGGCGAGGGTTTTTATGTGCCGGTGGCCCACGCGGGCGACGGGGGACAGCACGGGGACAGCGGGCAAATGGACCGGCAGACCGCCCTGGACATCCTGCGCCCCCTGCTGGAGTCGGACACCGTCGCCAAGGTGGGGCAGAACCTCAAATACGACCTGAACGTGCTGCGCCGCGCCGGAGTCACCCTGCGCGGGGTGCGCTTCGACACCATGCTGGCTGCCTACCTGCTGGCCCCCAACCGCCGCAGCCACGGCCTGGACAACCTGGCGCTGGAATACCTCAACCACCGCACCATCCCCTATGAGGAAGTGACCGGCAAGGGGGCGCGCCAGATACCCTTCGCCGAGGTGGCGGTGGACGTGGCCACCCGCTACGCGGCGGAGGATGCGGAAATCGCCCTGTGCCTGAAGCAGACCCTGGCCCCGCAACTGAAGGACAACGGGCTGGAGGAGCTGTTTTACGACCTGGAAATGCCCCTGCTCCCGGTGCTGGCGCGCATGGAGGCCACCGGCTTTCTGGTGGACATCCCCTGGCTTGCCGCCATCAGCCGCGACATGGGGGAGCAGATCACCGCCCTGGAGCGGGACATCCACGCCCTGGCCGGAGAGGAGTTCAACGTCGCCTCCCCCAAGCAGTTGCAGGTCATCCTGTTCGAAAAACTGGGGCTGAAACCGGTCAAGAAGACCAAAACCGGCCTCTCTACCGACGAGGAGGTGCTGGCCAAACTCGCCAGCGAGCACCCCCTTCCGGCCAAAATCCTCGCCCTGCGCCAGTTCGCCAAGCTCAAGAGCACCTACGTGGACGCCCTGCCGCAGATGGTCAACCCCGACACCGGGCGCGTGCACACCTCCCTCAACCAGACGGTGGCCGCCACCGGGCGGCTGTCGTCGTCGGAGCCCAACCTGCAGAACATCCCGGTGCGCACCGACGAGGGCAAAAAAATTCGCCGCGCCTTCATCTGCCCCCCAGGCTGCAAGCTGGTGAGCGCCGACTACTCCCAGATCGAACTGCGGGTGCTGGCGCACATGGCAGAAGACGCGGCCCTGATCGAGGCCTTCCACGCCGGGGGCGACATCCACCGCCGCACCGCCGCCGGAGTGTTCGGCATCCACGAGGGGCTGGTGACCGACCAGATGCGGCGCGAGGCAAAGGCCATCAATTTCGGCCTGATTTACGGCATGGGGGCGTTCTCCCTGGCCCAGGACGTGGGGGTGTCCCAAAAAGAGGCGCGCGGCATGATCGAGCGCTACTTCGCCACCTATTCCGGGGTGAAGGCGTGGATCGAGCGCACCCAGGCGGAGGCCACCCGCAACGGCATGGTCACCACCCTCTACGGACGCCGCCGCGCCATTCCGGAACTGGCCTCCGCCAACGC
This sequence comes from Nitrospirota bacterium, assembly GCA_029858285.1. Classification (GTDB taxonomy): domain Bacteria; phylum Nitrospirota; class JACRHL01; order JACRHL01; family JACRHL01; genus JAOUFN01. Next base: position 52,598 of record JAOUFN010000013.1, on the reverse strand, counting down.
CCAGATTCGCGCCGCCGGGGAACGCACCGCCACCAATACGGTGATTCAGGGCACCGCCGCCGACATCATCAAGCGCGCCATGCTGGCCGTGGACCAGCGCCTGACGGATGGCGCAATTTCGGCTAAGATGCTGCTTCAGGTCCACGACGAATTGATCTTCGAGGTGGACCAACGCGCGGTGGACCCCCTTATCCACATGGTGCGCCGCGAAATGGAACAGGCCGCCACGCTGGCGGTGCCGCTGGTGGTGGACGTGGGGGTGGGGGACAACTGGGAGGAGGCACACTAGATGGCAGATGCGACCGGGGCCGTTGCCTGCCCCCTGTGCGGTCAGGCGCTGAACCTGTCCGGGCCGGTGTCGCGCAAGGACGTCTGCCCCGGTTGCGGGCGCGACCTGCGCGCCTGCCACGCCTGCCGCCTGCACGCCCCCACGGCGCACAACGAGTGCCGGGAGCCGCGCGCCGAGTGGCAGGCGCGGCGCGACCGCTCGAACTATTGCGATTTTTTCGAACTGGCTCCCGCGCCCGGCGCGGACGCCACCGCCGCCGATCCGCGAGAGGCCGAGCGCCAGCAGAAGTTGAACGATCTGTTCCGCAATTTTTGACAGCCGGGCATCGCAAAATCCGGGCATCGCAAAATCCGGATGTTCCGAAGTCCACAGGTCCCGCCGCCATATCCGGGTGGACACAGCCCACGGCGGGACACACCAAGCAGGGGAGGCCATCATGACCACGGACACCAGCGTGACGGTTCGCGACACACCGCCCACCGGCACCGTGGGGGAAACCCTGTTCACCTACCGCGACGCCCGGGGAGCCACACTGTTCCACGTGGAGCGCCCGGCCCGCGACGGCGACCAGGCGCGCCCGAATCTGTGGGGCCCCACCCCGGACGGCGCGCGCTGGCAGGACAACCTCAAGGAGGTGCCCCGTCCCCTGCCCCTGTACCGGGTCGGCACGGTGCTGCAAAACCCCGCCCTGCCGGTGGTGTTCCACCGTTCGGAGCGGGACGCCTTCCGCGCCACCTCCGCCGGGTTGGTGGGTATCCACATCACCTCGGTGATGGGCACCGGCTATGTCCGGGCCTCGGACTTTTCGGTGCTGGCCGGGCGCGACGTGGTGCTGTGCCAGGACAACTCCCCGGACGGCGTCGCCTATACCGAGGAAGTCGCCACCATGGCCTATGCCGCCGGGGCGCAGGCCGTGGAGGTGGTGCGCCTGCCGGGGTTGCCCTCCGGCCAGGGCGTGGGGGGGTGGCTGAAGCGCGGCGGCGATGCCACCGACTGGCTGCGCATCGTCAACCAGCGGCTGGGCCTGCTCTCGGACGATGAAGACGAGGACGAAAACGCCTCCGGACCCGATGCAGAAACTGCGGCTGATGCCGCCTCGACGGCGGGGGACGCCTTCATGGCCAGCCTTGCGGACCTGCATGAACCCGCAGAAGACGACGGGGAGCCGACGGACGACGAGGAAACCCAGGCAGACCCCCATACCCCGGCCCTGCGCCACATGGTGGCCGAGGTGGTGGCCGCCAGCTTCGGGGAGCCCTCGCCCCTGCCCCTGGAAGGCACCCCGGAGGTGCCCTTCGACCTGGACATGCTGCCCACCCCCTTGCGGGCCTTCGCCACCGACGTGGCGGAGCGCTGCGGCTGCCGACCGGACCTGCCCGCAGTGGCCCTGATCACCGCCCTCGGCGCGGTGGTCGGGCGACGTCTGGGCATCGCTCCCAAGCAGCAGGACCCGCGCCGCATCACCCCCAACCTGTGGGCGGTGCTGACCACCCCCCGTCCAACGGCGGGCGGCGCCCAGGCGGTGGAGGAGGCCTTAAGCCCCCTGCACGGCCTGGAACTGGCAGCCCAGCGCGATTTTGAGGCGGCGGCACACCAGTTCGAGGCGCGCCGCACCGCCCTGGAGGCCGCCCGTGGCCTGTGGGCCGAGGAAATGCGTCAGGCCCGGCAGGCCGGGCAGCCGGTGGAGGATCTGCTGGCCCGCCACCCCACCCTCCCGGAGCCCCCCCGCCGCCGCCCCTACCGCACCGCCACCGGCGACGTGCGGGGTCTGGCGGAACTGACCGGCACCACCCCTGGCGGCCTGTTGCTGATGCGGGACGACGTGGTGGCCTGGCTGACCGGGCTGGCCGCCCCCGGCCGCGAGGGGGAGCGCCACCTGTACCTGACCCTGGCGGACGCCAGCGCCGCAGAGGCCCAGTTCGACCTGCCCTCCGGGGCCTCCGCGCACTTCGCCAACCCGTGCCTGTCGGCCCTCGGCTGGGCCCCCACCCAGGCCCTGCGCCGCTACGCCGCCGGGGCCACCCAGCGCGGCGCCACCGACCCCCTGCTGGGACGTTTTCAGATGGTGCTGGCGGTGGACAGCGCCAGCCCCATGCGCGAGGCCGACCACCCCGCCGACCGCGCAGCGCGGGAACGGGCCGAACAGGTGTTTGCCCACCTCGACCGGTTGCCCGCCGTCCATGCCGGAGAGGCCCCACCGACCCTGCGCTTCGAAACCGCCGCCCAGGGAGTTTATGACCGCTGGCGTGGCGAGCACGCGGCCCACGCCGCCGCCGAGAACGACCCCCTGGTAGCCGCGCACCTGGCCGCCCAGGACCGCCTGATGCCGGCTCTGGCCCTGCTGTTCCACCTGATCGAGCCGGAGGGAAAATCCGCCGCCGGAGACATTCCCGGACCGGTCACCGCCGCCCCGGCGCGGCGCGCCGCGCAATGGTGCGTGTGGCTGACGGCGCATGCGCGCAGCGTGTACGGCGTGGGGGAGGCGGCGGAACTGGAGGGGGCGCGCAGCCTGCTCAAGCGGCTGGTGGGCACCGAGTTGGCCAGTCCCTTCAAGGTGCGCGACATCTACCGCCGCCACTGGAGCGGCCTGGCCAGCCGCGAAGCGGCCCAGCGCGCGGTGGAGATTCTGGAGCGCCACGCGTGGATTTCGTCGGTTCCGGTACCTACCACCGAGCGCGGCGGCAAGCCGACCCGGGCCTATTACCTGAACCCCAAGGCGGCGGGGCTGGTGCAAAGCGGCGGCATGGGGGTGTAGCCCCTCCGGGGAGAGAGCGCCCTGCGGTCGGCCCGGTGCGCCAAATGACCGCGCCGACCGGGGGGCACAGACAATCCCCACCGGCACGTGCGACGGCACCCTCCCGGCAAGCAGCGCCTCCTGTGCCCGCACGCCGGGCCGGATCGTGGGCCGGACCGGAACGGGTGATTCCATTCGGCGGGCTATTCCACCCAGTAGTTGATGACCGTGAATTCCTCGCCGGAGGGGTAGTGGTGAAGATACGTGAACAGGCCGAACTGGTACCTGTTTTGGGTGTGGTTCGCCGCGTCGATATGGCCCACCGAACCGGAGTACGACGTGGATTTACCGGTCGTTCTGGTCAGGTTGTCGTTGTGCTCGACCCCCACCGAATAACCGGCCAGAACCCCGCCGCCGGTAAATTCGATTTCATACGACGCACCGACCACAATACCGACTCCGCGCATTCTTTCGTCCACCGTGTCCAGCGTCGCGGTGGCCGTCCCGCCCCCTTCGTTGACCCAATGCGGCCCGTTCACCATGCCCACCGAATTGGAGGTGAGGTCGGCCAGATTCAGGCCGGGATTGTTCTGCGCCAGCAGCGCATCTCTCCGGGCCACGGTGTAATAGGTGTCCGGATGGCCAATGGTATGCGGCAGCACCGTCTCGTCAATGACAGCCCCCCCCCCGGACTCGACCTGCTGGTTGTAGTACCACACTTCCGTCTGGAGGGTGATCGGCTCCCGCGGCAGCATCACGAATGAATGGGTGCCCACCATGGCCGGATCCGGATGAGACAGGATCTCGTAGGTGTAGCGATCATACGGAACCGTGGTGAACACCACCGTGTCCTCCATCGGACCGCTTTCGTACGTGATGCTTTTTTCCACGGTATACGAATGTGAACTCATGAAGTTCATGCCCAGCTCGGCGGAAATCTTTGCCTTGTTGCCCACCTTCGCGCCGGGGATCCAGGAAACCCCGACTTCAATGTCCCACCCCCAGACCATGCTGGCCTTGACCGTGGTATCCCCCTCGCGGCCATAGGCCACGCTGCTTCCCTGGCCAAAGGAGGTGGAGCAGGCATCCACATTCTGCCCAATGCCGTATTTGCACGGTGGTGCCGCAAGTACCGCCTGGATGAGGGGATTCGTGTAGACAAGCTCGTGGCTCACCGGCGTCATGACCATGCCGTCGTCATCCACGTCCGCGGGCACGATCAGGGGGGCGCCCATGGGGGGCGTCGATGTCCTGCTGTCCACATTCCACCTGGAGGCGATGCGGAACCTCGGAGTCCCGGCGGAATCGAATTCCAGCACGCGTACTTCGGGGTAGTAGGCGCCATTGTCGAAACGCTGCAACCGGTGGTACAGGACGATGTTGTCCTTGCCGTTTCCGGTCACGTCCGCCGCCGCCACCGCCGCCGTGTTCGAACGCATGTAATATCCACGGAAGAGACCCGAGTTGGGGAGAAACTCCTCCGCAAACTCGTGGTCCACATCGGTCCTGCCGGTCCAGGTGTTGGGATCCGCGTTCCACCGGGAGATATCGGCCTTGAACACCATCTGATTGACGACGATGTTCTGCGTTCCTTTCCCCTCCATGTCCACCACGTGGGTCCACGCACTGTGGATATGAAACGGGTACGCGTTGTTACACCTGGTGTTGACGGAATACGTTGGCGTGCCAAGAGTGGCGGCCAGTTGGGTCAGTCCGGTCGCGCCCAGGTCAAACACCGCGACAACATAGTCGGGCAGGTTGGAACAGTGCGTGTTGAACCCGTTGATTCCGCCGATTACCAGATTGCCGACACCGTTCCCGTCCACGTCGGCAATGGCCACATCGGATGCAACGACGCGCTCGGCATGACCCGGCCAGGAAAACGAGGTTTCGCCGAAATCCCGCAACGCCAGACCGGAAGCTTCGTCGTCGAACACAAAATAGTCGCTGGCGCCACCGGTCCCCTTCGCCTGATTGATGACCACCGCGAACTCCTCGCTCGGGTCCAGATCGAGGTTTCCGGCGGTGATGCGCCAGTCCCAGGAGTCCGCAACCGTCAGGGTGGGAAACAACCGGATGGAGTTGTACAGGGTAAAATCGGCCATCGCGCCAATGCGGTAACGATACAGCGTATAGGCTCCATTGACGGTAACGCCGACGATCAGGTCGTCGCGGGCGTCGCCGTTTGTATCGGCGGCCGCCGCGCCGATCCCGGTGACGGAATTGGCGGCAATGAGGTTCTGTTCGTGGACGGCAAAACCGGCCAGTTGATCGTCGACGACCCGAAGGACAATCCAGCCGGTCACGCTGTCGAAATACAGGATGGCGAACTCGTCCCGCCCGTCCAGGTCAAAATCCCCGGCAGCGGCGGCGCGGACCGTCGCGGTCTCCCATCGGTCCCAGTCCGGGTCGGTGCCGTGGGCGGCGGTGTCCACCGAATCCCAGTATGCCGGGCTGGCCAGGGTCCCGTTGGGGTTGTAGGTTGCCGGCACCATGTTGTTGATGCTGACCTTGCGGGCATGGGTGACGTCATTGCCGGCCACCGCAGCGTGGCGGAAACCGGCAAACATGACCTCCATCGGGGACACCTTGAAGGCGGCCCCCAATGGGCTGTAGTCGGCCGGCAGGGGGGTTCCGTCCGGCCCGACCCGCGGGGTAGGGGTGGTATCCACTCCAAGTCCGGTCAGTGCCTCCCGGACCGGATCACCGGAGACGGGTGCGCCGCCGCCCCCCGCCGAACCACCGCCACAAGACCAGAGGCCAAGGCCCAACACAACCGCGCACGCGAGCGCACCCGCCGACCCTGCGAATGACCGACTACCCATCACACGGTACTCCTCAAATGATTTGGCGGCCGGATCCGCACACAACGAGGCGTGAAAACCGGCCCGCCTTGCGTCGCCACGCGCCGCAGACAGCGGGAGGGACAACGGCCCCCGCCCGAAACGAGGCAGCCCGCTCCCGCGCCGGACACATCTCACGACGCAGCGGAAGCACTCCCAAAACCAAGTTTTTCAAAGCAGTTATGCCAAGAGATACCACACCGGAAACCGGACGGCAACCATTTATTGTTCGCACGCCTCCATGGAATGAGGCGTTCCGGCCACCACGCACCCCCGGCAGTCACTTTCCACATGCCGTAACGGGAAAAACCGATTGCTGCGGCGAGCTGCCTCGAACCCGCGGAAAATCAATGCATCCGGCTGGGCCGCACCAGACAACAAAAAGCCCGCACCCCCCGCACCGGGTGGGGGGGGTTGCGGGCTTTTGTGGACCCTCGCGGATGTCTCCGGAGGGTCAATTGGTACTCCCAAGGGGAATCGAACCCCTGCTTCCGCCGTGAGAGGGCAGCGTCCTAACCGCTAGACGATGGGAGCAAAATTGGCTGGGGGACTAGGATTCGAACCTAGGTTAACGGAGTCAGAGTCCGTTGTCCTGCCGCTAGACGATCCCCCAGTAATTCCGCCAGTGAACTCTGGCCAACTGCGGTCACGGTACAGACGGCCTCCCCCCCGAGCAGGGCCACCGCACCACTTATTTCAAGGTTTTTCATTGTATATGACTTCACCGCCCCGTGTCAAAGGCCACGGCGTCCTTCAAAACCCCGGCACCGTCCGCTCCGCCGGAAAGCTCACCTCGTAGCCGAAGCGGATGGCCTGCTTGCCGCGCGGCGCAACGCTCTGCTGCCACGCCATCACACCACTGTGGCCCTCATCGTCCACCCGCGTGGGCGGGGTGTTGTCCCGCGCCGGGCGCACCCGGATCTCCTCGTTCTTCGGCACCGGCAGGCGGTCGTACACCGTCATCTCCACCGGCCGGGCGTGGAAGTTCTCCACCTCGATGCGGTAGACCCGCGCCACCTCCCGGCGCCGCCCGGAGAGGATGGAGCCCCCCTTCCCGGTCAGGTCGCCCTCGGCTGTGTAGGTCACCCGCACCCGGTCGTCGATGCCGAACGGCAACTTGATTTCCTCGCCGGGGCGCACCTGGGGCAGGCTACCCTTGCCCACCATCACCCCGTCGCGGAACACGGTGGCCGATCCCCCCGGCAGCGGCGCGTCGCCCGCATAGGTGAGTTGGGCGTACAGATAGGCGGCGGGCTGCGCGGCGGGCCAGGTACGCACCAGCAGGGTGACCTGGGCGGCGTGCTCGGCCACGGTGAACAGGTGCGACTCGTTGTCCGCCGGGATGTCCTGGCGCCCGTCGATGGCGTAGGCGGCGGTGAACTCCGCCACCCGGGCCTCGGCCACCACCCGCTCCGCCGCCACCGGCGCGGGGGCGGGGGCGGACTCGTCGGCATCCATCACGGAAAGGAGGTTTCCCCCCACATCCGCAGGAAGCTCCCGCCACCGATCCAGCACGGCCCCCTTGGCATTTGGACTCAATGCGATCTGGGGCCCGACAAAATCCACCAGCCACGGCTGGGGTTCCGGCATGGCCACCCCCTGGGCCGGGCGGGTGGTGGACAGGGTCAGGGTCACGCCGTTCCAGTCCTCGCCGCTCTGCTGCCGCACCTGGGCCTGCTGCACGATGGCGATTTTGCCCGCCTCCGCATCCAGCCGCAGGTCGTACAGCGGCTGCCAGGAGGCGGCGGCGACCGCGTGGCGCAGGGCCAGCCGCAGCAGGGTGGCGCGCTCCGCCACCACCTGCACGCGCACATCCATCACCAGCCTGCTGCCGGTGGCCACTCGGGCCAGTTCCTGGCGCAGGCGGTTCAGCTCCCGGTCGGAGACGCGGCGCTCCTGCTCCTCCTTCTGAATGGCCGTCAGGGCGGCAGCGGTGCCTTCGCCGACGGCGTCCCACGCCCCCCGCCATTTGGCCGGGTCGTCCCGCAACAGCCCCTCCCGCGCCGTCTGCGCCGCCTGCGGCTGGGAACTGGTCACGCTGCGGATGAAATCCAGCCGGGCGCGCTGGGCACCGATGCGGTCGTTGATGGCGCGTTGCCGGTCTTCCTGGACCTCAATCTGCTGACGCAACTCCCGCTCCCGCGCCTCGGCCACCTCGGCCAGATAGCGACGGCGGGTCTCCACCGAAACGATGCGCACCGCCTGCTCTCCCTCGCCGCTCACCTGCAGGGTGTCCTCCGGCAGCGGGGGCAGGTCGGCAAACACCACGGTGCTGGAGCCTGCGGGCAACTGTACGCGGGCGTTGCGGGTCACCTCGGCGCCGTTGGCGAACACGGTGGCGGCGGTGATACGCGCGCTGGCGGCAACCTCCCCCGCCCACGCCGCGTCCACCCCCACCGCGCCTGCCACGCCTGCCACGCCGATGATGGCGACAGCCGCCAGCACCACCCGGACCACGCCGCCCATTGCACCCATACCCTGCCTCCCCGCTCTGTGGCCCCCGAAAATGAAGGGTCGACCCGCAACGGTAGCAAAAGCGCGAGCCAAACGGCAAAAGACCGGCCGAGCGCAATGGCCGATCAGGGCATCGTACAGGGAGTCGTGCAGGGAGTCGTGCAGGGAGTCGTGCGGAGATTCATGTAAAATCCGTCCCATGCGCCCCGTTCCCTCCCAACCACTGACCCTGGTCGGCCTCTCCGTGACCGTGGCCGACAGCCGGAGCCCTCACAGCGGCTCAGGGGACGCCCGCGCCCCCCTGTGCATCCTGCTGCACGGTTACGGCGCTCCGGGGGACGATCTGGTGCCCCTGGCGACCCCTCTGGGGGCCAGTGGCTGCCGTTTCCTGTTTCCCGCCGCCCCCCTTACCCTGCCCATGCCCCTGGCGGACGCCCGCGCCTGGTGGCACATCGACTGGGCGGCGCGGGAACGGCAAATACGCCTGGAGGGGGGGCTGGACCTGTCGCGCGAAACCCCGCCGGGGATGCTGGAGGCCCGGGAACGGGTCACGCAGTTGATTCATGCCGCCTGCGCCCACTTCGGGACCACGCCGGAGGAGGTGGTGCTGGGGGGCTTTTCCCAAGGCGCCATGTTGGCCTGCGAAACCGCCCTGTGCGGCCCCGATCGCCTGCGCGGACTGGTGTTGCTGTCCCCCACCCTGCTGTGCCGGGAGCGCTGGCAAGCGGCAGCACGGAAAATTGACGCAGCACGGAAAACAGGCGCCACGCGGAAAATAAACGCGGCGCAAGCGGACGCGGAGCGCCCCCCTCTGCCGGTATTCGTCAGCCACGGCCGTCAGGACAGCACGCTGCCGTTTCCGCGCAGCGAGGAGTTGCAGGGGCTGTTGCGGGACGCCGGCCACGCCGTGGAGTGGGTGCCCTTTTCCGGCGGCCACGAGATCCCCGCCGCCGTGCCGGGGCCGTTGCGGGAGTTCCTGCGCCGCCTGTAAATCGCCTCCCTCCGGGGGAGGGGTGGCTCAGGGGGTGGCCGGGGCCTGCGCGCCGATCAGGGTGTCGAGCTTGTGGGCCAGCGTGACGCCGCCAATGTTGCGCAGCTTTTCCAGCTCCCGCCGGGCCAGCGCCACATCCCCCGCCTTAAGGGCGGTTTCCCCCACCAGAAAATGCAGGTCCGGGTCACGGTCGTTGATGCTGGAGGCCTCGCGGAAGTGCGGCAGGGCGCCCCTCGCGTCACCCTGGGCCAGCAGCAGTCGTCCCAGGTCCAGATGCGCCTCCTGCAGGCGGGTATCGTGGCGCAGAGCCTCGGCAAATGCGGCCATGGCCCCCTTGCCGTCCCCCGCGGCGGTCAGCGCCTGCCCCAGAAACAGGTGCGTGGTGGCGCTGCCCGGATCCACCTGGATCGCCGCCCGGAAGGCCGCTGCGGCCTCTTTGGGACGTTTTTGCGCCATGCGGGTGTGCCCCAGTTCCAGCTGGGCAACCCGGTCCGGCCCCAGGTCCGGCAGTTCAATGGCCGTCTCCAGCGCGCTGGCGGAGGCATCCAGATGGCCCAGTTCCCGCTGCAGGGTGCCCAGACGCCGCAGGGCATAGGCGCTCTCCCCGGACAGGGCGCGCACTTTTTCCAGATGCGGCAGCGCCTCACCGGCACGGCCGGTGGCGCGGTAGAACTCCGCCAGCCGGGCGTGGGCCTCGGGGTTTTCGGGGCGCAGCCTGGCCCATTGGGCAAACAGCTTTTCCGCCTTCGGCTCCATGCCCTTTTTGCCCTGATACAAGCGCCCCAGCCGCTCCAGCAGCGGCGGGAATTCGGGCAGGATGGTCAGCAGGTCCTCGTGCAGGGACAGATCGAAGCGGTATGGGGATTTGTCCAGTTGGTGCAGCAGATAGGTTTGGGAATAGTGCCCCACCGGCGCCAGCGACACCGCCCTGGCCAGGGACACAAAACCTCCGTGGACATCGCCCTGGGTAAATTGCAGGTGGCCCAGTTCGAACCAGGTATCGGGACGCGGCTGTTCGGCGGCGCGCTTTTGCAGGGTGGCCATCCGCTCGGCGGGGGTGGCGGCGGCCTCCTCCTGCTGCGCAGTCAGGGTCCAGGCGCCCCCCATGGCCAGCAGCGCGGTGAGCGCCGCCGCCACCCCCAAACGCGCCGCCATGCCGGGGGGGGGGGTGAAGCGGGCGCCGAAAAAGTGGGGGGGGTGAGGCTTCATGCCAGGCTCTCCGGAAAATACTCACTGACACTCATGGCCGCCCGCCCGCCAATCAGCACCCGATAGGTGCGCCACACCAGGGGAGCCCCCGGCGCCAGCTTGAGGGCGGCGGCAAAGTTGCCAGGGGGCAGGGGGGCGTGCCGCAAGGGGCAGACGCCGCAATCGACGATCTCCTTGAAGGTCTCCAGCCGGTGCGCCAGCAACAGTTTTCCCAGCGGTTCCCGCGCCGCCAGCAGGTCCTCCTGCATGGCGCCGGGGAGCAGGGCCGGCACAATGCGCGACACCGCCACCGCGAAGGCCCGCCCGCTGCGCGCGCCGGTCAGCACCACGCAACGGTCCAGCACCACGCTACCGGGGCGCAGGGCCAGTTCGGGAAAATCCTCCCCGTCTGCCGGGTGGAAGCCCTGGGTGACGACCTTCACCCCCACCTCCTCGCCGAAGTGGGCGGCCAGGGTCTCGGTGACCGTGCCGTCTGTGGTCAGCAACACCCGCAACAGGGGCGACAGCGCACCAAAAATGGCCTCCAGGCGCGCCATCAGGCGCTCCCGGTGGGTACCGGGCAGGGGAACCACCGGGGTCATCCCACCACCGGGGCCATATCAGTCGTCCAGCCCATCGAACAGGCCGCCACCGGCGGGCGAGTCGTCTTCCGTAGCGTCTCCCGTAGCGTTTTCCGCCGTGTCATCCGACACATCGTCCGTCGCGGCCGTGTCCAGCGTGCCGTCCGGGTTTTCGTCCGCCGCTGCGTCGTTCCCCGCCTCGTCCGTCATCTTCTCCGCCAGGGGTGCCAGGGCCACCACGCGGTCGCCCGCCTCCAGGCCGATAAGCTTGACCCCCTGGGTGTTGCGGCCGATGGTCTTGATGTCCGCCACCGACATGCGGATGATCTTGCCGCTGGCGGCCACGATCATCAACTGGCCGTCGCTGTCCACCTGCAACACCCCCACGCAGTCGCCGTTGCGGCCTCCGGTGCGGATCGAGATGATGCCCTTTCCGCCACGCCCCTGGACGCGGTATTCGGTCAGCTCGGTGCGCTTGCCAAAACCGTTTTCGGTGACGGTAAGGATGGTGGAGGTGTCCTGCACCACCACCATGGCGATGAGCCGGTCCTTGTTCATCAGCGAGACGCCGCGCACGCCGCGGGTGGCACGCCCCAGGGGCCGCACGTCGGCTTCCGGGAAGCGGATCGACAATCCCTTGCGGGTGGCCATCAGGATGTGCTGGTTGCCGTCGGTGACGCGCACCGCCATCAGCCGGTCACCACCATCCAGGTTGATGGCGATGATGCCCCCCGCACGCGGGTTGCTATAGGCCGACAGGGCGGTCTTCTTGATCACGCCGCACTCGGTGGCCATGACCACGAAGCGGTCGTCGCGGAATTCGTGCACCGGCAGCACCGAGGCCACCTGCTCCCCGTCCTCCAGCAGCAGCAGGTTGACGATAGCCTTGCCGCGCGCGGTGCGGCCCATTTCCGGGACCTCCCACACCTTGATCCAGTGCACCCGGCCACGGTCAGTGAAGATCAGCAGATAGTCGTGGGTACCGGCCACAAACAGGTGCTCGACAAAGTCCTCGTCCTTGATGCCCATGGCCACCTTGCCCTTGCCGCCGCGCCGCTGGGAGCGGTAGGTGGTCACCGGCACGCGCTTGATGTAGCCGGAGTGGGTGACGGTGATGACCACCTCCTCCTGCTTGATCATGTCCTCGATGGAGATGTCGCTCACGTCGCCCACCAGTTCGGTGCGGCGGTCGTCGCCGAAGCGCTCGGCCAGATCGGTCAGTTCGTCGCGGATGATGCCCATCAGCAGGGAGCTGTCATCCAGCACACTCTTCAAATAGGCGATGCGCCGGGTCAGTTCCGCCAGCTCGTCCATCAACTTCTGGCGCTCCAGGCCGGTCAGGCGCTGCAGGCGCATGTCGAGGATCGCCTGGGCCTGCAGTTCCGACAGGGCAAAGCGGGTCATTAGGCCGGTGCGCGCCTCGTCCGGGGATGCGGAGGCGCGGATCAGCTCGATGACCGCGTCCAGGTTGTCGAGGGCGATTTTGAGCCCTTCCAGAATGTGGGCGCGGGCCTGGGCCTGACGCAGTTCGAAGCGGGTGCGGCGGATCACCACCTCGCGGCGGTGGTCCAGAAAGCAGGTGAGGGCGCGGCGCAGGTCCAGCAACACGGGCTGACCGTCCACCAGGGCCACCATGTTGACCCCGAAGCTGGTCTGCATGTCGGTAAACTTGTACAGCTTGTTGATGATGACTTCCGGGATCTCGCCGCGCTTGAGCTCGATCACCACGCGCATGCCGTCGCGGTCGGACTCGTCGCGCAGGTCGGAAATGCCCTCCAGCTTCTTGTCCGACACCAGCTCGGCGATTTTTTCGATCAGCCGCGCCTTGTTCACCTGGTAGGGCAATTCCGAGACGATGATTGCCTGGCGGTCGTTTTTCGGGTTGGTTTCCACCGCCACGCGGGCGCGCATGCGCACCGAGCCGCGCCCGGTGCGATAGGCGTCCTCGATGCCGCGGGTGCCGGTGATGAAGCCCGCGGTGGGGAAATCCGGCCCCTTGATGAACTGCATCAGGGCGGTGATGTCCGCCTCCGGGTGTTCGATCAGGTGAGTGAGCGCCCCCACCACCTCGCGCAGGTTGTGGGGCGGAATGTTGGTGGCCATGCCCACGGCGATGCCGGAGGAGCCGTTCACCAGCAGGTTGGGCAGCTTGGCGGGCATCACCTGGGGCTCGGTCAGGGAGCCGTCGTAGGTGGGGGCGAAGTCCACCGTCTCCTTGTCCAGATCCCCCAGCAGTTCCTCGGTGATGCGCTGCATGCGCACCTCGGTGTAGCGCATGGCCGCCGCGGAGTCGCCGTCGATGCTGCCAAAGTTGCCCTGGCCGTCCACCAGCGGGTAGCGCATGGAAAAATCCTGCGCCAGCCGCACCACGGTGTCGTACACGGCGGATTCGCCGTGGGGGTGGTATTTACCGATCACGTCACCCACCACGCGGGCGCTCTTCTTGTAGGGACGGTTCCACCCCAGCCCCAGGTCCTGCATGGCGTACAGCACCCGGCGGTGCACCGGCTTGAGGCCGTCGCGGGCGTCCGGCAGGGCCCGCCCCACGATCACGCTCATGGCGTAATCGATGTAGGAGGTCTGCATCTCGTCCACGATGTTCGCGGAAATCCGGCTGTCCATGGTCATGGGATACGTTTCCCTGTTGGCGTTGCGGCGCGCTGCGGGCGCGCCACGCGGTTGGTTCGGACGGTTGCTTCAGGCGGACACGCCACGGCGGTCCCCGTTTAAATATCCAGGTTGCGCACGTCGCGGGCGTGGCGCTCGATAAAGGCCCGGCGCGGCTCCACCTGATCCCCCATGAGAATGGTGAACACCTCGTCGGCCTTGATGGTGTCGCCGATGTCCACCTGCAGCAGGGTGCGGTTTTCCGGGTTCATGGTGGTCTGCCACAACTGCTCCGGGTTCATCTCGCCCAGCCCTTTGTAGCGCTGGATGTAGAGACCCTTCTTGGCGGCGTCGAGGATGAATTCCAGCACCTCGCCGGTGGTGGCGAAGGTGTGCTCGACCTCCTTGTGGGTCACGGTGTAGGGCGGACCCGCCACCCCCGCCTTGGCGGGGCCGGAGGCCTTGGTCTGGCGGAACTCCGCCGACGCCACCAGCGCCTCGTCCAGCACCGAACGGCGCGGCACGCCGTCCTTGCGGTAATGGACCACGATGCGGTGCGACTCGTGCTCCGCGTCCACCTCCACCTCGATGCGCGTGGCCAGTTCCCGGGAGTGGCTGTCCAGATAGTCCTTGACCTTGACCAGGAAGGCGTCCAGCCGCTCCCGCTCGCGCAGGCTGGCGCGGGACAGGTCCCCCGACTGGGTCACGGCGCGCATCACCGCCGGGTGCACACCCCGGCGCTCCCAGTGGCCGATCAGCTCCTCGTAGGCCTGCAGCTTTTCCACCACCCCCTTCAGGCGCACCCCGCCGGCGGGAGAGGTGCCGTCCATCTTCAGGGTCACGTCGGAGACGATCAGGTCCAGAAGGTGCGCGGCCAGGGCGCGTTCGTCCTTGAGGTACGACTCCTTGCTGCCCTTCTTCACGCGGAACAGGGGCGGCTGGGCGATGTACACGAAGCCGCGCTCGATGAGCGTGGGCATCTGGCGATAGAAGAAGGTCAGCAGCAGGGTGCGGATGTGGGCGCCGTCCACGTCGGCGTCGGTCATGATGATGATCTTGTGGTAGCGCACCTTGTCCGGCTCCATGTCCGGACCCACGCCGGTGCCCAGGGCGGTGATCAGGCAACGCACCTCCTCGGAGGAGATCATCTTGTCGAAGCGCGCCTTCTCCACATTGAGGATCTTGCCCTTGAGGGGCAGGATGGCCTGATTGCGGCGGTCACGCCCCTGCTTGGCGGAGCCGCCCGCAGAATCGCCCTCCACCAGATAGAGCTCGGAATGGGCCGGATCGCGCTCGGCGCAATCGGCCAGCTTGCCGGGCAGAGAACTGGACTCCAGGGCGCTCTTGCGGCGGATCAGGTCCTTGGCGTGGCGGGCGGCCTCACGGGCGCGGGCCGCGTTGACGGCCTTTTCCACCACGCGGCGGGCCACCTGGGGATTTTCCTCGAAATAGGTGGAAAGGTACTCGTTGACCAGACTCTCCACCACCCCCTTGACCTCGCTGTTGCCGAGCTTGCTCTTGGTCTGCCCCTCGAACTGGGGTTGAGGGACTTTTACCGAGATCACGGCGGTCAGCCCCTCGCGGATGTCGTCCCCGGAAACCGCCTCCTTGACCCCCTTGAGCAGGTTGTTCTGGGTGGCGTAGCCGTTGACGCTGCGGGTAAGGGCGGCCTTGAAGCCCGCCAGGTGGGTGCCGCCCTCGCGGGTATTGATGTTGTTGGCGAAGGAGAACAGGTTCTCGGCGTACCCCTCGTTGAACTGGAACGCCACCTCCACCGCGATCTTGTCGGTGCTGCGCTCCATGTAGGCAGGGGCGTGCAGCGGCTTCTTGTTCTCGTTGAGATGCTCCACGAACGACACGATACCGCCGTCGTAGCAGAACGCCTCGCTGCGGTCGGTGCGTTCGTCGGTGATGCGGATGGTCAGGCCGCGGTTGAGGAACGCCATTTCCCGCATGCGCCGCGCCAGCACGTCGAAGGTGTGGTCGATCTCGGCGAAAATCTGGGGATCCGGGCGGTAGGTGACGGTGGTGCCGGTACGATCGGTCTTGCCCACCGCCTCCAGGGGCTTTTCCGGGTCGCCCCGGTGGTATTTCTGCTGGAACACCTGGCCGTGCTGGCGGATCTCCACCTCCAGCCACTCCGACAGGGCATTCACCACGCTGATGCCCACCCCGTGCAGGCCGCCGGAGATTTTATAGGCGTCGTTTTCGAACTTGCCCCCGGCGTGCAGGGTGGTAAGCACCACCTCGGCCGCCGAGCGCCCCTCCGTGGGGTGGATGCCGGTGGGAATGCCGCGTCCCTGATCCGCCACCGTGACGCTGTTGTCGATGTGGATGGTGAGGTCGATCTCCTTGCCGAAGCCGGCCATGGCCTCGTCCACACAGTTGTCCACCACCTCGTAGACCAGGTGATGAACGCCGTCAATGCTGGTGGAGCCGATGTACATGGCCGGGCGCTTGCGCACCGCAGCCAGCCCTTCCAGCACCTTGATCTGGTCCGCGCCATAGGCGTCGGGCGCGGGAGCCGGTTTCCCCTGGGGATGTAGTTCTGCTTGCACGGGAGGTTTTCCCCCTTTCTCGCGGCGGTTGTCGGTCACAGGCGCATGGGCATGACGAGGGACAGGTAGCCGGGATCCCCGAGATCCCGGATCAGGCAGGGTGACATGGCGTCCTTGAGTTCCACCCGCACCGACTCCCCGTCCACGTTCTGCAACACGTCGATAAAGTAGCGGGCGTTGAAGCCGGTGGACAATTCATCCCCGGTATAGGCTACCGCCACCTGCTCTTCGGCCTCGCCCTGTTCGGGGTTGGAGGCGGTCAGGGAAAGCTGCCCGGCGGACAGGGAAAAGCGCACCGCCCAGGTCTTTTCCTGACACAGCAGGCTGACGCGGCGGAACGCGGCGGTGGCTTCCTGGGTGGACAGGGTGATGGTGTTCTGGCTTTCCGCCGGCACCACCTTCTCCCACGCCGGAAAGGTCCCCTCCACCAACTGGGACACCAGGGTCAGGCGCTCCTTGCGGAACACCACGCGCTTGGGGGTGAAGGCCAGGGACACCTCGCCCGCGTCCTCGTCGAGGAGTTTTTTCATTTCCACCAGCGCCTTGCGCGGCACGATGGCGGACAGGTTCAGCGCCGCGGGCACCTCTACGGTGCGCTCCGCCACCGCCAGCCGGTGGCCGTTGGTGGCCACCATGCGCACCATGGCCTGACCCGCCTCGTCGGCCTGGGCAGTGACCAGCACGCCGTTCAGCACATAGCGGGTGTCGATGTCGCCCACGGCAAAGAAGGTCTTGCGGATCATCGCCGAGAGCACCTCGCGCCCCACCGGCAGGACCACCTCGCCCTCCGGCTCCGGCGCGGGCGGAAAGTCGTCCGCCGGCAACCCCCCCACGCGGAAGCGGGAGCGGCCGGAGGTGATGGTGATGCGCTGCTCCTCCTCGGTAATCTCGATGGGGCCGTCGGGCAGCTCGCGCACGATCTCGAACAGTTTGCGGGCCGGCACGGTGACCGCCCCCGGCGACAACACCTCGCCCTGATAGGTGCCGCGCAGGCCGATTTCCAGATCGGTGGCGAACAGGTGCACCCCCTCCCCGTCCGCCGCCAGCAGCACGTTGGACAGGATCGGTACGGTGTTGCGCCGCTCCACCACCCCCTGCACCCGGGACAGGCCGCCCAGCAACTCGGCACGTTCCATGCGGACTTTCATAAACCCCTCCCTAACTCCGGGACCGTTCAGGCCCCATGCTCGATTTCGGTCTTCAATTGGGCCAGGTTGGCGGCAAACGCCGCGTCTGCGGCGGCAAGCTTTTCCACCTGGCGGCAGGCGTGCATGACTGTGGTGTGATCGCGCCCGCCAAAGCCGCGTCCGATATCCGGGAACGACAGCTCGGTGAGGGTGCGGCACAGGTACATGGACACCTGGCGCGGCAACACCAGCTCCTTGGTGCGCCGCTTGGCCTTCAGGTCAGCAGCCCGAACGTGATAAAAACGGCTCACCAACTGCTGGATGTCGTCCATCGACAACACCTTTTTGGCCACCCGGATCACGTCGCGCAGGTTCTGCCGCGCCAGATCCACAGTGATCTCCTTGCCGGTGAGGGAGGCATAGGCGCCCAGGCGGATCAACGCCCCCTCCAGTTCGCGCACGTTGCTCTTGATATGGGTGGCCAGCAGCAGGGACACGTCGTCGGGCATGTGGATGCCTTCGGTTTCGGCCTTTTTGCGCAGGATGGCGATTTTGGTTTCCAGATCCGGCGGTTGAATGTCGGCGATCAGCCCCCACTCGAAACGCGACCGCAGCCGCTCTTCCACATCCGGCATCTCCTTGGGGAACCGGTCGGAGGACAATACGATCTGCTTGCGCGCCTCGTGCAGGGTGTTGAAGGTGTGGAAAAACTCCTCTTGGGTGCGGTCCTTGCCGGAAATAAACTGGATGTCGTCGATGATCAGCACGTCGCTGTTGCGGTAGCGGGCGCGAAAATCCCCCATGCGGTCGTAGCGGATGGAGTTGATCACTTCGTTGGTGAACTGCTCGGAAGACAGGTAGCAGATGCGGGCATCCGGGTTGCTCATGCGGACGCGCTGACCGATGGCGTGCAGCAGGTGGGTTTTGCCCAACCCCACATCGCCATAGATAAAGAGGGGATTGTACGCCTTGGCCGGGTTCTCCGCCACTGCGCGTGCGGCAGCGTGGGCGAACTGGTTGGCGGCCCCGACCACGAACTGCTCGAAAGTGTATTTGGGGTTCAGCCGCGACAGGCTGTCGCTTCCCCGGGCAGCCCCCAGACGACCCGCAATGGCGGGGCCACCGGAGCCGGCGGCGGATTTTCCGCCGCTCGCCACGGCGACATCTCCGGCCGCCATCTTCGCCTCCACCGTGGCCACGGCGCCCGGCGCGGCGGCGACGGAAAGCATTTCTGCCGCCCCCCCGTTCCCGCCACCGGCATATCCAGCCACCCCCGCCATGGACACCACCGGCGCAAGACTGGCGAGTTCGGCGGACACCACATACTCCACCCGCTCCAGAGGGGAATCCACCACCTCGGACACGGAGGCCAGGATCAGGGGCGAGTACGGCTCGGTCATCATCTCGATGAAAAAGGCGTTGGGCACCGCCACCGTGCACACCAACCCCTCCACCCGTTGCAGGGCGATGGCGCTGAACCACGTGTGGTAGGCCTGGGCGTTCACGCGCTTGCGGATCACCGCCAGGCTGGCGCGCCAGATATCTTCCACGCTGGTCACGCCGGAGTCAGTCACCCCACCACCCCCAGACCACGCAGACCGCCCGACAACCCCCGCGACAAATCTCCCCACAAAACACCCCGGCCACCCCTCTCTCCCATGTCTATACACACTTGTGGATAACCCGGAAAACGGTTGTCGTTTCGACGGTTATCCACATGTCGCCAAAGAATCGACAGACTGTTCAAAATATCGGAACCGATTGCTTTCATTCCGAAAACATCCCTGACTCAAACTTGTCCACATGGAAAACGGGAAGCTACCCACACCCCGACTCCAAGCAGGGAGAGTGCTGGGGGGAAAATACCCCAAAAGGAGGCGCTTCTTCAAGCCTCCGAGGTGCCTTTGAGGCCCTTTTCCCCTGTGGACGGGGTGTGCGCCCCATCCACAGGCGGAGGACATAGACAAGTGATTGAAATTTCAGTGGTCGATATGGATATACACGCCGTCAACACCCCCTGCTTCGATGGACTGGTTTTATAAAAACACGAGAGGAGAAGAATTCAGGAATGCGGGTGGGCGGATTGAATTCACAGGAAACCGGTCGGAGGCGATGAAAAAAACAAAAAACCTTTCCCCCCCCCGCCAAAATCCGCCCACCAGGTATGTCCTGAATATTCTCCGCAAGATCTTCCACTGGTGTTTGACCTTGGCCCCCCGTCTGTCGTACCATTACCGGCTATTTTGACAGGCTGCTGTTCAGCCGTTTTTTGTTTGCGCTTCTCTGTTTGCGCTTTTCGGGAGTGTGCGGGCCATGAAAGTGATCCTGAAGGAAGATGTCGAAAACCTTGGTCGCCTGGGAGACGTGAAGGACGTGGCGCCGGGCTATGCGCGCAACTTCCTCATCCCCCGCGGTCTGGTGATTGCCGCCACGGACAAGCGTATCGCCCAGGTGGAGCACGAGCGGCGCCTGATCGAGTCACGCGTCAACAAGCGCCGCACCGAAGCCCAGGGTATTGCCAAGAGTATGGCGGCCAAGCCCCTGGTGATGACCGTCAAGTGCGGCGAGGACGGTCGGTTGTTCGGGTCGGTGACCGCCAAGGACATCGCCACCGCGCTGGCGGCTCAGGGGTATCCGGTGGATCGGCGTTCGATGCGCATGGACGGGCCGATCAAGCACCTGGGTGACGAGGAGTTGGTGGTGGATCTCGGTTTCGGTGTCACCTCCACCATCACCGTGTCGGTGGTGGCCAAGGGTGCCGAGGCAGCGTCCCAAGAAGCCGTTGCTGAAGAGGAAGTTGTCGCCCCGTCCGCCGAAGAGGCCGCACCGGCTGCCCAGTAGGGTGTGATGCCCGCGAACTTTTCGCGGCGTTGACCATCTTTCGGGGCGCGTGTTAGCGTGCCGTTTTGCGTCACGGTGTGTCATTGCCGCACAACGGTGTAGGCGGTGTGCGGTCGCCGTTACGCGTCACGCCATCAGACCCAGGGCTTCATCCCTCTCCCGGGGGGTGTGGATTGATAACGTCATGAAACTGACCGGATCCGCAATCCTGATTGAATGCCTCAAGCGCGAAGGGGTGGATACCCTCTTCGGCTATCCCGGTGGTGTGGTGTTGGGTCTTTACGACCACCTGCACCAGCAGAACGACATTCGCCACGTGCTGTGCCGCCACGAGCAGGGGGCCATCCACATGGCCGAGGGCTACGCCCGCTCCACCGGCCGGGTTGGCACCGCCCTGGTGACCTCCGGCCCTGGCGCCACCAACACCATCACCGGTCTGTGGGACGCGCTGATGGATTCGGTGCCCCTGGTGGTGTTCACCGGCCAGGTGCCCACCAGCCTGATCGGCAACGACGCCTTTCAGGAAGCGGACATCATCGGCACCTCCCTGAGCTGCACCAAGTACAACTTTCTGGTCAAACGCGTGGAGGATCTGGCCCGCACCATCAAGGAGGCGTATTACATTGCCGCCTCCGGCCGCCCCGGTCCGGTGCTGATCGATCTGCCCAAGGACGTCACCTTCGCCACCACCGAGTTCAGCTACCCGGACAGCGTCTATCTGCGCAGCTACAACCCCACCATCCGGGGCAACAAGGGGCAGATCAAGAAGGCCGCCACCGCCATCCGCCGTGCCCGGCGCCCGGTGCTGTACACCGGCGGCGGCGTGGTTTCCTCCGGCGCCTCCGCGGAACTGCACCGGCTGGCGGAACTGATCCGCTGCCCGGTGACCAACACCCTGATGGGCCTGGGCGGGTTCCGGGGCTCCGATCCGGCGTTTCTGGGCATGCTCGGCATGCACGGCACCTACCGCGCCAACATGGCCATGTACGAGTCCGATCTGGTGATCGCCGTGGGGGTGCGCTTTGACGACCGCGTCACCGGCAAGGTGGACGAGTTCATCCCCAACGCCAAGATCATCCACGTGGACATCGACCCCACCTCTATTCGCAAGAACATCCAGGTGGACATCCCCATCGTGGGCGACGTGAAGCACGTTCTGGCCGACCTGATCGGTATCCTGGAAGAGGCCGATGGTCCCCTGTTCGACACCGCCGAACGGGAAACCTGGGAGGCCCGCATTGCCGAAATGGAGGCCGCCCACCCCCTGGGTTATAAAACCTCCAGCCAGAGCATCAAGCCCCAGCAAGTGATCGAGAAGATTTACGAGCTGACCCAGGGCAACGCCATCGTCTCCACCGACGTGGGCCAGCACCAGATGTTCACCGCCCAGTACTACAAGTTTGAAAACGGTCGCGACTGGCTCACCTCCGGCGGGCTGGGCACCATGGGCTACGGCTTCCCTGCCGCTCTGGGGGCGCAGGCGGCGCATCCGGACCGCCTGGTGATCACCGTCAGCGGTGACGGCAGCATCCAGATGAACATTCAGGAGCTGGCCACGGCGGTGATCAACGAACTGCCGGTGAAGGTGATCATCCTCAACAACCACTACCTGGGCATGGTCCGCCAGTGGCAGCAGTTGTTCTACAACGAGCACTATTCCCACAGCTACCTTGCCGCCACACCGGATTTTGTCAAGCTGGCGGAGGCGTACGGCGCTGTGGGCCTGCGCGCCACCCGTCCGGAAGAGCTGGAGGCGGTGCTGCTGGAGGCCTTCCGCGTCAAAAAGCCGGTGTTCGTGGACGTGCAGGTGGATCCGTCGGAGAACGTCTACCCCATGGTTCCGGCGGGCAAGGCCAATTTCCAGATGGTCTTCAGCGATCCGGACGACGCCCACCCGGTGCCGGTGCCGGACCGCATTCCCGGCCAGGCTCCGGCGAAAAAATCCCCGGCCAGGGCGAGCGCCGAAGCCTCCGCCGCCACTCCAGCCGATTTTCGGGATTAAAGGGACAGTCGCATGGTGCACATCCTGTCCCTGAAGGTGGAAAACCGGGCCGGTACCCTGTCGCGCATCGCCGGGCTGTTCTCGGCCCGCGGTTTCAACATCGACTCCCTCACCGTGGCGCCCACCGAAGACCCGTCGGTGTCGTCCATGACCATCGTCACCCATGGCGATGACGTGGTCATTGAGCAAATCACCAAGCAGCTCAACAAGCTGATCGACGTGATCAAGGTGGTGGACACCATGGGGCGCGACTATGTGCAGCGGGAGACCGCGCTGATCAAGATTCACACCCGCGTCGAGGACCGCGCGGAGGCCCTGCGCGTGGTGGACATTTTCCGCGCCCGGGTGGTGGACTCCTCGCGCAACTCCTACACCGTGGAGGTAACCGGGGATTCGGACAAGATCGACGCCATGATCAACCTGTTGCGGCCGCTTGGCGTCAAGGAATTGGTCCGTACCGGGAAGGTGGCGCTGGCTCGGGAGGGAACCCGGTGCTGAAGGGTTTTGTTTTTTTGGACAACGTGCGTGTGGCGCCCCGAGGGGGCGCGGGAGGTACAGAATGAATATTTATTACGACAAGGACGCGGATCTTTCCAACATCAAGGGCAAGAAGGTGACCATCGTCGGTTACGGCTCCCAGGGCCATGCCCACGCCTGCAACCTGAACGACTCCGGGGTGGATGTGACGGTCGCCCTGCGCAAGGGCTCGGAGAGCTGGGCCAAGGCCGAAAAGGCCGGGCTGAAGGTGGCCGAGGTGCCGCAGGCGGTGGCCGGGGCCGACCTGGTGATGATGCTGGTGCCGGATGAGCACCACCGCCGCGTGTACGCCGAGCAGGTGGAACCGAACCTCCGCAAGGGAGCCACCCTGGCGGTGGCCCACGGCTTTTCCATCCACTTCGGGCAGATTGTGCCCCGTGCCGACCTGGATGTGATCATGATCGCCCCCAAGGGTCCGGGTCACCTGGTGCGCCACACCTATCAGGGTGGCGGCGGCGTGCCCAGCCTGATCGCCATTCACCAGGACGCCTCCGGCAAGGCCAAGGCCACCGCGCTGGCCTACGCCTCCGCCAACGGCGGCGGCCGCGCCGGGATCATCGAGACCACTTTCAAGGAAGAGTGCGAGACCGACCTGTTCGGCGAACAGGTGGTGCTGTGCGGCGGTCTGACCTCCCTCATCCAGGCCGGTTTCGAGACTCTGGTTGAGGCCGGCTACGCGCCGGAGATGGCCTATTTCGAGTGCCTGCACGAGGTGAAGCTGATCGTGGACCTGATCTACGAGGGCGGCATCGCCAACATGCGCTATTCCATCTCCAACACCGCCGAATACGGCGACGTGACGCGCGGTCCGCGCATCATCACCCCGGCGGTGAAGGCGGAAATGAAAAAAGCCCTGGACGAGATCCAGTCCGGCCAATTCGCCAAGGAGTTCATCACCGAGATGGACTCTGGCGCGCCCAACTTCAACAAGCTGCGTGACAAGGGCAAGGCCCACCAGATCGAGGAAGTCGGCGAGCGCCTGCGCAGCATGATGAGCTGGATCGGCAAGTCGAAAATCGTCGACCGTGCACGCAACTAAACGGCGCCCGGCCATGCACGATTCCACCCGCACCCGGCAGGTCGCGTGAAGACAACGGCAGAGGGCGCGCTGATTGCGCGCGAGGGGTATCCGTTCATCGCCATCGCGGCGGTGTTCACGGCCATTTGCGGCGCCCTGGCGGTATGCCCCGGCGGCCTCGCCTGGGTGGCACTGACGGCGCTGGGGGTGCTGCTGCTGGTATGGGTGGTGTGGTTTTTCCGCAACCCGGCACGTACCGTTCCGGCGGGGGAGGGGTTGGTGGTGGCCCCCGCCGACGGGCGCGTACTGGGGGTAGATTTCGCCCCCTACCCGGACGGCTCTCCGGCACGCCGGGTGTGCATTTTCATGAATGTGTTCAACGTGCACGTCAACCGCCTGCCGGTCACCGGCCGGGTGACGGCGGTGAACTACATCCCCGGCCGCTTCTTCAACGCCAGCTTTGACAAGGCCAGCGAGCACAACGAGCGCAACGCCCTGACCATGCGGACGGCGGACGGCCACAGTGTCCACTTCGTGCAGATCGCCGGGCTGGTGGCGCGGCGCATCGTCTGCTGGGGAACTGTGGGGACAGAAGGGCGCGCAGGTGATATATTCGGGCTGATCCGTTTTGGATCGCGGGTGGATGTCTATCTGCCCCCCGCCAGTCTGGTGCTGGTGGAGGCGGGGCAGCGCGTCACGGCTGGCGAAACGGTTCTCGGGCGTCTGCCGGGGACTTTGGTAGAGACTCCGGCCGGGAGCTGATCGGTACGCTACCTGAGAGGGAGGACCGGAATGCACGAAGTCGAATCCAGGCGCCGGGGGGTTCACCTGATCCCCAACCTGCTCACCACCTGCAACATCATTGCGGGCTTTTATTGCATCGTTTCGGCCTTCCACGACCGTTTCGAGCAGGCCGCATTCGCCATCGTGGCGGCCGGCGTGTTCGATATTCTGGACGGGCGGGTGGCCCGTGCCATGGGCGGCGGCAGCCGTTTTGGCGTGGAATACGACTCCCTGGCGGACATGATCTCCTTTGGCATGGCCCCGGCACTGCTCATGTACACCTGGGCGCTGAACAGTTTCGGCCGGGTGGGGTGGGCGGTGGCCTGCCTGTACGTGATCTGCGCCGCGCTGCGGCTGGCACGTTTCAACGTCAGCCAGATGGGTGACCCGGCCACCAAGAGCGACCTGTTCACCGGCCTGCCCTCGCCGGGCGCCGCCGGGATGATCTGCACCCTGGTGCTGTTCCAGGGGGAGTACGGCCTGATTCCCACCCAGGTGGTGCCGATGATTGCCCTGCCTCTGGTGTTTTTCCTCTCCTTCCTGCTGGTCAGCAACGTCCCCTACGGACGCGGCGCCCAGCGCGAGCGGGAGCACCCCTTCCTGAACCTGGTTTCCGGTGCGCTGGTGCTGGTTGCCATCGTTGCCAAGCCGCACCTGGCGCTGTTCATCATCGGCGTGCTGTACACCACCTCGGGTCTGGTGGGGTGGGCGCGCCACGGCTTCCGCACCCGGCGGTCGGACGCCGCCCACCGCCCCGCCGACACCCTTTAGCGCACGGCCTGCCGCGGTTTTCGGGCAAAACTCCAAACTCGGTCCACCGTCCGGGTCGGTCGCGGGGCCTATCGCGCCCCGCGCCCGCCCGCCTTGACCGGGGTGGGCGTGTGCCCGTATCATGGCGCATCTTTTTTTGTGGTTCCGGCAGGGGTGGCACCCGATGTCTTCCGAACAACCGATTCTGATTGCCTCCGATCACGCCGGAGTGGGCCTTAAGGCCAAAATTGCCCGGTTCATCCGCGAGGAACTGGGGCAGCCGGTGGAGGATCGGGGTGCGTTCACCGACGAGTCGGTGGACTATCCGGACTACGGCATGCTGGTGGCCGGGGCGGTTTCCACCGGAACGGCCCCGTGCGGGGTGCTGATCTGTGGCACCGGCATTGGCATGTCGATCATCGCCAACAAGTTTCCCGGGGTGCGCGCCGCCCTGTGCCACAACGAAATGACCGCCCGCATGAGCCGCCAGCACAACGACGCCAATATTCTGGTGATCGGCGAGCGGGTGGTGGACGAAGCCACGGCGCTGAACATCGTGCGCGCCTGGTTCGCCACCGGGTTCGAGGGGGGTCGCCACCAACGCCGGATCGACAAGATCCACGATCTGGAAACCAAATGAACCTGCAACAAGCCGACCCGGAGATTTACCAGGCCATTGAGGCCGAGCGCCTGCGGGAGACCGAAAAGGTCATCCTCATCGCCAGCGAGAATTACTCGTCCCAGGCCACCCTGGAGGCGCAGGGCTCCCTGCTCACCAACAAGTACGCCGAAGGATACCCCGGCAAGCGCTACTACGGCGGCTGCGAGCATGTGGATGTGTGCGAGCGGCTGGCCATCGAGCGGGCCTGTGCCATCTTTGGCGCCGACCACGCCAACGTGCAGCCCCACTCCGGCTCCCAGGCCAATATGGCGGTTTACCTGGCGGTGCTGAGCGCGGGGGACATGATTCTGGGCATGAATCTGGCCCACGGCGGCCATTTGACCCACGGTTCCCCGGTAAATTTCTCCGGTCAGCTCTACAAGACAGCCTTTTACGGCGTGCAGCGCGAAACCGGGCGTATCGACTATGCCGAGGTGGAGCGCATCGCCCGCGAGGTACGCCCGCGCATGCTGGTGGTGGGGGCCAGCGCCTATTCGCGGACCATCGACTTTGAGCGCATGGCGGCCATCGCCAGGTCCGTGGGAGCATTTTCCCTGGCCGATATCGCCCACATTGCCGGGCCGGTGGCGGCGGGGCTGCACCCATCCCCGGTGCCGCATTTCGACTTTGTCACCACCACCACCCACAAGACCCTGCGCGGCCCCCGGGGCGGCATGATCATGTGCCGCGAGGAGTTCGCCAAGGCGGTGGACAAGGCGGTGTTCCCCGGCATGCAGGGCGGTCCTCTGATGCACGTCATCGCCGCCAAGGCTGTGGCCCTCAGGGAGGCCCAGCAACCGGGCTTTGCCGACTACCAGCGGCAGGTGCTGGCCAACGCCCGCGCCATGGCCGACGAGATGGTGCGGCTGGGCTACGACGTGGTCTCCGGTGGCACCGACAACCACCTGTTCCTGGTGGACCTCACCCGCAAGGATGTGACCGGTAAGGATGCCGAGAAGGCCCTCGACGCCGCCGGCATCACCCTCAACAAAAACGGCGTGCCGTTCGACACCCGCTCCCCGTTTGTGACCAGCGGCATCCGCATCGGTACCCCGATCATCACCACGCGCGGCATGGGCGAGGCGGAATCGAAGCAGATTGCCGGGCTGATCCACCGGGTGCTGGAGCGTTGGGACGATGCCGGGCGTCTGGCCGAGGTGAATCGCGACGTGCGCGCCCTGTGCAGCCGTTTCCCCGGCCCCGGCTGATCCCTTCCGGGCCGCCCCCGCCCTCCGCGCCCCCTGCGTTTCCCGCGTTCCCTCTGCCGTCTGCGCTTCCGTCCCGGTCCGACACTGGCCCCCGGCGCCCCGCCTCGGGCATACTGGGGGACCGAACCGGGGTCCGTTGCGGAACCGGTGCAATTCCTGCGGAGCGCACACCCCTGCCACACCCCGGCGCAATACATCCATGAAATGCCCGTTTTGCAGCTATCCCGAAGACCGCGTGGTGGACTCCCGTTCCAGCCAGGACGGCAGCGCCATCCGCCGCCGCCGGGAGTGTCTCAAATGCGCGCGCCGCTTCACCACCTACGAGCGACTGGAAGTGGTGGCCCAACTGGTGGTCAAGAAGGACGGCAGCCGCGAGCCTTTTGACCGTGGCAAGGTGCTGTCGGGCATGGCGCGGGCCTGCCGCAAACGGCCGGTCTCCAGCCAGCAGATGGAAGCCGAGGTGGAGCGTATCGAACAGTCCCTGCAGGAGAGCGGCGAGGCCGAAGTGGCTTCGGCGCGCATTGGCGAAAAGGTGATGGAGGCCTTGTCGCGCCTGGACCCGGTGGCCTATGTGCGGTTTGCCTCGGTGTACCGGGAGTTCAAGGACGTGAACGCCTTCATGGATGAGATCAAATCCCTATTGCGGCTGGCCCCCCCCGCCCCCGCCGACAACGGCGAGGCGCCACCGGAGGCGGCCAGAACTGACGCGGCGGAGGGGGCATGATCGAGCGCTTCCGGTCCTTTTTTGGTGGCATTCACCCCGCCTACCGCAAGGAGCTCAGCGCCACACTGCCGAGTGAAGTCCTGCCCCTGCCGGAACAGGTGGTGTTGCCCCTGTTGCAGCACATCGGCATGCCCGCCGAGGCGGTGGTTTCGGTAGGCGACCTGGTGCGTACCGGGCAGATGATCGGGCGCGCCGCCGGGCGGGTATCGGCGCCGGTACACGCCACCCTGTCGGGCACCGTGACGGCGATCGCCACCCTGCCCCACCCCTCCGGGCGCGAGGTGCGTTCGGTGGTGATCCGCTCCGACGGCCTGGACCAGTGGCTGCCCCTGAGCGGCCACGACGATCCCCATCAGGTACCGGTGGACACGGTTCGCCAGATGGTGCAGGAGGCCGGTCTGGCGGGTTTGGGGGGGGCCAGTTTTCCTACCCACGTCAAGCTCGATCCCCCCGTCGGCAAGGCGGTGCGCACCTTGATCGTCAACGGCGTGGAGTGCGAGCCGTACCTCACCGCCGACCACCGGCTGATGCTGGAGGAGCCGCGCCGGGTGGTGGACGGGGCGCGTCTGGTGGCGCGGGTGCTGGGCGTGGAGCGGGTGCTGTTCGGCATCGAGGACAACAAGCCCGACGCCATTCAGGCGCTGGCCGCAGCCATTCAGGCCGTGGGCGGCGCCAGGGGCTTTGGCGTGCCGGTGAGCGTGGGGGAATTGCCCACCAAGTATCCGCAGGGGGGCGAAAAGCAGCTCATCACCGTTCTCACCGGGCTGGAAGTGCCCTCCGGCGGGCTGCCCATCGACGTGGGGGTGGTGGTGCACAACGTGGGCACCTGCGCGGCGGTGTTCGACGCGGTGCGCTTCGGCAAACCGCTGGTGGAACGCATCGTGACCGTCACCGGCGAGGGGCTTCACCGGCCCGGCAACGCGCGGGTGCGCCTGGGCACCCCGGCGCGGGTGCTGGTGGAGCATTTCGGCGGCACCGTCGGCCGGGTGGGCAAGGTGGTGTTTGGCGGCCCGATGATGGGCGCCGCCCAGTTCAGCCTGGAGGTGCCGGTGATCAAAGGCACCTCCGGGATTCTGGTGATCCCCCACGACGCCATCGACAGCGGCGACATTCGCCCCTGCATCCGCTGTTCCGCCTGCATCGAGGTCTGCCCCATCGGGTTGCTGCCGAACATGATTTCCGTATGCACCGAGGTGCGCGCCTTCGCCGAGAGCGAACGCTACCACCCCTTCGACTGCATCGAGTGTGGCTGCTGTTCCTATGTCTGCCCTTCTTATCGCCCCCTGGTGCAGATGATCCGCTTTGCCAAGACCGAGGTCCAGGCAAGCCGCTCCGCACAGACAAAACATTGAACACCGCACGCATCACGGGCTGAAACGGGATACCGGTGAGCACATCCGACGACAACCAGACCCCCCCGCCCGACGGCCCCCCCTCTGAAACGCCGGGAAAGGCCCCTGCAAGGCACGCACCCCCGGGTTCCGCGCCTGCCCCTGGGGGCGCGGCGGAAAAACGCGCCAAAACCCCCTCCACGGAAAGTGCCAAAACCACCCCCAAACCTGCCGCCAAGGCGTCGGGGGGTTCCCCGGAGGTGGCCTACACCCTGTCCTACTCCCCCCATGTGCGCCGTCGGGTGAGCGTGCGCTCCATCATGGTGGAAGTGCTCATTGCCCTGCTCCCTGCCACCCTGGTGGGGCTGTATCAGTTTGGCGCTTACGGCCTGTGGATCATCGCCCTGTGCGTGGGTGGCTGCATGGCGGTGGAGGCGGCCTGCCAGAAGCTGATGCGGCAAAAAATCACCGTGGACGACGGCAGCGCGGCGGTCACCGGGCTGCTGCTGGCCCTCAGCATGCCGCCGCGCGCCGAGTGGTGGCTGTGCCTGGTGGGGGCGCTGGTGGCCATCGGTCTGGGCAAACAGGTGTTCGGCGGCCTGGGCTACAACCCGTTCAATCCGGCCATGCTGGCGCGGGTGGCGCTGCTGATCTCGTTCCCGGCACAGATGACGCACTTTGTCACGCCGTCGCGGTGGGGGTTGGACGCGGTCACTACCGCCACCCCCCTGAACCAGTTGCAGGAGGCACGCATCCGCGGCCTGGGATTGGGTGAGGCCGCCCACACCGACCTGGGTGCGGCGTTCTGGGGTGGCATTCCCGGCTCGCTGGGAGAAACCTCGGTGGTGGCGGTGCTGGTTGGCGGCCTGTACCTGCTGTACCGGGGCCACATCCGCTGGGACACCCCGGCGGCCATGCTGGGCACGGTGGCGCTGGTGTCCGGGCTGTTCTGGTGGCACGACCCCACCCGCTACATGCCGCCCCAGTTTCACCTCGCCACCGGTGGACTGATGCTGGTGGCGTTCTTCATCGCCACCGACATGGTCACCTCGCCCCTGACGCCAAAGGGGCGGCTGATCTTTGGCGTCGGCTGCGGCCTGCTGACCATTGTCATCCGCATGTGGGGGGGCTATGCGGAGGCGGTTTCCTTTGCCATCCTGCTGATGAACAGCGCGGTGCCCATCATCGACCGCTACACCGCGCCGCGCCTCTACGGCGCCCGGCGTGGCCGGGGGGCGGGGACCGACGGGGGGCCACGCCCGTGAATTTCCCCAATCCCCAACCCCCCGATAGTCTGATGAACCGCATGACCGTGGTGCTGATGGCGGTGTGCGTGATCGGCGCCGTGGTGCTGGCGGTCACCGACCGCCTCACCTCCGGCCCCATCGCCGACCAGAAGCGCCGCGAACTGGTGCGCTCCCTGGGAGCGGTACTGCCGCCCCACACCAACAGCGCCGATCAGGACACCCGGCAGGTGACCGGCGACGACGGCCGCAGTTACACCCTGTACCTGGCGCGCATGCAGGGGGAGTGGGTGGGTACGGCGGTGCCGGTGACCGCCCCGGATGGATATTCGGGCAACATCGACATTCTGGTGGGGGTGGACCGCGCCGGGGAGATCACCGGCGTGGCGGTGCTGGCCCACGCCGAAACCCCGGGACTGGGTGACCGGGTGGTGACCGACCCCACCTGGCTGCCTCGCCTGCGTGGCCGCACCCTGGACAACACGCATTGGGCGGTGCGCAAGGACGGCGGCGACATCGACCAGTTCACCGGCGCTACCATCACCCCCCGTGCGGTGACCAACGCCGTCCACCGCGCCCTTGAAGTCTGCGCCAGATTCTGCCGATAAGCAGCTGATTGGCCTGGGAGTTTCCGGAGGAATTTCCGGGGGACTTTGCGCCAGGACTTGCCGGGAGATTCCGGCATCTCGCGCCCGCCGTGCCGTCTGTTGTGCAGCGGCCGGAGCCGGGTTACAGTGGAACGGAGGGGATTTTTGTCCCGGGGCGCTGCCGGAGTCTGCGGCCCGGCGGTCGCCAGCGGAGTGCAATGCAGTCGGAACCGACCATGACCCTGTCCCCCTCGCCCCTGACGTCTTCCGGGATAACCTCTGCCGCATCTGGCGGGGGTGTCGCGTTGCCGGGGGCCATCCCCGCGCGGCCCGGCACCAACTGGGCCGCCCTGTGGGCTGACATGGGCGCCGATTTCCGCCGGGGAATCGTCAAGGAAAACCCCATCTTCCGCCAGATGCTCGGCCTGTGTCCGACCCTGGCCGTGACCACCAGCGCCGTCAATGGCGCGGCCATGGGCATGGCCACCCTGGCGGTGATGGTGGCCTCGAGTTTTTCCGTCTCCGCCGTGCGCCGGGTGATTCCCGGCGGTGTGCGTATCCCCGCCTACATTGTCATCATCGCCACCTTTGTGACCGTGGTGGATTTGATGATGAACGCCTTCGCCCACGACCTGCACAAGACTCTGGGCCTTTTCATCCCCCTCATCGTCGTCAACTGCATCGTGCTGGGGCGCGCCGACGCCTTTGCCGGCAGGAAGCCGATTCCCCGTGCCATTGCCGATGCAGCAGGCTCCGGCACCGGATTTCTGCTGGCGCTGTTGGCCCTGGGCGCGGTGCGCGAGGTCCTCGGCAGTGGCAGCCTGTTTGGTGTGCGCCTGTTTACCGAGAGCTACCCGGCGTTTTTGCTTTTCGTCCTGCCGCCGGGGGCCTTCATCATGCTCGGGATGATGGTGGCCGGGGGTAGTTTCTGGGCGAATCGCCCCGGTCGGGGGGAGGCCTGAGCATGGGTTCTGAACTGGCCCTGATCGCCCTGTCGGCCATGCTGGTGAACAATTTCGTGCTGGCGCGGTTCCTTGGCGTCTGCCCGTTTCTGGGGGTGTCCCGGCGCATGGATTCCGCCGTCGGCATGTCGGTGGCGGTGCTGTTCGTGATGACCGTGGCCAGTCTGGCCACCTGGCTGGTGCAGCGCCTGGTGTTGACCCCCTTCGGACTCGACTACCTGCGCACCATCAGTTTCATTCTCATCATTGCCGCCCTGGTGCAACTGGTGGAGATGGTGGTGCAGAAGAGCAGTCCGGTGTTGTATCAGGCCCTGGGCATCTTTCTGCCCCTGATTACCACCAACTGCGCCATCCTCGGCGTGGCCCTGCTGGTGCAGCAGAAGGATTACGGATTTTTGCAGACCATGACCTTCGCGGTGGCCGCCTCGGTGGGTTTTGGCCTGGCCATGGTGCTGCTGGCCGGTCTGCGCGAATCCCTGGCCCTGGCCTCGGTGCCCCGGTCATTTCAGGGCAACGCCATTGTGCTGGTGACCGCAGGCATCCTGTCCCTGGCCTTCATGGGTTTTTCCGGGCTGGTGCGCGGCTAAAGGATCATTCCGCATGCTGGCAGCCATATTGACACTGGGCGGCATGGGGGCCGTGGCGGGGCTGGGCCTGGGCTTTGCTTCCAAACGCTTCGCCGTGGCCGTGGACGCACGCCTGGAGGAACTGCTGGGGGCCCTGCCGGGCATCAATTGCGGCGCCTGCGGCTTTGCCGGCTGCCGTCCCTGCGCCGACGCCATCAACACCGGCGCTGCCAAGGTCAACGCCTGCCCGGTGGGGGGCGAGGGCACGGTCATCGCTCTGGCGACCATCATGGGGGTGGAACCCGAAGCCAGCATCAAGCAGTACGCACGCATTTTCTGCACCGGTGGCGTGCAGGAGGCACGCCGCGCCTTCCAGTATCAGGGCATGGACGACTGCAACGCGGCGGTGCTGGTGTCCGGTGGCGGCAAGGCCTGCGTGTTCGGCTGTCTGGGGCTGGGTTCCTGCGTGTCCGCCTGCCCCTACGACGCCATGTACATGAACGAGAACGCCATTCCGGTGGTGATCGACTCGCGCTGCACCGGCTGCACCCTGTGCGCCCCGGCCTGCCCCAAGGATCTGATCCAGATGATCCCGGCGGTGGCCGAGGTGCAGGTGCTGTGCAACTCCACCCACAAAGGCAGCGAGGTGAAAAAGGTCTGCACCGTGGGCTGCATCTCCTGCGACATCTGCGTCAAGGTGTGCCCCTACGAGGCCATCACCATCAACGCCTACCTGGCGGAGATCGATTACGGCAAGTGCACCAACTGCGGCCTGTGCGTGGCCAAATGCCCGGACGACACCATTCTGGATTTTTCCGGGGTGCGACCGCGCAGTTATATCCTGCCCGAGCCGTGCACCGGCTGCACCCTGTGCCGTGACGTCTGCCCCACCAACGCCATCTCCGGTGAACTGGACAAACTGCACGTGGTGGACGTAGAAAAATGCATCGGCTGCTATATGTGCAAGGTGATCTGCCCCGAGAACGCCGTGGACATGCGCGGTCCGGGGGCCTACGGGGGCGGCGTGCGCGTGCAGGCCGAGCCGGTTCCCAACCGCCTTACGCTGGTGCAGATCGGCTAGACCGCGGGCACGGCCCGCAGCGGTCATCGCGCACAACACATGGCGAGGCCGGGCTCATCGCGAATCTGGCCGCACCCTTCCCAATCCCGAAAAACCGGCGCCGTTCGAATGTTGGCAATTTGAGGGCGGGAGCGTCCGGCGCGGCCTGTTGCGCGAGAAACTCCGCCCGGTTGCGTGATGCGCGCGATTACCGCTGCGGGTCGTGCCCGCACCAGATGCGCCGCACCCGCTCCGCCGCGTCCAGCAGGCGTGCGCGGAAGGCCGCGTCGGTGGCGGCGCGGGCACGCAGGGCGTCGTAGGCCTCCTCCCATACCTGCTGGCGCTTGCAGCACAGCAGCAAATCCACCCCCGCCTCGATGCTGCGCACCGCCAGTTCCCCGGCCGGGGCCAGGCGCGCCACCGCCGCCATTTCCAGGTCGTCCGATACAATTATTCCGGTAAACCCCAGTTGCTGACGCAGGATGCCGCTGACGATACGCCGCGACAGGGTGGCAGGCACCGCCGCGTCCCACGCCGGGTAGACCACGTGGGCGGTCATGATGGCGGGCAGTTCGGCAGCCAAGGCGGCGAACGGGGCCAGTTCCACCGCTTCCAGCCGCGGCTCCGTGTGGCGCACCCACGGCAGGTCCACATGGGAATCCAGCAAGGTGTCGCCGTGACCGGGAAAATGCTTGCCGCACGGCTGGATGCCCGCCGAGGCCAGTCCGCGAATGGCCGCCCGGGCCATCTGGATGACGCTGTCCGGGTCGCGGCCATAGGCGCGGTCGCCGATGATCGGGTTGTCGGGATTGGTGTCCACGTCCAGCACCGGCGCGAAGTCGATGGTCAGCCCCAGGTCGCGCAAAAAACGCCCGGTGGCGCGACCCCAGTCGTAAACCGCCTGCGGTCCCAGGGCCGCTACCGCACGGGCCGGGGGACCGGCGGGCAATCCGGCGGCGGCCAGACGTGCCACCCGTCCCCCTTCCTGATCGATGGCGATGGGCACCGGGCCGCCAAAGGCCGTTCGGCAGCGCTCGGTGAGGGATCGCACCTGGCCTGCGGACGCAACATTGCGGGAGAACAGGATGATGCCCCCGGCGCGTCCGGCGGCGAGGGCGTCCAGCGCGGCGTCCGGCGCCTCTTCATAGCCGATCATCAGCACCTGACCTGCGGCGCGGTCGATGGACAGGGGGGGCAGTGGAGGCACGGAGGTGGACATGCGGATGACCTTTTTAGTGACCTTCGGCAAAGTCGTTGGTTGGGTTGTCGCTCCGGGTTCGGGAGCCGTCCCCCAGATAGGGGCGGCCGTGGCCCGGGGTGGTGGCGGAACGGATCGCCTCCAGCATGTAGACCAGGGCCCGGCGCACCGATTCCCGCAGCGGTAACCCGTGGGCGAGGTGCGCGGTGATGGCCGCCGCCAGGGCGCAGCCGGTGCCGTGGGGGGTGGGTCCGGGGTGGCGCGGGTGGCGCCAGGTGGTGATGCCCTCGGCATCCGCCAGGGTATCGACGATGTAGCCCCGGTCGTCCAGGTGGCCGCCGGTCAGCAATACCGCGCGGACACCAGTCTGCAACAGGTCGGCGGCACAGCGGGCGGCCTCGCGTGCGGTGGGCACCGGGTGGCCCCAAAGCTGCTCCGCTTCGACGCGGTTGGGGGTAATCAGCAGGGCGTGGGGAAACAGGCGTTTGGCCAGGAGCTCAAAGGCATCGTCCGGCAACAGGTCGGCCCCGCTGCTGGCGCGGCGGATCGGGTCCACCACCAGGTTACGCAGGGGGGTTTTGGCCAGGGCGTCGGCCAAAGCCTCCACCGTGGCGCGGGAGCCGAGCATGCCGGTTTTGGTGGCGGCGGGGGGCATGTCCGCCAGCAGCGCAGCCAATTGTTCCCGCAGCCATTCCGGCGCCAGAGCCTCCGCCCGGCGCACGCCGCCGGAGTTTTGCACCGTGAGGGCCACCGGAATGGCCATGGCATGCACCCCCAGGCGGGTGAACACGGCGATGTCGGCCTGAATTCCGGCCCCCCCGGAGGGGTCGGAGCCGGCGATGGACAGGGCGTTGGGGGGTGGGGTCATGGTGCTGGACATGCGGCGTTCATCCGGCGTCCGTGTCGGGTCCGGGAACCAGCAGGATGGAGCGGTGGCTGTGCTTGGCCACCTTGTGGGAGACGCTGCCGAGGAGAAACTCCTTGAGGCCCGTCAGCCCCTGGCTGCCCATGACGATCAGGTCCACGTCCAGCTCATCGGCACAGGCGAGGATGACCCGTCGGGGGTCGCCTTCGCGCACATGGGTGCGCACGTCGGCGAAGGCCGGGGAAAGCCGATGCACTTGCTCGTCCAGCAACTGGTGGGAGCGGCGCTCCAGGTAGGAACCGATCTCGTACAGCGGCTCCAGTACCGGAGGGTCGAGGGGGGCGCCAATCAGGTTCAATTGCTCGTTGAGGGATGGCAGCACCTGTAGCAGGTGGGCCACCCGCGGCGCGGGCAACGGCAGGGTGGCAACGAAATTCAGGGCGTTGCGGGCGGAGGCGGAGCCATCGGTTGCCACCAGCACGGTGAACGGTGTCTGGCGCGGTTCCGGCACGCCGCCACCGGTGCCGCGCACCACCCACACCGGGCAGGGCGCGTGCTTGATCACCGCCTGGGAGGTGCTGCCCAGCAGGGTGCGTGCCCAGGCGGTAATGCCCAATGCGCCCAGCACCAGCAGGTTGACCTTTTTTGACACGGCGCGGTTGACGATCACCTGCGCCGGGTGGCCTTCGGCGACGCGTTGGGCGACGGTGATCCCGGGCCGCTCCAGCAGGTGCCGGGCCGTGTCCAGCAAGGCGTTGGCGCGGGCATCCTCGTCGGCGCGCAGGCCGCCCAACAGCCCCTCGGGCAGGGACGAGTGGGTGGGGGTGTAGCGGGTAAGCACGTGCAGCAGGGTGACGCGCGTGCGCTCCGGCAGGGGCAACGCGGCTACCGAGGCGACCGCAGCCAGCGCCCCCGGGGAGCCGTCCACCGCGACCAGAATATGCAGGGGGGTGGGGCGCACGCCTCAGGCCCCGAGCAGCAGGGCCACCAGCCGGGCGCGCTCTTCCGGGCCGCTGTAGCGGATTTCGATGCGGCCACTGCGCTTGCCGTCGCGCACCGTGACCCGGACGCCAAGTCGGCGGGCCAGATCGGTTTGCAGGCCCAGATCCGTGGTGGCCGCACCCCCCCGGCTGGGGAGCGGCGCGGGGTGTCGTCCTGTGGCGGGGGCGAGAGCGGGGATGGCAGCAGGGGTGGCGCTGCCGGAACACACGGCCTCCAGTTGCCGCACGCTGAGTTGTTCGTCGATGACGCGCTTCGCCAGTGCGCACTGGGCGTCGGCGCCGGGAGCCGACAGGATCACCTTGGCGTGGCCCACGGAGATACGCCCGGCCTGCACATGGTCCTGCACCTCCAGGGGCAGGTTCAGCAGGCGCACGGCGTTGGCGACGCTGGAACGCTCCTTGCCGACGCGGCTGGCCACCTGCTCCTGCGTGAGGCCGAACTCCACCAGCATGCGCTGGTAGGCTTGGGCCGATTCCATGGGGTTGAGATCGGCCCGTTGCAGGTTTTCCACCAGCGCCAGTTCCAGGGCCTCCAGGTTGTCGCCCGCGCGCACCAGTGCGGGCACCGTAGCCAGTCCGGCCATGCGTGCGGCGCGCCAGCGGCGTTCGCCGGAGATGAGTTCATAACCGGTGCCGGACTGGCGCACGGTGACCGGCTGCAATACGCCCTGACGGGCGATGGAGTCGGCCAGCCCCTGCAACTCGGTGTCGTCGAACACGGTGCGCGGCTGGTAGGGGTTCGGAACAATCTGCTCCAGGGGGATGTCGCGCAGGCTGGCGGAGGCGCGGTCGAGGTTTCCCAGCAGGGCGTCGAGGCCCTTTCCCAAGGCTTGGCGGGTGGTCATGGCGTGGTCTCCCGTTTCAGGCGGTGGCGTATTGGATGGAGGGGGTGGATGCGGGGGCCGTGGTCCGCGCCACCAGTTCCTGGGCCAGTTCCAGGTAAGCCTGGGCGCCGATGGAGGTGACGTTGTACAGCAGCACCGGGCGGCCGTGGCTGGGGGCCTCGGCCAGGGTGATGTTGCGCGGGATGGTGGTTTCGAACACCTTGGCGCCGAAGTGGCGGCGCACCTCGTCCGTCACCTGGCGCGACAGGTTGTTGCGGCGGTCGGTCATGGTCAGCAGCACTCCGGCAATGTCCAGGGTCGGATTGAGCTGGCGGCGCACCAGTTCGATGGTGCGGGCCAACTGACCCAGCCCCTCCAGGGCGAAATATTCGCACTGCACCGGCACCAGCACCGCGTCGGCGGCGGTGAGGGCGTTGAGGGTGATAAGCCCCAACGACGGCGGGCAGTCCAGAAAGATGTAGTCGTACCGGGAGCGAATCTGCCCAAGGGCCTGCTTCAGGCGCTGTTCGCGCCCGCTGACCGTCACCAGTTCCACCTCGGCCCCCACCAGGTCCACATGGGAGGGGGCGACGGACAGACGCTCCAGTTCGGTGGGGCAGACCACCGCATCGAAGTCGCAGCCGCGCACCAGCACATCATAGACGGTGTGGGTGCGGGCGCGGGCATCTACCCCGACGCCGCTGGTGGCGTTGCCCTGGGGGTCCATGTCCACCAGCAGGGTGCGGTAACCCGCGACCGCCAGGGATGCGGCGATGTTGATGGCGGAGGTGGTTTTGCCAACCCCCCCCTTCTGGTTGGAAACCGAGATGATGTGACCCATGCGTCCCTCTCCTCCAAAAGTGTGGCCACCGGGGGTGGTCACGTTCGCTGGGCAAAATGTCAAAAATGACGATACCACAAAAAATCGGCGACAAAAACACAAAAACAGCAAAAATTGTCTCGTTCCACGTGGAACACCGTCGAAAACCGGCCCCCGGAAGGTATCCGCACCCCCGTGGTTGACGGCAATATCGGGGATGAAGCCGGGGATGAAGTCAGGTTGAAACCGGCAGGAGGTATCAACCATACTGACCGCGCGTCACCACCCATCCGGACGCCCCGTACCCAGGAATTGGCCCGGCGGGAACCCCAAATCCAGGAATCAGACCGAGTGGACCTGCAACTGGAGGGGCGCCATGTGCTCATCACCGGAGCCAGTACCGGAATCGGCCGGGCGCTGGCGGCGGGGTTTGCCGCCGAGGGGGCACGCGTTTACCTGAACGCCCGCCCCGGTGCGCACCTTGATGCGGCGGTGCGGGACCTGCGCGCCCGCGGCGCCCGCGTCCACGCCCTGCCCGGTGACCTGACAATGCCCCGGTCACCTTCGGCAAGTGACATGGAAGGCCTGCTGGCCCCCCTGCTGGAAGGGCCCGGCTGTCTGGACGTGCTGGTCCACAATGCGGGTTCGGTGGGACCGTTCGCAGGGCTGGAAGCCACCACCGATGCCGACTGGCTGGCCAGCCTGGAACTGAACCTCATGGCCGCCGTGCGGCTCACCCGCGCCGCCCTGCCCCTGCTGCGGGCCGCCGCACAACCCAACATGGTGTGCATTGGCTCCACCGGGGTGGAGCGTCCCGACGGTCGCTGGCCGCACTACCACGCGGCCAAGGCGGCGCTGGCCAATTTTGCCCGCTCCCTGGCGGTGGAACTGGCGCCGGAGGGAATCCGCGTGAACACCGTGTCGCCCGGTCCGGTGTGGACGTCGAGTTGGGAGCGCGAGGCGGCGGAACTGGCCGCCCATTCGGGCCAGTCCCCCGAGTTGGCGGCAGAAACCCTGCGTCACCGTGCAGCCCGACGGGTGCCCTTGGGGCGTATCGGCGAGGTGGATGACCTGGTGGGCATCTGCCTGCTGCTGGCATCGTCTCGTGCGGCGTGGATCACCGGTGCGGAGATTGCGGTGGACGGCGGATTGGGGGTGGCGGGTCCCTGACCTGGCCAGTGCGGTCAGTTGGCAGGGTCAGTTGGCAGGGTCAGGCAACATGAAAATGCCGCACCTGGGCGCGGCCGTTCTCCAGGTCGTACAGGTCGAAACCGTCCGGCGCCAGGCAGAAGACAAATTCCCGCTCCCGCAGGCTGGCTTCCAGGTCGGTATCCGACGGTGGACTGCCCACCTCGTTGTGAAAATGGAACAGTCCGGCAAAGCGCCAGGCGGGCATGCGGCCGAGGGCGGCCTTGAACTCCAGGGGCGCCGACACGTAACGCGCCTCGGAAACCGTCTCCAGCGCCACCCGGAAGCTGTCCAGTGCGGCGTCGCGGGCTTCCAATGGAATCGACGGGTTTCTCCACAGGGCCAGGATCCGGTCCAGCATGGCGGTTTCGCCCCGCAGGACCCCCACCATTTCCCGCGCCCCGGGGGACCTCAGGCTGGCGTACAGGGCATCGGGCTGCCCTTGCGGCAAGGACTCGAGGAAGCGAC
The DNA here is from genome assembly GCA_029858285.1 of Nitrospirota bacterium. Lineage (GTDB taxonomy): Bacteria > Nitrospirota > JACRHL01 > JACRHL01 > JACRHL01 > JAOUFN01. Next base: position 12,588 of record JAOUFN010000013.1, on the reverse strand, counting down.
CGTTGGCGGAGGGGATCGAATACAACCGCACACTGCCCCCGTCGTCCAGCGCCACCACCCCCCCCACCTCGGTGTGGCGGATGGCGCGGGAATCCAGCAACCAGGCGTAAATGGCCTCCTTGTCGCGTTCCACGTGGAACGCCACCTGGTCGATGGAGGGTTGCGCCCGGTTGGTACCGGCGGCGTGCAGCAGCTCCTTGGCGTGGCCCAGGGCGGCATAGGGAAAATCGTGGGCGACGATGTGCGCGGCCAGTGGGATACCGCTGAGAAAAACCCGGTTCTGCTCCACCAGTCCCTTGCCCTGGGGTACGTTGATGACCGCCGCCAGCAACTGCAGATAGATCACGACCACCGGCACCAGCCAGTAGTTGTTCACAAAGCGCCGCGCCCGGTTGCGTTTCGAGCGGCAACGGCGATCCACCAGCGGCCACGAGGTTTGGGTCTGAGTTTGCGGCATCACATCCCGATTAACGCGCCAGGCGCGAAAAGACGCGGAAAAAATCCGGGCAATACAAGGGCAATAACGGATACCCACGCAAGACCGGGGCCGTCCTGGCGGGGGGGCGCAAAACCCCCTCGCGGCCCGCGCCGTTTCACTTGCCATTTCCCTGTACTTACCATAGATTAGCGCGCATACACGGGTTCGTCGAGGAGCGCGCCATATCCACCGGATACCAGCCCAGCCCCCTCTGTCAGGGAAAATTCTTGCCCACACTGGTCACGTCGCCACCCACTCCTTGCCCGTCAGAGTCGATATTGCAGGGGCGGACACCGGGCGTCAGAAAGGGGGCAACCGCTGCGGCATTGGCAAAAAGCGGTGGACAGGCCCCGGTGGCTCCGGGTACAACTGCAAGGAACACGAAAACAGGGGGCTTTGTTACTCATGACCACGCAATGGCAATCCATGCCGGTGGCGTCCGTGCAGCAGGAGGGGCTGAACATGCGCCACCTGACGCTGAGCCCGGGGCAGCCGGTGCCGTTCATCCACGGCCAGTACGTGCAGGTGCGTTGCAAAGGGTTCGAAAAGCCCGGTTACTTCGCCATCGCCAGCCCACCCCATCAGGAATCCGGGCTGGAATTTCTGGTCAAGGACGGCAACGGCGTGGCCGGTGCCCTGTACAACGCCAGCGTGGGGGATGTGTTCGAGGTGAGCACTCCCATGGGGCCGGGGTTTCCACCCGGGCACCTGGAGGGGCGCAATGTGTTGCTGATCGGCGTGGGTTCCGGCATGGCCCCCCTGCGCAGCGTGTTGCTTTCCATTCTTGCCAACCGCGCGGCCTACGGCGAACGGGTGATCCTGATCTACGGGGCACGCTCCCTCTTCCACGTGCCGTTCCGCCCGGAAATTGCCCGCTGGCGCGCCCAGGCAGAGGTCTACAAGGCCATGAGCCAACCGGGGGATTCGGACTGGACCGGTTACACCGGCTATGTGCAGCACATTCTCGAAGATATTGATCTGCCGAAGGAAAATACCACCGCCTGCGTGTGCGGCATGCCGCCCATGGTGGAGGCGGTGCGCTCGCGGCTGAAGGTTCTCGGCATTGCCGAGGACGACGTGTACCTGAATTTCTGACCATGGTGTTGCCACAAGGTCCGCCACCCCCGCACCACGTTCTGTTTTTGTGCACCGAAAACGCCTGCCGCAGCCAGATGGCGGAGGCGTGGCTGCGCCACTTGGCGGGGGACGCCATTCGCGCCTCCTCCGCCGGAACCCGGCCTGCGACCCTGCACCCCATGAGCGTCCGCGCCATGGCCGAAGTCGGGGTGGACCTGGGTGGGCAACGTGCCAAGGGGCTGTCCGACGTGGATCTGGCCAGCGTTACCCAGGTGGTGACGGTGTGTGACGGCGCCGCCGCCGAGTGTCCGGCGTTACTCCAGGACCTTCCGCACCGCCACTGGCCGGTGCCCGATCCGGCCTCCATCGCCCGCGAGTTTCCCCATCTGGTGAGCGACGGATTCCGCGCCGTGCGCGACAATCTGAAGGACCGGGTGACCTTGCTGGTGCGCGAATTGACGGCGGTTTCGGACGGGCAGATGCGCAAAATCGTTTGACACCTCCCCGGTCAGCCTCATAGAATACACAGCTCTTTGGGGCTGTAGCGCAGTTGGGAGCGCGCATGACTGGCAGTCATGAGGTCGGGGGTTCGATCCCCCCCAGCTCCACCATTAACGAATCCGGGAACGTCCCGGAAAGTCCATCAAGCCCGCAATTCCACAAGAATTGCGGGTTTTTTGTTGCCAAAAAGGTCAATTTATTTTTGTATCCCACGGCCGAAGCGCGGTCGTACCATGCAGATTGCATCGCAGTCAGTACCACCGAGCCTGCTTGCCCACACCACTGGGGGCCGCCGCATGGCTTGTCTCATGGAGGACACGCAGATGAGATCCGTCACATTTTCCCGCATTGCGCTTACGGCGATGCTCGCTGCCGGGACCGGTTGCGCGGCATCGACCCAACTCACCCGCGAGCAGGTGCTGGAGCAATACACCCAGGTAGCGGCGCTGGAACAACGTATGGGCCAGGCGCGTGAACACGAGATGGATCTTTTTGCCCAGGCAACCTTCGCCCAGGCGACCCAGGCCCAGTCACGCGCAGAAAAATTGGCCAGAAAGGGCAACCCGGACGCGGACCGGATTGCCAGTGACGGCCTGAACGCCCTGGACGAGGCCGCCCAGGTCACAACCCGCGCACAGGACGTGTTCGAGGAGGTGCTGGTGGCCCGTAACCGTGCCCTCAAGGCCGGCGCCAGCCGCACCAACGAGGCGTTCATCGATGCCGAAAGAGATCTGGCCAAGGCGACTTCGGTGCTGGAGCGGGGCGACCTGGAAAGTGCCAAGGAGGCGCGCCCGGAGTTGATCCAGGCTTATCAGGACATTGAACTGGTGGTGGTCAAGGCCGGAACCATCGGCATGGCCCGGCAGGCGATTGCCGACGCGGAACGGGCCGGGGCCCGCAAGCATGCACCGAAAACCCTGGCCATGGCCGAGCAGGAAATGGCGTTGGCGCTGTCGGTGCTGGATGCCAACCGGGACGACAGGGCCAAGGCCGATCAAAACGCGGTCACTGCCGCATATCTGGCAGCGCGCGCGACACAAATCGTGGATCTGGCGCAGCAGTTCGAACGGCGTGACTACACCACCGAGGACATGATCCTGTGGTATCAGGGGCAACTGGAAACCGTGGCCCAGCCGCTTGGCACACCGCTGGCCTTCAACCACGAGGACAAGCGTGTGGTACGGGCCCTGCGGGACGAAATTGCCGCCCTGTCCAGCCGCGCCGAGGGGTTGCAGGGTGAATTGATCGCCGCCCGAGCCGAGGTGGAGCGCACCCAGGCCGATGCCGCTCAACGGATGACGGCCTCCGAACGGGCCGCCCAGGCCGCCCGTCTGGAGACGGAACGGCGCACTCAGGCCCAACTGACCGCCGAAGCCCAGCGCAAGGACGCGGAAATGGCGGCGATGGAGGCCCGACTCAAGGGCGAACTGGGCACCGTCGAAGCCCAGCGTGCCGCCGACCAGCAGCGTCAGGCGGAAGCGCAACGGCGTCTCGACCTTGTGCAATCGCTGTTCACCGAGCCCGAGGCGGAAGTACTCAGAAAGCGTGACGACATCCTCATCCGGTCCCACGGCTTTTATTTCCCGGTGGGGCAGAGTGAGATCGACTCGCGCAATTTCGCGTTGCTGAACAAGATCGTCACCGCCATCAATGCCTTCCCCGGCAGTACGGTGGAGATATCGGGCCACACCGATGTCACCGGCAGCGGGAAAGTGAACCAGCAACTTTCCACGGAGCGGGCGGACAAGGTGGCCCGTTTCCTGACCGAGGTGGGCAAGATCGACGCCGACCGTATCCGTTCGGAGGGTTTTGGCCCCGACCGCCCCATCGCGCCGAACACCACTCCCGAGGGCCGTACCGCGAACCGCCGCGTGGAAGTGCTGATTCACCCCGGCAATTGACCCGTTGACCACGGGCGCACGGCAACACGGTCGTGCGCCCGTGGTCACATGCGGTACGGGCGGCCGCGCGCGCCGCCTCCTTCCTCGGGCCTGCCCGACCCCCAGGCTATTTGACCGCACCGGGCGCCGCATCATAGAATGATCCCCTTTTCCGGTTGCGCGCGCGGGCGCGGGGGCCTCTCCGGTCGCCCCTGACCCGGTGATCCAGGTGGATCGGCGCGGCGTGTCGTCTGTTTTTCCCGGTCGGCAAGCCCCAGTCAAGGCGAGCCGCCGGTTCCCAATGTTGGTGAGGAACTGTCCGTGACCCTCAAGAAGTACCTGCTCGCCCCCGGCCCGGTGCCGGTCCCCCCCCAGGCCCTCAATGCCATGGCGGCGCCCATCATTCACCACCGCTCGCCGGATTTCGTCGAGCTGTTCTCCCACGTCAAGGAAGACCTGCGCTGGCTCTATCAGACCGAGTTGCCGGTGCTGATTCTGGCCGCCACCGGTACCGGTGGCATGGAGGGCTCGGTGACCAACTTCCTGTCCCCCGGCGACAAGGCGCTGGTGGTCAACGGCGGCAAGTTTGGCGAGCGCTGGACGAAAATCTGCAAGGCCTACGGCATCCAGGTCACCGAGATCAAGTGCGCCTGGGGCGAGTCGGTGGACGTGAACCAGATCGAGGCCGCCCTCAAGGCCGACCCGACCCTCAAGGCCGTCTACATGCAGGCCAGCGAGACCTCCACCGGCGCCGCCCATGACGTGAAGGCGGTGGCCGACCTCACCCGCAACCGCGAAACCCTGTGCGTGGTGGACGCCATCACCGCCCTGGGCGTGGTGGATCTGCCCATGGACACCTGGGGCATCGACCTGCTCATCTCCGGCTCCCAAAAAGCCTTCATGCTGCCCCCGGGCCTGGCCTTCGTGGGCGTGTCGGAAAAAGCCTGGCGCTTCAACCAGACCGCCACCTGCCCGCGCTTCTACTTCGACTTCGCCAAGGAAAAAAAGGCCCTGGAGGGCAACCAGACCGCCTATACCCCGGCGGTGTCCCTCATCGTCGGTCTGGGCGAGGTGCTCAAAATCATGCGCGGCGAGGGGCTGGAGAACGTTTTTGCCCGCCACACACGTCTGGCCCACGCCACCCGCGAGGGCATGAAGGCTGCTGGTTTGACCCTGTTCCCCAAGGGCACGCCGAGTTCGGCGGTGACTGCGGTAAACGCCCCGGACGGCGTGGACAGCCAGGACATCTACAAAACCCTGCGCACCAAATACGGCGTCACCGCCGCCGGTGGTCAGGATCACCTCAAGGGCAAGATCTTCCGCATCGCCCATCTGGGTTATGCCGACACTTTCGACACCATCATCGCCATCGCGGCGGTGGAAATGGCCATCACCACCCTGGGTGGCAAGGTCAATCTGGGTGCGGGCGTCAAACGGGCCCAGGAGCTGTTGCTGGTCAAGTAAGGGTTCCTCCCCCTCCGGTCGGGGATCGGCCCCGGCGGACTGTCTTGAAAACCCAGGCGCGCCGGGGGAGATCACCCCCTGGCGGCGCCGGAACAGGAAAAACAACCATGTCGGATCTGCGTGTTCTGGTGAGTGACAAGATGTCCAGCAATGTGGTGGACATCCTCGCCCGCGAGGGATTGAAGGTGGACGTTATCACCGGCAAGTCCCCGGAAGAACTGGCGAAAATCATCGGTGATTACCACGGTCTGGTGGTGCGCAGTTCTACCAAGGTCACCCCGGAATTGTTGGTTCACGCCCGCAATCTCAAGGTGGTGGGGCGCGCCGGATCCGGCCTCGACAACGTCGACCTGCCGGAATCCACCAAGCGCGGCATCGTGGTGATGAACACCCCCGGCGGCAACACCATCACCACCGCCGAGCACGCCTTTTCCCTGCTCTGTTCCATGGCCCGCTACATCCCCCAGGCCACCCAGTCCCTGCGCGAGGGGCGCTGGGAGAAAAACAAGTACATGGGGGTGGAACTGTATGGCAAAACCCTTGGTGTGGTGGGCGCCGGTCAGATCGGCAGCCACGTCATCACCCTGGCCCAGGGGTTTGGCATGCACGTGCTGGCCTACGATCCGTTCCTGTCCCCGGAGCGGGCCGAGCGGCAGGGCATCGGTCTGGCCACCCTGGAGCAGCTTTACGAGCACTCCGACTTCATCACCCTGCACACGCCGCTTACCAACGAGACGCACAACCTCATCAACAAGGACACCATATCCCGCATGAAGGACGGGGTGCGCATCGTCAACTGCGCCCGTGGTGGACTGGTCAACGAGGACGACCTGGTTCAGGCGCTCAAATCCGGCAAGGTGGCCGGGGCCGCCTTCGACGTGTTCGAGAAGGAGCCGGTGGATCCCAAGCACCCGCTGCTCGGTCTGGAGAACTTCATTTGCTCCCCGCACCTGGGCGCCTCCACCCACGAGGCCCAGGAAAACGTGGCGGTGGCGGTGGCCGAACAGATTGCCGACTATCTGGTGCGGGGCGTGATCCGCAACGCGGTGAACTTCCCCTCCATCAGCCCGGAACTGGCCCCGCAACTGACTCCGTTCATCACCCTGGCGGAAAAACTCGGCGGCGCCCTGGGCCAGGTGTATGAAGGGGGGCTGGAAAAGGTCGCCGTGAAATACCGCGGCAAGGTCACCGACCTGAACGTGGCGCCGGTTACCATCGCCGCCATCAAGGGACTGCTGGCGCCGATCCTGGGTGACACCGTCAACCACGTCAATGCCCTGGTCATCGCCAAAGACCGGGGTATTGAGGTGGTGGAAGTGAAGGAAGCCGATATCAGTGCTCCCGCGTCCACCATCACCATCACCGCCCACGCCGGGGGCAAGTCCAGCCGGGTGATCGGGTTGCTCACCAGCACCCAGGAGCCGCGCATCGTGGAGCTCAACGACATCCAGGTGGAGGTGGTGCCCACCGGCTACATGCTGATCCTCTCCAACCGTGACGTACCGGGGGTGATCGGCGCCATCGGCACCGTGCTGGGTGACAACCGCATCAACATCGCGCTGATGAATTTCGGCCGCGACACGCCGGGCGGCCGGGCCATCGCGGTGGTCAATGTGGACGAAAAGGTGCCCGACAGCGTGCTCGACAAACTGCGGGCGGTACCCAACATCCTCACCGTCAAGCAGATTTACCTGTAGCATACACACCGCACTTTCTGCTGCGACTGGTGGCCGGGCGGGTTGCCGGAAGCTCCGGGTGTGAACCATGTAGCCGACGCGGACGCCCCGGGGCGTCCGGGGATGCGGGGGAGTTGTCCATGAGCCGAGCGACAGACCTGGCCAGAACCTCCCTCCCTCGCGGCGTGGCGTCGTTCTTTCCCGAGGCGGCGGAACACAAGCGCGCCGTGGAGGAGCGGTTGTGGTCCATCTTCTCCAGTTGGGGCTACCGCGAGATCGTGCCGCCGGTGTTCGAATACCTTGACGTGCTTGCCCAGGGGCTCGACCAGAGCACGGTGGAGGGTGGCTACAAAGTCGAGGACCGCGACAGCGGTCGCCTGATGGTGCTGCGCCCGGATGTCACCGCCCAGGTGGCGCGTATGGCCGCCGCTCGCCGCGACGACCCGGCGCGGCCGCACCGTTACGGCTACATCGCCGGCGTCTTCAGTCACTCCGAGGCCCATCGCGGCCGCCCGCGCGAGGTGTTTCAGGCCGGGGTCGAACTGCTCGGTCCCGCCGGTTACAGCGCCGACGTGGAGGTTCTGGCCCTGCTCATCACTGCCCTGCGCGGCCTGGGGCTGGAACATTTCTCCATTGCCATCGGTCAGGCGCGCTTTTTCCGCGCCATTCTGGAGGGGCTGGAACTGTCTCCGGAGGCGCAGGAGCACCTCACAGCCGCCGTCGCCCGCAAGGACGCCCCCTCCATCCGCACCCAACTTGCCGCCGCTGGCATCGACGCGGAGCGCGCCGAACAGGTCGCCCGTATCCCGTTCCTGATTGGTGGCAAGGAGGTTTTTGCCGCCGCGCGGGAACTCACCCGTTGCGCCGACGCCCTGGGGGCGCTGGAACACCTGCACTCGGTAATGGAGGCCCTGGACGGTTGCGGACTGGGGGAACACCTTTTGGCGGACCTGGGGGAGGTGCGCGACCTGGATTACTACACCGGCGTGGTGTTCGATGTGCTGGTCCCCGACATGGGCATGGAACTGGGGGGGGGAGGCCGCTACGACGACCTGCTGGGTGGCTTTGGCCACCCCATGCCGGCCATCGGCTTCGCCCTCGATGTGGAGCGGGTGCTGGAGGCGCTGCACCGCTGCGGGGCCGCCCCCCGTGACTCCGGCCCGGTCTACACCATTACCGGCCAACTGGCGGACGCCCACCGCGCCGCCGCGCGCCTGCGGGCCATGGGATTGACGGCGGTGGCGGCGCTCAAGTCCGATGCCGGGGGACCGGACATCCTGCACGCCGAAGGCGACCAGCTATTCCGCGTCGGCACTGGCGGCAAACGCACCCCCCTGGACCCGGCCACCCTGGCCGGATCTGGCAAACCCGCCGGACAGGGGGGATGACGGAATGGCCGCCGAACCGCCAGTACACAAGCTGCCACCCCAGAATCTGGAGGCGGAGCAGTGTGTGCTGGGCGCCATCCTGATTGAAAATGAAGCGGTACACCGCGCCCTGGACCTGGTCTCCAGCGAGGATTTCTACCGCGAGGCGCACCGCCACATCTTCTCCGCCATGCTCGACCTGAGCAACCGCGGCGAAGCCATCGACCTGATCACCCTCACCGAGTTTCTGCGCCGCGAGGACCGGCTGGAGCGGGTGGGGGGCGCCGCCTATCTGGCCCAGCTCACCGAGCTGATTCCCACCGCCGCCAACGTCCGCTACCACGCCCAGATCGTGCGCCAGAAGGCGGTGCTGCGCGGACTGGTGCAGACCGCCACCGAGATCGTCGAACGCGGCTACCAGCAGACCGATGAACTGGAAGAACTGCTGGACTTTGCCGAGCGCCGCATCTTTGCCATCTCGGAGCGCCAGGTGCAGCCGAGTTTTGTGCCGGTCAAGGAGGTGCTCAAGGACAGCTTCGCCATGATCGAGAAGCTCTACGAGCGCCAGGAGATGGTCACCGGCGTCCCCACCGGCTTCCGCGACATGGACGAGATGACCGCCGGCTTCCAGCCCTCCGACCTGGTGGTGGTGGCGGGCCGCCCGTCCATGGGCAAAACCGCCCTGGCCATGACCATCGCCCAGCGGGCGGGCATTGACCACGGCCAGACGGTGGCGGTGTTTTCCCTGGAAATGGGCAAGGAGCAGTTGCTCACCCGCATGCTCTGTTCCGAGGCGCGGGTGGATTCCTCCAAGTTGCGTACCGGGCGCTTTGCCAAGACCGACTGGCCCAAGCTGACTACCGCCGCCGGACGCCTCACCGAGGCCCCCATCTATATTGACGACACCGCCGCCATCTCGGTGCTGGAGATGCGCTCCCGGGCGCGCCGCCTGAAGGCCGAAAAGGGCCTCGGGCTGGTGATCGTGGATTACCTTCAACTGATGCGCGGTCGCGCCGGAAGTGACTCCCGCGAGCAGGAGATCTCCGACATCTCACGCTCCCTGAAGGCCCTTGCCAAGGAACTGAAGGTGCCGGTGATCGCACTGTCCCAGTTGTCCCGCGCCGTGGAGAGTCGCCAGGACAAGCGCCCCATGCTCTCCGACCTGCGTGAGTCGGGCGCCATCGAGCAGGATGCCGACGTGGTGATGTTCGTTTACCGCGAGGAATTCTACAAACCGTGCGGCTGCCCCTCCGAGGGCATTTGCGAGTGTGGCCGCCGGGGCCGCGCCGAGATCATCATCGGCAAGCAGCGCAACGGCCCCACCGGCACCGTCAAGTTGCTGTTCCGCAACAGCATCGTGCGTTTCGAGGACCTGGACGAGGTGCACGGCGAGGCCAGTTTCGCCTGAGGGAGCGGACCGACCGGCGTCCGCCGATTGCCGGATGTGCCGGGTGCGCTATAATGGAAAGCTTGGACCCCGTGCCGGGATCCTAAGGAGGTAATCGCCTTGTTCGGATTAGGTTTCGGGGAACTGGTTGTCATCCTGCTGATCGTCGTCATTCTGTTCGGCGTCGGCAAGCTGCCACAGATCGGGGAAGGGCTCGGCAAGGCCATCCGCGGTTTCAAGAAGGGGGTCGCCGATACGGATGACGATACCACTCCGCGGACCGGGCCGTCTCCGGATGGAAAGCCCTAGCCGCGTGCGCCGTTCCGCCATCCCGCAGTGTGCCGTCGCCACCCCGCCCCCCGCAGCCTCTTCCGCCATTTCCCGTGGTGCATCCGCAGGCTCGTCTCACGCTGCGTCCGGCAATGAGTCCCATCGGCCGCTGATGCCCCGGTTCCGTCAAAATTCCCGCCCCGTCGCCTCCCTGTTGGCGGCGCTGTTGCTGGTCGGCTGCGCTACCTCCGGAGGAGGTCGCAGCCCCGCTCCCGCGCTTTCCGTGGCGCCCGCCCCGCCGCCCCCGGTGGAAGTATCTTCCCTGGCCATCGGGCTGGCGGATCCGGAGGCTTATTACCACTTCATCCGTGCCTACCACATGGACCTCAACCGCCAGTACGACCTGGCATTGTCCGAGTATCTGGCGGCGCTGACCTATGCGCCGGGCGACCGTGACCTGCTGGGGCGCACCGCCGATCTGTACCTGCGCAACGGCGACGTGCGCGGCGCCATCGAGGCCGCCGAGAAGGGCCTGGAAATTGATCCCGGAGATGCCGGGTTGTTGCAGTTCCTGTCTGCGCTTTACCTGAAAGAAGGCGACTTCTCCATGGCGGTGCTGACGTACCGCCGCCTGCTGGAGCACAACCCGGACGACACCCGGGTGCGCTATCTGCTGACCCTGGCCTATATCCGCGAGGCGCGCTACGACGAGGCCCTGGTCGAGGTCGAAGCGGCCCGCAAGCTGGACCCCACCTCCGGGGTGCCGGACTACTATGTGGGCCGCATCCATAACGTCCGTGGGGACGCCGATGCGGCGATGCGGGCGTTTCGCAAGTCGATCCACAACGATCCTTCCTTCGAGGCGCCGTATCTGGACCTGGCCGACCTGCTGGAGCAGGCCGGGCAGACCGCCAAGGCCCGGGAACTGTACGAAACCGTGGTCGCCCGGGTGGATTCCGACAGCACCGTGGCGCGTGACCGCCTGATTCAGATGGACCTCAAGGACCACAAGCTGGATCGGGTGCTGGTACACCTGGACGCCATGCTGGCTTCCAACCCCAACAGCCCCTCCCTGCTGTACCGCAAGGCCGGGGTGCTGGAGGAACTGAACCGTTTCGACGAGGCCATTGAGGTACTGACGCGGGTGCTGGCGATGTTCCCCTCCGACCTGCGCTCCCTGGATATCCTTGCAGGGCTGTACGAGCGCGCGGAACGCTATGACGACGCCCGCGCCGCCTATGGCCGCATCCTCGACCTGGATCCCGATTTTTACCGGGCGCACGTTCACCTGGGTTACCTGTCTGACCAATTGGGGGATGCCGCGGGACGGGACGCCTCCGTGGCGGCGGTGGCCGTCTACATGGAGGCGCACCCGGACGATGTGGTGCCGTACCGTTTCGTGGGCTGGGGTTACATGCGCGCCAAGCGCTACGATGAAGCCATCGCCGTTCTCCAGCGCGCCCTGGCGCTGGAGGCGGACAATGTGGATCTGCACTATTCCCTGGGCTCTGCCTACTACGAGGCCAAACAGCCCGAGGGGGTGGAGCGGGAGATGCGCTGGGTGGTGGAACACTCCCCCACCCATGCCTCGGCACTGAACTTTCTGGGCTATTTCTACGCCGAACGGGGCGAGCGCCTGGACGAGGCGGTTGCGCTGATCCAGCGCGCGCTCAAGGAGCGCCCGGACGACGGCTTTTTCCTCGACAGCCTGGCTTGGGCGTACTACCAGCAGGGGAAGTACCGGGAAGCCCTGAAGTTGCAGAAAGACGCCATCGACAAGTCGCCGCAGCAGGACGCCGCCCTGTTCGACCACCTGGGTTCGATTCACCTCAAGCTCGGCCATCCGGAGTCGGCGCGCGAGGCGTGGACCCAGGCCCTGGAGCTGGAGCCGGACAACGCCGACCTGCAGAGCCGCTTCCGCGACGCCGGCTTTGGCGACCCGCCGCCCCCTGCCGCCGCCCAGTCTCCCGCCCCCTAGACCCCCCCCGGATTTCTCCCTGATCCTGCCCCGGCCGGTTGGGGAAGCGGCTACCCAACCCGCACAATCCTGTACACCCGCCGTGGTGCGCCGCTCCGTGGCGTTGCCGACATCCCCAAAATAAATCAATAAAAAACAATTGGTTGCCTGCCGCTGCGCGAAATGGTACGCGGCTTGCTCTATCTTCCGGTCACAAGTGCCGGGATTGCTTCCCACCCGTGCATTTCCTCCCGAGACAGCCTTGACGGTCGATCGGGGGGAGGCTGATAAGGGAGGCGTCATGAGTTTGGAAGCCCGGTTGGCTGGTCCAAAATTTGTATCTGTACCAAGGAGACCAACAAGTGTTGAAAAACACCGAAAACCAAAAGGGCTTCACCCTGATCGAGTTGATGATCGTGGTTGCGATCATCGGCATTCTGGCCGCAGTGGCCATCCCTAACTTCCTGCAGTACCAGGCCAAGTCGAAGCAGTCGGAAGCCCGCGTGCTTCTGTCCGGCCTGTACACCTCGC
>JAOUFN010000012.1 GCA_029858285.1 Nitrospirota bacterium | reverse complement strand
CATCACCATGGACGTGGAGTTGATCACCCCGATCGCGATGGACGAGGGCCTGCGCTTCGCCATCCGCGAGGGCGGCCGCACCGTGGGCGCGGGCGTTGTCACCAAGATTCTCAAGTAGGCCATCAAGAAGTCTTTGAAGTAGCACCTGAAGTAGAGATCGGAGTAAGCCGTGCGCGAAATCATTACGCTGGCCTGTGGAGGCTGCAAGCAGCGCAACTACTCGACCATGAAGAACAAGCGCAACACCCCGGACCGGGTGGAGTTGTCCAAGTATTGCCGGTTTTGCCGCAAGCACACGGACCACAAGGAGACCAAGTAGCCTTCGTGTGGCGCGCGCAGGCCGGGGACACAGGGCAGTAGCTCCAATTGGTAGAGCGGCGGTCTCCAAAACCGCATGTTGGGGGTTCGAGTCCCTCCTGCCCTGCCACCGGCCCGGATTCTGGTCTGGCAGGTAACAGTCGGGCGGATCGCAGGCAGGCGGCTTCGGGTCGGTCAGGTGCCGGTCGAATTTGTTAATGGGGATTGCATGAGCTTTTTTAGCAGGATTTCCGGATTTCTGGGGGAGGTGCGGGACGAGGTCAAAAAGGTGGTGTTTCCGAGCCGGTCCGAGACCCTCGGTTCCACCGTCGTGGTCATCGTTTTCGTGCTGATCCTGGGCGTCTATTTGTCGCTGGTGGACACGTTGTGGTTCAACCTGGTGGGAAAGGCCATTCGATGAGTGCGGCCGAGGAAAAACAGGTGACGGCCAGCGGTCGCTGGTATGTGGTGCAAACCTACTCCGGGTTTGAGTCGCGTGTACAGCAGAGCCTGATGGAGCGCGTGAAGTCGCTCGGGCTCGAAGAGGTCATCACCGGCATCCAGGTGCCCTCGGAGGAGGTTCTGGAGATTCGCGGCGGCAAGAAGCGCAAGAGCAACCGCAAGTTTTTCCCCGGCTACGTGCTGGTTGAGGCGGTCATGTCGGACGAGGTCTGGCATCTGATCAAGGACGTGCCCAAGGTCACCGGTTTCGTGGGTGGCAGGACGCCTTCGCCCCTGGAGCCGGGGGAGGTCAACGACCTGTTGTATCAGATGGAGACCGGTGCGCGGCCGCCCCGGGCGACGGTGGATTTTTCGGTGGGGGACAAGGTGCGCATCATCGAGGGGCCGTTCTCCGGGTTCGTGGCTTCGGTGGACGAAGTGATCGAATCCCAGTCCAAGCTCAAGGTGATGGTAACCATTTTTGGCCGGTCCACACCGGTGGAGCTGGGTTTTCTTCAGGTCGAGGCGGCCTGAGATTTTTGGTTTGGGTGTGACCCACGGGGAACAAATCGTCCCCGGACAGAGGGAAATGTAGGCAATGGCAAAACAGGTAACCGCTTACATCAAGCTGCAGATTCCGGCCGCCAAGGCCAATCCGGCGCCGCCGATCGGTCCGGCGCTTGGTCAGCATGGTGTCAACATCATGGAGTTCTGCAAGGCGTTCAACGCCCGCACGCAGGAGCAGGCCGGGAGTGTGGTGCCGGTGGTGATCACGGTCTACCAGGACCGTTCTTTCACCTTCATCACCAAGGTGTCGCCGGTGTCCGACCTGCTGAAGCGCGCGGCCAAGATCGCCAAGGGTGCAACCAACTCCGTCAAGGAGACCGTGGCCACCCTGACGGAGGCGCAGATCGAGGACATTGCCAAGATGAAAATGCAGGACATGAACGCCGTGGATTTGCCCGGCGCCGTGCGCATCGTCAAGGGCACCGCCCGCAGCATGGGCATCAAGATCGCCGGGTGACCGGCGCGTGGCCACTTCGTCGGGTGGCGCGCGGGTGGCAAGGTGGTAAAGGGTTTCCGGGTTCGGTTCGGGAAAAGCTAACAGGAACGTGACAATGGGCAAGCGCAGCAAGGCCGTCAAGGCCAAAGTGGAAAAGCGGTTTTACGAGGTTGGCGAGGCCATGACCCTGGTCAAGGAGTGTGCCGCTGCCAAGTTCGACGAGACGGTGGATGTGGCCATGCGCCTGGGCGTCAACCCGCGCTACTCCGATCAGATGGTTCGGGGCAGTGTGGTCATGCCTGGCGGTACCGGCAAGACGGTGCGCGTGCTGGTGTTTGCCCAGGGCGAGAAGGTCAAGGAGGCGGAGGCCGCCGGTGCCGACTATGTGGGCGGTGCCGACCTGACGGAGAAAATCCTCTCCGGCTGGATGGAATTCGATACCGTGGTGGCCACTCCGGACATGATGGGTCAGGTCGGACGCCTCGGCAAGGTGCTGGGTCCGCGCGGCATGATGCCGAGCCCGAAGACCGGCACTGTCACCTTCGACCTGAGCCGCGCACTGCAGGAAATTCGCGCCGGTAAGGTCGACTACAAGGTCGAGAAGGCGGGCATCGTGCACGCCCCGCTGGGCAAGGTTTCGTTTCAGCCGGGCCAGTTGAGCCAGAATTTCATGGCGCTGCTGGAGTCCATTGTCAAGGCCAAGCCGGCCACTGCCAAGGGCCGGTACATTCAGAGTGTCACCATCAGCAGCACGATGGGTCCGGCGATCAAGCTGGATCCGGTCGTCATTGGCAAGCTGCTGGGGTAGAGCCAGCAAGTTTTGCTGCGGGGAGAGCCTGCAGCGAATCCGGCCTCCGGGAAACCGGGGCCATCCAAGACAGTGGGTGCCGGGCGGTGTGCCGACCGGCGTAAAGGGGCGACCCACCCACCGAGATGGAGGGGCCGGGACAACGTTTTTTGCAAAACGGACGGTTGTCCCCATCCACCATCGTTTACAACGGTAACTCTCATGTGGAGTCGGGGAACGTGAATCGTACGAAGAAGGAAGACGTCGTCGATTTCGTTCGGAACCAGTTCGACCGTGCCAACTTCACCATCGTCGCCGGGTACAAGGGCCTGGCCATGTCGCAATTGACCGAACTGCGGTCGGAATTGCGCAAGGCCAACGGCAGCTTCCGGGTGGTGAAGAACACCCTCGCCCGCCGGGCGCTTCAGGGGCACGAGGCCGAAGCCCTCGCGGAGCATCTGCGCGGGCCCGTCGGCATCGTGTTCGCCTACGGCGATCCGGCGGCCGCCGCCAAGGCGGTCAAGGAGTTCGCCAAGGGAGCCAAGGGCTTCGAGGTGAGCGTCGGGTTCATCGAGGGTTCGGTGCTGACCGCTTCCGGTGTGGAGCAGATCGCCGATCTGCCCAGCCGTGAGGAATTGCTCGCCAAGCTGGTGGGTTCGATGAATCGACCCATCTCGGGCGTGGTCAACGTGCTGGCGGGACCGCTGCGCAATCTGGTGTACGCCCTTTCCGCGGTGGCGGAAAAGAAGGCGGCCTGAGCGCAAGGGCCCCCGAATTGAAATCTGGTTTGCTGCATTTTTGAAATGGAAGGAATGTTTGAGTCATGGCCAAGCTGTCTGCTGATGAGCTGATCACTGCGATCGAAGAAATGACCGTCCTGGAGCTGAACACCCTGGTGAAGGCCCTGGAGGAGAAGTTCGGCGTGTCCGCCGCCGCTCCGATGATGATGGCCGCTCCGGCCGCCGGTGGCGGTGGTGCCGCCGCGGTCGAGGAGCAGACCGAGTTCAATGTCATCCTGCTGAGCGCCGGCGACAAGAAGATCGGCGTGATCAAGGTGGTGCGCGAACTCACCGGTTTGGGTCTGAAGGAAGCCAAGGACCTGGTAGACGGCGCGCCGAAGCCGGTCAAGGAAGGCGTCTCCAAGGATGAGGCCGCCAGCGTCAAGGCGAAGCTTGAAGAAGCTGGCGCCCAGGTCGAGGTCAAGTAGCCCGCGCACCTTGCGTTGCAAGGCGGATTTCCGGTACGCGGAGGGGTGGTCCCGCCCCTCCGCGTACGGCGTATTTTATGGGCATGGCGCGGGTAGGGAGAAAACATGGCTTATACCGTCCAGTGCGGATTGCGTGAACGTCTCAATTTTGCCAAGCAGCGTGAGGTGCTTGGGGTACCCGATCTGATCCGGGTACAGGCGGGGTCCTTCGCGGAATTCCTGCAGCACGATGTACCCCCTGCGCGCCGCAAGGACATGGGCCTGCAGGCCGCGTTCGAGAGTGTTTTCCCCATCGGGGACTACAACGGCAACGCCCAGCTTGAGTTCATCGAATACACCCTGGGGCGCTCCAAGTTCGACGTCCGCGAGTGTCTGGAGCGTGGCATGACCTATGCCGCCTCCCTGCGCATCAAGGCGCGCCTGGTGGTGTTCGAGCAGAGCGAGGGTGGCACCCGCACCCCGGTTTCGGTCAAGGAGCAGGAGGTCTATCTGGGCGAACTGCCCCTGATGACCGATACCGGCACCTTCATCATCAACGGCACCGAGCGGGTGGTGGTCAGCCAGTTGCACCGTTCACCGGGCGTGTTCTTCTCCCACGACAAGGGCAAGACCCACGCCTCCGGCAAGGTGCTGTTTTCCGCCCGGGTCATCCCCTACCGGGGCTCGTGGCTGGACTTCGAATTTGATACCAAGGATCACCTGTACGTCCGCATCGACCGGCGCCGCAAGCTGCCGGCCACGGTGCTGCTGAAGGCGTTCGGCTTCTCCACCGAGGACATCCTTTCGATGTACTACCCGGTGGAAGAAATCCGCTTCCGTGGCGACCAAGTTACCGCTGATCTGTCTCCGGAGGTGCATGCCGGATTGCGCTCGGCAGTCGCCATCATCCATCCGGACAGCGGCGATGTGCTGGTCAAGGAAGGCAACAAGATCACCAAGGCCGCCATCAAGCGCATGGAGACCGCAGGGGTCACCTCGATTCCCATGACCCGGGAAGGTCTGGTCGGCCGCGTGGCCGCCCACGACATCGTGCATCCCGGTAGCGGTGACGTCATCGTGGCGCGTAACGAGGAGATCTCCCAGGAGGATCTGGCCACCATTCAGGGTGCGGGCATCGATCACATCTCGCTGCTGTTTATCGACGGCGTGCGGGTGCTGTCGGTGATTCGCGACACCATGGCCCTGGAACGTGTTTCCAGCCCGGAGGAGGCCAAGGTCGAAATCTACAAGCGCATCCGTCCTGGCGAAACCCCGACCATCGCGGCCTCCCAGGCGTTGTTCCTTGATCTGTTCCAGAACGCCAAGCGCTACGACCTGTCCCAGGTCGGACGCCTGAAGATGAACGCCAAGCTCGGTATCAAGCTGCCCCTGGAGCACCGCACCCTCGACAAGTCCGACGTGGTTGAGGTGGTGCGCTACCTGGTGGCGCTGCGCTCCGGGCGCGGCGAGGTGGACGACATCGACCACCTGGGCAATCGCCGCGTGCGCGCTGTGGGTGAACTGCTGGAAAACCAGTTCCGCATCGGCCTGGTGCGCATGGAGCGCACCGTCAAGGAGCGCATGAACCTGGTGGAGTTGCCGGAGGCGGTGCCCCACGACGTCATCAACGCCAAGCCGGTGTCGGCGGCCATCAAGGAGTTCTTCGGCTCCTCACAGCTGTCCCAGTTCATGGACCAGACCAACCCGCTGTCCGAGATCACCCACAAGCGGCGTCTGTCCGCGCTGGGGCCCGGCGGTCTGACCCGTGAACGCGCCGGTTTTGACGTGCGCGACGTGCATCCGACCCACTACGGGCGCATCTGCCCCATCGAGACCCCGGAAGGCCCCAACATCGGCCTTATCACCTCGCTGGCCACCTACGCCCGCATTAACCAGTTCGGGTTTATCGAGAGCCCCTACCTCAAGGTGGCGGATGGCAAAGTCACCGATCGGGTGGAGTACCTGTCTGCAGTGGAGGGCGAAAACTACTCCATCACCCAGGCCAACACACCGCTCAAGAAGGACGGTTCCTTCCAGGAGGAGATGGTGCTGGTGCGCCGCGCCGGCGACTTCCTGATGGTGACGCCGGAACACGTGGATTACGTGGACGTGAGCCCGCGGCAGATCGTGTCGGTGGCCACGGCCCTGATTCCGTTCCTCGAAAACGACGACGCCAACCGTGCCCTGATGGGTTCCAACATGCAGCGTCAGGCAGTGCCCCTGCTGCGTTCCGAAGCTCCGGTGGTGGGTACCGGTATTGAGCATATCGTGGCCCGCGACTGCGGCTACGTGGTGCGTGCCTCCCGCTCCGGCATGGTGGAAAGCGTGGACGCCGCGCGCATCGTGATTCGCGTGGATGACGACCAGGTGGGCAGCGGCGCCCCGGTGGACATTTACTCCCTCATCAAGTGGCAGCGTTCCAACCAGAACACCTGCATGAACCAGAAACCGCTGGTGTCGGTGGGGCAGCGCGTGGAAGCCGGTCGTATCCTGTGCGACGGTCCGTCCACCGAGATGGGCGAACTGGCGCTGGGCAAGAACGTGCTGGTGGCGTTCATGCCCTGGGAAGGCTACAACTACGAGGACGCCATCCTGCTCTCCGAGCGGCTGGTGCGCGAGGATGTCTATACCTCGGTGCACATCGAGGAGTACTCCATCGAGGCCCGGGACACCAAGCTGGGTCCGGAGGAGATCACCCGCGACATTCCCAACGTTGGCGAGGAGATCCTGGCCGACCTGGATGAGTCCGGCATCATCCGCATTGGTGCCGAGGTCAAGCCCGGTTCGATCCTGGTGGGCAAGGTTACCCCCAAGGGTGAAACCCAACTCACCCCGGAAGAAAAGCTGCTGCGCGCGATCTTCGGCGAAAAGGCCGGCGACGTGAAGGACGCCTCCCTGTACATGGGGCCTGGCACCAGCGGTGTGGTGGTGGACGTGAAGATCTTCTCCCGCAAGGGCACCGAGAAGGACGAGCGGTCCCGCACCATCGAGTTCCAGGACATCCAGCGTCTGGAGCGCAACCACCGCGACCAGGTGCGCGTGCTGGAAGAGGAGTTCATGTCCAACCTGCGCCGCGCCCTGGTGGGCAAGGAAAGCGCGCGGGACTACATGCACCCCGAATCCGGCGAAGTGCTGCTCAAGCGCCGCCGGGCCATTGACGCCGATGCCCTGACGCAGATTCCCAACGACCAGTTGCACAACGTGGTGCTGGCCAAGGCCGAAGACCAGGACGCCATCGAGCGGCTGGAGATGGGCTTCCGCGAAAAGCGCGGCGAACTCCAGAACGTGTTCGACGAGCGCGTAGGACGCCTCAAGAAGGGCGACGAGCTGCCGCCCGGTGTGCTCAAGCTGGTCAAGGTTTACGTGGCCATGAAGCGCAAGATCCAGGTGGGCGACAAGATGGCCGGTCGCCACGGCAACAAGGGCGTGGTTTCCCGCGTGCTGCCGGTGGAAGACATGCCGTACCTGCCGGACGGCACCCCCGTGGACATTGTGCTCAACCCGCTGGGTGTGCCTTCGCGTATGAACGTGGGTCAGATCCTCGAAACCCACCTCGGTTGGGCTGCCGCCACCCTGGGCATCCACGTGGCGACGCCGGTGTTCGACGGCGCCAAGGAGGTGGAGATCAAGGAATTGCTGGAGAAGGCGGGACTGCCGCGCTCCGGTCAGGTACAACTGCGCGACGGCAAAACCGGCAATCTGTTCGAGCGCCCGGTGACCGTGGGTCAGATGTACATGCTCAAGCTGCATCACCTGGTGGATGACAAGATCCACGCCCGTTCCATCGGACCCTACTCCCTGGTGACCCAGCAGCCGCTGGGCGGCAAGGCGCAGTTCGGTGGCCAGCGTCTGGGTGAGATGGAGGTGTGGGCCCTGCAGGCCCACGGCGCCGCCAGCACCTTGCAGGAGTTCCTCACCGTCAAGAGCGACGACGTGCCGGGGCGCTCCAAGATGTACGAGTCCATCGTCAAGGGTGAACCGTACCTCGAGAGCGGCATCCCCGAGTCGTTCAACGTGCTCATCAAGGAACTCCAGGCCCTTGGTCTGGAGGTTGAACTGCTGCGGGCGGCGGACACCTGATCGGTCCCCCCCCGGCAGATGGACGGGGGGAGGCCGCAAATGGCCACCCCCCGCGATTTTCGGTCGATTACACGTTACGCGGAGTGCACATGCTGACCAGCTTCTACGATCGTTCCCGGGCCGCCATCCAGTTTGATGCCCTGCGGATCCACCTGGCCAGTCCGGAGAAAATCCGGTCCTGGTCCTACGGTGAAGTCAAGAAGCCCGAGACCATCAACTACCGTACCTTCAAGCCGGAGAAGGATGGGCTGTTCTGCGCCCGCATCTTCGGTCCCACCAAGGACTGGGAGTGTTCCTGCGGCAAGTACAAGCGCATGAAGCACCGCGGCGTGGTGTGCGACAAGTGCGGCGTCGAGGTGATCCAGTCCAAGGTGCGCCGCGAGCGCATGGGCCACATTGAACTGGCCGCGCCGGTGGCGCACATCTGGTTCCTCAAGGGGTTGCCGAGCCGCATCGGCAACCTGCTGGATGTCACCCTCAACCACCTGGAGCGGGTTCTCTACTTCGAGGCCCACATCGTGCTCGACCCGGGCAGCGCCCCGTTGCAGCCGCGCCAGGTGCTGACGGAGACCGAGGCCCGTGAACACCTGGCCGAATACCCCGACCTGAAACTGGGCATGGGCGCCGAGGCGATCCGCACCCTGTTGGCCGCACTTGACCTCGAGGGCATGTCGGCGGAACTCTCCGGCCAGATCCGTGCCGCCACCAGCCAGACCACCAAGAACAAGCTGATCAAGCAGCAGAAGGTGGTGGAGGCGTTCCTGCAGTCCAACAACCGGCCGGAGTGGATGATCCTCACCGTGGTGCCGGTGCTGCCCCCGGACCTGCGTCCTCTGGTGCCCCTGGACGGCGGCCGCTTCGCCACCAGCGACCTGAACGACCTGTACCGCCGCGTGATCAACCGCAACAATCGCCTCAAGCGCCTTATCGAGCTCAAGGCGCCGCAGGTGATCATCCGCAACGAAAAGCGCATGTTGCAGGAGTCGGTGGACGCCCTGTTCGACAACGGCCGTCGCGGCCGCGCCATTCGCGGCGCTAACAAGCGTCCCCTGAAGTCCCTGTCCGACATGCTCAAGGGCAAGCAGGGGCGTTTCCGCCAGAACCTGCTCGGCAAGCGCGTGGATTACTCCGGCCGTACCGTGATCGTGGTCGGCCCGGAACTGCGTATCCACCAGTGCGGCCTGCCCAAGAAGATGGCCCTGGAGTTGTTCAAGCCGTTCATCTTCGAGCGTCTGGAGGCCAAGGGCTTCTGCACCACCATCAAGAGCGCCAAGCGCATGGTGGAGATGGAAGAAGACGTGGTGTGGGACGTGCTGGACGAGGTCATCCGCGAGCACCCGGTCATGCTCAACCGTGCCCCGACCCTGCACCGCCTGGGTATCCAGGCCTTCGATCCGGTGCTGGTGGAAGGCAAGGCGATTCGCCTGCACCCGCTGGTCTGTACCGCCTTCAACGCCGACTTTGACGGTGACCAGATGGCGGTCCACGTGCCGCTGTCGATCGAGGCGCAGATCGAGGCGCGGGTGTTGATGATGGCCGTCAACAACATCCTTTCTCCCGCTTCCGGCCAGCCGATCATGGTGCCGTCCCAGGACATGGTGCTGGGTTGCTACTGGCTGACCAAGGAGCGCAAGGGTTGCAAGGGTGAGGGGCGGACGTTCTTCGGCCCCACCGAGGTGCGCATTGCCGTGGATCAGGGCGAACTGGATTACCACGCGGGCATCAACGTGCGCATTGGCGGCGAGCGTTTCCAGACCACCGCCGGTCGCGTGCTGCTGTCGGAAATCCTGCCCGAGGGCATTCCGTTCGAGATCGCCAACAAGGAAATGGGCAAGAAGAACGTTTCGCGCCTCATCAACACGGTGTTCCGCCAGGCGGGCATCGCCCCCACCGTGAAGCTGCTCGATGACATCAAGGCCATCGGCTACCAGTCCGCAACCCGGGCCGGCATTTCCATTTGCATCGACGACATGCACATCCCCGCCACCAAGGAGGCCCTGATCGGCAAGGCCCGCAACGAGGTGAACGAGATTGAGCGCCAGTACGGAGAGGGACTCATCACCAAGGGTGAGCGTTACAACAAGGTGGTGGACGTTTGGTCCCACACCACCGACGCCCTGGCGGCGACCATGATGGACGACCTTCGTCAGCGTGAGGATATGGTCAAGAATGGCGGCGGCGAGGCCGGTGCCGACTTCAACTCCATTTACATGATGGCCGACTCTGGCGCACGTGGTTCCGCGGCGCAGATCAAGCAGCTTGGCGGTATGCGCGGCCTGATGGCCAAACCCACCGGCGAAATCATCGAGACCCCGATCACGGCCAACTTCCGTGAGGGCCTCACCATGCTGCAGTACTTCATCTCCACCCACGGTGCGCGCAAGGGCTTGGCGGACACGGCGCTGAAGACCGCCAACGCCGGTTACCTCACCCGCCGCCTGGTGGACGTGGCGCAGGACATCATCGTCACCGAGGTCGACTGCGGCACCCTGGACGGCATCACCGTTACCGCCCTGGTGGAAGGCGGCGAGGTGGTGGGCTCCCTCGATGAGCGCATCCTCGGCCGCGTGGCCTGCGAAGACATCCTCGACCCGGTCAACAGCAGCGTGCTGGTGCCTGCGGGGGAAGAAATCGACGAGGACCGCACCACCGCCATCGTGGACGCCGGCATTGACGAGGTGCGTATCCGCTCCGTGCTTACCTGCGAACTGCGCCGTGGCGTGTGCGGCAAGTGCTACGGCCGCGACCTGGCCAGCGGACGTATGGCCCAGATCGGCGAGGCCGTGGGCGTGATTGCCGCCCAGTCCATCGGCGAGCCGGGTACCCAGCTCACCATGCGTACCTTCCACATCGGCGGCACCGCCAGCAAGGTGGCCGAAGAATCGATCCTCAAGGCCAAGAACAAGGGGTCCGTCCGCTTCATCGACATGAAGAGCGTACGTGACCGTAACGGCCAGCTGGTGGTGATGAACCGCAAGGCCAAAATTGCCATCGACGAGGCCGGCCGCGAAAAGGAAAAATACGCGGTGGTTTACGGCGCCAAGCTGTTCGTCGAGGAAGGCGCGGAAGTGACTCCGGGCCAGAAGCTGGTGGAGTGGGATCCGTTCTCCAACGCCATCCTCACCGAGGTGGAGGGCGTGGTCGCCACCGGAGACATCACCGAGGGTGTCACCATGCGTGACGAGGTGGACGAAGTGACGGGTATTTCCCGCCGCGTGATCACCGAGTTCTCCGACACCTCCCTCAGGCCGCGTATCTCCATCAAGGACGAGGCGCACCGCACCCAGATGCTGCCCGATGGCCGTGGCCATGCCCGTTACCTGTTGCCCTCCGGCGCCAACCTGCTGGTGGAAAAAGGTACCCGGGTGTTCCCTGGGGACGTGCTGGCCAAGATCCCGCGTGAAACCACCAAGACCAAGGACATCACCGGCGGTCTGCCGCGTGTGGCCGAGTTGTTCGAGGCCCGCCGCCCCAAGGAGTGTGCGGTGATCTCGGAGATCGACGGCGCGGTGGAGTTCGGCGGCTTCGTCAAGGGCATGCGCAAGCTGATCGTGCGCAACGAGGTGGGCGAGGAGCACGAGTACCTCATTCCCCGCGGCAAGCACATCAACGTGCACGAGGGTGACTGGGTGGAGGCCGGCGAGCCGCTCATGGACGGCGCCGCCAACCCCCACGACATTCTGGCGATCCTGGGGCCCAAGGAGTTGCAGAAGTACATCGTGAACGAGGTTCAGGAGGTGTACAAGCTGCAGGGTGTGGCCATCAACGACAAGCACATCGAAGTGGTGGTGCGGCAGATGATGCGCAAGGTCCAGATCGTCGATCCGGGCGATACCCCGTTCCTGCCGGACGGCCTGGTGGACCGCTTCACCTTTGCCGACACCAACCAGCAGGTGATGGCCGCCAGCGGCAACCCGGCCACGGCACGCCCCCTGTTGCTGGGCATCACCAAGGCGGCCCTGTCCACCGACTCGTTCATCAGCGCGGCCTCCTTCCAGGAGACCACCCGCGTCCTGACCGAGGCGGCGGTGTCTGGCCGAGTGGATGAACTGGCGGGCCTCAAGGAAAACGTCATCGTCGGTCGCCGCATCCCGGCGGGCACTGGCCACCGGGGTTACCGCCGCAGCTATGTGCCGGTGGACGTGGACATGGCCCGGCAGGAGGCTTCGCGCGTGGTGGATGCCCAGGTGGCAGCCATGGGCGCCGCCGCCGAGGGTGCCGCAGGCAGGGGCCGCAACCTGGCCCCGGTAGTGCCGGATGTGGTGGTGCAGGATCAGGAGGCGGCTTCCTCCTAGGCCCCGTGGCCCTGCCGAACGCCCCGCCCGCCGGGGTTTCGGATTGGCTCCACACATGAAAACGGCCCGCCTCCCTTTCCGGGGGACGGGCCGTTTCCGTTTGGTGTGCAGCGGCGGTGCATGGGGAATACGGACGGGTAACGGGCAGCTATAGGCCTCCATGCACCACGCGATCCGCCCCCAGATGCCGGCAGAGACCTGCCCGGGGGCTGTATCCGGTATCACCCCAAAAAAACGACATAGGGAGATCGGATTAATGTGTGATTGGAGGAATGCTGGATTATCGATCCCTATAGAGCGCTTTTCTCCAGACCGATCCCCCCGGCTGTTCCCCCGGTTGGGGCGTGTCCAACCGGAAAAAAGGCCTGCGGAAGGACAATCGGGAGCCATAGGTCACCTTCCAGCCTGCCGAAAGAAGGGAGGGTGCCTGGCGGGGAGGGGATAATGCGGGAGGACGTGCCGGAGGACGTGCGGGAGGACGTGCCGGAGGACGTGCCGGAGGACGTGCCGGAGGACGTGCCGGAGGACGTGCGGGAGGACGTGCCGGAGGGCGTGCCGGAGGGCGTGCCGGAGGGCGTGAGCTGGAGCGGCTGCGACAAAACGGCCCCCACGGAACGGCCCCCGCCGCTGCTATACCGGCAGGTTGGGGGGCAGTGGCAGCACTTTGTTGCGACCGGTCTTCTTGGCCACGTGCAGGGCCTGGGTGGCGCGCTGGAACAGCCCCATGGCGCTCTCGCCATCCTCAGGGAAGGTGGCCACCCCGCCGGACACGGTGAATGACAGCGGGTGCGGGGCGTGGGGGGTGATCACCCGGTGATCTTCAATGGACTGCCTCAGGCGTTCCGCGAGTTTGACCGCAGCCTCCCGCCCGGTGTGGGGCAGGATCACCGTAAATTCCTCGCCGCCGCGCCGGAATACCGAGTCGATGGTACGGGTGCCCGCTTGCAACAGGCGCGCACAGGCAACGATGCAGTCGTCCCCGGCCAGGTAGTCGAAGTTGTCGTTGATGTGCTTGAAATGGTCAATGTCCACCACCAGCAGGGACAGGGGGCTGGCATAAGGGTAGCGTTGGGCGCGCTCCACCTCTTCCTGCAGGCGCTGGTCAAAAGCCTGGGCGTTGAGCAATCCGGAGCGGTAGTCGGTCATGGTGGCGCGCCGCAGCTCCTCGGTCTGTTCCCGGGTGCGGATGCGGTCGATGGCCAGCGCGGCCTGGTGGCTGATGGCCAACAGACGGCGCAGGTCGCGGCGGGTAAAAACCCCACCGCCGCGCTTGTCAGTGACGTTGATTACCCCCAGGGACAAATCGTTGAGCTGAATCGGCACGCTCAAAAACGAGCGGCCCCGATAGCGGGCGCGGATGCCACTGCGGAATTCCGGATGCTCGGCGATGTCCTCCACCAGCAGGGGCTCCCCCCGCTCCAGGACGATGCCGGCAATTCCCTCACCACGGCGCAGCTTCACATACTCCACATATTTGATGTTCACCCCCTGGATGGCGCGGATCGACAGGGATTCCTGCTTGTCATCCAGCAGCATAACCGAACCCTGTTCGGCCTCCAGGCAGGCGGTGGCCCCCTTCAACACGCCGGCACACAACGCGTCGTAGTCATCGGTTTCCCACAGAGCCGGGGCAATTTCCGGGATGCCGCCAAGGGTGTCATCTTCGCCGTGCAACTGGGCGGAGTGGCGCTCTGTGAGCAGGGCGGCGTGGCGGACATAGAGGGTAATCGCCACCCGCGCATCGTCCTCCAGCGGGGTGTTTAGCAGAACAACCACGCGGGTGTGGCCGGGGGTCGAAAACGGGAACAGTTCCACCCCGGTGGTCTCGGCGGGAAACCCGGCGCGCAGCATGTCGTAAATCGAGTCGAAGCGGCTGCCACTCTCGCCTTGGGCGGCGCGGTCCAGCCAGCCGGTTGCAGCAATCTCCAGGCCGCCCAGAGCGTCACCGGAAAACGCGCTGCCCTTGCCGGGAAACACGCTGGTAACCACATAGCGGTCGCTGCCGGAGGGGCGCTCCAGCACCACCCCGGCGGTGGCGTCAAAGACCACGGCGGGACCGTTCAGCGCGGCGTTGGCGAGTTCCTCCGGGGATTCTCCCTCAAGCCCCCCGAACACCTCCATCAGGTACCGCAGGCGCGAGGCCTGCTCGCGGGATTCCCCCAACTGGCGTTCCAGCGCCATCACTGCGCCGGCGACGGTCCGCACCTGCTCCAGTGCCTCCTTGACCCGAGCCAGGGTGACCACGCGGATGTCGGGAATCAGCGCTTCCACTGCCTCGGTGGGCAGCCCCAGTTCATCGGCATAGGCCCGAAAACGGTGAACCTCCTCGTAGGACAAGAACGTCCGGCCGCCGATCAGGGCCTGGGAGTGGGGGTGGCGCGTGCCGTTGGGCAAATCAGGAAGGGTGATGAACACCGACAGGCGGGCGTGGCATTGGAACAACTGGGTGCGCCCGGTCCGCATGGACATCTCAATGCCCTCGTCGCACTGCTCGGCACACCGCACCGCGGCCTCCGGGTGCTGGCGCAGCAGGTGACAGATAGGGCTGTCGAGGGAGACGCTGGCGCAGTCCCGGGGGGTGGCCCGATCACAGCGGCCCACCGCCATGCCCAGCGCCTGGGCCAGGGCGTCCTGCACCGCCCCCCAGCCGCCATCGGCGGAAGGGTTGGCGGATTGGGGTTGCCGCACCTGATCGTCCATCTCCCCTCGGGGCCCCCAGTGTCAAAAAATGATTTCCGGGTCCACGGCAATCCGCCGCCACCGCTCACCCCCATCCGGACCCGCCGGGATGCCGCCCGCTGCGGCCCAGGGTGTGGCCCGCTGGCTGGCGGGCCACAGACGGTGCCTCTGCCGCACAATTTAGCAGATTACCCGGGTTATCCACAATGGGAGGAAGGGGAGGGAGCGGGCAGAAAAGCCCACAAAAAGAGCATGAAAACCCCGCCGCAGACCACGAAAAATTGCGGAAAAATGCCCAATATTCGTAATGATCGGCTCCCGATGCCGGGAGGTGATGCCACGCGCTTTCCCCTCTACGGAGCAAGAAAAATCGGGAAAAAAGCCGGGGGAAAATCTTTCGCTCCCCCCTCCAGCCGCAACTCCGGCCGTTGGCGACGGGGGAGCCGGATCTCAGGGGGCTGTGGTGAGGTATTCCGACAGGTCGTGCTGCAACTGGGTGGCCAGGGCCATCTGCCGCTTGCGATCGGCGCCGTAGGTATCGCGCACCGGGTTGATGCCCCCTGCCGGGCCATAGGCCTCCTTGAGGTGGGAATCGAAGAAGTGCTCCGAGTTCTCCTCGTGGTAGGACTGGAGCAATGCCTCGATCTGCTGGGCGAAGTGGTGTACGTCCCGTGGCCGGTAGGTGTGGATCAGGCCGGTGAGGTATTCGAATTTTTCCGGCACAAAGCGCCCGCTGCGGGCGAAACCGGTGAGGAACGCCAGCAGAATTTCCTCGCGGCCATCGCGGTGCCAGTCTGCGTGTCCGGACAGGGCCTTGACCTCGGCCTGATGATCCGTGGGGATGGTGGCCTCAATGGCCTGAGAGATCCGTTCCGGCAGGGTCACCTCCAGGTGCAGGCGCCGCACCCAACGGTCGATGATGACCTCGGGCAGGGGCATGCTGACCATCTCCTCTTCGTACAGGTAGGCCGCGCACAGGCCGCCCTGGGACAGATCCTCGATGATCGCCGTCAGCACCGCCGGGGACAGATCCAGCCGCTCGCGCTCTTCCACATAGCGGGCGCGGTCGCTCCACGATGGGGTGTACATGGGGGAGAAAATGGTGTCGAGCTCCGCCTCTTCGAGATCGGCAGCCCGCTCCCGCAGGAAGGCGGCAATCTGGTTGCTCTGCAACTCGCAACGGTCCATCAACGCCCTCACCACCTGATCGGTAAGGGGGCGCGGATGGGTCAAATCTGCAATTAGCTTGTCGCGCAGACGCTTCATGAGCAGGTACCTCCTGATGACAGGGGAATGCGCAGGCCGGGGAGGGACAAGGCCCCGGTCCGACGGACCGCCGGATCCCGGCCAAGCGGGATCCGGCGCGAACGTCAGGCCTTGTTGTCGTGATCCTTGTTGAGGATTCCGGCCAGGTCCTGGAGCTGCCACCAATTCTCGAGGCGCTCCTGCTGGCTCTGCACCAGGAGCTTGGTGGGCTCGCCATTCTTGCCGAAGTGCTTCTTGAAGCGGCCTTCGGTGCGGCACCAATCGAGGAACGAGACGGTCTCGGTGGAGCCGTCCTTGCGCTTCTTGACGGCCCAGTCCCGGTCCACGCTGGGGTTGCCCATGAGGGAGAGTTTTTCCCGCATGGTGCGGCCCCCGTCCGGGTTGTAGATGAAGATCGGGAAGGCCCGGCTCTCCATCGCCAGCTTGGCCTGGGCGGCAGCCATGTCGTCGGCCACGCCATGCTCCGGCTGGCAGGTGGTGAACACGTTGATCACCGCAGGTCCGTTGTGGTCCAAGGCCATGTTGACGGCCTTGTAGAAGTGGCCGGTCATGGGTCCCACGGTCTGGGCCACAAAGGTGTTGGGGTGCATCATGCAGATCTGCCCCAGCTCCTTGCGGCGCTCCAGCTTGCCCTGATCCTTCTTGCCGTGGATGCTCATTTTGGCTTCCTGGCCGATGAAGGAGGCCGTGGAGGTCTGGCCACCGGTGTTGGAATACACCTGGGTGTCCAACACCAGCACCTTGATGTTCATGCCGCTGGCGAGCATGCGCGACAAGGCCTGGAAGCCGATGTCGTTCATGGCGCCGTCGCCGCCGAACACCCACAGCACGCGGTCGCCGTGTCCGGTCTCGTCCCAGAACGCACGGATGCCCATGGCATCGGTGGGGGCGTTCTCGAACAGGGAGTTGGTCCATGGCACCGAGAACGGGTTGAACGGGTAGGTGGAGCCATACACGGTCTGGCAGCCGGTAGCGGCCACGATGCCATAGTTCTCGCCCACGCGCTCGAAGGTGGCCGCCAGCGCCTGACGGATCACCGAGGCCTCGCCGCAACCCATGCAGGAACCGGCGCCGCCGACGTACTGCTGGTTGGCCATGGGCAACAGCATGTTGTCCACCGCCACCTTGGGGTTAATGTAATCCGTGGGGCTGGACGGCAGGCGGTTGTGCAACTGCCACATGGCGAAGTAGTCCGGCAGGTTGTCCGGGGTCTTCTTGATCATTTTCAGGGCCTGACGGTCACCGCAGACCTCCACGCACTCGCCGCACCCCTTGCACTTGGTGGGATCAATGAAGATGCCGAACATGGCGCCCTCTGGGCCACAGCCGTCTTTCTCACGGCGCTTCTCGAAGGCCTTGAAATACTTGGCGGTTTCCACAAACTGGCTGCCCAGAAGGCCGCGCTGCCCATCGGGGAACTGGGCCAGGGTGGAGTCCAGTTCGCCACGCGTGGCCACCTTGCCGAAGATGGCGGTGTCCGGGCAGTTCTGCACGCAATCCATGCAGCCCACGCAGTTTTCGGCCATCAACTCGGGCAGGTCCGGAGCGATGTAGGAGAAATCGCGCAGGCTGCCGGTGGCGGCGGGCACCACGGAATTGGCCACGAATTCGTCGGCACGCTGGGAGGAACCGGCGCCGGTGTTGTAGGCGTCGATGACCTCGTAGGCGCGCTTGGCGTCGTACCATTCGGGGGTAGGCCGGGTGATCTTGAGGTAGTGAACTTCCTGGCTCATGATGGGTTCCGATCCTTACAGCTATATTCCGGCCCGGACCAACGCCCGCAGCCGCTGTTCGTGACTTTTCCGGTCTACCGCGCCTGCCACCGGCGGACCGATGGCAGGTCTGGGCGCGTCAGATGAAGAACGCGTTGACGTCCTTGCCCTTGGCCTCCCAGTCCGCCTTGCCCTCGGCCAATACATGGGCCGGAGTGGCGTCGATGATTGCCCGCGGCACCTCGAACACCCGCTCATAAGCGCGCTTGACGGCCATCAGGTTGTCCTGCACCACCGCTTCGCCTTTTTTGCCGAAGAAGCGCCGCAGCGGCTCTTCCACCTGCTTGAACAGGTCGACGTCGGACATGCCGGCCTTCTCCTTGAACGGCGTGACCCGCAAGAACACGCCCAGCAGCACCACGCCCTGGAAACGCTGGATCAGCGACGGGTCGTTCTGGCAGCTCTCGCGAGCGATGGCGATGGTATCCACGCCGAAGAAGCGGGTGCCGTTTTCCTTCATGTAGTACTTGGCGTAACCCGGCAGGGAGTCCCACAATTCCTGGGGGCCCTTGGCGTCGGTGTGCTGGAAGACGGTACCACCCGACTGCATGCCCACCAGGGGGTTGCCCATGTACCAGGTGGTGGGGTCCATCAGCGGCACGAAATCCACCTGCTGCAACTCGCAGTGGGTGAGGATCTTGCCCTTGGGCACCACCGACAGGTAGGTGTTGGTGGGCAAACCCTTCTTTTCGGAGCCGTACTTGGGCGCCGCCTGCACCTTGAAGCCGAAGATCTCGCCCATCAGGGTGGCGATGACCTTGTTGGTGGTCACGGAGCCGTAACCACCCACCGAGTGGCCGCGGATCGAGAACGACCCGGCCGGCCGCACATCCGGCTCCTCCTCGATCTCCAGGGCGGTGGAATGTTCGATGCCGATGGAGAAGTAGCGCTTGCCGGCCCCGCCGGCGGCCATGTTTTTGGCAATGGCGATGATGTGACCCGGGGTCACGTCGCGGGAGCCGAGGCCGCCGGAACCGGAGTGGCACACCGGCAGCTTGCCAATCTCCGGATAGCCCGGAGTACCCATCTGGGCCTTGGCCAAGGCTGCCAGGATATCGGTGGTAAGGGGGTTTTCCTCCATCACCGGCACGTCGCAGCGCTCAATGACCGAAAATGCCTTGACCTTGCTCAGGGCGGCGGCCACCTCGGCGCCCGGGAAGGGGCGGAAGGTGGTCATGTTGATGGCGCCGCACTTGATGCCCTTGGCGCGGATCACTTCCAGTGCCGAGACCACCGTTTCCGACGTGGTGCCCATGGAGATGACGGCGTATTCCGCATCGTCCATCATGGTGCACTCGACGTTCTGGTAGCGGCGCCCGGTAAGGCGATAGAACTCGTCGTAGGAGTCGTTGAGTATCTGCGGCAGCGCATCGTAGTACACGCGCTGGGCGATCTTGCCCTGCATGTAGGCGTCCTGGTTCTGCACCACCCCGGTCATCAGGGGGAACTCGGGATCGAACAGCTTGCGCACGTTTTGCTCCCGGGGCCCCAGGTACTCGCGCACCAGGTCGTCTTCCGGGTAGCGCAGGTTCTCGATGGTGTGGGACACCAGAAAGCCGTCCTGCACGCTCATGAACGGGGTGCGGCCCTTTTCGGCGGTACGCCGGGCGATGAGGCCGAAATCCCCAGACTCCTGCACGTTCTTGGCGAAGATGATGCCCCAACCCACGTCGGTTACGCCCATCACGTCGTCGTGACCGGCATGCACGTTCAGGGATTGGCTGGTGAGGGCGCGGGAGGCGATATGCAGCACCACGGGCAGGCGCTTGCCGCTGGTGGTGTAGAGCACCTCCTTCATCAGGATGAGCCCCTGGCCGGAAGTGAAGTTCACCACCCGCCCGCCCGCCAGAGCGTAGCCTTCGCAGGCGGAAGCCGAGGAATGCTCGCTCTCCAGCTCCAGCCAGCCGATCTGCTTGCCCCAGGCGTTTTTGAAGCCGTTGGCCACAAACACCTGGTAGTTCTGCCCCATGATGGTCGAGGAGGTGATCGGGTAGGCCGCAGCGGCGTCGGAGGCGCGGGCCTCGACATACGCGACCGCCGCTGAACCGTCACCGGTTCCATCGATCCCGGGGTAGGGGAACTGGCCTTGCGTTTTATCGGACATCAGAATAGGACCTCCCGAACCTGAAGGACGGCACCATACGAAAATGGTGACTGGTTAACCACTATATACCGAGTACAGACCATAAACAGGGACACGCGCCCGCTGTCGGGCGTGCTGCAGGCCTTCACCGAGCATCGTGAACGTGACTCAGAATAGAAGAGGGGGGAATTGCTGGTCAACGAATATTTGGTATGACGAGGCCTCTTTGTTGAGTTTCGGGGGTAAAGACGGGGCGCCTTTCGGCGTCCCGCCGCCGCCTCTGTTGCAGCCCCGGTTTCCTGTCCGCGAAAATCGGAGTTGGGCGGTGGATTCGCTTGTAGCGCAGGCGAAAGTTCTGTTCTATACTGGGCAACGTTCTTAAAGGAAGGTGCCTGTTGGCGGGATTTGCAGGCTCCGGCGAGGTTGCAGCGGGGCCGGTTCGCGAGTGGTGGGCCGGTGTGGCCAAAGGCCGGAAGCCTGATCCTGCGGGTCGGGGTCCATCAATTGTATGAGGAGGTGTTCGTGGCGATTGATCTGACAATCAAGGTGGCTGGCGAGGGCGGCGAGGGCGTCATCAGCTCTGGCGACTTTATCATGCAGGCCGCAACCCGGGCCGGCATGGAAGTGATGACCTTCAAGAGCTTTCCGGCCGAGATCAAGGGCGGCTACGCCCTCTCCCAGGTGCGCATCTCCGACGAGAAGATTCTCTCCCAGGGTGACGGCTTCAACATTC
Organism: Nitrospirota bacterium; assembly: GCA_029858285.1. Lineage (GTDB taxonomy): Bacteria > Nitrospirota > JACRHL01 > JACRHL01 > JACRHL01 > JAOUFN01. The sequence goes on along the minus strand of JAOUFN010000012.1, from coordinate 49,418 downwards.
TGGTGGCTTTCAACGGCGAGGCCTACGAGGTCAACAAGCCCCTGCTGATCCCCGGCACCATCATGGTGTGGGACGGTCCCCACGGCGGCGACTTCGAGCCGGAAGAGCACGAAGGCGTGCAGGTGTTCGCGGTGCCCATGAGCGACATCGCCAAGAACCAGCTCAAGAACTACATCGCCAAGAACATGGTTGCCATGGGTGCGGTGATCGAGCTGTTCGGCCTGCCGGAGGAGTCGCTGAAGAGCTCCATCCACGACAAGTTCATCAAAAAGGGTCAGGACATCGTCGACTTCAACTACAAGGCGATTGAACTGGGCCGCGAATGGATCCGCACCAACTACCCGAACCGCAAGGTGGCCCACTCCTTCCCGGCTTCCACCCGCCAGAAGGACGTCATCATCCTCGAGGGCAACCAGGCCATCTCTTTGGGTGCGGTGATGGGCGGTGCCAAGTTCTACGGTGCCTACCCGATCACCCCGGCCACCAGCGTGGGCAACCACCTGGTTGACCTGATGCACCACACCGGCGGCGTGGTCTATCAGACCGAGGACGAAATCTCCGCGCTGGCCACCGTAATCGGCGCCAGCTTCACCGGCAAGAAGGCCCTCACCGCCACCGCCGGCCCCGGCATCTCGCTGATGCAGGAGCTGATCGGCCTGGCCATCATGTCCGAGGTGCCCATCGTGGTTGCCGACGTGCAGCGCGGTGGCCCCTCCACCGGCATGCCCACCAAGCACGACCAGTCCGACCTGTTCGCCTGCACCCTGGGCAGCCACGGCGATGCCCCGCGCATCGTGCTGGCCGCTGCCGACGTGAAGGATTGCGTCTACCTGACCATCGACGCACTGAACCTGGCGGAGCAGTACCAGTCGCCGGTGATGCTGCTGTCCGACGCCTCCCTGTCCATCCAGACCGAGGCGATCCCCCGCCCGGATATGAGCAAGATCAAGCTGGTCGAGCGCAATTTTGCCGCCCCCCAGCCCGACCCGTCGGTATTCAACCGCTACCAGATCACCGATTCGGGCGTGTCGCCCATGGGCGCCCCCGGCATCCCGGGCACCAACTACGCGGCCACCGGTCTGGAGCACGCCGAGGACTCCGGCCCGCGCACCAACACGGAAACGCGTAACGCGATGACCGAGAAGCGCTGGCGCAAGTTCGACGGCATCGAAGACGCCTACACGCCCATCGAGCGCGAAGGCGAGGACGGCGACGACCTGGGCATCATCTGCTGGGGTATGACCCAGTCGGTCACCCGCGAGGCGATTTCCCGTCTGCGTGCCCAGGGCCACAAGGTCAGCGCCCTCTACCCGAAGATGCTGTGGCCGATGCCGCAGAAGCAGATCGAGGCGTTTGCCCGCAGCGTGAAGAAAGTCGTGGTGCCGGAGGCCAACTACCAGGGGCAGTTCGCGGACCTGATCAAGATGCGCACCAACGTGGTGCCCATCAAGTTCAACGCCTACCGTGGCGAGCCGCTGATCCCCAAGGAAATCGAGAACATGGCTCTCGCTCTCCTGAAGGAAGACGCCCCCAAGGCCCGCATCGCGATTCACTAGGTTTCCGGATACAGAAAAAACCCTCCGGATTACTAAGGAGAGAAACAGCATGGCATTGCCAGCAACCATAAATATTCATGTCACCGAGCCGCTCAAGGCGAAGGACTACCGCAGCGACATCACCCCGACCTGGTGCCCGGGCTGCGGCGACTTCGGTGTGGTGGGCGCCCTCGCCAAGGCCTACGCCGACCAGAAGTACGACCCCAGCGCGGTGACCACAGTGTCCGGCATCGGCTGTTCCAGCCGTCTGCCCCTGTGGATGAACTCCTTCGGCATCCACTCCTGCCACGGCCGCGCCGTGCCGGTGGCCATCGGCGCCCACCTGGCGCGTCCGGAGATGCCGGTGGTGGTCACCATCGGCGACGGTGACTGCTTCGCCATCGGCGGCGGCCACATCATGCACGCGGCCCGCCGCAACATGAACATGACCGTGATCGTCATGGACAACGGCACCTTCGCGCTCACCAAGAACCAGACCTCTCCGCTGTCCCGCACCGGCCTGCCCGGCACCCTGGCCAGCGACCTGGGCAACCTGGACGAGCCGATGAACCCCATCGAAATGATGATCACCTACGGCGCCACCTACGTGGCGCAGACCTACTCGGCGAACGCCAAGCACATGGGCAAGGTGATCAACGAGGCGCTGGCCCACCAGGGCTTCTCCTACGTGAACATCCTGTCCCCGTGCCCCACCTACAACAAGGTGGACACCTTCGCGTACTTCCGTCCGCGCATTCACGACATCAACGAGACCGGCGAGCACACCGACCTGGGCAACCGCTCCACGGCCATGCTCAAGTCCGCCGAGCTGTACAACCACCACCACAGCGACGATGCGCCGGTGCCGGTGGGCGTGTACTACAAGGTGCAGAAGCCGGTGTTCTTCGAGAAGGTGAAGCAGGTCCAGAAATACTACAACGTGACCGACACCCCGGACTGGAACGCCATCTTCGACCGTTTCAAGCCGTAAGGGCGGCCATCGGCCGATCGATCGACGAACGGCCCATGCTCCCCGCGGGCATGGGCCGTTCTCTTTTTTGCAGCCGGGGGGGGGCAAGGAGAGACAATGGCTTCATTGACACGCGAAGAAGTCGAAAAAATGATCGCCGCCGGCGAATCGTTCTACGACGCCGACCTGTCGTATTGCGACCTGTCGGGGCTGGACCTGTCGGGCTGTGATTTTACCCACGCCACCATGACCCGCGCCAACCTGAAAGGCACCAGCCTGAAAGGCGCCACCCTGTCGGACGCCTACGTGGTGGAGGTGCTGGCGGAAGGGGTGGATTTTTCCGGCGCCATCTGCCGCCGCACCTTTTTCCAGCGCGCCCTGATGAAGGACGTGAATTTTACCGGTGCCGACCTGTCCCGCGCACAGTTGATGGTCTGCCGCATGCCGGGGGCGGATTTCACCGATGCCAAGATGCTCGGCACGGTGCTGTACGATTCCGAGATCGAGAACGCCACCTTTTTGCGCACCGACTGCACCGGCGCCAACTTCCGGGGGGCGATTCTGGAAGGCTCCACCATCCGCGAGACGGCGTTCATCCACACCGATCTGCGCAAGGTGAAGTTCCACGGCGCCATCTTCACCGACATCATGGACGAAGGGGTGCTGTTCTACGGCAAAAAGCCCTGGGGCGCCACCTCCGAGGACGTCAACTACGACAAGATCCTCCCTTACTACCAGGACGACTAGGTTCGCCCGGCGGCCAGCGGTATTCGCGGCGGGGGAGCCCCCCAGGCGTATTCGCGTAAAACATGTAGTGGGGCCCGGATTCATCGCGAGTCTGGCCGCGCTTTTTTTCCGGCGTGGGAGGCTACCCGGTTCTCAAGCTGGCGCCGTTCGCCCCGAGTGTATCGACGGCCCGGGCGGGAGGCCACGGCCCTGCCGCGCTCGGGGGGGCTCCCTATGCGTCGGGAGAGGAGGGTTAGGGTGAGGGCGGGCGTCACCCGGCCATCCAAAGCGCATGGGGGAGTCCCACCTCATGGTCAGGGTAGTTCCGACACGATTTCGGACCCGGAGAGTTCATCCATGAATGTCTGTTGAGTGACTGATTATTCCCATCGTAGGCAAGAAACTCGGACCGCCGACCCGCATCAAACCACGGCGTCACCATGTTTATAAGAATCCCGACAGCGGCGGAGGCCAAGAGCCCATTCGGCCAGACAACTTGTGGCCTACCGCCTACTGCTCCGTACTGTTCCTTCGTAACGTCATCCTCTGTGACCAAGTCAGCAAAAAAATGTTGGATTGGCGCATAAGAATGACCGGAATTGACAGGCAATTTAAGAGAATGGTGTCCCGCACCACGCCCCCTTAACCTTCTGGGCATGACACACCTCTTCTCAGGCAGTGTCGCTATCTGCCACACGCCCCCCCCTCGCTGTTAACGCCCGCCGGGGCTCTCCGGCCCCCTCTATTCCTCCCCGATGTCGTTGTCGTAGCCGAAGGCGTGGGTCTGGGTGACGCGCTCGCGCTCCTGCCAGCACGGCTCGCAGAACCACACCTCGTCGATCTCCGGGTCGGGACGCAGGGGAACATCGCTGCGAAAACAGCGGGCGCACTCCGTATCGGCGGGGAACTTACCTACTGGTAGGTAGGGGTGCGTCATTCCGCCCCTCACGGACACGGGTTGGGGTGGTGGGCATGGGCGGCATCGATTGCTTCCAGAATGTCGGCGGACAGGGTGATCTGTGCGCTGGCGAGGTTGTCCTTGAGCTGCTCCGGCGTGGTGGCCCCGATGATGGTGCTGGTGGTGAAGGGGCGCGAAGAGACGTAGGCAAGGGCCATATGAGTTGGGCTAATACCGTGCTGGCGGGCGATGCGCACGTACTCCTGCGTGGCCGCGCGCCCGGCGGGGCCGGTGTAGCGGGTGAAGCGCGCAAAGCCGGGCAGGGACAGGCGCGCGCCCTTGGGCGGGGCCTGCAAATACTTGCCGGTAAGGGTGCCAAAGCCAAGGGGGGAATAGGCCAGCAGCCCCACCCGTTCGCGCATGGCGACTTCGGCGCAGCCCACCTCGAAGCTGCGGTTGAGCAGGCTGTAGGGGTTCTGCACCGCCACCACGCGCGGCAGCCCGGCGCGGCCGGCGGCGCGCAGGAAGGCCATCATGCCCCACGCGGTCTCGTTGGACAGCCCCACGTGGCGCACCTTGCCCGCTGTGACGAAATCCCCCAGCACTTGCAGGGTTTCCTCAATGGGCACCGGCACGTCGGCGGGGTCGTGGACGTACCCCAGTTCGCCGAAAAAATTGGTGTGCCGGTCCGGCCAGTGCAACTGGTACAAATCCACATAATCGGTGCCCAGCCGCTGCAAACTGGCGTTCAGGGCCTGTTCCATATGAGTGCGGTTGAGCCGCGGTGCGCCGTCGCGGATCCACGGCAGCCAGTCGGCGCGGCCCGCCACCTTGGTGGCCAGGACGATTTTTGCCCGCGCCGCTCCCGACGCGCGCCGGGTATTTTTCAGCCAGCTACCGATGATGCGCTCGGTGGCGCCGCTGGTTTCGGCGCAGGTGGGCACCGGATAGATTTCGGCGGCGTCGATGAAGTTGACGCCCGCCTCCAGGGCCAGGTCGAGCTGGGCGTGGGCCTCGGACCCGGAGTTCTGTTCGCCCCAGGTCATGGTGCCAAGGCACAGGGCGCTGACCTGGACGCCGGAATCGCCCAGGGGACGGTAAATCATGCGCGCTCTCCAGAAGGGGAGTTCGATTCTACCAGCCGCGCCCCGCTCCGGGCCAATTTCGGGGGGCGTCCACAACCGCGGACGCTGTGTTTCCCCCGGCGCCTGCGCGGGGGCGGGTTATTTTATGGTGGCAACCGGTGGCGCCGATAAGGTAGCTTGGGCGGTTACGAGGGCCCGGGAGAGGGTCCGCCACGGACGGCGGGCCACCGGCGACAAACCGATCTGGAGTGGAAAGAGAACCATGAAGAGTTCCCCACTGTTCCCTGCCCGGCTGCTGGCGGGTGTTGCGGCGGTGTTGCTGGCGGCGTGCGCGACCACGCATCCGGCGGCGACTCCGGTGTCCATGGTGGACGACGTGGACATCCCGGAAGTGTCGGAGGTGTCCGACACCGGTTCCAGCGCCATGCTGGTAGAGGTCTCCGGCGAGCGGCGTCGCGGCAAATCCCACGGCGTGGTGCGTGGCGACACCCTGTGGGCCATCTCCGACGCCTATCTGACCGATCCGTTCATGTGGCCCAAGGTGTGGGACTACAACGGCCAGATCATGAATCCGGACCTTATTTACCCCGGCGACATCGTGCGCATTCCGGTGGCGATGCTGCCGGTTGAAATCCAGGAATTGATTGACGCCCCCGAAATACAGGTGGGGGCCGTCGGCGTGGTGGAGACCGACGAGGGCGAGGTGCGGGTCAGCGATTCTGCCGGGGATGTGGGCCAGGTGGACGCCGAAGAAGACGAGTTGACCCGCGACTTCAAGCCCCAGGAAACCCAGATGTTGGCTCTGGGGCCGCGCCCCGATCAGACGGGATCACCGGAAAAGCTGGTGCGGGCCAAGTTCAAGCGGGGTGCCATCAGCCCGTTCGTGGTGGAAGGCGCGGGATTCATCCTGCCCAGGTACCGCCCGATTGGTATCCTGGTGGGGATGCACGAGCCGCGCCAGGTGATGGGCCGGGGCGACGAGATTTTCCTCAAACTGAAGCGCCACCGCACCGCCCAGCCGGGCGACATGCTGACCATCTCGCGCGGGGGGGACGTGGTGGTCCACCCGGTAACTGACGAAGCGTTGGGAAAACTGGTGCGGGTGCTGGGTGTGGCGCGGGTGCTGGACACCACCGCCAATGGATTGATTCACGCCCGTATCGAGCGCGCCTACGAAACCATCCAGCCCGGTGATGAACTGATGCCGTACGTGCCGCCGGTGGTAGGGCTGGAGCGCAAGGCGCCCGACGGGCTGATCGGGATTATCCTGGATTCCAGGGATTCAATGAATCTGCTGGGCAACGGCCAGATTGTCTATCTGGACCTGGGCGCGGAGGACGGGCTGAAGCCCGGCAACGAATTTACCGTGGTGCGCCGCGGCCGCAAGGTGGAGGTGCCGGGGATGTGGACCAGCCCCCGGCTGCCGGAACGCGAGTCGGCGCTGGTGCAGGTGCTGTCGGTACAGGAGCGAACCTCCACCGCAATTCTGGTGCGCCAGAAGATTCTCGTGGAAGTGGGGGACTTGATCTATTCAACCCCCCCTGGGGGAAGCCCGTTCGACGACTGACCGGGTGGTGGACGACAACCGTCCATCAAGGGTCGGTTATTCCCCCAAGGGGGATTCGGGACGGGGATCGGGTCGAGATTCGGTCACCCGGCATGTCAGTTCCCCCCGGTGCAGCCGCACGGCCACCTCGTCACCGGGTGCCGCATCGTGGGCGCGGGTGAGGACGGCGTCTCCCTTGCGCACAATGGCATAGCCCCGGGCCAGCACCGCCAGGGGTGACAATCCTTCCAGCCGCGCCGCAGTTCCGGACAGCCGGGCCCGCGCCGCCTCCAGCATGTGGCGGGCGGCCAGGGCCAGCCCGCCGCGGGCGGCATGCACGCGCAGGTTTCCCATTCGCAACGCCGCCGCCGGAGTGGCGGCCGCCAGCCGCAGGGCCAGATCGTGGTGCCGCCGCTCGGCCCGAACCATCCGCAAACGCAGCCCCCGCACCAGATGCAGGGTGAGGTCGTCGGTACGCTGTAACAGGTGGCGCATCCGTGCGCGGGGATCGGCCAGCCCGGCGCGGGCGCGCTCCAGACGGTGGCGCCGCCGCTCCAGATGGACGCCGGTGGCGGCCCCGAGCCGGCGGATGAGGCGGGTCAGCTCGTGGGGCAACTCCCACCAGCCGATGCTGACCAGTTCGGCGGCGGCGCTGGGGGTTGCGGCGCGCAGGTCGGCGGCAAAATCGCACACCGTGATGTCGGATTCGTGACCGACACCCGCCACCACCGGTACCGGGCTTGCGGCCACGGCGCGGGCCAGTTCCTCGTCGTTGAATGCCGCCAGATCCTCGGGGGCGCCACCGCCCCGGGCCAGGATAATCACGTCCACCTGCGGCTCACGGATCGCCGCCTCCAGGGCGGCGATCAACTGGCGGGGGGCGTCCTTGCCCTGCACCAGGGAGGGCACCACCAGCACCGGCAGGGGCCGGGCGCGCCGCCCCAGCACCGACAACACGTCGCGCAGCGCCGCACTGTCCGCCGAGGTGACCACCGCCACGCGGCGCGGAAGCCGTGGCAGGAGCCGCTTGCGGGCCGCGTCGAACAGGCCTTCCGCAGCCAGTCGGGCGCGGATTTCCTCAAACCGTCGGTAGAGTTCCCCCAGTCCTGCCGGTTCCAGGTATTCGATCACCACCTGGTATTCACCCCGTGGTTCGTACACCGTCAGACTGGCCCGGCAGAGTACCAGATCGCCGTCTGCGGGCAGCCGCGACAGGTAACGGGCGGTGGACCCCCAGATGACCGCGCGCACCTGCGCCTGGGCGTCCTTGAGGGTCAGGTAGACGTGACCCGAAGGGGGGGTGCGCAGGCCGCTCACTTCCCCCGTCAGCCACACCACGCCGATCTGCCCTTCCAGCAGGCTCTTCACGCGCCGGGTCAAGGAGGTGACCGAGAGGATCTCCCGCGCCGGTTCCAGCGGCAGCGGCCCATTTCCCGGCGTCTTGCCCGCCCCCGCCCCGCGCGCCGGATACCGGATGCCGTCAGACATCGGGCAGATACACCCGCTCCACCCGCTGGCAGCGGCCGCTGGCGGGTTCGATGGAGAACACCGCTCCAGAGAACACCGCCGGGCCGGAGGCCACCGCCAGACGCTTGGGCATGCCGGACAGGAAGCGCGCCAGCACGGCGTCCTTGCGCATGCCGATCACGCCGTCCATGGGGCCGGTCATGCCCACGTCGGTCAGGTAGCCGGTGCCGCCGGGCAGCAGACGGGCGTCCGCGGTCTGCACATGGGTGTGACTGCCGGACACACTGGAGGCAATGCCGTCCAGGTGCCAGCCCATGGCCATTTTTTCGCTGCTGGCCTCGGCGTGCACATCCACGATCACCACCGGGGTTTCGCGGCGCATGCGGTTGACCTCGCGGGTGGCGGCGCGGAACGGGCAGTCCAGGGCGTGCATGAATACCCTGCCCATCACCTGCACCACCCCCACCTTGTGGCCGGAGGCGGTGGTGAACAGCCCGGAGCCACTGCCCGGTGTGCCTTCCGGATAGTTGGCGGGGCGCAGCAGGCGTTTTTCCTCGCGGAACAGGTCCAGGGCCTCGGGTTTGTCCCAGGCGTGGTTACCGGTGGTGATGACGTCCAGCCCCATGCGGTACAACTCCCGCGCCACTTCGTGGGTGATGCCAAAGCCTCCGGCGGCGTTTTCGCCGTTGCCGATGACCAGGTCCAGACGGTATTCGTCACGCAGCCGGTCGAGGTGGCGGAACACCGCCTTGCGGCCCGGCTCGCCAACAATGTCGCCGATCATCAGGATGTTCAACAGGCCGGATTCCGGTGGGGTCACTGTGGCCTCCATCAGCGGGCGTACTCGATGAAGCGGGATTCCCGTACCAGACAGACCTTGATCTGGCCGGGAAAGGTGATCTCTTTTTCGATTCGACGGGCAATGTCCCGCGAAATCATCAGGCACTCGTCGTCCGAGAGGCGTTCGGCGTCCACCAGCACCCGCAACTCGCGTCCGGCCTGCAGGGCATAGACCCGGTCCACGCCGGGGAAGGAACTGGCCACCTGCTCCAGGTTTTGCAGGCGCTTGACGTACAGTTCCATGTTTTCGCGCCGCGCCCCCGGCCGCCCGGCGGACAGGGCGTCGCCCGCCGCCACCAGATAGGCCTCCTTGGTGACCGGCTTGACGTCGCCGTGGTGGGAACCGATGGCGTTCACCACATGGGGGTGTTCCCCGCAGCGTTCCGCCAGTTCCGCCCCCAGCACCGCGTGCCCCCCCTCCTGATCATGACTGAGCACCTTGCCCACATCGTGCAGCAGTCCGGCCCGCACCGCAAGCTTGCGGTCGAGCCCCAGTTCATCGGCCATCATGCCGCAGATCAGCCCCACCTCGCGGGCGTGGGCCAGGTTGTTTTGACCGTAACTGAGGCGGTACTTCAGGCGCCCCAGGGTGGCCACCAGATCCGGGTGCATGTCGTGGATGTCGAGTTCGAACAGGATCTTGTTGGCCGCCTCGCGCATCTCCCCGTCGAGTTTTTCTTCAACAGAGCGCACCGTGTCCTCGATGCGCGTGGGCTGAAAGCGCCCGTCGGCCATCAGCAGTTCCAGGGTGCGGCGGGCCACCTCCCGGCGCAGGGGGTCGAAGCTGGAGATGAGAATGGTCTCCGGGGTGTCGTCCACGATCAGGTTGACGCCGGTGGCGGTCTCCAGTGCGCGGATGTTGCGCCCCTCGCGGCCGATGATGCGCCCCTTGAGGTCGTCCGACGGCAGGTTGATGGCGGTGACCGTGGCCTCTACCACATAGTCACCGGCCACCCGCTGGATGGCCTTGGAGATGATGTGGCGGGCGCGGTCGTCGGCCTCGTTGCGGGCCTCCTCCTCAATGCGCGCCAGGCTGCGTGCGGCATCGAAGCGGAAGTCACTCTCCAGCCGTTCCATCAGGGCCTCCCGCGCCTGCTCCTGTGACAGACCGGAAATGCGCTCCAGGGTGCGGGCAATGGTGTCTCCTTGCTCCTTCACCTGGGCCCGGTCGCGGGCCAGTTGCTGTTCCTGTTCGGCCACGGCAGCAGCCTGCTGCTGCGCCTCCTGGTGCAGGCGCCGGGCCTCGGCCTCGCGCCCGGCAAGGGACTCCTGCTCCGCCGCTGCGGTCTGGCGCCGGTCCTTCACTTCCAGTTCTGCGGCGCGGCGCAGCACGTCGGCTTCGCGCTCGGCGTTGGCGACAATGCGCGCTGCCAGCCCCTCGGCCTGGTCGCGGCCCATGCCGTTGTGGTGGCGCAGCAGCACAAATATGACGCCGATGCTGGCCAGCAGCGTGACGGCTAACAGGATGTCGGTGGGATTCATGAGATCTCCGGGCGCCCCCGGTCGGGGCTATGTTTGTCGGGGCTGTGTTTGTCGGGGCTGCGCTTGTCGGAACCGTTCTGGACGGGATGTTTTGTTCGGGACACCGGGGTCTGGCCCAGCCGGTGCAGGTCGGCCATGCGTTCCGCCAGCCGCGCCTCGAAGCCCTGTCCGGTGGGCCGATAGTAGGAACGTCGTGCCCCCAGGTAGTCCTGGGAAACGAAATGGCCAGGAAAATCATGTGGATACAGATAGCCGTCGCCGCGCCCCAGACGTTTGGCGCCGGGGTAGTGGGCGTCCTGTAGATGGGGCGGCACCGGCAGCACCATGCCGCCGCGAATGTCCGCCAGCGCCGCATCCACGGCCAGGTAGGCCGCGTTGCTCTTGGGGGCAAGGGCCAGATAGGTGGTGGCCTGGGCCAGGGGGATGCGCCCTTCCGGCATGCCGATGGCGCTGACCGCCTGTTGCGCCGCCACGGCCACCATCAGGCCGCGCGGGTCGGCGTTGCCAATGTCCTCGCTGGCCGAGATCACCAGACGGCGGGCGATGAACAGGGGGTCTTCCCCGCCCTCGATCATTTTTGCCAGCCAATACAGGGCGGCGTCCGCGTCCGAACCCCGGATGCTCTTGATGAAGGCGCTGGCGGTGTCGTAGTGGGCGTCCTCGCCGTCGTAGACCACGGCCTTCTTGCCCAGACACTGCTCCAGCACCGCCCGCGTCAGGCGGATTTGCCCACTGGCGTCAGGGGGGGTGGTCAGGGCCGCCATTTCCAGGGTGTTCAGGGCGCGCCGGGCGTCGCCTTCGCAGCGTTCGGCGAGAAAGGCCAGGGCGTCCGCTTCTGCCGCCAGGGGCAGGCTTCCCAATCCGCGTTCCGAGTCACCGAGAGCGGCTTCCAGAATGACGCCGAGGTCGTCCGCCCCGTGGGGTTTCAGTTCCACGATGTGGGAGCGGGAGGCGAGGGGGGGAATGATGGAAAAAAACGGGTTCTGGGTGCTGGCCCCGATCAGGGTCAGCAGCCCCTGTTCCACGTGGGGGAGCAGGGCGCTCTGCTGCGGCTTGTTGAAGCGGTGGATTTCGTCGATGAACAACAGGGTGGCGCCGCCGCCATGCTGCCGGTGGCGGGTGGCGGTTTCCACCGCCTTGCGGATCTCCGGTACCCCGGCGGTGACCGCGTTGAGTTCCGTGAACGGCATCTGGAGGGTGCGGGCGATCAGGTGGGCAAGGGCGGTTTTGCCGCAGCCAGGAGGGCCGTAGAGGATCAGGGAACCGATGCGCCGGGCGGCCAGTTGTCGGCGCAGCAGGCCGCCGGGGCCGAGCAGGTGCGGCTGGCCGGTGTACTCGTCCAGGGTGCGTGGCCGCATGCGCCAGGCCAGCGGCACCCGGGGGGCCGCAGCCGTGGTCTCGGCTGGCATCGCCCCGGCGGCGGCCTCTGTGTTGGCAAACAGGTCCATCACACCTCGGATCGCGCCACGGGGCGCGGGGAGACGGACCGGCGACGGGCAGGTGCCCTGCGGAAGCAGCGGCTGCGGGAAGAGGCCGACGGGCACCGAAACGGTGCGCCCGGTCCCCACAATCTCCCCCCTCCAGACCGGCCCACAGGCCGCCCCGCGCAAACCGTCCGCGGGTTTGGCCACGGTCTTGCGGGAGGAGATCCCTCACGGAATAAAGTCCCGCGGCGGGTTGCGCCACCCGCCGCGGGCACGGTATTAATATCCCCGCCTTGTCGTGCCGGACGGATGCTCCGGAACCCTGTCTATGACAGGTGGGCGCCCTCCCCGGGATTTCAGGACGACCCGCTGGCAGCGCCATGGGCCGTGCACACCACCCCGTACTCGAGCTCCCGCTTCCGAAGCATTGGGTCCCGGGATGCATGCCGGCCGGTCACGGGCAAGGCAGGGAAACGCCGATGTCGGTCACGTCGAAAATACAGCAAACGACCGAACCTCCGGCCTGGCGCTCCAGCCAGCCGCCGGGTGAACGGGCGAACGGACAATCAACCAGATGATCCTGCAAATGATCCTGCCCATAACGTATCGGATTTACCCCTCGGGATGCAAGGCGGAGCAGTGCGTGCGGCGGAGCCGCGGAGTGGCCTCCGCCGGGGCGGCAGCAGGGATTTTCGAAGAATTTTCCACAGGATTCCCCGTCGAATTGTCCACAGCGTACTCCACAGCATGGGCGCGGGTCTGTCGGCGGGAGAGGGGGCTGCGCCGCGTGGCCCTGGCTGCCGGTGCCGCCCTGGGCGGCACGCTGGTCATCCTGGCGCTGGGCCTGGCACTAAGCCTGACCCTGACCACCGCGGCTTTGGCCGCCGCCGGGGAGGGGGTGTTTCAGATCCCCCAGGGCGGGGTGGGGCGCATCGAGGTTACCATCCGGCCCGGCGACTCGGCTCCCTGGGGCAGCTTTCGTGCCCACCCGGTGCCCTTCGTGCATGCAGAGGCTTCGGACAATCGCTTCGTGGGCCTGATCGGCGCGGACATGCAGTCTTCTCCGGGCACCGAACCGCTGGAGGTGAAGGTGCGGCGCGACGGGCAGTCAGTCCTGCTGGCGCGCCTGACGGTAGAGATCACCAAGGTGGATTTTCCGGAGCAGCGCGTCGACGGAGTACCCGACGAGACGGTAAACCCCAGCCCCAAGAGCCTGAGGCGCATCAAACGCGAAAAGGCGGCCATCAGTCACCTGTGGGTCAGCGGCCCCGAGGCGCCCCTGTGGCGCGACGCCTGGAGAAGTCCCGTGGGCGCCGAGCCTTCCGGCCGCTTCGGCTACCGCCGGGTGTTCAACGGCGAGCCGCGCAGCCCCCACAACGGCGAGGATTTTCCCGCCCCCAGCGGCACCCCGGTAAGCGCTCCCAACCGGGGCGTGGCGCGCATCCCCGGCGACTATTTTTTTGGCGGCAACACTGTGTTTCTGGAGCACGGCGGCGGGCTGTTCACGTTCTACATGCACCTGTCGGCGATCACCGTCAAGGACGGCCAGCAGGTGGAGGCGGGAGATGTCATCGGCCGGGTGGGGGCCACCGGCCGCGCCACCGGGCCGCACCTGCACTGGGGGGGGCGGCTGGACGGGGCGCGCATCAACCCCCTGTGGCTGACCCGCGACGCCCCGGTCTATCGCATCGGCCCCGAAGTGGAGGGTACGCCGGTAGAGGCGGCGGCGCCCGCATCTGCGTCTGCCGCGCCCGGCACGCCCTGAGGCGGCAGGCCGCCAGTACCTGGATAGAACGCCCCGGGCCGCAACTGACGCAACGCCTCGAACACCACCACCGCCACCGCGTTGCTCAGGTTCAGGCAGCGCGACGGTCCCCACATGGGGATGCACAGCGTGTGGTCCACGAATTTTTCCACCAGCTCCTGCGGCAGCCCGCCGGTCTCGTTGCCGAACACCAGCCAGTCGTCCGCGCCGTAAGTCACTCCGGTATAGGGGCGGGTGGCGCGGCTGGTGGCCAGGTACATGGGCGCAGCCCCCTTCTGCTCCAGAAGGGCCGCGAAGGACGCATGCACGGTCAGGTCCAGGTGTTCCCAGTAGTCCAGACCGGCGCGCTTCAGATAGCGGTCGGAAAGCTCGAAGCCAAGGGGTTCCACCAGGTGCAGGCGCGCCCCGACACTCACGCACAGGCGCGCCACGTTGCCGCAGTTGGGCGGAATCTCCGGCGCCACCAGCACCACGTTCATGGCCTTACCCCCACGGCTCCCAGACGATGCGCGACCGGTCCACGCCCAGGTCCTTCTTGAGCGCCTCCCGCACCGACGCCACCATGGCGGTGGGGCCGGCCACGAAATACAGGTCGGTGGACTCCGGCGGCACACAAGCGCGCAATTTTTCCGCGTCGATGCGGCCGGTGGGGCCGCTCCACCCCTGCCCCTGGGGGCGGGTGATGGTGTGGGTGACGCGCAGGTTGGGGTGGTGTTCCGTCCACGCCATCAGGGTGGCCAGGTAGATCATGTCGTTGGGGGTGCGGCAGCTCGCCAGATAGTGAATGTCCACATCCAGACCGCGTTCCAGAATGTCGCGGGCAATGGCCCGCAGGGGCGCCACCCCGGCGCCGCCGCCAATCAGGGCGATGCGCCGTGCCGCCCCTGTTCCCGTCGCCCCGGCCCCCGCGTCGAAATAAAAATCCCCCGACGGTCCTTCGACGCCCACCACCTCGCCCACATAGGTCACCTCCCGAAGATGACGCGAGACGTGGCCGTCCTCGTAATATTTCACAGTCAGGTCCAGAAACCGCCCCTCGCCGGGGGAGGAACTGATGGAATAAGCGCGGGTCAGGCGCTCCATGCCGGGGCCGTACTCGGGCGTATTTACCGTCAGGTTGATGAACTGGCCCGCCCGCCAGATGAACGGCACGTCGGCGGGAATTTCGAGGCGGAAGGTGAACACGTCCATGGTCTCCAGCACCACCTGGATGACCTCGGTCTCGAAATGCAACGCTTCCGCCATGCGGCCTCCGGGGTGTGTCCGGACCGGGGAGGATCGGCCCGGACGATGACGGGCCCGGCGTTTTGGGGCGCCGGACCAGCAGGGATTCCAACTGCCCCGCGCCGGAGGCGCGGCGGCATCGGGAGATGCGGGGACGGCGGCAGTATACCACCCGCGCGCGGCTCCGTGCGGGCGGCGGGTTGCCGGCGGCGGAAGGGGAAAATCGTTGCTGCAAATATCCTTATGCGCACCCTGCCGGGTTTCTGCTAGCATGGAAGGGCTTTGACAAAAACAGCTTTTGCTGACATAAACGTCATACATGACCGCCGGTCGGGTGCAACGCCCGGACCGGAAACAGATCTCTACCTGGAGAGGGGAGTACCTAGGGTTGTTCGGGTTCAGAAACAAATTCATGGGGTGGGTCTCGGAAGATCTTGCGATCGACCTGGGCACCGCCAATACGCTGGTCTATGTCAAAGGCCGCGGCATCGTCATCGACGAGCCGTCGGTGGTGGCCATGGACAAGCACAGCGGCAAAATTCTCGCGGTCGGCGCCGAGGCGAAGAAGATGCTGGGGCGCACCCCCGGCAACATCGTTGCCATCCGCCCGATGAAGGATGGCGTGATCGCCGACTTCGAAACCACCGAGAAAATGCTCCGGCACTTCATCCAGAAGGCCCACAACCGGCGCAGCTTCGTCAGTCCGCGCATCGTCATCTGCGTGCCCTCCGGGATCACCCAGGTGGAGCAGCGTGCGGTGCGCGATTCGGCGGAACTGGCGGGGGCCCGCGAGGTGTACATCATCGAGGAGCCGGTGGCCGCAGCCATCGGCGCCGGTCTGCCCATCGCCGAGGCCGAGGGTAACATGGTGGTGGACATCGGCGGCGGCACCACCGACGTGGCGGTGATCTCCCTGGCGGGCATCGTGTACAGCGAGAGCGTGAAGGTGGCTGGCGACAAGATGGACGACGCCATCGTCAGCTACGTCAAGCGCAAGTACAACCTGCTGATCGGCGAGCACATGGCCGAGCGCATCAAGATGGAAATCGGCAGCGCCTACCCGATGGACGAGCCGATGAGCACCATGATCAAGGGGCGCGACCTGATCTCGGGCATCCCCAAGACCCTGGTGATCGACGACAGCGAGATTCGCGAGGCACTGGCCGAGCCGATCTCGGTGATCGTGAACACCATCAAGGTGGCCCTCGAAAACACCCCGCCGGAGCTCTCCGGCGACATCATCGACCGGGGCCTGGTGCTCACCGGCGGTGGTTCCCTGGTGCGCGGGCTGGACGTGCGCCTGCGCGAGGAAACCAATCTGCCCATCATCACCGTGGACAACCCGCTGACCAGCGTCGTGCTTGGTGGAGGTCAGGTGCTGCAGGAACTTGACCTGCTGCGCAAGATTTCCATCTCCACGTAAAAGGGCTGAGCCATGGTTGCGAGGCGGCGGCGAGGGGGGCGCTGGGTGTGGGCGCTTCTGGTATGCGCGGTTGCCCTCTTCATCCTGTTCCCACAGACCCGTAAGCGGCCCATGTCGCTGATCGAGGCGCCGTTTGTGTGGGCTTCCGCCGGACTGGTGAGCATCTCCGACGGCATCGCCAAATGGTCCGGCAACGCGTGGCACGAGTACGTGGCGCTGGGGGACGTTTACCGCGACAATCTCCAGCTCCACGCCGAAATCAACGCCCTGCAGGAGGAGATCACCGCCAGCCGTGACGCCGTGGTGCGTCTCGATACACTGGAGAAAAACCTGGGCTTCTCCTCCACCTTCCCCAAGGGGGTGCTGGCGCAGGTCATCGGCGGCGACGCCAGCCACTGGTTTGACGCCCTGCTGGTGGATCGAGGCGAGAACGTCGGCATCCGCTCCGGCGATGCGGTGCTGTCGCCCCTGGGGGTGGTCGGGCGTGTGGCCAAGGCCACCGGCAACACCGCCGAGATACTGGCGGTGCATAATCGCGGCACGGTGATTCCGGTACGGGTGCAGCGCTCCCGCCACTCCGGAATTCTGGTGGGCGGGCTGAGCCCCTCCACACTGCGCCCCTTGAGCGCCACCGAGCGCGCCGCCGTGGAGGGGGTGCCGCTGGTGGCCGAAATGCGCTACATCCACCGCTCCGCCGACGTGCTGCCGGGGGATGTGGTGGTGACCTCCGGCCTGTCGGGCCGGTTTCCCCCCGGTATCCCGGTGGGCACGGTGGTGCGCGTGGTGCGCGAGAAGACCGACGCCTTCCTCAAGGTCTACGTGGTGCCCGCCACCCGCCTGGACACCCTGGAGCAGGTGGTGATCATCGCCACCGGCACACCCAGGACGGATGCCGGGCCCAGCGTGGACTCCGCGGTTGCCGCCCGCGAGCAGGCCTCGGAGGTTTCCGGCGAGCTGGCCGGGGACGAACCGGAGCAGAAGCCGTGAACCGCTGGAGCGACTGGCTGCTGGCCCTGGTGGTCGCGGTCAGCATAATTCCCCTGCAACTGCGCATCCTGCCCATCCTGTTACCCGAGGTTTGGATACCGCACCTGGGTCTGGTGCTGGTCTTCGTGTGCGGGCTGGCGCTGGGAGAGGGGGTGGGCGTGGTGGCCGGGTTTGGGCTCGGACTGCTGTACGACCGGTTTACCGCCGGCGGGGTGGGGCTGAACCTGCTGCTGCTGCCCCTGGTGGGTGCCGGTGCGGCGTTGCTGCCGCGCCTGTTGCCGGAGATTGCAATGCCCCAGAAGCTGATCCTGCTGGGGGTGTTCATGCTGCTGGCGGAGTTGTTCAGCGCCGTGATGTACAGCATGGCGGGGTTCCTGGTGTTCGATTTCTGGCTGGTATGGCACGAACTGATACCGGCGGTGCTGATGAACAGCCTGTGGGGTGCGGTCTTGCTGCTGTACGCCGGGGATGACGCCAGGGGGCGCCAGGAAATATGATCACCCTGGAACGGGACGCCCTGGGCTGGACCATCCGCCAGCGGCTGGCGCTGGCCACGGTGGTGATCACCCTGGGCTTTGTGTCCCTGCTGTCGCGCAGTTGGTTCCTGCAGGTTCTGCAACACGAAAAGTACCTCAAACTGGCTACCAGCAACCGCATCCGCGAGGTGGTGGAGCCGTCCGATCGCGGCCTGATCTTTGACCGTGCCGGCCGTCAGGTGGTCATCAACACGCCCACCTTTTCCCTGGCGCTGGTGCTGGACGACATCAAGGATCTGAACGCCACCGCAGATCAGGTGGGCGAGATGCTCGGACTGGACGCGGGGCATATCAAGGAGCAGGCCCGCCGTCAGCGCCGTTCCGTGCCCTACCTGCCGGTGACCGTGCAGACCGACCTGACCATGGATCAGGTGGCGGAGGTGGAGTGGGCGCGCCTTCCCGGCGTGCGGGTGGTCGCCGAGACCCGCCGCCAGTATCCCTACGGCAACGCCGCCGCCCATGTGCTGGGCTACGTCAGCGAGGTGACCGAAAAGCAACTGGGTGACAATGCCTTCCTCGGTGTGTTGCCTGGCGCCCAGGTGGGGCAGTACGGAGTGGAACGCTCCTATGACGCCGCCCTGCGCGGGGTGGACGGCGCCCGCCAGATCGAGGTGGACGCCCAGGGCTTTGAAACCGGCGAAATCGAGCGTCAGCCGCCGGTGGTTGGCAACGACCTGTACCTGTCCATCGACATGGAGGTGCAGCGGGTCGCGGAGGAGGCTCTGGGGGACCGTGCCGGGGCGGTGATCGCGATCGACCCGCGCAACGGCCAGGTGCTGGCGCTGGTCAGCCACCCGGAGTTCTCCCCCGATGAACTGGCCCGGGGTGTGGATAGCAAGCGCTGGAAGGAGATCATCACCGATCCGGAGCGCCCGCTGTTCAACCGTGTGTTGCAGGGCACCTACCCCCCCGGCTCCGTGTTCAAGATTCCGGTGGCGGCGGCGGTGCTGGAAAAATTTCACGGCGGCCAGGACCGTTTTTGCATCGGCCAGTACCGCTTTGGCAACCGCACCTTCCGCGACTGGAAGAAGCAGGGCCACGGGTTGGTGGATTTGTACCAGGCCGTGGTGCAGAGCTGCGACGTCTTTTTTTACCAGTACGGCGATGAACTGGGGGTGGACGCCATTGCCGATTTCGCCACCCGCTTTGGTCTGGGCAAGCTTTCCGGCATCGACCTGGGGGGCGAGTCCCCCGGCCTGATTCCGTCCACGGAGTGGAAAAAGAGGGCGCGCGGGCAGGTCTGGTATCCGGGTGAAACCCTTTCGGTGGTGATCGGCCAGGGTTATGTGTCCACCACGCCGTTGCAAATCGCCCAGTTGATGGCGGCCGTCGGCATGAACGGCCAACGCTTTGTGCCACGGGTGCAGTTGGGGGTGTGGGACAGCCAGCTTGACGCCCTCAAACCGGCACCGTCGCGCCGCTTGCAGACGGTGGAACTGTCGCCCTCCACCTATACGGCCCTGCACGCGGCCATGGCCGGTGTCGTGGTCGACCCCCACGGCACCGCCCACGCCGCGCGCAGCAAATTGGTGACGGTGGCCGGCAAGACCGGCACCGCCCAGGTGGTCTCCCAGAGTGACGAAATGCGCGAAATGGCGGACGACAAAGTGCCCCTGAAGCTGCGCGACCACGCCTGGTTTGCCGCCTTCGCCCCGGTGGACAACCCGGTGATTGCGGTCGGCGTGCTGGTGGAGCATGGCGCCCACGGTGGCGGCGCCTCGGCGCCGGTGGCGCGGCAGGTGATTGAATCCTACATCACCCAGCGCGGCCTGGCGCCGCCGGACGAGGAACTGTACAAGGTGCTGGAACAGCGCCATCGGGAACGGGAGGCCACCTGATGTTCACCGTCGATCGTCGCTTCTTTCTGCACCTGGACTGGAAGCTGGTGGGTTTCATCCTGGCCCTGCTGTTTCTTGGCATCACCACCATTTTTTCCGTCACCGACCAGTGGACGCGGGGTGAGGTGCCCCTGTATCTCAAGCAGATGGTCTGGGCACTGGCGGGAATGGTGGTGTTTGTGGCGCTGTCCGCCTTCGACTACCACCGGCTGCTCAAGGCGGCCGCCTACATCTATTGGACGGCCATCATCCTGCTGGGGGTGGTGCTGGCCATCGGCAAGGTGGGCATGGGGGCGCAGCGCTGGGTGCAGATTGGCGGGCTCAGCCTGCAACCCTCGGAGCTGGCGCGCCTGGCGGTGCTGCTGCTGTTGACCCGCTATCTGGCGGACCGGGTGCCGGCGGGAGGGTTTCGTTTCCGCGAGTTGCTGATTCCCGGAGCCCTGGCCTTCATCCCCGCGGTCATGGTGCTCAAGCAGCCGGATCTGGGGTCGGCGCTGATGATCCTGTTCCTGTTCGGGGTGATGGTGCTGATTGCCGGCATCCGGCCGCGTTCGCTGATCTCCATGGTTCTGGCGACGGCCCTGATCCTGCCGTTTTTCTGGGAATTTTTCTGGAACAGCCTGCACTCCTACCAGCGTAACCGCCTGGTAACCTTCTTCGATCCCGAGGCCGACCCCCTGGGGGCGGGCTATCACGTAATGCAGTCCAAAATCGCCATTGGCGCCGGGGGGGTGGTGGGGCAGGGTTTTCTGCAGGGCAGCCAGAGCCAGCTCAAGTTCCTGCCGGAGGGCCACACCGACTTCATCTTTGCGGTATTTGCCGAGCAGTGGGGTTTTTTGGGGGTCATGGTGCTGCTGTCCCTGTTTGCCGGATTGATCTGGCGCGGGCTGGACATTGCCCGCCGTTCGCGGGACATCGAGGGCACGCTGCTTGCCGCGGCCATCGTCTGCATGTTAACGTTCTACGTTTTCGTGAATTTGGGCATGACACTGGGGCTGATGCCCGTGGTGGGGGTGCCGTTGCCGCTGATGAGTTATGGCGGCACTGCCCTGGTGACCAACATGGCCGCCCTCGGCATTCTTTCCAACGTTCACCTGCAGCGGCACATCAGCATGTACCGCTGATTTCACGGCGGCCCGCGTTGTCCGTGCGGGCTTCCGGGATTGCCGGGTCCGTCCGGTGCTGACGGATTTTTGGGGCCGCCGCATTTTGTACCGCTGATCGTACCGCTGATTGCCGCCAGCCCTGCCGCCAGCGCTGGCATCAGATAATTTTTCGATGCATCACAACACCCATGGGGCCCCGGTCCCGCTGCCGGAACCGGATTTCGACACCTTCGCGCTGTTGGCGGGGGTGGAGCGTCCGTCGCGCTACATCGGTGGCGAAACCAATGCCGCGCACAAGCCGTGGGCCGACGCCCGGGTGCGCATGGCGCTGATCTTTCCCGACGCCTACGAAATCGGCATCTCCAACATGGGGTTGCAGATTCTCTACCGCATCGTCAACAGCCGCACCGATGCCCTGGCGGACCGCGCCTACACCCCGTGGCCCGACCATGAACAGGCGCTGCGGCGGCGCGGGCGTCCCCTGACGGCGCTGGAGAGCGGGCGGTCGCTGGCCGATTTCGACATTCTCGGCATCTCCATCCCCTACGAACTCACCTTCACTAATATTCTGGCGGTGATCGACCTGGCGGGCATCCCGCTGCACGCGGAACGGCGGGACGAACGCCATCCCCTGGTGATCGGTGGCGGCGCCGCCGTCTACAACCCGGAGCCGCTGGCGCCTTTTTTCGATGCTTTCGTGATCGGCGACGGCGAAGAGGTGATCCACGAACTGCTGGACACGGCGCGGGACTGGCGCGAGTCCGGCGGCAGCCGCACCGAGGTGCTGGCGGCGCTGGCGCGCATCCCCGGCGTCTATGTTCCCTCCCTGTACCGGGTGGAACACCATGCCGACGGCCGGGTGGCGGCCATCGTCCCCGCCGAGGGGGCTCCGGCCACGGTGCTGCGCCGCGTGGTGGCGGACCTGGACGGCGCCTTCTACCCCACCGATCCGGTGCTGCCCAGCGCCCGCGCGGTGTTCGACCGCATCAGCGTGGAGGTCACCCGTGGCTGCACCCACGGCTGCCGCTTCTGTCAGGCGGGTTACACCTACCGCCCGGTACGCGAGCGCTCCCCGGAGCGGGTGCGCGAACTGGTGCTGGGTTCCCTGCGCGACACCGGCCTCGATCAGGTGTCCCTGGCGTCCCTGTCCACCGGCGACTACCTGTGCCTTTACCCCCTTCTCAAGGACCTGGTGGACCGCACCGCCGAGCAGGGCATCGCCTATTCCCTTCCGTCCCTGCGCATCGGCACCCTGACCCCGGCGGTGGTGCGGCAAATCAAGAGGGTCACCAAAACCGGCTTCACCATGGCCCCGGAGGCGGGTTCCGAACGCCTGCGCCAGGTCATCAACAAGCCCATCTCCGAGGCCGACCTGCTGACCGCCGTGCGCAACGTGTTTTCCGAGGGCTGGCCGGAGATCAAATTCTACTTCATGTACGGCCTGCCCACCGAGGAGCTGGAAGACCTGGACGGTATCGTCCGGCTGGCGCGGGAGGCCCTGTCGGTGGGCCGCAGTCTGGGTGGCAAGCCGCGCCAGATCAAGGTCAGCACCTCGGTCTATGTGCCCAAACCGATGACGCCGTTCCAGTGGATCGGCCAGATGCCCATGGACGAGGTGGAGCGCCGCCGCCGTCACTTGCGGGAACGCCTGCGCGACGTGCGCGGTGCGCGCTTTACCTGGAAGGACGAACGCGTGTCGCGTCTGGAGGGGGCCTTTTCCCGCGGCGACCGGCGTCTGGCACCGGTGGTGGAGGAGGCTTTCCGCCGCGGCCTGCGCATGGACGCCTGGGAAGAGATGATCGACCCCACTGCGTGGGAGGCGGTGTTCGCCCATTTCGGGCTGGACCCGGCGTTCTACGCCGAGCGCGACATCCCCACCGACGAGATTTTGCCCTGGGACATGATCGATTGCGGCACCAGCAAGGCGTATTTTGCCGCCGACTTGGCCCGCTCCCTGCGCGAGCGGGTGATCCGCGACTGCCGCTACGGCCTGTGCGGCGACTGTGGCGTGTGCACGGCGGACGTGGCCGGTTCCCAGGTGGTGCCCCGGGTATTCGTACCCGCCGGGGAGAGGGCCGGGGAGTTCGAACTGCCCCTCGCGGAAGACACCCTCAACCACCCCCTGGTGCCGGAACTCCAGGGCCTTGCCGCAGCCGCCCCGGTGTCCGTCCCCGCAGCGGCGCGGGGGCGCCATGTTTACCGTCTGCGCTGGACCAAACTGGGTCTGTTCGCCTTTCTCTCCCACCTGGAACTGATCGCCCTGTTCGCCCGCGTGGTGCGGCGCTCGAAGCTGCCGGTGGCGATCAGCGAAGGCCACCACCCGCGCCCGCGCCTGTCCTTTGGCCCGGCCCTGTCCCTGGGGGTGGAAAGCGCCGCCGAGGTGCTGGACGTAATCCTCACCCGCCCGGTGGAGCCGGACGAATTGTGCGCCGCCTTCAACGATTCCCTGCCGGACGGCATCGTGGTCACCGGCGCGGTGGAGGTGCAATCCGGCGGGCGCGGCCTGGCCCTGGAAGAGATGATTTACGCCTACGAAGTGCGCTGGAAGCTGGGCCCGGCCCCGGATCTGGGCGCCCGCGTCGCCGACCTGCTGGCCCGGCCGACCCTGCCGGTCAGCCGTCCGGGCAAGGACGGCGCGGCGGCGCGTGGCTTCGACCTCCGGCCCCTGCTGCGCCACCTGGAGGCGCGGGACAGCCACCTGCTGTTGCACCTGGGCTCGGAAGGCAACCGCACCGCACGGGTCTCCGAGGTGCTGGAAGCCGCCGGGCTTGCGGGCAGTGAGGAAAATCCCGTACACATTCGTCGGGTTGGGCTGATGTATGCTGATGGCGGCCATGTGTACGATCTGATGGATCCACACCGCCGCGATCCGCTCCCCCTGCAACTGGATACACAGGTTATTTCGTGCCCCTAGAGATACTCATCAACGCCACCCGCGAGGAAACCCGCGTCGCCCTTTTAGAGGGCGACCTGCTCCAGCAGTTGTTCACCGAACGCACCAAGGAGCGCGGCATTGTCGGCAACATCTACAAGGCCAAGGTGCTGCGGGTGCTGCCCGGCATGCAGGCGGCGTTTGTGGACATCGGCCTGGACAAGAGCGCCTTCCTCTATGTGGGCGACGTGCTCGACCCGGACAAGCGCTACGAAGACCTGATCGGCGGCGACTCGGACGAGGAGGAATCCTCCCGTGGCCCCCGCGAGGGGCGCCGCGCCCGTGCCGCCGGGCGGCCCATCGAGATGCTGCTGCGCTCCGGCGACGAGATCATCGTGCAGGTTTCCAAGGAGCCGATCTCCACCAAGGGGCCGCGGGTGACCATGTATGTCTCCCTGCCCGGGCGTTATCTGGTGTTCATGCCGGGCATCCGTCACGTGGGCATTTCGCGGCGCATCGGTTCCGACCGCGAGCGGCGGCGCCTGAAGGAGATCGTGGACAACCTGTCCACCACCAACGGCGGCTACATCGTGCGCACCGTCAGCTCCGGCGTGCCCGAGGAGGAATTCGCCTCCGACATGGGTTTTCTGGAGCTGCTGTGGGGCAACATCCTCAAAAAGTGGCAGTACCTCAAGGCCCCGTGCCTGCTGCACATGGACCTCGACCTCACCTTCCGCGCCGTGCGCGACATGTTCACCCCCGAGGTGGACCGGCTGATCATCGACTCGCGCCGCCACTTCGAGCAGGTGATGGAGTTTGTGCAGGCCTACCTGCCGAGCGTGGCCGACCGGGTGTTCCTGTATGAAGGCCCGTCGCCCCTGTTCGAGTATTTCAACATCGAGGCGGAGATTTCGCGCGGTCTCGGCAAGCGCGTGTGGCTGAAAAGCGGCGGCTACATCATCATCGAGACCACCGAGGCCCTCACCGTGGTGGACGTCAACACCGGGCGCTACGTGGGCAAGACCGGCAGCCTGGAAGACACCATCACCAAAACCAATCTGGAGGCGGTCAAGGAGATCGCCCACCAACTGCGCTTCCGCAACATCGGCGGCATCATCATCATCGACTTTATCGATATGGACGAGGCCGGCAACCGCGACCGGGTGTTCCAGGCCCTGCAACAGGCGGTGTCCCAGGACAAGGCGCGCATCAACCTGTACCGCATGAGCGATCTGGGGCTGGTGGAAATGAGCCGCCAGCGCAAGCGCGAAAACCTGCAACAGGTGCATTGCGAGCCGTGCCGCTACTGCGACGGGCGCGGTTTTACCAAGAGCCCGACCACGGTGGCCTACGAGATGTTCCGCGAGATCCGCGTCAGCGCGGCCGACCGTCCGGCCAAGGTGCTCACCCTGTCGGTGCACCCGGCGGTGGCCGAGATCCTGATGGGAGAGGATCGGGAGAGTCTGGAAGCCCTGGAGGCCGAGGTGCGCAAGGAACTGGTGGTCAAGGCCGACCGCCGCCGCCACATGGAAGAGTACGAAATCCAGCAGTCGCGCCAGGCCTGAGCCATGCCCGCCGGGGCCCCGTCAGGGGACCGGGTCAGGGGGCGGGCGCCGGGACCGGTGCGGACGCCGATTCCGGAGCCGGGACCGGTGCCAATGCCTGGGCATCCTCGCCCAGGGAAAGAATCACGATATGCGCTTCGCGGCGCAGGGAGGCAAGCCACTCGCCCACGCGCCGATCCGCCTCCTCGCGGGTGGCCAGTTCGCGCACGGTGTCGCCGACTTCGCTGAACGGGCGCGGCGCCTCGCGCCGCACTTCCTGGGCCAGGAACAGGGCCACGCCGCCCCCCCCGCCCCCGGTTCCTGGAATATCCACCACCGCACTCACCTGTCCGGTCTGTAACAGGTGTACCGCCCGCGCCAGTTCCGGGCGCAGGTCAGCAAGGGAAACGGTACCGATTTCGCCCACCGACATGCCGGGGGTGCCCGCCAGTTCCCGCTCTGCGGTCAGAAAGGCGTCGGTGCCACTGATTTTGGCCGCCAGTTCCTGCATGCGCTGACGGGCGCTCGCCTGTTCCGCTTCGGGCAGCCCGGCAAAGGATGCCTGGATCTGGCGCAGGTGCATGACCGGCGCCGGCGAAAACAGGTCGATGTGTTCCGTGTAATAGCGCCGGACCGCCGTCTCGCCCAGACGGATGTGGCTGACCACCTCGCGCTGCGCCACCCGCACCAGGGCGATTTCATCGCGTTTGTGGCGGCGGAATTCCTCCAGGGTGAGTCCTTCCGCGTTCAGGGCGGCAGTCAGTTCGGTCAGGGACTGGAGGTGGTTTTCGCTCATCACCCGGTTGATCTCCACCTCCACCTCCTCCGCCCTGGGGGCCAGCCCCAGCTCCCGGGCCCGCACCAGTTGCAGCCGCTGGTCGATCAGGCGCGACAGCACCGCGGCCCGGTCGTGCAGTCGGGCCACCAGACGCGGATCCTGACGCACATGGTCCCACTGCTCCTCAAGCTCCGACACGGTGATGGCCTCATTGCCCACCACTGCGGCCACCCGGTCGACGACTGCCGCTGCGGACGGGGACGCCCACGCGAGCAACAGGGCGACCGAAAGGGTCAGCAGCAAAACGCCCGGCAATGAGCCCGCCCGCAGGGGCACTCCCGACGCCGGACGGTGGAACAGATGGGTGCGGAACATCGAATTCTCCCTCGCCGCAGGATAATTGCGGGCAAGCACGGGCATTGGTGACAACGAAAACGGGGCGGCCCTGACGGACCGCCCCGAATCCTGCCGGCGCGGGGCGCCGACGCGCGACCCATGTCGCAAAAAAACTACCCGCGCGGCCAGATGCCGCCGCCTTCGACAAACATGAAAATCGTAACCACGATGCCCCAGGCGATGCAGGCCCACACAATGCCGTCCATGTTCTTCTTCATGGTGACCATCTCCGTTGTAACCGTTTCCTCAGTTGTTCGGTAACGACCGCCGTGACCGGGGATGGGCGCCCGGTTGCGCTTTTCCGCGTCACCGAACCCAACCGCTCCCGCAAGCCAGCATGCCGCCAGTTGCCACGCCACCGGCTCCTCGCCGTGTACATCCCGGCAACGACCGCGCCGGGCGACACCTCCCCGATGCGTCCATGCCACAGCGTACGCGTCACAGCGCACACCTTCGGACGCACCGCACCGGAATCCGGAAAAAACTGTAAACAAACCGGCATGAGAAGTCAAACTGACCACGGTCGACCCGTGGCCGATGTCACCCCTGCCGGACAGATTCTTGACTGCCGGGGGGAACGAAAAAAAAACGTCGGCACGGACCAAACCCGGATGGGCCGGGCTTTTTGTCTCACAGGTCACAATTTTTATCCGCTAACCATCGGATTGCCCGATTGACCGGGGGGTGAAGGGGTTCTTAAAATGAGCGGGCGTTGTCCTTTTTGGCGGGGCATCCCGGTCGATCGGGTCGTCACTGGCGCAGGGCCATGAACGGCGCGTCGGTTTTTGTAGCGAGGAGACAGACATGGGTTCCATTGCGGTTAGTTCGGCCGAGTTTGATCAGGAAGTTCTGCAGGCCGGAACACTGGTGATGGTGGATTTCTGGGCGCCGTGGTGCGGCCCGTGCAAGATGATCGCCCCCACTGTGGACGCCCTCGCCAAGGAATACGAGGGTCGTTGCAAGGTGGTGAAGGTCAATACCGACGAAAACCAGGATGTTGCCACCCGTTATCAGGTGATGGGCATTCCCACCTTGCTGTTCATCAAGAACGGCCAGCAGGTGGACCGCGTGGTGGGCGCCGCCTCCAGCCAGCAGCTCAAGAGCAAGATCGAGGCGCACCTCTAGCCCGGCGGATCGGCCGGATCGGCCGGGACGGATCCTCCGGACAGACCGGTCGGATAAATTGGTCTGCGCCCGAGGCTCCACAGCGGGGCGCTTCCGGAAAACCGGGGCGCCCCGCTTGCGTTCCGGACGCTTTTCCGCTTCCATTACCCGGTCCGGCAACCGTTCCAGGAGACGCCCCCCGATGACTTCCGAAACGTCTGCCCCCGCGTCTGCCCCCGCGTCTGTGCCGACGTCTGCCGAAGTTTCTTCCCCCGAATCATCCTTCATGTCACCCCGCGAGACACCCCGCGCCGCCGCCCCCACCCATCTGGCGGAAATCGCCGTGGAGAATCTGGCGGTCATCGAGCGCCTCCGGGTGGAACTCGCCCCCGGCTTCGTCACCCTCACCGGTGAAACCGGCGTCGGCAAGAGCCTGCTCATCGATGCCCTGCGCCTGCTGGCCGGAGGCCGGGCCGATTCGGGCCTGATCCGCACCGGCGCCGAGCGGGCGGTGGTGGAGGGGGTGTTTCGCCAGATACCCGAGGCGGTGCGGGCGCGTCTGGCCGAGGCCGGCGCCGAGGCCGACTCCACCCTGGTGGTGCGGCGCGTGCTGG
The DNA here is from genome assembly GCA_029858285.1 of Nitrospirota bacterium. Lineage (GTDB taxonomy): Bacteria > Nitrospirota > JACRHL01 > JACRHL01 > JACRHL01 > JAOUFN01. The sequence goes on along the minus strand of JAOUFN010000012.1, from coordinate 21,258 downwards.
ACCGGGGCGGCAACAACGCCGTGTACCTCAACGACCGCCGCGTGGGGCTGACCCTGCTGAGCGAAATCGGCGGCGAACTCATCGACATTCAAGGCCAGCACGCCCAGCGCTCCCTGCTGGCCGAATCCGCCCACGGCGAATTGCTGGACGCCGCCGGAGGGCTGCTGCCCCGGACCCTCGAATACCGCGCCGGTTACACGCGCCTGAAGACCCTTATCCAGCGCATCGGTGAACTGACGCACAGCCGTCAGGAGGCCCAGGCGCGGGCCGCCTTTCTGACCTTCGCGGTGGAGGAGATCGGCTCCGCCAGCCTTGCCCCGGGGGAGGACGACGACCTGGCGGTGGAACTGTCCCGCCTGTCCCACGCCGAAAACCTGCGCGACCTGGGGGACGCCGCCTTCGACACCCTGTACGCCGCCGACGGGGCGATCCTGACCCAGTTGGCGCGGGTGACGGAGTGGCTGGGCGACATCGCCCGACTCACCCCCGCCCAGGAGGACACCACCCGGCTGGTGGCGGACGCCCGCACCCTGCTGGAGGAGGCGGCGGACAACCTGCGTCGCTTCCGCGACAGCGCCCGCAGCGACCCGGAACGCCAGGCCGAGGTGGAACAGCGGCTGGCCGCCATCGAGGCGCTGCGCCGCAAGTACGGTCGCAGCGTCGAGGAAATCCTTGCCACCGCCGCCGCCTACAGCGCGGAGCTGGCGGCGGAAGGGGACGTGGACGAGGAACTGGCGCGCTGCCTGGCGGAGCGTTCGGATCTGGAGCGGGAACTGGTGACCCGGGCAGCGGCCCTCTATGCGGCACGCCAGCAGGCGGCGGAGCGGCTGGTACAGCAGGCGTCCAGCTACCTGGCGGACATGGCCATGCCCCACGCCCGGCTGGCGGTGGCCTTTGCCCCCAACCGCGATGGCGTGCCGTGCGGCGATGTGCTGCTCGGTCCCGACGGCACTGAACGCGCCCGCTTCCTGCTTGCCGCCAACCCCGGCGAAGAGGCCAGGCCGCTGGCGCGGGTGGCCTCCGGCGGTGAACTGTCGCGCATCATGCTGGCCCTCAAGCAGGTAATGATCGGCGCCGATCCGGTCCCCTGTCTGGTGTTCGACGAGGTGGACAGCGGCATCGGCGGCTCGGTGGCGGAGCGGGTGGGGCACCTGCTGCGCGCCCTGGCGACGGCGGGGCATCAGGTGTTCTGCATCACCCATCAGGCCCAGATCGCCGCCCTGGCCGACACCCATCTGCAAGTGTCCAAAACGGCTCTCAACGGTCGTACCGCCACCGCCGTGGAGCGGCTTGAGCCCGGCGCGCGGGTCACCGAAGTGGCGCGCATGCTGGGGGGTGAAAAGCTCACCGAGGCGACCCTCGCCCACGCCCGCGAAATGCTGGCCGCCGGGTGACCACCGTGGGCGCGGCGACCGCCAGTGGACCGCTCCACCGGGCCGCACCCGGTCCACCGTCCGGCACCCCGTGCGCGGGCTGATTTTTGACCACAGGGGACTGTCCTGCCGCACCGACCTGCCGCGCCCCGAAGCGGCCCCCGGAGAGGCCCTGGTGCGGGTAAAACTGGCCGGCATCTGCGCCACTGACCTGGCCATCACCAACGGCTACATGGGTTTTTGCGGCGTCCTCGGCCACGAGTTCACCGCCACGGTGGAGTCCGTCACCCCGGCCCCCGTTTCGCCCGAAGGCGCCCCGTCAGCCACCTCGGCCTCCACCGCCACGCCGGACGTCGGCCACTGGATCGGCAAACGGGTGGTGGGGGAGATCAACGCCGCCTGCGGCAAACCCGCCTGCCCCGCCTGCCGCGCCGGGCGCCCGCGCCACTGCCCGAGCCGCTCGGTACTGGGCATTCTGGGGCGCAGCGGGGCGTTTGCCGAATACCTCACCCTGCCCCTGAGCAACCTGCACCCGCTGCCCGCCGGAGTGACGGATCAGGCGGCGGTGTTCGTGGAACCCCTGGCGGCGGCGTTCCGCATCCTCGAACAGGTGCGCATCGCCACCCGCGACACGGTGTATGTGATGGGGGACGGGCGTCTGGGGCTGCTCATCGCCCAGGTGCTGGCCACCACCGGCTGCCACCTGACGCTGCTGGGAAAACACCCGGAAAAACGCGCCGTGGCCACAAAATGGGGGATTGCCAGCGCCCCGCCGGACGCCGACCTTCCCCCCGCCGACGTGGTGGTGGACGCCACCGGCAGTGCCGACGGCCTTGGGCAGGCGGTGGCGCGCACCCGCCCCTGCGGCACCGTGGTGCTCAAGTCCACCTGCGCCACTGCCGCCAGTTGGAACCCGGCGCCACTGGTGATCGACGAGATCACCGTGGTCGGCTCCCGCTGCGGGCCGTTCGAGCCCGCCCTGGCGGCTCTGGCGGCGGGGCATATCGACGTCGCCCCCCTGATAGCCGCCCGCTACGCGCTGGATGACGGCGTCGCCGCCATTCGCCACGCGGCCACCCCCGGCGTGCTCAAGGTGTTGCTGGAGCCTTAACGCCGGGCTGTTCTCCTGCCCCGGTCAGTCCGCAGCCCCGCACACCGGGCCGACCTGCAGAATCCGCCCCTTGCCCTGTTCCGCCACATAGATGGCCGCTCCGCAGTTGCCGTTGGCGGGGCGGAAGGCCATGCCCTGGGGGGCGCTCAGCCCCTCCAGCACCGGCAGCATGGTGCCGCCCGGCCCCAGCTTCAGCAGCCGCCCCGGCGTGGCGTCCTCGGTGACGAACACCGCGCCGCCGGGGGCCACGGCCACCTGATCCGGCTCACGCATCCCCGCTGCCGCCACGCTGATCTTGCCGTCCCGCAGCGCCAGCAGGCGCCCGGTGGCGGTCTCGCACACCCAAATGATTTCGTGCCCCTGGCCATCGTCGGCCACCGCCAGCCCCTCGGGCCGGTTCAGCCCGCCGACGAGCAGGCCGATCGTGCCGTCGTCGGTCACCGTCACCACCCGTCCGGGGGCGCGGTCCTCGGCAATCACCAGCCGCCCGTCCGCCAGCCGGTCGATGCCCTCCGGCATGCGCAGGATGGCCAGTTGGCGCAAAACCCCGGAGGCAAGGTGGTAGGCCAGCAGGCGCCCGGCGCGGATCTCCTCGGTGATGTACAGGGTGTCATCCACCAGCAGCAGGCCGTCGGGGCGGTCCAGCGCCTGCAGGATCACGCTGATGGTGCCATCCGGGGTGATGCGCACCACGCGCCCGCGCCCGTTGCCCAGTTCCAGTGTGGCATACAGGGTGCCGTCCGCCGCCCGCGCCAGCCGGTCCACCATGGGCAGGCCCTTGGCCACCACCCGCACCTGCGCGCCGGATGCGGGAGCGGGCACCACCTCGGCGGCGAATGCGGTGAGGGGGAAAGTCAGCGCCGCAGCCACCATCAGGGTGAAGGCCACGAGCCGACGGTGGCGGAAATGTCTCACAACTGTCTCACGGGGTGTGTCCCATAGGGTGTGTCTCATTCGGCTGTCTCACCGCAACCGGTTGCGGTAGCGGGTGGTGTCCCGGATGAGCTGGCGGTAATAACGGGTCAGGGAAGGGGCGCCGCGCCCCGTGGCCGTGACCGCACGGGTGAGCAGACGCACTCCGGCCAGGAAATCGGCGGTGTGAATCTGCTCCCGGTCGATTTCATTTCCGTTGCCCCCGCCCCCGCCATCCACGCCCGCCATCACCATGTTGTGATAGTTCCGCAGCGGGTAGGCGAGGCCTGCCGCCGGATACCCCAGGGCGGTGAACACGGTGGCCTCGCAGGTGCCGCCGGTCATCAACTGGCGCTGGAAACGGAAGCCCGGATCCTCCCTGGCCAGTTCGCGGGCGGCGGCGTGCAACAGGTATTCCGCGCCGCTGTGGTAGACGCTGGTGCGGTCCCCCACCCGCACCACCGGCCCCAGGCCGCAGCGGGCGCCGGGAATTTCCATGCTGGCCTCCAGCGACACCACCAGGGCGGTGGCGGGGAGGGTGCCCGCCTCGGCCAGAAGCTGGGCGCCGATGAAACCCACCTCTTCGGCGCGGGTAAACACGCCCAGTACATGGGCTTTGGCGCCACTCTCCCGCAAGTTGGCCAGCACCGCCAGGGTGGTGGCGCAGCCGATCAAATCGTCCACGGCGGCCGCGGCAATGGTTTTCCCGCTCACCGTGGGGGCGGGCAGATCGAAGCCGCCGAAAGCGCCGGGCGCCACGGCGCGGGGGGTGGGCAGGTCGATCTCCAGGCGTTTTTCGCCCCGCACCATGTGGGTGGCGCGGATGGTCGCCAGCACGCCGTCGTCGGCTCTTCCCGCCGTCTCCACCACATCGGGGAACAGCCGCACCCGCGCCCCCGGCAGGCTGTCCGGGCGCGTCCCGCCCAGAAAGGTTCCCCACGCCGTGGCGCCCCGCACCCGGGTGACCTCGATGCCCGGATGATCGGTGTGCGCCAGCAGCGCCCAGGGCGGGCCGGAGCCCTTCCGGTAACGGGCGATAAGGTTGCCGTGGCGGTCGTGCCGGTGGGGAATGGCCAGGGCGTCCAGCGCCTCCCGGATCACTTCCATCACCCGCCCCTCGTGAAACGGCGCGGTGGGCGTGGACAGCAGCCGCCTGAGCAGGGCCGAAATCGGGGCCGAAATCGGGGCAACGCCTTCCGTGCCGCCCGAGGGTGGAATGGCCGCGGTCATGCCGGGGAAGCTCCTGGGCGGGTGCCGGAAGGGGGGCCGGAAGGGGTTCTGGCGTGGCGCAACAGGTAGAACCAGCGGTCGGCGTTTTCCCCGTCCGGAGGGGCGGCGGGGGTCCAGGGGATCAGGTCGCGCACCTCCACCACTTCCAGCCCCGCGCCGTGGATGGCCTGTTCCACCACCGGTTGGGAATAGGCGTACTCCTCTACCCGGTGGCTTACCCGGTGCGCGGTGGGGCCGTCGTCCACCCGCACCGTGAGGTGTACGGAAAGCCGCTCCAGGGCAGGGTCCCACGCCGTGTGCCAGATCGAGTCCATCTCTCCCGCCGGGGCGTGGAATTCACCGTCGCCCCACACCTCGGACAGATGGCGGCGGGTGATCATGTCGCACACCACATGCCCGCCGGGGTTCAGATGGCGGGCAAAACCCAGCAAGGTGGCGGCCAGCAGTTCCGCCGACGGCAGGGCGTTGAGGGAGTCGTAGGCGCACACGATCAGGTCCACCGCCCGGGGCAGTGCCAGTTCCTGCATCGGCTGGCGCAGGAATGTCACCGGGTGGTCCAGCCGCTGGCCCTCACAGCGGGCACGGGCCACCCGCAGCATGTCCTCCGCAATGTCCACGCCGATGACCTCGATCCCCCCCTGCCGGGCCAGGCGCAGGGCGGTGACACCGGTGCCGCAGGCCACGTCGCAGACGCTGGTGAAGGTCAGTTGGTGTTGCCGCACATAGCGGCCAAAGCCCCGCCACCAGTGGCCCTTGAAGTCGTCGCCGACCACGGCATCGTAAATGTCGGCAAAGCTGGGGGTGGAGGCGGGCATGGCTGCCGCCCATTATGCCGGTCGACGCGCTTCCACGAAAGTGCCGCCGCGAACCCGGCCCGATGGGTTACACTGAAAACCCGGTCCGACCCCGAGGACGACCCCGGAGCGCGCGCCCCCGCGCCGCTCCCCCCATAAGCGGAACCCGTACCCGATGCAGTTGCTGTTCGATTTTTTGCCCGTCATCCTGTTCTTTGCCACCTACAAGGCCTACGGCATCATGGCGGCGACGGCGGTGGCCATGGGCGCCTCGGTGGTGGTGGCCCTGTGGGGGTGGCTGCGGCACCGGCGGCTGGAGCCCATGCAGTTGCTGTCGGCGGGCATCGTGGTGGTGTTCGGTGGCGCCACCCTGCTGCTGGCGGACGAGCGTTTTATCAAGGCCAAGCCGACCGTGCTCTATGTGGTGCTGGCAATCCTGTTCTGGGGCAGCGCGCGGATCGGCAAAAAGCCCCTGGCGGCGCGGGTGTTCGCCGCCCTTGCCGACGGTCTGCCGGCAGCGGTGCTGGGGCGGCTGAACCACTGGTGGGTGGCGTTTTTTTTGGCCATGGCGGTGCTTAACACGGTGGTGGCGTGGCATTTTTCCACCGATGTGTGGGTCAACTTCAAACTGTTCGGTCTGCTGGGGCTGACCCTGGTTTTCGTCCTCGCCCAGGGGGTGTACGTGTCCCGCCACTACCGGGAACCGGGAGAACCCCGTGGTCCCGCCGCCCCCGGATGACAGCCTTGCGGGGGGCGCACGGTTGACGCTGTTTCCGGCCCTTCCCTACAATCGGGACCCCGGCCCGGTTTTTGCCGGTCCCCGGGCAACTGCCCTTTTGGGCCCGTGGCCGCTTCAGGAGTTTTTCCGCATGTTTCTGGCCTTCTTCCGCCGCGCCGTTTCTTCCGCCCGCGTTACCTCCGGCCTGGGGGTGCTGCTGGCGGTGTGCCTGACCGGCGTCGCCCCGGCCCCGGCCCTGGCGCGTGTCACAACCCAGACCCTGGACAACGGCCTGACGGTGGTGCTGATCGAGGAGCACAAGGCGCCGGTGATATCGTTCCAGGTGTGGTACCGGGTTGGCTCCATCGACGAGGTGAGCAACTACACCGGCCTGTCGCACCTGCTGGAACACCTCATGTTCAAGAGCACCGGCAAACTCGACACCGGGGAGTACGCCCGCACGGTGGCCGCCCGTGGCGGCAACGAAAACGCCATGACCAGCAACGACTACACCGCCTACTACATGACCTGGGCCCCCCAGTACCTGCCCCTGTCGGCGCAACTGGAGGCGGACCGCATGGTCAACCTGCGCATCCAGGACGAGGAATTCAGCACCGAGCGCGACGTGGTGCTGGAAGAGCGGCGCATGCGCATTGACGACAGCCCGATCCGCGCCACGGTGGAGCAGATGTACTCCACGGCGTTCATGGCCCACCCTTACGGGCGGCCCATTATCGGCTGGGTGAGCGACCTGCAGCACCTCAAGGCCGAGGATGCCCGCGCCCATTACCGCCGCTTCTACGCCCCCAACAATGCGGTGGTGGTGGTGGCGGGGGATTTCCAGCCGGATCAGGCCATGGCGGAAATCCGCCGCAACTTCGGCAGCCTGCCGCGTCAGCCGGGGCTGGAGTCCCGCCGCTATCGCACCGAGGAACCGCCGCAACTGGGGGAACGGCGCCTGACCCTGCATCGCGAGGCCCAGTTGCCCTTTGTGTTCCTTGGCTACCACGCCCCCAACTGGCAAAGCCCGGACGCCTACGCCCTGGTGGTGCTGTCGCAACTGCTGTTCGAGGGGCGGCGCTCGCGCATGTACCAGCGGTTGGTGTTTCAGGACCGCATCGCGGTGGATGAGGGGGGCGCCTACGACCCCCTGAGCGCCGACCCGGAACTGTTCTACTTCTACGCCATGGTCGCCCCCGGAGAGACGCCGGAGAAGGTGGAGGCGGCAATTTATGAAGAGGTGGCGCGCATCCAGCAGACCCCGCCCGACGCGCGGGAGATGGAACGTGCCCGCAACCAGGTGGAGGCCGGGTTCATCCTGGGGCAGGATTCGGTGTTCTACCAGGCCATGCAATACGCCACCGCCGAGGTGGTGGGCGCGGGTACCGATTATGTGACCCGTTTCACCAAACGGGTGGGCAAGGTCACCGCCGCCGACGTGGCGCGGGTGGCCCGCACCTACCTGCAACCGCAAAACCGCACCGTGGCGACCCTCATCCCGCTGGCGGCGGAGACCCCCAAATGAACCGCGTCGCCCGGCCCGTTCCCCGGCATGTCTTCCGGCATGTCTTCCGCCAGTCCGTCACCCGCCGGTCTGTCCTCCGCACGCCGTGGCGCGCCGTCCGGGCGTTGCCCGTTCTGGCCGTTCTGGCCACGGTGGTCACGCTTTCCGGCTGGTGGGGGGGTGGCGCGCTGGCGGCCGATCTGAAAGTGCAGCGCGAAACCCTGCCCAACGGTCTGACCCTGCAGGTGGTGCAACGCCAGGCGTTGCCCATTGTCAGCGTGCAACTGGCCGTCCTCGCCGGTACGCGCAACGACCCCGAGGGCGCTGCGGGCACCGCCGCGCTCACCGCCGCGCTGCTCAACGAGGGCACCGCCACCCGCTCCTCCACCGAAATCGCCGAGGCCGTCGAGTTCGTGGGCGCCAGCCTGGGGGCGGGTGCCCAGGCCGACTACGCCACCATCTCCTTCTCCGGCCTGCAGCGCAACCTGGACATGGGCATGGACCTGCTGGCGGACATCTCCCTGCGTCCGGCGTTTCGTCAGGACGACGTGGAACGGCTCCGCAAGGAGACCATCGCCGGCATCATCTCCGACGAAGACCAGCCGGGATCGGTGGCCGCCAAGGCCTTCGACCGCGAACTGTTCGGCAGCCACCCTTACGCCCAGCCGGCAGCCGGCACCGTGGACAGCGTGGAACCACTTGGGCCGGAAGCCCTGGCAGCCTTCCACAAGCGCCACTATGTTCCCGACGGGGCGGTGATCAGCTTTGTCGGCGACGTGTCGTTCAAGGACGCCAGAAAGCTGGTGCTGCGGCACTTCGGCAAGTGGAGCGGCCGCCAGCCCCCGGCCGCTTCGCCCCCGGTGGCGGTGGCCCCCGCCAAGGTGCGGGTGGTGACCATCGACCGGCCCGTCACCCAGGCCAACGTCATCATGGGCCACCTGGGCATTCGCCGTACCGATGCCGATTTTTACCCGTTGCAGGTGATGAACTACATCCTCGGCGGCGGCACCCTCACCTCACGCCTGGGCGACAGCGTGCGTGAAAAGCAGGGGCTGGCCTATTCCGTATACAGCTCCTTCGATTCGCTGCGGGATCCGGGCAGTTTTACGGTGAATTTCCAGACCAAGAACGCCAGCGCCAATCAGGCCATCGCCAGCACGCTGGTGGAGATTCGCCGCATCCGTGAGCAGCCGGTGGCGGAGCAGGAACTGGCGGACGCCAAAAATTACCTCACCGGCAGCTTTCCGCTGCGCCTGGACACCAACGGCAAAACCGCCGGGCTGCTGACCTTCTCCGCCATGTACGGTCTGGGCGAGAACTATTTCACCGACTATCCGCAGGCCATACAGGCGGTGACCGCCGCCGACGTGCAGCGCGTGGCCCGCCAGTACCTGCACCCGGACGCCATGCTGTGGGTGGTGGTGGCGAACCAGAAGGAAGCGGCGATTGCAGCCCCTTGAGGTGATCCGATATTTGCGCGCCCGGCACCCGACTGTGCGGCACGTGTCCCTGCGGCCTGTAGTGGCGGCAGTGCTCTCCGCCTGCACCGTGCTGGTGTTGTCGATGTCCCCCGCCCGCGCTGCGGAACCCGCCCTGCCGCCGACAGCGTCTCCGGCCCGGTCCCCGGATCCGGCCTTGGCCCCGTCTGCCCCGTCCGCCTCGTCGCCGGAGGCGATTCTGGTGGCGGCCGCCACCGGGGAGGAAGAGTCCGGGCCGGTCGTCCACGCGCCGGCGGAACGGGTGGTGGATGGCGCCGACGTGCCTCAGGGGCCGGAGTTTCTGCGGGCGCGGGTGCGCATTACCGAACTGCACGACGACAAGCCTGTGACCAGCCGCGAGGAGGTGCTCTACAAGCACGGCACCCGGACCCGTGTCGAATGGGCAGGGGGCACCGATGGCCGCTTTGCCGATTACGCCTTTTACGACTACACCACGGCCACCATTTACCGCCCGCTGGCCGACGATGCGATTCTGTTTTCCTATCGTATCGTGGCGCGGGAGCGGGTGCTGGCCCAGATCAGCGGCTATCTGAACACCCCCGCCGGAGAGAAGCTGTGGCGCATGGTGGTCAATCCGGACGTGAGCTTCGACGGCCACCCCTGCGATCTGGTGCTCACCGGCTTCGCCACCGCGGGGGGGGTCCGCGCCCTGCACTGGGTGTGGGAGGCCAGGGACCTGAACGGCCACCCGGTGCGGGTGGTGTTCCCCACCGGTGACGGCGGCATCCAGATTTTTGAATACCTCGAGGCCAGCGCCGAAGCCTTCGATCCGGCCCGTGTGACGGGTTCTGGCGACATGCCCGTGATGAGTGGATTCTGAGCCGTGGCGATTCAGGTTACCCGGTTGCTGCACACCCGCATGCGGGTGGCCGACATGCAGGCCAGTGTGGATTTTTATACCCGGGTGCTGGGTCTGTCGGTGCTGTCGCGCCACAGTTCGCCACGCGGCTCGGAACTGGTGTTTTTGGGGGTGCCCGGCTCCCCCGAGGAAATCGAACTGTGCGCCTTTCCCGCCAGCGGTCCGGTGCGGGTACCCGAAGACCTGGTGCACCTGGCGTTTCAGGTGGACGACCTGGGGGCCACCATCCAGCGTCTGGAACAGATGGGGGTGGCGGTGACCGATGGCCCCCACGACAGCCGTTCCGGCCGCTTTTGCTTCATCGACGCCCCGGAGGGGTACGAAATCGAATTGATCGAACAGCGCCAGGAATAAAGTGTGTATCCGGCTCCGCCGGGGAGGAGAACCAGCCATGCGCACGCGATCCGGGAAATTCACGGGACGGCCCGTCAATTGGCCCCTCACTTTGGCACTGGTCACTGTACTGGTGTGGGTGGCGGGGTGTGCCGCCCCTGCAAGGCACCCGGCCAGCGGCACTTTTGGCGGCCTGCCGTTCCTGTCGCGGGTGACGGTAACCGGCAGCGATGTGCCGGGTCCCCTGCGGATACGCGAGGCGCGCCTGCGCCTGTCCGAGGGGGAGGGCGCCGCCGAAGACGCCCTGCACGTGCCCATGGGCGGCCCGCTGACGGCGGTGCTCACGGTGTGGATGAACGGCCACGGCGAGTTTGTCGGTCGCTGGGAGCGGGACGGTGAAGTGGTGGACCGTCTGCGGGTGTTCCTCACCTACGGTGAGACACTGGAGGTCACCCTCGCCGCCATCTCCCCCCTGGCCCTCGACCGTCCCGGAGAGCACACCCTGCGTTTTGTGGTGGAAAGCCCCGCCGCGGCGGTGGTTCCGCCCGAACTCCACTACACCGTCGGCCTCCCCCATTAGGGCGGACGCGGCCAACCGCGGTAGTCGCCGACATCACACGCCAAGGTCGGCTGCATCCCGAGGCCGGCTGCGCCGGGCGCATCCGCTCCCGGATGGCGCTGCCTGCCCCGGGTCTCCGGGATTTCAGTCGCGTCAGGGGGCGGGGGTCAGCGGAGTGAACGGGTGCTCGCCGTCCACGGCAAAGGCCTCGATCATCCCCCGAGCCTCGGGGCCCGACAGCCACGTTACCAGGGCGTGGGCCAGGATGTTGTTCACATGGGGGTGGCGCGCCGGGTTCACCGCAATCACCGAATACGGGTTCTCCAGCAACCCGCCGTCCGCGCCGCTTCCGTCCACCAGAATCTCCAGCTTCAGTCGCTTGCGGTTCTGCAGAAAGGTGGCGCGGTCCGTGAGGGTATAGGCCGAAAGCTGATCCGCCATGGTCAGGGTGCCGGCCATGCCCTGCCCCACGTCCCGATACCAGTCGCCGATGGGGGTCACCCCGGCCTTGCCCCACAGAAATTTTTCCCGGATGTGGGTGCCCGAGCCGTCCCCCCGCGACAAAAACGGCGCCCCCCCGGTGGCGATGCGCCGCAGGGCCGCCACAACGCCCCCGGCGTGCCGCGTGTCGGCGGGGTCGCTGGCCGGGCCGATCAGCACAAAGCCGTTTTGCATGAATGTCACCCGCTTTTCGCCGTAACCGTCGGCGACGAACTGCTCCTCCTCGGCGCGGGCGTGCACCAGAACCGCATCCACATCGCCCCGGCGGGCGGTCTCCAGGGCCTGTCCGGTACCCACGGCGATCACGTCGGTGCGGCAGCCGCAGCGCTGGTGGAACACCGGCATCAGGGTGTCCAGCAAGCCGGACTGGGACACGCTGGTGGTGGTGGCCAGCCGCAGCCGGGGTGTGTCGGCGGCGTTTCCGGTGGCGGGCAGCAGCAGGGCGGCACCCAGCAGGGCGGCACCCAGCAGGGCGGCAGACGGGCAGGTCGGGACAAGCGGGTCGGGTGGAGCACGGAACCTCCTTGCACCGGGGGGATGCCAAGTGACCATTCTACGCAGGCCGTCAACCCGATACGGTAGGCACCGGTCGGGTGCGGGTCGGGCCCTCAATGTGCCAGCATGGCGATGCCCATGACCCCCACCACCAGCGCGAACCAGCGTTTCAGGGCGCGGGCGGGCAGGGCGTGGGCGGCTTTCGCCCCGAGGGGGGCGAACAGCATGCTGGCGGTGGAAATGATGACCAGCGCGGGAACGTAAACAAACCCGAAGCTGCCCGATGGCAGGGCGGGATCGCCCCAGCCGAACAAAATGAACCCGGCGCTGCCCGCCAGGGCGATGGGCAACCCGCAGGCGGCGGAGGTGGCCACCGCCTGATGCATGGAAAGGCCCCGACGCAGCAGATAGGGCACGGTCAGGGTGCCGCCGCCGATGCCCACCAGCGCCGACAGGCCACCGATCAGCAGCCCGGCGGCGGGCTGCACCGGAGACTCGGCGGCCCCCGGAATGCCCGCCGTTTCCGGTATCCGGGGCAACTGCGGCGCGGTCGGCTTTTCTCCCAGTCCCAGCCCCAGACGCGCCGCCACGGTGAGGGCGAACAGGGCCACGCACAGGCGCAGCACGTCGGTGGGCAGGCCGCGCGCGATGGCCGCGCCGGTGAGCGCCCCCAGGGCTACGGACGGGGCCAGCGTGCGCGCCACCTCCCAGCGCACCGCGCCGTGGCGATGGTGCGCCCGCATCGACGACAGCGAGGTGACGGCGATGCTGGCCAGCGAGGTGCCCACTGCCAGATGCACCACCACGTCCCGCGACAGCCCCGCCGCCGTCAGGCCCATGGACAGCACCGGCACCACCACCAGCCCGCCGCCCACCCCCAGCAGACCGGCCAGAAAACCCGCGCCGCAGCCGGTGGCGACGAACAGCAGGAGCAGCGTGGACAGGGTGGTCATATGCGGATCCGCAATGGGGGTAACGACGCAGCGGGAAGCCTTCTGGATGGGTCAACGGACGCCATCACGGAAGTTCCCTCCCCAGCCACTTCTGATACACCCGTGACCCGCGCCGATAGTTATACAGGGACAGGCGCGCCACGGGCAGGATTTCCGGCGCGCAGGCGGAAAATCCGTGTTCGATGAACCAGTGCGCGGTCTGGGTGGTGAGCACGAACAGCCGCTCCAGACCGCGCTCCCGAGCCTCCCGCTCCACCCGCAGGAGCAGTTCGGCGGCGCGCCCGGAGCGGCGGTAGTCGGGGTGGATGGCCAGACACGCCAGCTCCCCCATGCGTTCGTCGGGAAAGGGGTGCAGCGCGGCGCAACCGACCACGGTGCCGTCCCGCTCCATCACCAGAAAATCGCCGATTTCCATCTCCAGCCGTTCCCGGGAGCGGCGCACCAGAATGCCCGCGTTCTCCAGCGGCGCGATCAGTTCCAGGACCCCCCCCACGTCGTCGATGCCGGCGGTGCGCATCTCCTCGAACCGGTTCACGGTCACCAGCGTGCCGCAGCCGTCGCGGGTGAACAGTTCCTGCATCAGGGCGCCGTCGGTGGTGCGGCCCAGCAGGTGACAGCGGCGCACCCCCTGTTGCAGGGACAGCACGGCAAATTGCAGCGCCTCGGCAGTGGCGTCGTCCAGATGCCCGGCGACCAGAAGGGCCTCGGCCTCCGTCAGGGCGATTTCCCGTTTGGGGTTGCCTGCGGCGTCCCGCAGCGGCGCCTGCTCGGTCAGCACCAGCAGTTTGTCGGCGGACAGGGCGCCCGCCACATGGGCGGCCACCTCCAGCGCCGACAGGTTGAACACTTCGCCGGTGGCGGAAAAGCCCAGGGGCGAGATCAGCACCAGGGAATGATCCGCCAGCCGCGCGCGCACCGCCTCGGTGTCCACCCGGCGCACGGTGCCGGTGTGGCCATAATCCACCCCCTCGTGGATGCCCAGCGGCCGCGCGGTGACAAAATTGCCGGAACTGATGCGCACCCGCGCCCCGGCCATGGGGGAATTGGGCAGGCCGGTGGAGAACATGGCCTCGATCTGGGTGCGCACCAGCCCGGTGACCTCGGCCAGCAGCGGCACCGCCTCGGCGGGGGTGGGGCGCAGCCTTCCGGGAATGCGCGGCGACAGGCCGGCAGCGGAAAGGCGCTCCGAAAGTTGCGGGCGCACCCCGTGCACCACCACCAGCCGTACCCCGAGGGAAGCCAGCAGGGCCAGGTCGTGAATCAGCGCCGGGAACAGAGGCGACTGCACCGCCTCGCCGGGGAGGTGCACCACAAACACGCTGTTGCGGTGGGCATTGATATAGGGCGATGCGGAGCGGAAGAACCCCACAAAGCCGGATTCGGCCACGCCGCCTTCGGCCACGGGCGCCAGCGCCGCCCCCGGAGTCGGAAACGGCAGGTCGGGGCGCAGCAGGGAGGGGTGCACCTCCAGCACGGCGGCCAGGCGCAGGGCCATTTCGGCGCCAATACGGGTGCGCCCATGCAAAAACTGGCTAATGGCGCCCTGGGTGGCGCCCACGGCGCGGGCCAGATCCTCCTGGGATGGGCGGGAGCCGGTTTCCCGGGCGCGCCGCTCCTGCCAGGCGCGGAACAGCTCCGGCAGTGCGGTGGCGTCGGCGGGCGGGGTGGTGGGCATGGCGGAAAAGTTCCGGATGACTAATGGCTCGGCCCCATTATGGCCGAATCCACGCACTAATCTATAGTCTAGCTAATTAGACTGGGGGCTGCAACCCGGTTTAAGGGGGGGCATGGCGACGTTGGAAAAGTTTTACTAATGACCTTGGTCGGGGTGTGGTGACACCTGCCCAAACGCTGCAAAAACGCGCTTCCCGGGTGATGGTGGCCCTGAAATCATAGGACGGTTTGTTGCCGCAGCGGGGTTTTCTCTCCCCCCGGTCCGCTTAACCTTCCCCCGCGCAAAACCGCCCGATCATCCCCTTGAGCAGAGACAGGGTGGGGGGGATGCGGGCGGTTTCCAGAAACTCGTCCGGGCGGTGCGCCTCCGACAGGTTGCCCGGCCCCAGAATCACCGTCTCGACCCCCAGGGCCGCCAGAAACGGCCCCTCGGTGCCGAAGGTGACCGCCTCCGCCGTCCGCCCGGTCAGCGCCTCCGCCGCCTTCACCACCGGCGCGGTGGCCGGGGTGTGCAGCGGGTCGATGCCGGAAAACAGCGACTCCACCCGCGCCGTCACCCCGGTGTCGGCCACCGCCCGCGCCACGCGCCGGGCCAGTTCCCCGCGCAGTTCCGCCGCATCCATGCCGGGCAGGGGGCGCAGGTCCAGATGCAGCTCGCAATGGGCGCAGATGCGGTTGGGGTTGTCGCCGCCGTGGATGTGCCCCAGATTGAGGGTCGGCACCGGCACCGGAAAGCGCGCGTCGCGGAATGTTTCCCCCAGTTCGGCGCGCCACGCGGTGAGTTCCCCCAATACCCGGGTCATGGCGTCCAGGGCGCTGGCCCCCAGAGCCGGATCGCTGGAGTGGCCGCCCCGGCCCGTCAGGCGCACCGCCTCCATCATGATGCCCTTGTGCATGTGCACCGGGCGCAGGGCGGTGGGCTCGCCGATCACCCCGTGGCGCGGATGGGCCAGCATCTCCGCATCCAGCGCCCGCGCCCCGCACATGGAGCTTTCCTCATCGGCGGTGCCGACGATGGTCAGGGGGCGGGTCAGCCTGTTGCCGTCAAATTCCCGCGCCGCCTCCAGCGCCAGGGCCAGGAACGACTTCATGTCCGAGGTGCCCAGGCCGTAAAGGCGGCCGTCCCGCTCGCTGAGGCAAAACGGGTCGCTGGACCAGCCGTTCGCGTCAAACGGCACGGTGTCCGTGTGTCCCGCCAGCACCAGTCCGTCCCGCCCCGCGCCCCGCGCGCCCCCCAGAACCCCCACCACGTTGAACTTTGCGGGCATGCCGGGGATGGGGATCAGGCGGGTGCGGAACCCGGCCCCCTCCAGCCAGCCCGCGAACAACTCCGCCACTTGCCGGTTGCCCTGATCGAATTGGGGATGCACGGAACTCACCGAGGGGGCGGCGATCAGCCCGTGGAGCATCTCCCGCAGTGTGGGTGCGCTGTTCATGCTGCTCATGGGGGGATTGTGCGGCGGGAGGCGGTCCGGGCACAACCGGCCCACCGCCGCGGATCGGCGCTGGGTCACCCCGGACGAGATTCCGGACGAGATTCCGGCTACGGCTTGCAGAAGCGGTACACGACCCGCTCGGAACCATAAAAGCGGTCGGCGATTTTCAGGCCGCTACGGTCGGCGACGGTTTCGAACCAGTCCGGATAAAACCTCAGGCAGTCGATGGGGTGACGGTGGTACGGAAAGCCGGGTGAGACCGTAAAAATGACCAGATGTCCGCCGGATTCCAGAAGGTTTGCGAGGTCCCGAACATGCCGGTAGGGATCGATCAGGTGTTCCAGAATGGCATAGGACACCACGCACTGGAAACGGCCCATCTCCGGCGGGGCGTGCTCGAAGTTCCACTGATGGTCGGCATCCCGGTGCAGTCCGGCGGTGATGATTTGTTCCGGTGCCATACCCGCGATGGACCCGTAGACGGACTTGGCGGAGGCGGCCTCTCCGGCCAGCAGCATGGACTCCAGGGGCTGGCCGATTGCCCGGATGGTGCGCACCACGATGCCGGAAACCTGTGTCGATTCATTGGCCAGCCCGCTGACCGACGCCGACTTCCACTCTTCACCGGATCGCAGGTCGCCAAATTGCCGGACCAGTGCGCGGTTGGTTTTCTGGTTTGTCCTGATCCGTGCGAGCTTGGAGGGAATCAGGCTGGCGATGCCCTCCAGCGCAGCCAGTGCCACCCGTCTGCCTAAAGACCCACGCTCTGGTGCCATGACGCCGTTCCTTGCGAGAAGATTGATCCGGGGAGGGGGGCGATTTTCTCAAAAAGGGTGTGGGAAGTCCATGCGCGGCCGTGGATGCCGGGCCGGTCGCCTTGGTCGAATCCCGGTGGATTACAAACCTTTCAGGCCGGCCTGAAGTTGGTCAAATCCCTGAATCCGGCTGGTGAGCTGGTCCACCAGCTCCTTCTGATGTCCTTGCAGACGCGCCTCGACGTCGGCCAATTGCTGTTCCACGCGGCGGGCGATTTCGGCGCGTACCCGGCCCTCCAGCTCCGCCAGCTTGGCTTCTGCGGCGTGGCGGGCGACGCTTTTCAGGACGTTGTCCAGATCGGTGTCTACACGCATTTTGGGAAATTCCAACGGCCCCGACAAACCAACCTTCACCGCCGTGGAGGTAACCCCCGTCAGGGCCGTGGTCACCGCCGGATCAATGCCCTCCCGCGCCACCTTCAGGCGCATGTCGGATAGCGCGGCGTTGATGGTGCCGTCGATATTCGGCGTCAGCCCCTTTCCCCCGAGCACCGCCGTGCGCACCGCCAGATTGACCTTGCCGGATTCCATGACCAGCGGCAGAGCCCTTCCCCGCAACAGCGGCAGGTTGTCCTGGCGGTAGCCATCCACGGTAAAGGTGATCTCGTCGCGGGTGGCGGCGGGGGCGACGTGATCGAACTTGCCGGTCAGCGCCACGCGGCGCATGTTCTTGAGCTGGTCGCCCGCCAGGCTGAAGGTCGTGGGCCGCCCCCAAAGCCGGGGATCGCTGGTGACGTCCTGCAGCGTGCCGTTCATCTCGCCATGCTCCAGCATGACCTGCACGCGGGCCTTGCGGAGAAGGAAGTCCGGCAGCGGATGGCGGTCCGGAAAGCGGATGTCCTGCCCGCGGGCGCGCACCGGCGGCGGGGGGGATTCCGCGCCCGTGTCCGGGCTTTCCAGCAAGGGGGCCAGACGGTGGTACCACTGGTTGCCGGTGCCCACCCAGCGCCCGGCCTCGGCGCCGAACAGGGTGCCCGCCACCCCCCCGGCGCTGCCCAGATTCACGCCGTGGCCGGCCACCAGGCGTTTGGCCTCTGCCGTGGGGGAGTTGCGTACCTCGCGGAGCTTGTTGCGCAGGGCGGCCTGATCGCTTTCAAGGGCCTTTCTGGCCTCGCGCATCGCTGCCGCGTCGCGGTCGATGTCGCGCTTCAGGGTCTTGATGTCTTTTGCCGCCTGGGCGATGCCGGGCACGGTGCGGGGCAGTTCGCGGATGGCTTTGGCGCGGCGGCGGTAATCCTCGATGGCCTTGTCGTTGGGCAGGGCCTTGATGCGGGCATCCCAGCGGCTGCGGAAGGTTTCCACGTCGGTTTTGACCCCTTCGGCCACGGTCTCGGCGGCGAGCTTGCCGTTGCCCAGCACGTCGGCCACCGACGGCATCGGGATGTCCAGCCCCAGCCCGCCGTCGGCCTTGTCCTGCGGCGGGGGCGGCGGCGCCTTTTTGACCGCCCCCGAGGTGCGGCGCGGGGTGTGCAGACGCACCCCGGTGATGTGGGCGTCGGACACCACCACCTTGCGCAGCAGGGCCGGGCCGCCCTCCAGCGCCAGCGTGGCGCTGCCGATCTCCACCACGTTGGTCATGGGGGCGTCGGGGTCGGTCACCGCCAGCCCGCTGATATCCATCCCCAGGGGCGACAGGCTCACGTCCACCTTGCGCACTTCCACTTTGGCCCCCACCACGGCGGTGCCGGCGGCCTCGATGGCGGACTTGACCCAGCCGTCGAGGAACAGGGTCCAGACCGCCAGCAGCAGGGCGGTGACCGCCACGAAGGCGATCAGCCCGCGCCAGCGCACCCAGCGGTTGAGGGTGGCGGCAAAGCTCATGACAGGTCGTCCCGGATGGCCTGGGCGCGTTGCAGGGTGGACCACAGGCGCGTGGTTTTGAGGGCCTGCACGACCTTGAGGCGGTTGACCCACCCCAGCACCTGCGTGCGGTAGCGCACGATGAGGGCGTTGGAGAGCAGCAGAAAGGGCACAAACAGCACCAGCGACACTACCAGACTGCCCATGACGATGGTGTTGTAAAAGTGCGACAGCCGCCCCGGAGTGGTGTTGTAAAACGCCGTGAACGGCCCGCGCAGGGCGTCGGAGGTGAGCACGGCGCGGCCCACCTGGTGAAACAGCGGGTCGAGCAGAAAGGCGAGGCCGGTGAACAGGGCCAGCCCGGCGAGGAAGGCCGACAGGTTGACGCGCAGCACCAGCACCAGCAGCAGCACGATGAGGTTGTGCAGGGAGAACAAGGGGGTGAACCCGGCGATCATGGCCAGGGCGAAGCCGAGGCTGATTTGCAGGGGGTCGGTGTCGGACCCCAGCACGCGCAGGAACTTGAGCAGCAGCCGGAACATACCCCCCTCGATTCCCCTTACCCCGCCGTGGCGGACGCCGTGGTGACCCCTGTCGTGACCCCTCGGGGGATCATAGCAGGGGATGGGTAGGGGGGCAAAGGGGGGCTTCCCGTACGGGTTGTCTGCACCGCCAACAAACCCGCCCGAAACGGCTAGCGGATATTCAGCAACAACCCGACCACCGCACAGGCGGCGATCACCTCGATGACCCCGCGTTTGAAGCGCAGCAGCGCCACGGCGGCGGCCAGCGCGATGGCCAGCGACGGCCAGTCGAAGCCGCCCGCGGCAAAGCCCCGCGGCCACAGCACGTGATAGCCGAAGAACAGCGCCAGATTCAGGACCACGCCCGCCACGGCGGCGGTGACAGCCGTCAGCGGCGCGGTGAATTTGAGGTCGCCATGGGTGGATTCCACCAAGGGCCCGCCCACCAGGATGAACAGGAACGAGGGCAGGAAGGTGAACCAGGTGACCAGCGTCGCCGCAACCGCCCCGGCCAGGAACAGCGTTTCTGGTCCGAACAGGGCTTTGGTGTAACCGCCCACAAAGCCGACGAAGGCCACCACCATGATGAGCGGCCCCGGCGTGGTCTCTCCCAACGCCAAGCCGTCAATCATCTGGGCGGGGGTCACCCAGCCGTGGTAACCGGCGGCGCCCTGGTAGACGTAGGGCAGCACGGCGTAGGCGCCACCGAAGGTGAGCAGGGCGGCCTTGGTGAAGAACCAGCCCATCTGCGTGAACGTGTGCAGCCAGCCGTAAGCAGCCGTCAGCAGCCCCATGGTGCCCGCCCACAACAGACCGCAGACCGCCGTCACCTTGAGCAGCCTCGCCCACAGCAGGCGCGCGTGCTCAGGGGTCGGCGTATCGTCGTCAATGAGAGCCGGGCCGTAGAACCTGTCGGCGCTGCCGTGGCCGCCCCCGGTCCAGAACTTGTCCGGGGTGACCCGGCCGCCGATGTAGCCGATGGCGGCCGCCGCCGCGACGATGGCCGGAAACGCCATTTTGAGGGCAAAGATGGCCACGAAGGAGGCGGCGGCGATGGCCCACATGATGCCGTTTTTCAGTACCCGCGAGCCGATGCGGAAGGTCGCCTGCACCACGATGGCGGTGACGGCGGGCTTGATGCCGTAGAACAGCCCCGCGACCACCGGCACGTGGCCGAAGGCGACGTACACCCACGACAGCCCGATCAAGATCAGCAGGGACGGCAGCACGAACAGGACTCCCGCCACGATGCCGCCCCAGGTGCGGTGCATCAGCCAGCCGATGTAGGTGGCGAGTTGCTGGGCCTCCGGGCCGGGCAGGAGCATGCAGTAGTTGAGGGCGTGCAAAAAGCGCCGCTCGGAGATCCAGCGCCGGTTTTCCACCAGTTCCTGATGCATGAGGGCGATCTGCCCCGCCGGTCCCCCGAAACTGACGCAGCCAAGCCTGAGCCAGAAGGCAAAGGCCTGCCAAAAGCTCACCGGCGGGGGCGGGGCGGCAGGCCTGGCAGTGGGGCGGGCGGGTTGCTCCATGGGGCGGATTCTACGCCCCGGTCTGCAGGGGGCACAAGCGGGGGAGGGAGGGCTAAAAATGGGGTGTTTGCCCCCTGACTCCGGCGCTTCGCGATCTGAAAAGCGTCCGGGAAACCGCCATGAAATCCACCGGTTGCGGGTTCAGTGACGCACAAAAGCCACAAAATTTCAAATAGTTGTGAGGCGGTGCGGAGGGGTATCGGTGTGCCAAGCGGCGAGGGGGGCGGCGGTTGCGGTGCCCAGCGGGGGTGTGGGGAAAAAGAAGGACAGCATAATGCGAAATAAAAGGTGTGGCCACAGGGCTCCAAATGAATACGTAAATGATTGAAACAGCGGATAAAAAACCGATATTCGGAGGATTTTAGCGGCGGTTTTTTCGCAGGAATTCCGGGGGGCGTGGTCACAAAAAATCAATGAGTTATATGTCCTGATTTTAGCGCTGTGGTGGCGGAAACGCCTTTGCGAAGCCCCGGCCGGGCCGGGAAGCCCCGGCGGGCAGCGGGCCCGGCCCACAGCGGTATTCGCGTAAAACATATGGCGCGGCCAGCTTCATCGCGGCCGGGGAGCCCCGGCGGGCGGCGGGCACGGCCCGCAGCGGTATTCGCGCAAAACCCAGGGGGGGACGCCCCCCGGCGGTAT
>JAOUFN010000047.1 GCA_029858285.1 Nitrospirota bacterium | reverse complement strand
GGCGACCGGGAGGGGGCGCTGGCGGCGGGTCTCAAAGCGGTGGAAACCTACCGGACACTGGCCGCAGAGCGCCCGCAGGCGTTCCTGCCGGACCTGGCCATGTCCCTCAACAACCTGTCCAACCACCTGTCCGCCACCGGCGACCGGGAGGGGGCGCTGGCGGCGATCCGCGAGGCGGTGGAAACCCGCAGAAAACTGGCCGCAGAGCGCCCGCAGGCGTTCCTGCCGGACCTGGCCGGGTCGCTCAACAACCTGTCCAACCACCTGTCCGACACCGGCGACCGGGAGGGGGCGCTGGCGGCGATCCGCGAGGCGGTGGAGACGCTGCTGCCGTTCTTCCGCACCCATCCGGCGGCCTTTGCAGACCGGATGAAAGCGATGATGGGGAATTATCTGAGACGGGCCGAGGAGGCGGGGGCGGAGCCGGACGCGAAGCTGCCGGGGGAAATCGCCGCCATTTTCAGAAAGCTGCGGGGCACACCACCCGAGGCGTGAGTTGAGGGAGTGGCCCGATTTCCCCTCACCCCCGCCCTCTCCCGCAGAGGGGAGAGGGAGAAAAGTGTGGCCAGACTCGCGATGAACCTGGGATCGCCACGAATTTTACGCGAATACCGCTGGGGGGCGTACCCCCCCTGGGTTTTACGCGAATACCGCTGCGGGCCGTGCCCGCCGCGAATAGGCCCACCGGGGCTCCCCGGCCCCTAGAACCATTTGGTGAGGACTTCGACGATCTGTTTGGCCTGGTTTTCGCTGGAGATGTTGAACTTGCTTTGGGGCATGTAGCGGCCGCCGCTTTTTTTGTAGCGTCGGATGGTCACTTTGGGAGGTGTGAATTCGCCGCTTTTTTTGTCCAGGTCCTGGTATTTGTACATGACGGTTGCCCAGGCCCCTTTGGACAGCACTTCCTTTTCGAGCTCCTTGACGAGCACCTGGCCGTTTTCTTCGTAGGTGATGGTGAGTTCTTCGACGGTTTCGGCCATTATTTTTCCTCTCGCTCTGCGATCCAGCCGCTCTTCATATCGAACAGCAGGGTGTGGTGCCCGGCAAATCCCTCGCGATTTGCGACCACGAAGGCCTCCAGGGGGGAGGTTTCGACGCCTTCGTCGTTGCGGTGCAGGAACAGGTCTTTTTCGCGCTCCGGATTGTACAGGGCCAGCATGCTTGCGGACTCCATTTGCAGGCGTCGCGGCATCACAAAATCGTTGATGGCCGGTCGCCGCCGTTCCAGTTCGCGCCGCACCGCCTCGGCATCGGCGGGTGTCCCCCCTGTTTCGGCAGGTGTCGCGCCGTGCAGGAGGGTGAACACGAACACCGGGCAGGCCAGTTCCTGTGCCAGTTGCCGCAGCTTGCTCATTACCTCGGCGATGCGCAGTTCGTCGTTTACCAGGCGCGCGGTGCGCACCAGGCCCAGGTAGTCCACGAACACCGCCGACAGGCCGCCGCGCTCGTCCGCCGCGCGCTGGGCGTAGCTGACCAGTTGATCCACCGTTGAGCCGGGGCGGTAGACAAAGGAAAAGCGTTTTTCCAGTCCATATTGTCCGAGGCCATTCATGGCTTCGAAGATTTCCTTGGGGAATTTTCCGTCGGCGTAGTGTTCGACCACGTCGGTTCGGTAGCCGTAGCGGGCCTTGCGGTGTTTGTGCGCCCAGATGGTGGCGAGGCGGGCCACGGCGATGTGTTCCGGAATCTCGAAGGCGAAGAACAGGGCCGGGTGGGCGGCCTGGCGCTCCACCACGTTGAGGAACAGGTTGTAGGCGAAGGTGCTTTTTCCGTGGCGGCCCCGGGCGCCGATCAGCACCAGTTCGCCGCGCCGCGCGCGCAGCACACGGGACAGGCCTGGCAGCCCCAGGTCCAGTTCGCCCATTGGCAGGTCGCGCACGCGGGCGAGGAATTCGTGGTGGTTGAAGTAGCGGATGCGGCGCACCATTTCGCGGCTGCGCAGGGTGTAGAGCCCCTCTTGCAGGTGTTCCCGCAGGTCGGTCAGGCGGCCTCCGGCGAGCAGGCGCCCGGCCTCGTCCAGCAGGTCGCCATAGCCGCGCTCGAGTTCGCGGCGCATCAGCACGTCGCGCTCGGTTCGCAGGGTGACCAGCAGGGTCTCCAGGGGCACGTCCAGGGCCCGGGCCAGGTGTTCGCGGAAGGCCTGGCCGTCCGCCGGGTCGCGCAGGGATTCCTCGATGACCATGCCCTCGCGCAGGGCGCCTTCGCGGCCGATGTCGGAGGACAGGTCGAAGCGCGACAGCAGATGGCGCACGCGCCACACCACCCCGCGTTCGGCGGCCTTGATGCGCTCGAAGTAGGCCTCTACCCCTTCGTCCTCGATGAACTCGTCGGGGTGGGTGTGGCCTTCGGGCAGTTCCAGCACATAGCTGCGCAGGCCGCCGTGGGTGAGCAGCAGGTCCAGCGCGGCGCAGGTGGCCTCGCGGCCGTGGGCGTCGCGGTCGAAGCCCAGAATCACCTTGCGGATGCCGCATCCGGCCAGCAGTTCCACCTGATCGCGGGTGAGGCGTGCGTCCTCCACGCCGATGACCGTATCGATGCCACGGATGCGCAGGGAGAGCACGTCGAAAATGCCCTCCACGATGATGACTTCGAGGTAATCCCGCACCTTGTGCAGGTTGTAGGGGGTGGATTTGTCGGTGCCGTGGCTGTAGAGATATTTGGGGACGCCGGAGGGGGCGTCGCCCACGAAGCGGCAGGCGATGCCGGTGAGCCGTCCCACCCGGTCGCGGTAGCCGGCGACCAGCTTGTGGGTGTCGCCCAGGCCGTGGGTGAGCAGCCCGGCTTCCTCGATGGCCTCGCGGGTGTAGCCGCGCCCGGCAAGGTGCTCCACCGCCTGATCCCGCGAGGGGTAATAGCCCAGCTTGACCTCGCGGATGGTTTCCGGGGTAAAGCCGCGCCGCTGCACCAGGTAGTCCACGGCGTCCGGCGCCTGCAGCAGGCAGTTTTCCGCCCAGGTCAGGAAGGCCTCCAGCAGGTGGGCCTTTTTTTGCGCCGCGAACAGACGGGAAAAGTCGTAGGGACCGGGGTGGGTGACCACCTGATCCGCCAGTTCAGCCAGGTGCAGAAGGGTTTCGGTGTGGGACAGGCCGCGGCTTTTCTGGGCAAAGGACCAGATGCCCTCGATGTGGCCACAGCCGCCCTCCTCGCGGCAGCGGATGTAGCGCCCCTCCTTGCTGATCAGCGCCTTGCGCTGGCCGCAGCGGGGACAGGCGACGCGAAAGGCGTTGCCCAGGTCTTCCGGCTGCACCGGGGCCAGCAGCTTGCGCCGGTCCAGGTTGGGGTAAATGTGGTCATCCACGAAGTTCTTGATGTCGTACATGCGCCGTCCCGCCTGTTACCTTGCCACACCCACCCGCGGCCTTGTCCGCGCTTTCGCACCACTGTAGCAGGCCACGCGCCTACCAGCCGCTATCCTGCCGGAAATAGGCGTCGATGCCCCCGTCGGCATCGGCCTCCGGCAACGGCTCGGAGAGCGCCTTTGGCCCCCCCCCCGATCCCCGGCCCGGTGAGGATCCCGCAGCACGGCCCGATCCCCCCCGCTCCACCGGGCCGCGGTCGTCGGACAGCGCCCACGGTTCCAGCAGCGCCGCGGGGACGTCCTCCACAAAGCGGCTGGGACGCGACAGGATCAGCCCCGTGGCGCGCTCGTACACCCCCACCGGATAGGTGATGACCAGACGGTCCCGGGCGCGGGTGATGGCCACGTACATCAGGCGCCGCTCCTCGTCCATCTCCTCGGCGCTGCCCTCGGCGTAGGCGGAGGGAAAGCGGCCGTCCACGGCCCAGATGACGAACACCGCGTTCCACTCCAGCCCCTTGGCGGAATGGATGGTGGACAACACCAGGGTGTCGCGCTCCTCCAGCCGGTCGGCGTCGGCCATGGTGGCCTCCGGCGGCTCCAGGGCCAGATCGGTGAGGAACGGCCCCAACTGCTGATAGCGGGCGCCCAGGGCCACTAGCTGCTCCATGTCGCGGGCGCGCTTGGGGTGGTCGTCGTAGTGGGCCACCAGTTGCGGCAGGTAATACTCGATCACCCGTTCGGTGAGGGACTGGGGCGTGGCCCCGGCGGCACGCGCCAGGGGCGGCAGGAATTGCCCCAGCGCCTCCAGTTTTCCCGCCCATTTGGCGGGCAGCCCGGCCAGCGCCGTCCAAGGGTCGTCGGTACCGAACAGGTGTTCGAAAATACCCCGCGCGGTCACCTCGCCGATGCCGGGGTGCAGGCGCAGCACCCGGCTCCAGCTGATCGGGTCGCGGGGGTTTTCCAACAGCCGCAGGTAGGCGACCACGTCCTTGATGTGGGCGGTCTCCATGAACTTGAGGCCGCCGCGCTTGATAAACGGCAGGCCGTGGCGCGCCAGTTCCACCTCCAGGTCGAAGGTGTGGTAGGCGCTGCGGAACAGCACCGCGATCTCGCCCAGCGGCGTCCCCTCCTCGTGCAGGTCGCGGATCTGCTGACACACGAAGCGCGACTGCATGTTCTCGGTCGGGGCGCGGATCAGGGCGGGGGCGTCCCCGGCGGCGCGGGTGGGCGCCAGGTCCTTGTCGTAGCGCTCCAGCGCCCCGGCCATCACCTGATTGGCCACCGCCAGCACCTGGGGCGTGGAACGGTAGTTTTCGGTGAGCATGACCTGGCGCGTGCCGGGGTACTCCCGGGCAAAATCCATGATGTTGCGGAAGCACGCGCCCCGGAAGCGGTAGATGCTCTGGGCGTCGTCCCCCACCGCCATCACGTTGTCGTGCTCCGCCGCCAGCAGCCGCACCATGCGCGCCTGCACCCGGTTGGTGTCCTGATACTCGTCCACCATGATGTAGCGGTAGCGGGCACCGATGCGGCGCTGCATCTCCGGGCCGCTTTCCAGCAATTCCACCATGCGCGTCAGCAGGTCGTCATAGTCCACCATCTGCCGCTGACGCTTCACCATGCGGTAGGCGGCGGCGACCTTCAGCAGGTCGTCCCCGTGCTCCAGCAGGTGGGGGTAGTCGGAGACCAGCAGTTCCTCGATGGCCACCCCGCGGTTGATGGATTTGCTGATGATGTCGAGGACGGTCTTTTTCTTGGGAAACAGCCGTCCCTTGTCGCCCAGCCCCAGATCCCCCCGCAACATACCGACGACGTCCTCGGCATCGGGGCGGTCGAGGATGGTAAAACCCGGCTCCAGACCGATGGCCTGCCCATACTGGCGCAACAGGCCGCAGCCGATGGCGTGAAAGGTCCCCCCCTGCACCCGGTCGCAGCGGGCGTCCAGCAGCAGGGCGGCGCGGCGGCACATCTCCTGGGCGCTGCGGCGCGTGAAGGTGAGCAGCAGGATGGACTCCGGGGCCACCCCCTGCGCCACCAGCCAGGCGGTGCGGTAGGTCAGGGTGCGGGTCTTGCCGGTGCCGGCCCCGGCCACCACCAGCAGCGGCCCTTCGGTGGTGCGCGCGGCCTCGCCCTGGGCGAGGTTCAGCTCCGCCAGCAGGGCCTCCCCCGCTGCGGCGGAATTACCTCCCTGCGGCGTCATGGGGGTCAGGCGAAACGGCTTCATGCCATGTTTATACCCCGGTGGGGTTCAATAAGGAAGGCCCCGGAACGGGGAGGGATGGCAAGGTCATTGGCGATCGAGGGAGAAAAGGGCTGGTTGGTCGCATTGGCGGTTGGATGCGGGCATAAAAAAGCCAACGCCCCGTGCGTTGGGTGCACGGGGCGTTGGGAAAAAATCCTGGCGGCGACCTACTCTCCCACGCAGTGACCCGCGCAGTACCATCGGCCCGTGAGAGCTTAACTGCCGTG
>JAOUFN010000011.1 GCA_029858285.1 Nitrospirota bacterium | reverse complement strand
CGCTCCGCCGTGCTTCGACAGCACCGTGGTGATCGCTGCCGTCAGCGTCGTCTTGCCGTGGTCCACGTGACCAATCGTTCCGACGTTGACGTGTGGCTTGCTCCGATCGAACGTTTCCTTGCCCATGGACCGACTCCTTTCAACTTTCGCCGAAACCCGTCAGGACCCCGGCACGCACATCAAATAACCGCGACTGGAGCCCTTGACCGGAATCGAACCGGTGACCTCTTCCTTACCAAGGAAGTGCTCTACCGACTGAGCTACAAGGGCAGACAATGCCGCATAATTTCACCAACTGGAGCGGGAAACGGGGCTCGAACCCGCGACCCCCAGCTTGGAAGGCTGGTGCTCTACCAACTGAGCTATTCCCGCCAACCTGAAAAATGGTGGGGAGGGAAGGACTTGAACCTTCGTAGGCGTAGCCGACGGATTTACAGTCCGCTCCCTTTGACCACTCGGGCACCTCCCCGACTATCCTCTCAACTCTCCATCACTCTTTCCGCCACCGATCCTCTGTTGGAGCCGGCGGCGGGATTCGAACCCACGACCCGCTGATTACAAATCAGCCGCTCTGGCCAACTGAGCTACGCCGGCGCGAGCACGGACCCTAAACGAAAGACCGCACACTATAAGGTGTTTCACGAGACCTGTCAAGGCAGTTGCCGCCTTTGACCGGCTCATTTTGAAAAAAATGGGCGAGAATCCCCTCGGGCATTCACGACGGTAATGGGCCGGTGGCCATCCACGGGCCAAGGCCACAAATGCCGAAAATTCTGCCGCGGCACGCCAAAAATTACCCACAGACGGGCGCTTCACGCCGGAATACGCGCACAAACCAGAAAACACAATCGGGTTTTGCACAAAACGGGCTGCCCTTGTGAAGGAACACCAGGGCCACACCGGGAAGGGAGGGTGAAAATAAAACGGGGGGAGCGGAACGTTCCGGCCACACAGGCATTTGCCTGTGACATATCTTCCTGGCCACCCGGCCCGAGCGGGCCCCCTTAACCGGGCTTCTGCAGCAACAGTTCGCGCATTTGCGGGCGAAGCAGGGCGGAATTCTGCAAGGTCAGGGCGGAGAACAGCTCCAGCATGTCGTTGTTGACGGTGGCGCGCAGCAGGCGGGGACGGCTGGCCACTACCTCCATCTGCACCAGCCCACCGGGGCTCAGGCGGTAGCGGTAGGCCGTGTCCCCCGCCGCAACGTGGAACAGCGCGGTCAGGTGGCCGCGGGGCGCCAAAAGGCGGGTCATGCGCTGGATCAGGCGGGCGCTGTCGGCCAGCGGCAGCATGTCCGGCAGATCCCACAGGCAGATGGCATCCAGCGTGCCGGGTGGAAGATCAACCTGGTGCAACAGTTGATCCACGTCCACCGTGCCCCGGTCGATTTGCACCAGCAGCGGCACCAGAAGGTCGTGGACGTAGACACGGGCCCCGGTTTCTGCCAGGGACACCACGGTCTCACCACACAGCCGCCCCACGGTCAGGACACGCTGACCCGGCGTGCGGGCAAGGCGTTCCTCAATGCGCCGCAACGCGGCGCTCTCGTAGACCCGTTCCCCCAAAAGGGCGGGAGCGGCCCCCTGACTCGCCACCTGATGCCGTGGCTGGCTGACCACGTTTGGATTCACCCGTCCGGCCTCCCGTGTACGGGCTTCAGGCCACGCCGACGACGGACTTGTCCGGCTGCTCCATGATCGGCTTGGAGGGGCTGGCCGGGGTACGGCTGTCGGGCCCCTTGGCGACATTCGTCGGTTTTTGCATTTCGACACTGCCCTGGAAGAAGGCACCGTCGTTGATCACCAGACGCGGGGCGCGGATGTTGCCCTTGATCGACCCGCTGGCGGTGATCTCCACCCGTTCGCTGGCGGTTACGTCGCCTTCGACCTTACCGGTGATGGTGACAATGCGGGCGAACACGTTGGCGGTCACCCGGCCCTCAGAGCCGATCACCACGGAATTTTCCACCAGGCTGATCTTGCCTTCCACGGTACCTTCGACCACCAGGTCTTCGTTACCGGACAGTTCGCCCTTGATGATAATGGACTTGCCAATCATTGCAACTGCGTTCATCGACGCACTCCTATTTACCTGGTCCGCCTTCGAGCCACCTTCGGGACGCGCCGGGGCGCCCGGAATCTGCTGCATTTCAGCAGCGGACATTTTACGGTTCCACATAGCCCTCTCCTACGTTGCGATGAACAGGTCGCCGCCCTCGCCCCACCGGGGACGCGCAATGCACAGATTGCGCGGGAGACAACCGCCCAGAGGCAAATATGTCGCAAAATCGCGATTTTTGCAAGTCACAACCCGGCGGAATCCCTCAGATCGCTTCCATCTGCCAGGCGATTTCCCGCAGCTTCTCCGCCCCCAGCGCCCCCCGTGCGGCGGCGAACAGAAAGCGCTCGTCCTTAAAGAAGTGGCTCTTCTTGGCCCATACCAGGCGATTGCCGATCTCCAGCAGTTCCAGGATGCGCGGGTCGTCACCCTGCACCTGACTGAGGTCGATTTTTTCCAGAGCCTTGTTAAAACGCTTGCGCAGGGAATCGAGCTGACGGTGTTCCTTTTCCACCATCTCCAGGGGGCCCATCTTGGCGCCCATCATCCGCTCCAGTTCCGTCACCAGGATGTCCTCGCGCCGCTCGTGCTGGACAAAATCGTGATTAATCAACTGGATAGCGTTGCGAATGGCCGCCTCCCACTCTCCCGGATGTTCCAGCAGATCGGAAAAATTGCTGATGTGGCGGCTGATTTTGCGGTGCTCTTCCAGCAAAATATCCACCGGGTGGACGAAGTCCTGCATACCTCCCCCTGTCTGTACGGGCCGTCGGAAAAATCTCCGCAGATTCCCCTGCTCACCCTGGAGACCGGACCCGGGCTGCGTGGCAGGAGATACCGCACCGGTGCACCGGGCGTCCCATTATAGCGCGAGGGTGTCGCTCGCCGCATGCGGGCCACCGCAAGCCGGGGAACGGCGCGGCGTGGCCGTTGGGCCGCTCACCCCATGATACAATGGCGCCAGGGGTTCAAGCTGGCCAGATGGCCGCCCGCGGCGGTGACGCTGCGGGAGGAAAGTCCGGGCTCCGCAGGACAGGGTGCTGGGTAACTCCCAGGCGGGGCAACCCGACGGAAAGTGCCACAGAGAACAGACCGCCGACGACCCCCGGAAACGGGGACACGGGCAAGGGTGAAACGGTGGGGTAAGAGCCCACCGCCCCGCTGGCGACAGCGGGGGCACGGCAAACCCCATCCGGAGCAAGACCAAATAGGGGGGCGCCTGAGGGCGGTTCGTCCGATGCTCCCGGGTTGGTTGCTGGAGGGCGGGAGCAATCCCGCTCCTAGAGAGATGGTCATCGCCCCGCTGCCGGTAACGGCGGCGGGGACACAGAACCCGGCTTACAGGCCGGCTTGGACCCCCTTCTTTTCTGTTATTTCTTGCACAAACGGCCCCCGGAGCATGTCCAGGGAACGACCCCGTGGGGGTTCCCGGCCAGCGCCCGGGCGAAACGCTTGGAAATACGGCTGGCCCGGTCGAGTACGCCCGACGCGCGTCTAGCCGGTGGGGGCGGGCTGCTCGGCCACGAACAGGATGCGGCGGCAGTGCGGACACTGGTGGATCTGATCCCCCCGGCGCACTTCCGACACCAACTGCGGTGGAACGTTCATGTTGCAGCCGTCACAGGTATAGCCACGCACGGGCACCACGGCCCGGCGCACGCCCTGGGAGATACGCTCGTAGCGCTGCAACAGCGGCTTGTCCACCCGGGCGGTGCGCTCCCCGCGCTGGGACTGCAACTGCGCCACCTCGGAATCCACAACGGCCAGTTCCTCGTCCACCTTGGCACGCTCGTTGCGGTACACCTCGTCGCGTTCGGCGAACGTGGCGCGCAGCCCCACCAGTTCCCCTTGCAGGGTCTCGATGCTGCCCAGGATTTGCAGCAGCTCGTCCTCTACCCCGGAAATGGCGCGTTGCACGCCGTCCATCTCCTGGATGTGGGCCTGGTACTCCCGGGTATTGTGAATTTCCCGGACGCGCTCCTTGAGGCGCTTGAGGTGGGCCTCGTGGTCCTCCAGTTGCGCCTCGCGATCACGCTTGGCGGCCTCCTGGGCCTTGAGAGCCGCTTCACACGTCTGCAGATTCTCCCCGGCCTCGGTCATGGCAGCGTGTTCCGCTGCCACTTTTTCCGGGAGAATTTTGTGCTTCCGGCGCGCCTCGAAGACGGCCTCGTCCACTTCCTGGAGGTCCAGCAACAGCCGGAGTTGATCGTCCAATTGCGAAGCTCCCTTTCCGTGTCTCACCGCGTCCGGCCTGTCAATTCCGCCTGTGTCGGCACACGGCGCCCCGCGTACCGCAGATGGTGGGCCCACCAGGACTCGAACCTGGGACCAGCCGGTTATGAGCCGGCCGCTCTAACCAACTGAGCTATAGGCCCGATCTTACACCAGACGGAACCGCCGGGGCACGGATGATTCCAATGCCCCGGCGGAAATGAGTCACCTAGCCGATCATGTCCACAAAGGACCGCAACCGCTTGGAGCGCGACGGGTGGCGCAGCTTGCGCAGCGCCTTGGCCTCGATCTGGCGGATGCGCTCACGGGTTACGTCGAAGCTCTGGCCCACCTCTTCAAGGGTGTGCTCGTGCTCCTGGCCGATGCCAAAGCGCTTGCGCAGCACCAGTTCCTCGCGCGGGGTCAACCCCGCCAGGATGGTGTCGATCTGCCGCTGCAGGTCGTAACGTACCGCGCTCTCCACCGGCGAGATGGCGTTCTTGTCCTCGATGAAGTCGCCCAGGTGGGAGTCCTCCTCCTCGCCGATGGGGGTTTCCAGGGAGATCGGCTCCTTGGCGATGCGCTGGATCTTGCGCACCTTGTCCACCGACATCTCCATTTTCTCCGCCAGTTCCTCGATGGACGGCTCGCGACCGTGCTCCTGAACCAACTGGCGCGAGATGCGGATCAGCTTGTTGATGGTCTCGATCATGTGCACCGGGATGCGGATGGTCCGCGCCTGGTCCGCAATCGCGCGGGTGATCGCCTGACGGATCCACCAGGTGGCGTAGGTGGAGAACTTGTAGCCCCGGCGGTACTCGAACTTGTCCACCGCCTTCATCAGGCCGATGTTGCCCTCCTGGATCAGATCCAGGAACTGCAGGCCGCGGTTGGTGTACTTCTTGGCAATGGACACCACCAGACGCAGGTTGGCCTCGATCAACTCGCTCTTGGCGATGTCGGTCTTGATGCGGCCGCGGTTGAAGGCCTTCATGCAGTCCTTCAGTTCGTCCACCGCCACGCCGCCCTCGGCAACCACCTGGGCGATTTCGGCCTCGGCACGGGCGAAACGCTGCGCCAGGGAGACCAGTACATCACCCGGCACGCCGCTGGCGCCCGCCGCCTGCTCCGGGGACTGACCTTCCGCCAGCCGCGTGAAGCACGCCTTCATGTCGTCAGAATTGCCGCCAAAGCGCTTGCGGCAGTAAGACACTTCCTTTTCCGCCGCGAGCTGGCGATCGAACAGCGACACCAACCGCTCGCCGATGGAGTCGGAGATGGTCTGCACCAGGTTGACCTGGTCCAGTTCGCTGACGATGCGCTCCTTGTGCTCGGCCATGCGGGCCTTCAAGCGGCGGCGCTCGGCGGCATCGGAACTCACCAGCCAGAGGCCACGGACCTCCTGGTACTCGTCGGCCACGGTACGGACGATGGTCATCACCTCGAGGAATTTCTCCCGCACTACGCCGAAGTCCGGCTCCTCGTCGGGCTGGATATCTTCCGGGTTGGGGACCGCGATGTCCTTGATGTTCATGTTGTCGGTACCGTTGCGCAGATCGTCTTCCAGCGCGAACAGCACCCGCAACCCCATGGGCAGGGTGAACAGCACGGAATTGATCTCGCGCTTGCCTTCCTCGATACGCTTGGCGATTTCGATTTCGCCCTGGCGGGTGAGCAGGGATACGGTGCCCATCTCCTTGAGATACAAGCGCACCGGGTCGTCGGTACGGGAAAACTCACCCGGAGACAGGTCGATGACCTTGTCGATCCCTTCGCTGGCCACGGCGGAGTCACCGTCCAGGTTGCGGGCCGTCAGGGTCAAATCGTCGTCACCCTCGGTCGCGTCTCCCTCGACCACTTCGATGTCCAGCTCGGACAGGATGCTGATGACCTGCTCGATCTGGTCCGGCGCGACGAAGTCCGCCGGAAGATACTGGTTCAGGTCGTCGTAGGTAAGGTACCCCTTCTCCCTTCCCAGTTCGAGCATGGCGTTGATTTCTTCAATTCCCTCCAGACCTTGCATCGGTGTATTTCCTCTTGGTTAGGCGGCCCGGGAATTGCTGATCTTCCTGCCCGGCCGACTTGCTTGCGACGTGATTGCCCGTGAACCTGTCTGTAACCCTGCGAACGTATTCAACCAACAAATATTCGGTGCTGATCCGCCTGTGCCGATCCGTTTATACCAACCTTTTGTGCCAACCTTGCCATCCCGCCCGCTCACCTGCCTGTGCCCGCCCGAATGCGCCCCTCAGGCGCCCCCGGCGGCTTCCGCCAGCGGGGTGCGGGTGAGCATGTCCTTCTGGCGCAACAGCGCCGTCAGGCGCTCGGTGTCACCTGCGGACTCCGCGCGGCGGATATCCTCCAGCAGCAGCCGCCCGACTTCCCGCGTCTCCCGCCGCACCAGTGCTGCCACACAACTGCGCGCACAGTCCAGCGGATCCCCTTCCACGACCGGGGCGTCGTGGCTCAACCATGCCGTCACCGCCCCCTGCAGCAGCGGCTCCCCATGCAACCTGTCCACCACTCGCGTTGCCGACACGCCGTCGCGCACACAGGTGGCAATTTCCCCGGCCACCCGACGGGCGGCCAAACTCGAAAACATCTCCGGCGACACCCGCTCCACAAACCATTCCGCCGCCACCGCCCCCTGCACCACCAGGTGCAACAACAGGGATTCGCCGTGGGGCATGTCCGCACCCAGTGGGCGCGTTGCGGGAACCGGGGCCGAATGCCCGGATTCCGGATGCCTTGCGGCCGACTCCGTCGCCGGACGCCGCCGCTCCACCGCCATATGCTGGCGAAGACTGGCTTCATCCACCCCCAGCCGCCCCGCCAGCCGCCCGATGTAGTGGCTGGAGCGCACCGCATCGGGAATCCGTGCCAAAACCTCCAAAACCGGGCGCACACGGACCAGCAGACGTTCCACGCTTTCCCCGGCACTGCCATCCAGGCATTCGCCGAAGAGAAATTCCATCAGCGGCAGCCCGGCATCCAGGCGCTCCTGAAAGGCTCTGGCGCCGCGCTTGCCCAGCAGCGAGTCCGGGTCTTCCCCGGCCGGCAGCACCACCACCCGCACCTCCAGAGAGAGGGGGGCCAGCAGTGCGGCCGCCTTGCGCGCCGCCGCCCGGCCCGCAGCATCTCCGTCGAACACCAGATCCAGGCGCTCCGCATACCGCCCTAACAGGCGTGCGTGGCGCTCGGTGAGGGCGGTACCCAGAGGTGCTACCGCCCACGGAAAACCATGCCGGTGGCAGGCGATCACGTCGAGGTAACCCTCCACCACCGCCACCTGCGGCAGCATCCCCACTCCCACCGCCTGCCGCGCCTGATACAGGCCGTAGAGCACGTCGCTCTTGCGGTACAGCGGGGTTTCCGGGGAATTCAGGTATTTCGGAGCCCCCTCTCCGATCACCCGCCCGCCAAAACCCACCAGCGTGCCGTCGACGGCACGAATCGGAAACATCAGTCGCCCGCGGAAGCGGTCGTAGGCACCCTTACCGCTCTGGCGGGGTGCCGAGACGCCGGCCAAAAGAAGATCCTGCTCCACCTCACCGGCCCGCATCAGGCGGCTGGTGGCCGCGTCCCACTCGTCCGCGGCCCAGCCCAGTTCAAACTGTTCCACCGCCACCGCGTCCAGACCGCGGCGCTCCAAATAGCTGCGCACCGGCGCGGTGCCGGGGGCTTCTGCCAGCGCGGCGCGCCACCCCTCAAGGGCCCGGCCATTGATGCGGCGCACCCGCTCGCGTTCGTCGCGCCGGGGGGCCGCGTCGTCGCTGCCACCCACGGGGTTCACCGGAATGCCCAGGCGATCGGCCAGACGCCGCACCGCCTCGGGAAACTCCAAACCTTCCACCTTCATCAGGAAGGTGAACACATTGCCGCCCACGCCACACCCGAAGCAGTGAAAGATCTGCTTCTGGACGTTCACCGAGAAGGACGGGCTTTTTTCCTGATGGAACGGACACAGACCGACGTGGTTCTGCCCCTGCCGCTTGAGGGGGACATGCGCCGACACAACATCCACGATGTCGGCGGCGGCACGAACCTGTTCGATCTGCTGCTCCGGAAAACGCACCCGGAATCACCTCTCCATCGAATCCGCCGTTGCCGTACGGGACGGATTGTCCGCCCCGCCATCACCCCATGCGGCCCCCAATGCCTGCTCTCGACCCCGCCAGTTACCGCCTGCCCAGGGGGCGGTCTCAGGCCAGGCGCTGCTTGACCCTGGCGCTCACGGCGCTGCCATCGGCGCGCCCGGCGACCTCGGTCAGCACCTGCTTCATGACCCCCCCCATGTCCTTCATGCCGGTGGCACCACTGTCGGCGATGACACGGGCGACGATTGCGTCCAACTCCGCGTCCGGCATCTGCGCCGGCAGGTAACGCTCCAGCACCGCTACCTCGGCTTCCTCCTGGGCGGCCAACTCGGCGCGGCCACCATCGCGAAACTGGGTAATGGCGTCGCGGCGCTGCTTGATGCCGGTGCGGATCACCGCCAGGGCGTCTTCGTCGGTGAGTTCGCGCAGCAGTTCGATCTTGCGGTTCTTGAGGGCGGCACTCACCATGCGCAGGGTACCCAGGGCAGCCTTGTCGCCGGACTTCATGGCCGCCTTCGTGTCCTCTTGAATTGTTTCTCGCAGCGTCATAGAATGTCTGCCAAGCACGCTTGTTGCATGGGGCCCGCGCACACTGCGCGGAGGCACATCTGCCTGAAAACTCATAAACATAGCTGGTGCATGACGCCCTGTCAACCTCCCTCCGGCGGCATGACGGGGAACCTTTCAGCCACGGATCCACGCAGCACCAAGCACATATCGCAAGGATAGCAGGCATTTACGGATCTGTCCCGGCGAGTGCGGGCAGCCGCCGAAGCCCGACAGAAAATCCTGCCGGACAGGGGAAAAACCGGTTTTTTTCGGATCCGGATCCGGGGAGGGCGGCGCGAAAGGGGCGGAAATCGCGTCAGCCGGAGGGGATACGCAGCAGGGTGGTGCGGATCCAGCGCGCCATCTGGTCCAGCGGCACAATTTGACGGGCCGCACCCAGGTGAATGGCCTCGGCAGGCATGCCGAATACCGCTGAAGTCTCCTGATCCTGCACCAGGGTGACAGCCCCCAGGTCGTGCAGGGCGCGCAACCCGGTGGCGCCATCCCGGCCCATGCCGGTCATCAATGCCGCCATCACCTCGCCGCCGAGGGCTGCCGCCGCGCTGTCGAACAGCACGTCCACAGACGGCCGCACCGAATGACGTAGCGGGCCGTCATTCAGTGAAATCAGATTGCCATGGATCACCACATGCCGCCCCCCCGGCGCCAGCAGGAAGCGTCCCGGAGAACCCGCCAGCGGCTCGGGCCGGGTGATCAGCCGAACCGGCTTGCCGCCGCTACGGGCCAGGGTTTCCGCCATGGTGCGGTCAAAAACACTGTCGGTATGAATCACCATCACCACCGGAACCGGCAGATCTGCCGGAAGGCCCGCCAACACCTGCCCCACCGCCTTCGGGCCGCCGGTGGAAGCACCGATCAGCACCGCCCGGATGCGGGACGGCAGGGGGTGGCGACGCCCGGTCAACTGGCCGTGGGCCGGGACCACCACCATGTCGTCGGCCAGGTCTCCGGCAGGGCCGCCGGTGCCCGGAGTGCCGCTGCGAATGCTGGCCAGAAGGGAGCCGCACCACTCCTCCCCGTTGCCCGGATCCTTGCGGTGAAGTGTGGCCACCCCCGCCTTGAGGGTGTCCTTGAGGGCCGCCGGATCGGAAAAGGCCGAGACCATGATGACGTGAGACGTAATGCCGTCCTGACGCATGCGGCGCACCGCCTCGATGCCGTCCATGCCGGGCATGGAGACGTCCATCAGTACTACGTCGGGCGCCAGTTCCCGCGCACTGCGCAGGGCGGACAAACCGTTCGCCGCCTCCCCCACTACCTGCATGTCGGTTTGCAGCGATACCAGTTCGCGCAAAAACATGCGGTAGGCAAAGCTGTCGTCCACCAGCAGGACGCGGATCGGGTCCGTCCTGCCGGGGGCCAAAGCCGGGCTTCCGGTGCCATGCGCTTCAGCCACGCTGCGGCTCCGCCTCCATGTCCACCTGCCAGCAACACACCCGGTTGCGGCCACCGTGCTTGGCAGCATAAAGCGCCTGGTCGGCACGGGCCACCATGTCTTCCCAGGAGTCACCGTCACCCGACCAACTGGCAATGCCGATGCTGATGGTGAGGGTGATGTCCTCGGGAGGGAAGGCCAGGCGGCTCACCCCCTTGCGCAGCTTTTCCATCAGTACCCTGGCTCCGGAATCCGGGGTCTCCGGCAATACCAGCAAAAATTCCTCGCCGCCGTAACGCCCCACCCGGTCTACCTGGCGCACGGTGTCCACCATATGGCGCGCCAATTCGCGTAGCGTGCGGTCGCCAAAGGGGTGGCCGTGGGTGTCGTTAAGGTGCTTGAAATGGTCCACGTCCACCATGGTCACCGACAGGGGGTGGCGGAATCGCCGGGCTCTGGCCAGCTCCTCCACCAGAAACACCTCGATAGACGCCCGGTTGGGAACCCCCGTGAGGAAATCGGTGGTGGCCATTGCCTGCAACTGCTCGTTCTTGGCCTCCAGTTCCGACAGCAGGTGGGCCTTTTCCCGGTTTGCCGTCTCCAGCGCCTGGTTCTGGTCCGCAAGCTCTTCCTGCAGGCGTTTGATACGCAACTGGGCGCGCAGGCGAGCGAACAGTTCCGGGTTGGCGAACGGCTTGGCGATGTAGTCGTCCGCCCCCTGATCCAGGCCGTGCACCCGGCTCTCCACCTCCCCCTTGGAGGTCAACAAGATCACCGGCACATGCGCACTGGGGGAGTGTTGCCGAATCCACGCCAATACCCCGATGCCGTCCATCCCCGGCAACACTAGGTCCAGAAGAACCAGATCCGGCCACTCGGCAGACTCTTCGAGAAAGCTCCGGGCGGACTCGCCGTCCTCCATGACGGTGACGCGATATCCCTCGGCAACCAGCGCATCCTGCAGCACCATGCGTACGGTGAGGCTGTCGTCCACCACCAGAATATGACCGGGTTCAGGCGCGGTGCCGGGCATCACTCAGCAACCTCCGTACAGTTTCCACCAGTCGTTCTCCCTTGAAACCTGCCTTTACCACAAAAGCGTTGGCGCCGACACTCAGGCCTTCCTTGTGTTCCCGTCCGGATTGCAGCGACGACAGAATGATCACCGGCAGGTGGCGAGTGCTGTCCTGCTCGCGCAACCGCCGTACCAGGCCAAAGCCGTCCAGGTGGGGCATCTCCACATCGGTGACAACCAGGTCCACCGGGGAAGTGGCCAGTCGCTGCAGGGCCTCGCGGCCATCCTCGGCCAGTACCACGCGGTAACCGGCTGTCTCCAGCACGCGTTTTTCCATCATGCGCGCACTCAGGGAGTCGTCCACCACCAGCACAGTACCTGCCACCGCACCCTCACCGGAGGGGACATCGGCGGGGCCCTGCGACTCCTGCCACGCCGGTTGAAGTGCGCCGCGCCGGGCTCCGGTGGCGCGGAACAGTTGGCCCACGTTCAAAATCACGGTCGGAAGTCCGTCCGCGAGTATTGTTACCCCGGACACCCACGGCAGTTCTCCCACATGGGCGGGCACCGGCTTGACCACCAGAGTGCGGACACCCACCACCCGTTCCACGGCCACCGCCACCTGTTCGTCCCCCTGGCGCAGGATCATCGCCAACTCCACCGTGTCGGGGGCGGCAGGGGCGCCGTGTACGTTACCCACCGTCACCAGCGGCACCGCACGCCCGTCCACCCTGAGCACCACCTCTCCGGCGCATCGACCCACGTCATCCGGCCGGGCTTGGCGCACAGTGACCACGTGGCCCATGGGCACCGCCATGGTTCGTCCCGCGAGGGTGAAGAGAAAGCCATCCATGCTGGCCAGGTTCAGGGGCAGGTGCATGGTGACGCAGGTGCCCTGACCGTGCTCCGTGATGATCTCCAGTGTGCCGTCCATGGCGCGCACGCTGCCTGCGACCACATCCAGCCCCACGCCACGGCCCGACACCTGGGTGACGGCAGCCGCCGTGGAAAAGCCCGGCAGGGTCAGACAACGCAGCAGGTCCGCAGGCGTGGCGGAGGCCCCCACCAGCCCCTGTTCCAGGGCCAGTTCGCGCACCTTCGCCAGGTTAATGCCAACGCCGTCGTCAGCCAGGGTCACGGTCAGGCGGGCGCCCTCGCGCCGGAAATTCAACTGCAATTCCCCCAGGGGAGGCTTGCCGGTGGCCAACCTCTGTTCAGGAGGGTCAATACCGTGGCCGATGGCATTGCGCAGCAAGTGCGCGAGAGGTTCGCGCAGGCCGTCGAGCAAGGCCTTGTCCATCTCGATATTTTCGCCGGTGATGAGCAGATTGGCCTTGCGGCCCAGTTCCCTGCAGGTCTCCCGAACCACCAGCCGCAGCATGGTGGAGAGGGTGGAAGCGGGCAACATGCGCAGATCCATGATGCGCTCATGCAAGCCGGACACCGCATAATCCACTTGGGAAATCTGGTGGCGAAACGCCGTCACCACCCCTTTGAGCCCCTCTTTCAGGGAGGTGGTGCGTGCCCGCGCCAGGATCGGTTTCAGGGTATCGCCCGCCGCCGTCCCCACCAGCAGGGTGCGCGCTTCGTCGGTCTCGGCCCAGGAGCGCACGTCCTGCATGCATCGCACCACGCGCAGGGCATCGGCGGTCAAAGCCCGCAGGCGCAGGTTTTCCTCCGCTAGTCGCATGCGGTGCATGAGCAACTCCCCCGTAAGGTTGGCCAGCACATCCACCTTGTCCACCGCCACCCGCAGGTGACCTGTTTCCGACACCGGCACCCCTGCTGCCGGGGGCAGTGGGGAGGGGGGATTTTCCATGGCAACCGGTTCCGTGGAGACTGGCGGAGATGGCACGCCTCTGGGGCGGGGAGATTTTCTGGGCCGCCTGGGGGCGGTTTTTTTGGCTTTCGGAGGGGGTACCGCAGCGGCCGCCAGTACCGCTTCCAGGCTCTCAAGCAGGGGGCCCGGGGCGGGCTGAGCCTCAACTTCTCCCAGTGTCGCCACCATGTCGGCGATGGTCTCCAGCACCTCCAGTAGTGTGCTGATCAGTTCTTCTTTGGCCTGCACGGAACCGTCGCGCAGCGCCACCAGAACGTCCTCGACCTTGTGAGCCAGGGTACCGATGCCGTCCTGCCCCACCATGCGCGCCGCCCCCTTGAGGGTGTGCGCCAGGCGGAACAGGCGGTTCACCGTGGCGGCATCGGCGGTGGCGCGCTCCATCTCCAGCAGGCCGCTGTTCAGCCCCTCCAGGTGCTCCCGCGCCTCGATGCGGAAATAATCCAGGGCGTCACGCATCGGTGTTCTGTGTCCCCCCCGTGGCATCTCCCCCTGCGGCCTGTGTACCCGTCATCCGGCCGCCCAAAAGGGCGGACAGGTTGCGCGAAGTGGCATCCAGCCGGGCGGCGGTTTCCAGACTCTGCTGGGAGCGTTGGTCCACGCGGGTGGCGGTCTCCTTGGCCTCACCCACGAACTGGTTGACCCGACCCAGGGTTTTGGTCTGCGCCTGGGTGGCCAGGAACACGCCACCGGCAATGTCCGACACCTGACCTACCGCGCCCACGATCTGGTCCAGGCGCTCGGTCACCACGCGCATCAGATTTTCTCCCTCGTTCACCACCACGGCGCCACGCTCCGTGGCCAGACGGGCCTCTTCGGAGGTCCGTTGCACGCGGCGGATCATTTCGTGAATTTCCTGGGTCGATTCGCGGGCGCGGGTCGCCAGACGCCGCACCTGCTGGGCCACCACGGCGAAACGCGCGCCGGACTCCCCCGCCCCCGCCGCCTCGATGGTGGCGTTGAAAGACAGCAGCTTGGTCTGGTCCACCAGTTCGTTGAGGATCGCCAGGATGCCGTCCATGCGGTTGGTCTGGCTCTTGGTCTGGTCCATGGCAGTGGTGATTTCGCGCACTTGTTGCAGAATGGCCGCCATGCGGTCCTGGGAGTAGGCAAGCACCTCCATACCCTGGACACATTCGAGGCTGGCCGTATCAGTCTGCTGGGCCATGTGTTCGGTCTGTTCCCCAATGCGGCCCAGGGCCTGTTCCAGTTCCCCCAGACTGAGGAACACACCATCCATTTCCTGCACCTGGTGACGCGCCTCCAGGGCCTGGTCCCCGGTCTCCACCCGCACCTGCTCAGCCAGCTTTCCCAACGCCACCGCGGCATCGAATATCTCGTGGTTGAACACCCCCACCCAGCGGTGAATCCAGAAGGCCAGCAGGGCGCCCACCGCCGTCAGCAACGCCACCGAAAACACGGCGCGGGATTTGAGATCAAGACCGTGCTGGCTGGTGTTGTCGATAACCCGCGAAATGCCCTGGCTGGAAGTGCTGGAAACCGTCTGCACAGAGAGTTGCAGGGAATGCAGGGTTGGCACCACCTGGGTAGTGTAAAAATCGATGTCACGCCGCCATCCGGCCGCGTCCCGCGCTGCCATGGCCTGGTCAAACACCCCCAGAAGGCGGGTACGGGTGGCGGCCAGGGTGGTAAAGCGAGCCTGCAGGGGCGCCCCCGCCTGGCGGGATTGCTGTTCCAGCCCGGAAAAGATGCGGTCATTGCGTTGCCGCATCTCCCGGTACAGCCCCTTGAAGTGGCCGTCCTTCATGTACAGGTAACCCCGCACTGCACTCATCATGCGGCTGAGGGAATCCTGGTATCCCATGAGGGCGGAGAGTGCCAGTTGGTCTTCGGCTGAACCGCGCTCCGACCAGTATCTGGCAATCTGGTCCACCGCTTCCCCGTTGCGCGTCATCAGCGCTTCGCCGGTGGTATTGATGAGGTGCGCCGCCGGGATGTTGTCGTCCCTGTGGCTCATCTCGAACAGCATCTGGCCCTGCTGCTCCAGCTTGTCCACCAGCGCCATGATGCCTGCCACCGTGGCGGAGCGGTCAGCGGCCTCGACGCCCTCCCCGGACGCCCCGAAGGATTTCAGTTCGGTAAGGTTGGTGCGGGTGGTGCGCAGGGCCGAGGCAAAACGCCGACCCTGGTCTTCCTCCTGAGTCATCAGGAAGCGCTCCAGGGCGCTCTGTGCCTCCAGCACGCTGGTGGCGAGGGTAATGACCCGCATTGAGTTGGGCACCAGTGTCTCGGTCACGCCGATTTCCATGCGGGCGTTCTGTTCCAGACCCCGAATCAACGGCAACACGGTCAGCAACAGGGCCACCCCCATCAGCAGCACCGCCAACAAGATGCGGGCGCCAGGTCCCAGGTGAAGGCGCCAGCCGGCTGGAAAAAAACCAACCTTCATGCGCTGCCGTCCCGGTTGTACGGAGTGCGCCCGGCGATGACCTGCAACTCGCCAGCCACCTGCTGCAAATGTTCCACAGCCTCCAGGGTGGAGCCGGCGTGCATCTCCGACTCCGAAGCGATGTGGGACAGAGATTCCACCGCATCCGTCACCTGTTCCACCGAGTAAACCTGTTCCCGGGTGGTGGTTTCAATCGCCTGCACTGCGTCAGCAGTACGTGTCACCAGGGTGATCAGGGTGTCAAAATTGTCCTTTATTTTCGAACTTTTGCCCAAACCGCTGTCCACCGACCGGGCACCTTCCGCAGTGGCCGCGCTGGTAACGTGGGCAGTCTCCTGAATGTCCTCGATGAGGACCCGGATCTCCTCGGTGAACTCTACCGCACGCTCCGCCAACAGGCGGATTTCCTCCGCCACCACCGCGAAACGGCGGCCCGCGTCCCCGGCGCCCGCCGCCTCGATGGTGGCGTTGATGGACAGCAGGTTGGTCTGGGAGGCCAGTTCGTTGATCATCTCCAGCACGCTGTTGATCTGCTGGGATTTTTCCTCCAGGGTGTGCATGTGGTCGGTGATGCGGCCCACCTCGCGCTTGATCCGCTCCATGCCCTGCTGGGAATCGAGCAACAGGGTGTGGCCCTTGTGACATTCCTCGGCAGCGTCCCTGGAGGTGCGCACCATCTCGTGGCTGCGTGCGGTCATGTCGCGGAACGAGGCCAGAAGCTGCTGCATGGTGGAGGAAATCTGCACCATGGCGGAAGATTGCTCGGCGGCGCTGCGCACATGGTATTGGGCCACCCTCGACAACCGGTCGCTGGAAGCGGCAATCTGTACCACCGGCTTGTCCAGCCCGCGCAGGATGTGCAGGGTGACCAGGATTCCTGCCGCCACGCAGGCCAGGATCGCCAGCGCCCCCAGCGCCACAAGGCGAACCGTGATGCCACGCATTTTTTCGCCGGTGTCGGTGGTGGCCTCTTCCATGCGGGC
Source organism: Nitrospirota bacterium (assembly GCA_029858285.1). Taxonomy (GTDB): domain Bacteria; phylum Nitrospirota; class JACRHL01; order JACRHL01; family JACRHL01; genus JAOUFN01. The sequence continues at coordinate 54,042 of JAOUFN010000011.1, read as the reverse complement.
GTCCCCGGTTTCCTCAATTCGTGTCAACAACTGGTCGAGACTGGTCTGGAGGTTGTCGAGACGGGCATGGAACGCTGCGTCCCCCTGCCCACCCCGCTGAATCCGCTCCTCTACCAGAACGCCCAGGTCCATGAACAACTGGCGAGCGGCGTTCAAACCCACCGGATCGGCATTTTTCGCCTGGGCGGCAAGGTAGTTCTCTTCGAACCCGGCGCTCGCCTGCCGGTAGGCCGCCCGGGCCTCCTCCACCCGTCCGTGCTCCGCCAACGAGGCAGCCCAGCCAGCCTTGAACGCGGCGGTGTTGAGCTCCACGGCGGCGTCGGCATGGCGCCAGGTCCGCTCCAGCCCGGCAAAACCCTGGCTCAGTTCCCTGATCGCCAGGGTCCCCATCACTACCCCCGTCAGCACCGTGGCCAGCATCATGCCGGTGCCCAGCACCATCAAACGGCGTACCGGCATCACCGGTTGCTGTCGCGGGGCGGACTGCCGCGGTCCCGTGCCGGAGCCTAAATCCATCCCCATTTTTGTCTCCGGGTTGGTTTTCATCCGTCCCATTCTCCCCTACTCCCTTTGTCCCCCGCGTTGTTCCCGTTCATGCCCGCACATCCAGTTGCAGGAACAGGGCCTCAAGGTCCGGAAACAGAAACAGCGATCCCCCCTGAATCAGGGTACCGCGCACCAGCGTGCGTACGGCGGGCGACAGGGTGGACGGCGGGGACCTCAGTTCCCGCTCGTCCAGATCCACCAGACCGCCGGTACCGGAAACCACCACTCCGGCATCGAAAGTCGTTCCCGCCAGCACCACCATCTCGCGCACCGGGGGGGCCGAGGGGGGGTAGCCGAGCAAGGCGGGCAGGTCGTACACCGTCAATAATTCTCCGCGCAGGTTGCACAGGCCCAACAGATGAGCCGGGCCACCCGGCACGGGTACCACATCCAGTCCCCGTACCAGGCGGCGTACCCGGTGGATGGGGATCGCCAGTGTTTCCGTATCCACCATGACTCGCAGGCAGCGGGTCAATCCGGTAAGCGCCGTCTCCAGCCGCCGGGTGAAATTGGCGTCAAAATCGGCGCGCAGGCGCTGCAACTGCTCCAGCAGCACAGCGTCGGTGGCTGTCGGGTCTGCCGCCCGTGCCTGCCCCCCGGCGGAAGCGTCCAGACCAGAGGGTCGGCTGGAGGGCGTATCGTGAGAAAACGCGGTCATGTCCGCTCCGCGAGCAAACCGGGGCGCAGCATGTAGGTGAGGGTGCCGCCCAGGTCAAGAATGCCAGGCCGTTCCGCGTCACCGTCCGGATAAACCACGCGGGCGGGATCGTAGGGCACAATATCGGACACCGCATCCACCCGCCAGTAGTGTTCCCGGGCCTGGCCGTCGGCCCCGCTGCGGCTGACGATCACCCAGGGCCGTTCGGCTTCGGACACTGGCCCGGCTGGCTCCGTGTTCTCCGTGGCATCGGGCACCACGCCCCGCAGGAGGTACCCGAGGTCGCGCACCCGCACCGGCTTGTCATGCACCTGAACCACTCCCACCACCCCGTCCGGCAGGCCCGGCTCCGGAACCACCGGAGGCAGGCGGCCCACCTCCTGCAGGTCAAGAATGTCCAGGGCGTACTGGTGGCCAGAAACGTAAAAAACCAGAATTTGACGCTCCGCTGCCACAAGCCCTCCGCCACAAGCCCTTCGGGCAGACACCACCGGTTACCGTGTCGGCCACTTTTCGTACAAACTTGACCGGACACTGTTGCCGTCCGCTTGTCAGCCCATTCCGCCGCCCATATACTCGGGGCATGGATACCCGCACCCTGGTCCTGGAGGAGGAGTTGGACACCTCGCGCCTGTTCGGGATGTTTGACGCCCACCTGAAGGCCATTGAAACCGCCGTGGGGGTGTCCATAGGTGCGCGCGGTCAGCGGGTCACGATTGAGGGGGACGAGGGGGCGGTGCAGATAGCCAGCCAGGTGATCCAGCGACTTTCCCGGCAGTTACGTAACCGTGGGCAGGTGGGTCCGGATGACGTGGCCCTGTTCATCTCCCAGGCCCAGGAGGGGGACGAAATCACTCAGCCGCCACCCCTCAAGCTCTCTGCCCGGCCCCGCCCCCTGGTGCCCCGCAACAACTCCCAGGCCCGTTATCTGGACGCCATCGCCCGCCACGACCTGGTGATTGCCATCGGCCCCGCCGGCACCGGCAAAACTTATCTGGCCATGGCCGCCGCCGTGTCTGCCTATAACAACAAGGAGGTGCGGCGCATCGTCCTGACCCGACCGGCGGTGGAGGCGGGAGAGCGGCTGGGGTTCCTGCCCGGCGATCTGGTGGAGAAGATCAACCCCTACCTGCGCCCCCTGTATGACGCACTTTACGACATGATGCCGGTGGAGGCCGGACAAAAGCTGCTGGACCGGGGGGAAATCGAGATCGCCCCCCTGGCCTTCATGCGTGGACGCACCCTCAACGAGGCGTTCATCATCCTTGACGAGGCCCAGAACACCACCCCCGAGCAGATGAAGATGTTCCTCACCCGCTTTGGCGAAAACTCCAAGGTGGTGGTAACCGGGGACATCACCCAGATCGACCTGCCGAGCGGCGACATGTCCGGACTGGTGGACGCCGAAGCCCTGCTGGACGGCATGCCGGGAGTGGCTACCGTGCATTTCAGCGACCGCGACGTGATTCGCCATCCCCTGGTGGCGCGCATCGTCAAGGCCTATCAGGAGCGCGGCGCCCCCCGGCGCTGAACCGCCACACCCATCCATGGCGCGCGAACGGCCCGCACTCCAGATTTTGACCCGCCATGTGGCGGAAGATCCCGTCTCTTCCCGCCGCAAGCGGCCGTCCGGGTGGCTCACCCTGCTCATCTCCGGGGTGGCTCTGGGGGCATGCTTGCTGGTGCTGGTGCCGGAAATCCGCAGCGCCCCCAGGCTGGTGGCGGGGGACGTCGCTCCCCGTGACATCATCGCCCCGCGCGACATGATGGTGCCGGACCTCGAGGCCACCCGCGCTGCCCGCGACCGGGCACGGGAGCGGGTGCCGGTGGTATACGACCTGCTGGCCGCCGAAGGCGCGCGCCTGGAAAACCGCATCCGCGACTGCTTTGCTTCCATCCGCGCCCTGCGCCTGACCGCCGAGGCGGGGGCCGACCCCACGGCCGAGACCAGCGAACTGCTGCGCTCACGGCTGGGCATTCTGCCTCCGGCCTCCCTTGGAACGGTGGGTCCGGAACGCTTTACCCGGCGACTGGAAACGGAACTGGTACTGGCCCTGCGCCGGTCGCTGGAGCGGGGGATATTGCTGGAGCGCGAAGAAGTGGTGGGCGGCCCGGACACGGAGTTGCTCATTCGCACACCCGGCGAGGGGCGCGAAAGCTATGTAAAACTGCGTGACGTGCCGGACCTGGCTGCCGCCCGCGAAGCCGTGGTGCGGGGCGCCAGCCAGATCTACCCCGCCGATCCACGCTCGCGGGAGTTGTTCACCTTCCTGGCCCAGTCCCTGGTGTTCGCCAACCTGGCGGAGAACCCCCCCGAAACCCTGCTGCGCCGGGAAGCCGCCGCCGCCCGGGTGCAGCCCCTGTATCAGGCAGTGGCGCACGGCGACGTGCTGGTGCGGGCAGGCACCCCGGTAAGCCAGCGGCAGGCTGCCGCCATGGAGGCCATGCAGACCGCTGGCGGCGCCTTTGCCTCCACCGAGAAGGCCATCGGCATCACCCTGCTGGTGGCGCTGATCTTCTATGTGTTCTTTCTCGACCTCAAGGGCATCCGTTCCCGGGTACTGGAGGAACTGCCGCGTCTGCTGCTCACCGCGCTGACCCTGGTGGGCACCCTGATCGCCTGCCGCCTGACCCTGTTCCTGGTGGGAGCCTTCACCGTCGCGTTTCCGGCGGTGGATAGCAGTGCCATTCCGTTTGCCATTCCGGTGGCCTCCGGGGCGATGTTGATGACCCTGCTGCTGAGCGTGCGTACCGCCCTGGTGTTCGCCATGATGGCCAGCATCCTGGTGGGGTTGATGGTCACCGACATTCCCCTGTTCACCCTGTACGGCTTCGTCACCTCGCTGGTGGGGGTGTTCGCGGTGGAAAACTGCCAGCGCCGCAGCAACATCATCCGCGCCGGGCTGTGGGTGGGGGTGGTCAGCGCCCTGGTGGCAGCGGGCATCAACCTGCAACAGGCCGCCCTGGGTGAACCGCACCGCCTGTACGACCTGCTGTTCGCCTTCAGCAGCGGCATCCTGTCGGCAATGCTGGTGTCGGCGGCCATGCCGGTGCTGGAGTCGGCGTTCAACCTGCCCACCAACATCCGCCTGCTGGAGCTCAGCGACCTCAACCACCCGCTGCTGCGCCGCCTGCTGGAACAGGCCCCTGGCACCTACCACCACAGCATGATCATGAGCAACATGGCCGAGCAGGGCGCCAAGGCCATTGGCGAAAATGCCCTGCTGGCGCGCGTAGGGTGCTATTACCACGACATCGGCAAGATGCTCAAACCGGGGTATTACATCGAAAACCAGTGGGGCGGGCAGGGCAACATGCACGACCGTCTAACCCCCACCATGAGCCGGCTGGTGCTGGTGGCGCACGTCAAGGACGGCATCGAACTGGCGCACAGCTACAAACTGCCTGAGGAACTGGTGGACATGATTCCCCAGCATCACGGCACGCGCCTGATCAGTTATTTTTACGCCAAGGCCCGCGAGGGACGCGGGCCGGGGGAGGCCGCACCGGAGGAGGACAACTTCCGCTACCCCGGCCCCAAGCCGCAAACCAAGGTCGCTGGCATCATTATGTTGGCCGATACCGTGGAGGCTTCGTCACGGGTGCTGGACGATCCGTCCCCGGCACGCATCGCGGCGCTGGTGGACCGGGTGGTCAACACCATCTACCTGGACCAGCAGCTGGACGACTGTGACCTGACCCTGCGCGACCTGCGCAAGATCGCCGACGCCTTCGTGCGGTCTCTCACCGGAAACTTTCACCAACGCATACAATATCCGGGCATGGCCTTGCCGCCCATCCGTACCGATGCCGGTTCACCTCAGCAATCGCCAACGGTCGCTGGCCGTTAACCGCGCCCGGCTGGCGGGGCTGGCGCAGCGCCTGCTGGAACACCTGGGCATTGGCGGGGCGGAGCTTTCCCTGACCCTGGTTTCCGACCGGGCCATCCGCACCCTGAACCGGGAACACCGGGGGCTGGACGAGGCTACTGACGTGCTCTCCTTCCCCCTTCACGAAGGGGCCCCGGAGGCGGTACTCGGGGAACTACGGGAAACCATGGGGGCCAACAGGGGGGCCGGAGGGGCATCGGAAGGGGTGCCCCTGGGAGACGTGGTGATCGCCATGCCCACGGCACTGCGTCAGGCGAAGCAACTGGGGCTGGAGCCGGAAACGGAACTGGCGGTATTGCTGGTACATGGAACGCTGCATCTGGCGGGTTACGATCACGAGACCGGCCTCGCCGGGGCCGCCGCCATGGGGGAGGCGGAGCAGCGGGCCATGACGGCCCTTGGCCTTTCCACCCACGGCTTGGTGCGGCGGACCGAGTGATGGGGTCGGCCGGGTGACAGGCTGGGAGCCGCTTCGGATGACCGGTTGAGAGACAATTCGAGCGACGGAGGAAGACGGTTGGGATTTTTCACACGCCTGCTGGGCGGCCTTTCAGGTGGTGGGAGCAGCGACCTGGGTCGCCGCCTGGCCGGGGCGGCGCAGGGGCACGCCCGCATTGACAGCCAGTTACTGGAAGAGGTGGAGGAGATCCTCATCACCGCCGACATGGGGCCCGCCGTCACCCGGCGCTTCCTGCAAACGGTGGACAACGAGGTGCGTCACAACCGTCTGACCGACCCGACCCGCATGTGGCAGATCCTGCGCGACGACGTGCTGCGCACCGTAACCCGGCCCGGCTCCGGCGGACTCACCCTGAGCGCATCCCCCACGGTGGTGATGGTGGTGGGCGTCAACGGCGTTGGAAAGACCACCACCATCGGCAAGCTGGCCGCCCACTTCACCCGCTCCGGCAAGAAGGTGGTGCTGGCTGCGGGCGACACCTTCCGCGCCGCCGCCGGCGAACAGCTTTCCCTGTGGGGACAAAAGCTGGGGGTGGACGTGATCCGCCAGCCGGATGGCGCCGACGCCGCCGCCGTGGCGTTCGACGCCTGTCAGGCCGCCGTGGCCCGGGGGGCGGATCTGCTGCTGGTGGACACCGCCGGACGACTGCACACCAACGTCAACCTGATGGCAGAACTGGAAAAGGTGCAGCGGGTCATCGGCAAGGCCATTCCCGGCGCTCCCCACGAGGTACTGCTGGTGCTGGACGCCAACACCGGTCAGAACGCCCTGTCCCAGGCTGCCAGTTTCTGCGCCGGGGCCGGAGTTACCGGACTGGTGCTGACCAAGATGGACAGCAGCGCCCGGGGCGGGGTGCTGGTGAACCTGGTGGAGACCTACCGGAAGCCGGTGCGTTTCATCGGCGTGGGGGAGGGGGCCGACGACTTGCGGCCGTTTGATGCCGAAGCCTATGTGGCCGCCCTGTTCGCCTCTGCGGCGGACGCCGGGGGCGGGGGCGGGGGCGGCAAGGGATAATCCCTTAGCAGCAGCCCGGCGTCGTCGGACAACAGCCGTCGCCGGAAGCCTCGCGGGACTCATCACCCGGCACCTTGCCGACATCATCGCCCGTATCCACGCCCCCCAGCGCAAACATGCCCGCGTAGGGGGGCCGGGAGAGCCGCGCAGCCGTGTCGCTGCACACTTCCACTACCTCGCCGCGGCGGAAGGTGTGGCCGTCGTCATCAGAGAGCGCCGCTGCCGGTCCCAGATAGACCGCCGTCTGCCCCCGCCAGACGCATTCCGCGCCGGGATTCAGCCGATAGCCCTGGAAAGTGGTGGACCAGAAGCGCACGCCGCCCACTTCCCGCCACTGGCGCTCCCGTGCCAGGGTGATGCCATACAGGCCCGCCGCCTCGGCCATCTCTACAAAGGCGCGTTCGGTAACGGCGCCGGAGATGCACTCCCCCCACAGCCTCGGATCGGCCTGCATGGACTCGGGAACCGGTGACTCGGACACGATATCGCTGATGACAAAGCGACCGCCGTCCCGCAGCACGCGGTGAATTTCGCGGAACACCGCCGGTTTGTCTGCCGACAGGTTGAGCACGCAGTTGCTGGTCACCAGATGCGCCCGGGCGTCGTCCACCGGGATCCGTTCCAGAAATCCCTCGCGGAACTCCACCACCGAGTAACCCAGGTTTTCCGCCACGGTTTGCGCCGCGCCACGGGCCCTTGCGAGCATGACGTCGGTCATGTCCACGCCGATCACCCGCCCCTGCTCCCCCACCATGCGGGCAGCGACAAAGCAGTCGATACCACCGCCGGACCCCAGATCCACCACCGTCTCCCCGGCGCCGGGCCGGGCGCGCAGCATGGGGCTGCCGCAGCCATAGGAGATGGACAGCACCTCCGGTGGAATGTGCCCGAGCTGTTCCGGCCGGTAAGCGGTGGGGCAGCACAACTCTTCGCGGGGGGCCTCGGCGGCCGCCGCGTAGTAATCACGCACTTGGTCGCGGCGCGCCGTGCCGGTGGGGGGCAGGCCCTCGGCGTTGTGGGCGGTATCACTCATATTTCACCTCTATATCGACTCGGCGGTTGAAGGTTTTCATGGCCGACCTCCGGCCCTGGCTTTCGGCTTGACAGGAACGCCCAAACCATTCAAAATCTGAGGGTTTTTTGCCGTTCATCGGCAATTTTCCGGTGACTCCCCGTGAGTCAACGACCCCATTCGGCAGCCCCTAACTGATCGCATATCCATGGCATTCCTGAAGAAAACCAACACGGTTCTGGCTGGCTTCGTATTTGGTGGTGCCCTGTTCGGCAGCGTGCTGGCCGAGGCGCTGCGGCGTTTTTCCACTGAGGGGCTGTTGCGGGATGTGTTCCTCAAAGGGTTCGGCATCGGCATCAACCCACCTTTTTCCCTGGACCTGCACCTGTTCACCTTTACCTTCGGCCTGACCTTTACCGTCAATCTGTTCGTGCTGCTGGGCGCCTTTCTGGGCCTGCTGGTGTACAAGCAGGTGTAGAAGCGGAAGGCGACCCCGTCTCAGCGGGGCAGCAGGGGCGCGGATTCCGCCTGGGCGCTGCGCAACTGACCGCAGGCCGCCAGAATGTCCTGCCCCCGGCTCTTGCGCACGAAGGCGCGCACCCCGGAGTCGCCAAGAATTTTTTGAAATTGCAGCACGTCGGCATCGTCAGGACGCTCCCAGGGGGCGCCGGGTATCGGGTTCATGGCCATCAGGTTCACCTTGCAGCGCACCCCGTGTACCCGCCGCACCAACTCCCGCGCCTGCTTGGGTGAATCGTTCACACCCCGGATCAGGATGTATTCGAAAAAAATGCGTCGCCGGGGTGGCAGGGGGTAGGCGCGGCAGGCGGCCATCAGGTCGTCCAGTGGCCAGCGGCGGGCGGCCGGAATCAGCGTGCCGCGCACCTCGTCGGTGGCCGCCCCCAGCGATACCGCCAGATTCACCTGGGGCATCGCCCGCCCCAGTTCCACCATCTGTGGCACCAGTCCGACGGTGGACACGGTTACCCGCCGGGGCGCCAGGTGAATGCCCTGATCGTCCAGCAGGTGACGCAAGGCGGGAATCACCGCCCCCAGGTTGTGCAGGGGCTCTCCCATGCCCATCATCACCACGTTGGTGATGGGCTGCTCCGGCGGCGTGCGCCGCCGCGCCTCCAGCAACTGGCCAACAATTTCCCAGGTTTCCAGATTGCGCGTGAGGCCCCCCTGGGCGGTGAGGCAGAAGCCACACCCCATGGCGCACCCCACCTGGGTGGAGATGCACAGGGTGACGCGGTCGTCCTCGGGGATCCACACCGTCTCTACCGTCTCGCCGTCCGGCAGACGGAACAGGTATTTGCGGGTGCCGTCGGCGGAGCGGCTTTCGTGTGCCAGTTGCATGCGCGGCCACACTGCCGTCTCTTCCAGTTCCTGACGCAGGGCCGCCGACAGATCTGTCATGGCGGCAAAATTCTCTGCGCCGCGGTGGTAGAGCCATCGGTATACCTGGCCGCCGCGAAACGGCTTGTGGCCACGCCCGGCAAACCACGTCGCAAGCTCCTCGCGGGACAGGTTCATCAAATTGACCATCTGCATTTTTCGCAGCGTACCATGCACCAAATCGCGGGTAAAGCTTCCTGTGGCGCTGACCTCGGGTTGCCCCTGAACGGCGTACGATTTGCGCAAAAATGCCAAAATACGGAATAATAACCCGTGTCACCGTGCACATTTTTTAGGCGAGGCATGTCCCGTGGGCGGCGGTTGGATCCGGGGAAACCGGGAACGCCTGATATCTTGGGGAATTTTGCAGCGCAGTAGGGGAACCTCCGTGTCATGACGGGTATGCCGCACATCCTGCTGGCCGATCCGGCACCCGATCGGGGCGACCTGGCAGCCCGCCTGCGCGCCCGCGGGGTCGGCTGCACCGTGTCACGCGGGCTGCACAGCGCCATGGTGCAGGCGGCCATGCGCAATCCAGACCTGATTGTCGCCGACCTTGACACGCCAGGCGGCTGTGGCGCCGAACTGAGGCACTCCCTGACACAGGCCGCCCACTTTCGCCACACCCCCTTCCTGAGCATTGGCGAGGGTGGAGACCTGGCTGCGGGCACCCCCACCGAGCGCGTATTGGAACACATCCTGGAATGCGTTGCCGGGCGCACGCCCGATTATGCCCCACAGCCCCAGGCCCACGCCCCGGCCGGTCCGCGGCAAGTGGCCGCGCCGAATACGCCGCTGGAAGAATTGCTGATGCGCCTCGGGGCGGAACCAACCGCCACCACCATCACGGTGGTGGGTCCGGACGGCGCGGTGGGGGAGGTGCTGGTGCGGGACGGACGTCCGTTTCATGCCGTGACCGTGGACGGCTTGTGGGGTCCGGAGGCTCTGGAGGCGATGCGCGGCTGGAGCGATGCGCGGGTGGAACCGGGGCAACCACCGCGTGCCGAGGCGCCCCACACCCTGGCTGAACCACCGCCCGCAGAGCTCGCTGATCCGACTCCAGCAGATCAAGCCGCAGTCCTGCACCTGCTGGCCGAACTCGAATCGGTAGGGGTATTGCGGAAGGTGTCGCCATGACCTCCGGCCAGCCGTCTCCCTTTACGGGCCGGATCACCCGCTCCCAGCCGCTGCGCATTGCCCTGATCGGCGGCGGTGTGGAGGCCCTGGAGTGGGTTCCGCTCCTGTTCCGCGAATCCCATGTCGATCTGGTGGCGGTGGTGGCCACCCACCCGGCGGATCTGTTGCTCAACCTCGACGATCACGGCTACGAACTGGCCGACCCCTCTCCGTTGCGGGTGCTGCGCGAAGTGGCCGAACTGGCCCGGGAACCGCTCCCCGACCTGCTGGTGGACACCACACTCAGCCCACTGGTGCCCCGCCAACTGGCGGAAGCCGGACTGGGGGATGTGCCGCGGGTCAACAGCGGCGGACTGCGCCTGCTGCTGGAGCGGCCTCCCGGGGCCGCCCCCACCCATCTGGCGCGGGTGGACGTGGTGCGGAAGCTGACCCAGGAGGTGGGCCGCGCCTACCGCCATGGCCGCACCCTCGGCGTGCTGCTGGTGCAACTGCGGGACGCGGACGGCGGAACCCCGGACGGCGACATCATGGACGGCGCGTGCCGCCGCATTGAACAATCGCTGCGGCTGGAAGACACTGTCACCCGGGACGGCGACGGCACCGTGGTGGTGGTACTGCCGGAGACCGGCGACACCACCCGTCAGGTGGTGCGCCGTTTGACTTCGGATTTGGCCGATTTTAGAATCCACCCAGGGGCGACTGCTTCCGCACTGGCCCACGCGGTCGGGTGGGCTTGGTTTCCCCAGGACGCAAAGAGCGCTCCGGCGCTTCTGGAGCAGGCCAAGGCGCGCCTGAATGCTCCCCAATCCCGCAAACACCAAGGCGCACGAGGCACCTCTGATGGACCGAATTGATCTGCTGGAAAATCGGGTGCGCGACATGATCGCGCTGGTTCAGAACCTGCGCGATGAAAACCAGCACCTGCGTGCCGAACTGGAAGCCCAGCAATCCCGCCTGTCTGGCCTGACTGCGGAGCAGCAAGTCATCGACGAGGAGCGCGACCTGCTGCGCGACCGCATTGAGCGCATGTTGCGCGACATGGAGTCGCTGGACGGCGCGGCGGGGTCGGCTCCCGGCGAGACAGCAGCCTTGCCGGACCTGGCCACCCCAGCGGCGGAACGGGGCCGCCCGGAGGATGTGAGCCTGGACGCCCCCACCCAGCCGACGATGGAATTCACCCCCTTGGGAACCCGGCGCACGACGTCGCCTTCCGCCATTGAGCTGGGGCCGGATGAGGACACCCGGTCGGCGGGACAGGCAGGGCAGGCCGGAGCGGGCCAGAGCGAAGCAGAACAGACCATACGGGACTCGTCCCCTGCGGCGGACGACCGGGCCGGCGCCGGACCGACGGCCACCCGGGGCAAACGTGCGGAGGCCCGGGCAGCCGCCCGCGAGGAATCCACCCCCGCCCCTGCCATCGTCGGTACCGGCCCGGCCGGCACCAGTTCGGCCAGCACCAACCCGGATAGCCCCGGACGCCCCGGCAGTGACCCGGCCCACCCGGTGCTGCCGGGCTTCATGTAAGGGGGTATCGAATGGATCCCGAATCGCCACCGGGGGGGAACAACTCCCGGGTCCACATTTTTGGCCAGACCCTGACCATCAAGGGCTCCGCCGACCCCGCCTACCTGCAAAACCTGGCGGGCTTCGTCACCGCCCACATGGAACGCCTGTCCCGCGACTCCCCGCTGACGCCGGTGCCTCAGGTGGCCATGCTGGCGGCCCTCAACATCAGTCATGAATTGTTCGAACTGCGCCGCCGCGTGGAGGCCCGCGAGGCCGAGGTGGACCGGCGCACCCGCGACCTGCTGGACAGCATCGATGCGGAGTTTCACGCCGCCGGGCCGCACCGCTGACGTCCCCGGCTGATATTGCCGGCCCCGCCTCCGCCATGCTGAATCCACGCCTGTCCCAACTGCCCGCCTACCCGTTCGAACGGTTGCGCGCACTGCTCAAGGGCATCACCCCCCTTGCCGGACTTTCGCCCATTTCCATGTCGGTGGGGGAGCCCCGCCACCCGTCCCCGAAGGTGTTTCTGGACGCCCTGCGCGCCGCTGAGGAAGAGTTTTCCAACTACCCCACCACCCAGGGCGGCGTGGAACTGCGCGGCGCCATCGCGGCGTGGCTGACGCGCCGTTTCCACCTGCCGACGGTGGACCCTGAGACCCAGGTGGTACCGTGTTCCGGTACCCGCGAGGCGTTGTTCTCCGTGGCCCAGGCGCTTACCGGCGTGCCCGGCAAGGACCTGGTGCTGCTGCCAAACCCGTTTTACCAGATTTACGAGGGCGCCGCCCTGTGGGCCGGGGCCACCCCCCACTATGTGCCCGCTACCGAGGCCAGCGGCCTTTTGCCGGATTTCGCCGGGCTTCCGGAGGCCATTCTCGACCGTGCCGCACTGGTCTACCTGTGTACCCCCGGCAACCCCACCGGCCGGGTGATGGACCGGGAATACCTGCAACAGATGATCCGTCTGGCCCACCGCCACGGCTTCGTGCTGGTCTCGGACGAGTGCTACTCCGAGATCTACCCGGACGAAAACAGTCCCCCCTGCGGCCTGCTGGAGGCCGCCGCCGCCATGGGGCACGGCGATTACCGGGGCTGTCTGGCCATGCACTCCCTGTCCAAGCGCTCCAACCTGCCGGGCGCGCGCAGCGGCTTTGTGGCCGGGGACGCGACGATTCTGGCCGCCTATCTGCGGCTGCGCACCTATTTTGGCTGTACCACGCCGCCCCCCATCCAGCGCGCCGCCGCCGCCGCCTGGGGCGACGAGGCCCATGTGCGCGCGAACCGCGACGAATATCGCAAAAAATTCGCCCGCGTGCTGGAAGAGCTGGCGCCGGTGCTGCCGGTTACCGCCCCGGACGCGGGTTTTTACCTGTGGACCCGGGTGCCAGGCGGTGGCGAGGCGTTTGCCCAAAGGGTGTTCGAACGCTGTAACATTACGGTGCTGCCAGGCAGTTATCTTTCCCGCCTCGTGGATGGCGTCCATCCCGGCGCGGAGTATGTGCGCATGGCGCTGGTTGACAGCGTGGAGCAGTGCGCCGAGGCCGCGCGTCGCATCCGCTCTGTTGTATAACCGTCCGGTTTACAGCGGCGGGGGCGCGGGAAAGCGGCGGGGTCTTCATTCACAGTCAGTAATCAGAGGTGTGTGTTGTCGGTACAGGATATTGAAAAGGTCGTGGAGCAGGCGTGGGACAACCGGGACCAGTACGGCCCCGGAAAGGTGGACGCGGAGATCAAACACGCGGTGCTGGCCACCATTGACCTGCTGGACCGGGGCGAGGCGCGGGTGGCGTCGAAGGAATCCGGCCAGTGGGTGGTGCACCAGTGGCTGAAAAAGGCCGTGCTGCTGTATTTCAAGCTGCACGACAACGTGCCCATGGGGGATGAGGCGGGCCGATATTTCGACAAGGTACCCCTTAAATACGCCGGTTACAGCGCAGAGGATTTCAAGCGCGACGGCGTGCGCGTGGTGCCCCCGGCCACGGTGCGCAAGGGAGCGTTCATCGCCCCGTCGTGCATTCTGATGCCCAGTTACACCAACATCGGCGCCTATGTGGACCAGGGCACCCTCGTAGATACCTGGGCCACGGTGGGCAGTTGCGCCCAGATCGGCAAGCGCGTGCACCTGTCCGGCGGCACCGGCATCGGCGGGGTGCTGGAACCGCTCCAGGCGAATCCGGTGATCATCGAGGACAACTGTTTCATCGGCGCCCGCGCCGAGGTCGCCGAAGGGGTGATCGTGGAGGAGGGGTCCGTAATCAGCATGGGCGTCTACCTGGGGGCCTCCACCAAGATCGTCAACCGCGAGACCGGCGAGATCACCCTCGGGCGCGTGCCCGCCTACTCGGTAGTGGTGCCCGGCACCCTGCCGGGCAAGGACGGCGGCCCCGGCCTCTACTGCGCGGTAATCGTCAAGCAGGTGGATGCCAAGACGCGGTCGAAGACAGGGATTAATGAGTTGTTGCGGGAATTTTGAGGGGCATGGTGTACCGACGAAATCATTCCTCGCAGCGCCCGGCTCTGGTCATACCGTAAATTCGTAAGGAATTCGAACTTGTTACCGGTGTTACGGCACCTCAAGGCAGCAGCGACGACCGGTCGCAGGCGTGCATAGATATGCCGAATTTTTGCCAATGCACGGCACCAACACCGGCTTCTTCAGGAGGGCTGCGATCCCTTATCGGGGACTCCGGATTTGGCGTGGAATGTATGCGAATACCGCCAGGGGGGCATCCCCCTTACGGCGCAGCCGGATAGTCCGTATACCCCTTTTCCCCCCCGCCGTAGAAGGTGGCAGGGTCGGCGGCAGCCAGGGGGATATCCTCCTTCAGGCGCCGCACCAGATCGGGGTTGGCAATGAACGGCACCCCGAACACCACCCCGGCCACGTTGGCCACCCGGTCCTCCAGCGCGAGCCGGGCGCGCTCCGCGTCGTAACCCGCATTGATCAGCACCCGCCCGCCAAACACCCGCGCCATGTCGCGGGTAAGCTGTTGAGGGCCGGGGGCCGGATTCGGCGCCCCCGCCTCGTTTATGTGCAGGTAGGCCAGCCGGAAGCGCGCCAGCCGCTCCGCCGTGTCGCGGAAGGTGATGCCCGGATTGCGGTCGCTCATGCCGTTGAACGGGTTCCATGGCGACAGGCGTACCCCGGTGCGCGCCGCCCCCGCCGCCTCGCTCACCGCACGGGTAATCTCCAGCAAAAGGCGGCTGCGCCCCGCCGGGGAACCGCCCCAGCCGTCGCTGCGGATGTTGCTGCCGGTGCGCAAAAACTGGTCGGGAAGGTAGCCGTTGGCGCCGTGAATCTCTACCCCGTCGGCCCCGGCACGGATGGCGCGGGCCGACGCCCGCGCAAACGCCTCGACCACCGCGCCAATGCCCGCCTCGTCCAGCGCCACCGGGGTTTCGAAGGGTTGCCAGGAAAAATCGGCGGCCATTACCGTCCCCTCCGGCACGATGGCGGAGGCGGAAACGGGGGTTTCGCCGGTCAGGGAGGAGTGGGCAATGCGCCCGGTGTGCATCAGTTGCAGGACAAACTTGCCCCCGGCCTGGTGCACCGCCGCGATGACCTTTTTCCAGGCCGCCTCCTGGGCATCGGTCCAGATGCCGGGAATGAGGGAATACCCCGATCCCTGACGGCAGACGGCGACGGCCTCGGAGATGATCAGCCCGGCGGTGGCCCGCTGGGTGTAGTAGGTGGCCACGCACGGCAGGGGAACGCCCTGGGCGTCCGCCCGGTTGCGCGTCATGGGGGCCATGACCACGCGGTTGCACAGGGAGATGTCCCCCACGCTGTCCGGTTCAAACAGGGATACATCGCTCATGGGAGATTCTCCGCCGGATTGCAATGGTTAAGGTCGGAAAACTGCACTTGCCACACCGGTCTGCCCGGCTTTTTCCGGTCCTTCCCGTAGCCCTCCCCCGCCTCCCCCCGGCGGCGGGGGGCTAGATCAAGGCGCTGAGATCGAGTTCGAAGGCGGCGCAGGGGACGGTGATCTTCCAGTTTTCCAGCACCTCCGGCGACAGTTCGCCGATGATGCCGATGGCATCGCGGTTCACCACGATGCGCCCGGCGCGGCCGGGGATGTAGGAGGCGTGGTCCACCGGCTCCAACTGGTACGAGATGCCCAGGTAGAAGCAGAGCATCTCCAGACGCGATGCCAATTCCGAGAAGTTCGCCTCGGCGTGGGCCAGCAGCACCGCCATCTGGGTGCGGGTTTCGCTGCCCATGGGGGAATCGGCCTGCATGCGCGCCACTTCCCCCACCTCGAACAGGGAGTGGGGGTAAAAGGCGCGGCCACTTTGCTGCTCCACTTTGAGCAGGGAGGGCAACACGGCGTTGCGCAGCACGCTGTAGGACGCGGTCATCACGTTGGACACGGAAACCAGGGCAGCGCCGTGCAGTTCCATGTGGTCGGTCAATTCCTCGCGCCCCACCAGAATGTTGGACAGCACCTCCTGATAACCCATGCCGACCATCAGGTCGCGCACCCGGTCGGAGAGATTTTCCAGCGGCAACAGGCCGCCCACGGTGAACTCCGATGGCATCTCCGGGGAGAACTGCTCGTAACCGCGGGAGATGGCGAAATCCTCGATCACGTCCACCGGGTGCAGGATGTCGTCGCGGTAGGGCGGCACCACCACCCGCACCGAGTCGGCGGTGTTCTCCACCCGATAGCCGTAGGCGCTCAGTTCGCGCTGCAGGTCGGCGCCGGAGACCGTCTCACCCAGGGCGCGGAAAAAGGCGTGGCAGGGCACGGACATGGTGCGTTTCAAATGGCGCGGCGTCACCACCTGACGGCCAAAGGGGGTGGCCTCCGGATAGACGCTGCGCACCGGCTCGATGCTGGCGCCCCGGTCGGCCATGTTGGCCGCCAGAATGTTGACCACCAGGGTGACCATGCGCAGGTCGGTGCCGGTGACTTCGAGGAACAGTTCGCTGTCACCCTCGCGCACCTCGCCCACGGTGGTGCTGTTGATGACCGGCGGGAACGACAGCACCGTGCCCGCATCGTCCAGCAACAGCGGCCACAGGCCGTGGCGCGCCACGATGGGGGCATATTGCTGCCCCTTGGGGTGCATGGTGGCGATCTGCTCCAGGGTCAGGGGCTCATTCATCCCCAGCGGCACAAAGGCGCCCTCGGAGGGGGGCACGCCACGGTAGTGCAGGGGGAATTGCAGTTTGTCCGCCGCATAGATGCCAATGGCGATGCTCTTGCGCTTGCGGCCAAACACGTCGCAGATTTTTTCCTGGGTCTGGATCAACTGCGCCAGCAGCTTGTCGTCCACCACCACGCCACGGGCGATGCAGGCGCCGATGTAGGGACGCACCTCGTTCACCGTGGGGTCGATACGGATCTCGCGCATGTCCAGCGCTTCCGGCGCGGTGGCGTCGAAGAACGCATAGTCCCGGGGGCGCTGTTCGCGGTGGATGCGCAACTGACGACAGATGCCCTCCACGCACCACAGGTCGGGGCGGTTGGTGTCGTTGAGTTCGACGCGGATCTCGCCGGTGGCGGCATCCACGTCGTCGAGTTCGCCCTTGACCAGTTCCAGCAGGCTCTCGAACACGTCAGCGTCGAACGGCTGGCCGAGCAGCTTTTCGACGTCGTCGCGGTGTACGGTGACGGTCGGCATGCTTCCCCCCTAGGCTCCGCCGCTGGTTCCGGCCACGCCACGGGTGGTGCGGATCAGGTCCAGGTCGCTGGAAAACAGGTCGCGGATGTCGTGGATGTTGAGGGCCACCATGGCCATGCGGTCAAGCCCCAGACCCCAGGCGATGACCGGGGTGGTGACCCCCAGCGGACGGGTGACCTCGGGGCGGAACAGACCGGCACCGCCCAGTTCGATCCAGCCCAGTTTGGGGTGGCGGGCGTGGATTTCTACGGACGGCTCGGTAAACGGGAAGTAGGCGGGCACGAATTTGACCTGTTCGGCGCGGGCCAGTTCGCGGGCGAACAGTTTGAGCAGCCCGAGCAGGGTGCGGAAGTGGATACCCTCCCCCAGCACGATGCCCTCCACCTGAAAAAAATCCGGGGCGTGGGTGGCGTCCACCTGATCGTAGCGGAAGCAGCGGGCGATCGAAAAATACTTGCCGGGCACGTCCGGCCCCTCGGCCAGCTTGTGGGCGGAGTCCGCCGTCCCCTGGCTGCGCAACACCAGGCGCCGGGACTGCATCTCGCGAAAACGGTAGTTCCAGCCGGTGGAGCCGGTGTCGCCACCGTCCGCATGCACCTTGGCGACGGCGGAGAAGAACGGCTCGGAGATTGGCTTGCTGTGCTTGGGTTCCGACACGAAATAGGCGTCGTGGATGTCCCGTGCCGGGTGGAACTGGGGCATAAACAGGGCGTCGTTGTTCCAGAACTCGTTCTGCACCAGCGACGAGGTCATCTGCCGAAAACCCATACCCACCATCTTGGCCTTGACGTTATCCAGATAGGCCCGGTAAGGGTGCTTGCGCCCCATGGTTACGCGGGGCGGCTTGAGGGCGATGTTGTAGCGCCGGAAATCCTTGTCCTTCCAACTGCCGTCCGCCAGCATCTGGGAGGTGAGCTGACCGATTTCGGCGGCGCCGGAACGGTCACGGGTCAGGGTTCCCACCTCCTGCCCAAGGGGGGTGAGGGCATAGGTACGGGTGCGCTGCTCGTCTACCCGGAACACCCCCTTGGCCTTGCCGCGTTTGCGGTGCAGGCCATCCAGGGCCTGCCGCTGGGTGTCGGGCAGCCCCTCCAGACCAACCTCACCTGCGGTGGCCACATGGGAAATCAGCGCGGCGACGGTCTCGAACGCGGACAGGTCGGCGCCGGGCACAATCTCCAGCACGCCGCCGCTGCCGGCGGTCACCACCGCCGCCTTCTTGAGGGCACCCACTGCGGTGCCGGCCTCGGACTGTTCCATCTCCAGGTCCTGCTCAAGGGAGGCCATGGTGATGGCGCGTCCGGCGCGCAGGGCCTGCACGATACGGGTCTCCGGCGTACCCATGCGGGCATAGCGTGTGCCGATTTCGGTGAGGCTGACGCGGTGCGCCACGCTTTCGCCGATGATCTCGACCACGCCCTTTTCCACCAGCCAGCCGCAGGCCATGTCGCGGCGCGCGGCGTCCAGCCCGGCAGCCTCAGCCAGTTCCGTGTCGCTGGCCTCGCGAATGCGGGACAGGGCCTGGATCACCGCCACTTCCAGCGGGTGCAGGCTGGCCACCAGGGTTTCGGCGCCGGGACGATTCATGGGCGATTCCCCGAAGAAGCGGCCGAAGAAACCGCCGACGGCGCGGGATGGGGTGACGGGTGGGGTGGCGATGGGAGGGGTGGCAACACGGTAATGAGGCCCGTCAGACGGCGGCCTTCAGGGCGCCGATGGAGGCGCCGTAGTCGTCCGCGTTGAACACGGCGGAACCGGCCACGAACACATCCACCCCGGCCTTGGCCACCTGGGCAATGTTGTCGGCCTTGATGCCGCCGTCAATCTCGATGTAGGTGGACAGGCGGCGCTCGTCCACCATGCGCCGCAGTCGGCGCACCTTGTCCAGGGCGCCGGGGATGAATTTCTGGCCGCCAAAGCCGGGATTAACCGACATGATCAGCACCAGATCGCAGTCCGGCAGGATTTCCGACAGGGTTTCCACCGGGGTGGCGGGATTGATGGACACGCCGGTCATCACCTTGCGGCCCGCCTTTGCTCCCTCCTCACGGATCAACTGCACGGTGCGGTGCAGGTGCGGACAGGCCTCCTGATGCACGGTGATGCAGTCGGCCCCGGCGGCGACAAACTCGCCGATATAGCGGTCCGGATCGGTAATCATCAGGTGGCAGTCGAGGGGCAGCCGGGTGACCTTGCGCAGCCACTCCACCACCACCGGCCCGATGGTAAGGTTGGGCACAAAATGGCCGTCCATCACGTCCACGTGAATCACGTCGGCGCCCGCCGCCTCGACGGCGGCCACTTCCTCGGCCAGACGCGCGAAGTCGGCGGACAGGATGGAGGGCGCGATCAGCTTATGATCCTTGGTAAACACCGGGCTCGCTCTTCAGGGTTAGGGGGCGCATTCTATCACGACTTGCGCCGGAGGTGGACGGCAAAGAAGCCGTCCATGCCCACGCGGTTGCCGTGGGTGTCCAGTTCACCGTTGGGGGTGACCCACGGCGCCGCCACGTCCCCCGGCCCTCGCTCGCCGAGGGCTGCGAACACCTCACCGGCGGGGACCGTGTGAAATTCCGGATGGGTGGCCAAAAATACCGCCACCGGCTGGATGGTTTCTTCCGGCTCCCCGGTACACACGGCGTACACCAGACTGCCCCCCGGCCGCACCCTGGGTGCCAGATGCGCCAGCAAGGCCGCTTGGGAGTCGGCGCAGGCGCGGATGCCGTCCACGGATTTCCACCACTTGCCCTCCGGATGACGCGCCAGGGTGCCCAGCCCGGAGCAGGGGGCGTCGAGAAACACGCGGTCGAAGGTCTGTCGCGCCACCTCGGGGGGGAGGGAGGCGGCATCCGCCTCCAGCACCGTCACCTGCTTCAGGCGCAGGCGTTCGAGGTTGATGGACAGGCGGCGGATGCGTCCGGCATCCCGCTCCACCGCCAGCACCGAGCCGCCAGGGCCCACCGCCGCCGCCAGCCCTGCGCACTTGCCACCGGGGGCGGCGCAGGCGTCCAGCACCTGTTCTCCGGGCCGGGCGCCGCCGAGCAGCCCGGCCAGCTGACTGGCGGCATCCTGTACCACGAATTCCCCCGCAGCATAGCCGGGCAGGTCGGCCACCGGGGCAGCGTCGGGCAGACGCACGGCATCGGGCAGAAATTCCACCGCCTCGGCGGCCACCCCCATGGCGGCGCAACGGGCAATGTAATCCTCACGCTGGCCGGGAGAGGAATCGGAAGCGGTGAGTCGCAGGGTCAGGGCCGGGGTGCGGGCGGCGTTTTCGGCGCGCAGGGCAGCTCCTTCCGGGCCGTGTTGTTGCCACCAGCGTTCCGCCAGCCAGCGCGGCAGGGACCACTCCACCGCCAGCCGCTCTACCCCGCCCGGCGGCAGGGGCGGTTCGCCTTCCCGGGCCAGGGCGCGCAGCACACCGTTGACGAAGTCCCGGCGGCGGCGGTCCCCCGCCAGATGCACCGTCTCGTTGACTGCGGCAGAAGCAGGAATGCGAGACAAAAACAGCAGTTGATAGGCCCCCAGGCGCAGCAAGGTGCGCACGGAGCGGTCCAGATCCTTGAGGGGGCGGCCGGTGCGCTGGCGGATAGCGTAATCCAGCCGGTGGCGCCAGCGGGCGGTGCCCCGGGTGAGTTCCGCCGCCAGCCCCCGGTCGCGGGAGTCCCACGCCCCCTCGCGGAAGGCCATGTCGAGGGCCGCCGAGAGATCGAACGGCTCCCGGTCCAGCCGCGTCAGCAGGGCCAGAGCGGTGCGCCGGGGATCAGGAGTGTCCGGGGGGGAACCCGCCGCCGCAGAGCCCGCACCCCGGCGACCGTCGGGTGGACGGGCGGGCCGCCGGGGACGAGATGCCGTCATTGGTCTGGAATGCCCCGGCGTTGCCGCGACATCCGGGTCAGATGCGTCCGCTGCCGGGGGCCGCCGCCATGGCCTCCAGGCGGCTCACCCGCTCCGCCATGGGTGGGTGGGTGGAGAACAGGGCCATCAAACCACCGCCCCGCAGGGGGTTGGCAATGTACATGTGGGCGGTGCTGGGATTGACCGCCATGGGCTGCAGGTCGATGCCGCGCTCCAGCTTGCGCAGGGCGCTGGCCAGCCACAGGGGGTTGCCGCAGATCTCCGCGCCACGCCGGTCGGCACCGTACTCCCGGGAGCGGGAAATCGCCATCTGCACCAGCATGGCGGCAATTGGCGCAACGATCATCATCACAATCGCCATCAGCGGGTTGTGGTTCTCGCCGTCGTCGTGGCGGTGGCCGCCAAAAATCATGGCGAACTGAGCAATGTTGGCGAGCATGGAAATGGCCCCGGCGATGGTGGCCGCCACCGCGCCGATGAGGATGTCGCGGTTGCCGACGTGAGCCAGTTCGTGGGCCATCACCCCGGACAGCTCATTGCGGTCGAGGATGCGCATGATACCGGTGGTGGCGGCCACCGCCGCATGCTCCGGGTTGCGCCCGGTGGCAAAGGCGTTGGGGGAGGGGTCGTCGATGAGATAGACCTTGGGCATGGGCAGGCTGGCGCGGGTGGCCAGTTCGCGCACCACGGAATGCAGTTGCGGCGCCTCGGCCTCGGACACCTCACGGGCGCGGGACATGCGCAGCACCATGCGGTCGGAGTACCAGTAGGCGAAAAAATTCATGGCCACGGCAAACGCCAGCGCGATCACCATGCCCGTCTGTCCGCCCAGCACCTGGCCGGCAAACATCAGTAGCAGGGTCAACAGGGTCAACAGAAAGGCGGTCTTCAGAGCGTTCATGTTGGTCTTTTCCGTCCTTAACTTTACAGCCCGGCATACGATCCGATACTACGATCCGGTGATCCGCCACCGGCGACTCGTTCCCCCACCACAGACTCATCCTGTGCCCGACAGAATACCCCGAAGAGCACCCTAAGGGCATCCCGGCAGTGCCGTGAAGGTTATCCGGCCCCCAGCACCACGCCGGGCTCGATCCGGGTGCCGTTCAAAAAATCCCGCACCGGCATGGGACGCTTGCCCGGCACCTGCAAGGCCAGAATGCGCACCGTGCTGCCTTCTCCCGCCCGCACCAGCAGGCTGTCGCCGTCCACCCGCAACAGGGTTCCGGGGGCGGCGGCGCTGGCGTCCGGCTCGCCTGCCCGGGCGGCGGTGACCCGCCACGGTGTGTCCGCATAACGGGTGTGGCTGCCGGGCCACGGCACGAATGCCCGCACATGGTTGACCAGGCGCGCCGCAGGCCACTCCCAGTGCAACCCCCCATCCTCCTTGCGCAGGATCGGCGCCAGGGTGGCCCGGGCGACGTCCTGGGGCGTCGGCTGCAACCCCTGGCCCACCTGTCGCAATGTGTCCAGCAACAGGGGCACCGCCAATTCTCCCAGCCGTCCCGCCAGGGACACGGCGTCCTCGCCGGCGCCGATGGGGGTGGACGCCGTGAGGTAGGTCGGGCCGGTATCCATGCCCGCGTCCATGCGCATGGTGGTGAGCCCGGTTTCGGTCTCACCGTTGGCGATGGCCCAGTTGATGGGTGCCGCCCCCCGATATCGTGGCAGCAGGCTGGCATGGACGTTTATGCATCCGAATCGGGGGATGTCAAGCAGCGACTGGGGCAGAATCTGTCCGAAAGCGATGACCACGGCCACATCTGGCGCCAGTTCGCGGATGTGCTGCTGGAACCCCTCGTCGCGCACCCGGGGCGGCTGCAACACCGGAACGTGCAGGGCCGCCGCGCTCTCCTTGACCGGAGGGGCGGCCAGTTTTCCGCCTCGTCCCTTGGGGCGGTCCGGCTGGGTGACCACGGCCACCACCCGGTATCCGGCGCCGATCAGCCCCAGCAGGGATGGCACGGCAATCGGGGGGGTGCCCATGAAGACGACACGCATCGGTTTCGGAACTCCGCTGGAAAAGGGGGGGGGGACCGCCCCTCAGCCCACCTCGGCGCGCATCTGAGCCTTGCGGAAACGGCGTTTGAACATGCCCCGCTTCAGGGCGCTCAGGCGCTCGATGAACAGGATGCCGTGCAAGTGATCGGTTTCGTGCTGGAACACCCGCGCCACCAGTCCGCTGATGTCAGCAGTGAACGGCTTGCCATGCCGGTCCTGAGCCTCCACCACAAGGCGGGCGGCACGTTTGACATCGGCAGTGAAATCCGGAACCGACAGGCACCCTTCCTCCTCGATCTCTTCCCCCTCCATCAATACGAAGCGGGGGTTGCACACCACCTGCACTTTGGAGTGGTCGCGGCTCACTTCCAGATCGTAGATGAACAGTTGCAGGTCCACACCAATCTGGGTCGCGGCCAGACCGATGCCCGGCTCGTCCCACATGGTCTCGGCCATGTCGGCGATGAGGGTGTCCAGGGCGGCGCCAAATCCGGTTACCGGCTGGGCGGTACGCTTGAGGAACGGGTCCGGGTAGGTAAGGATGGTGTGGATGGCCATGGGTACCGATTTTACCCGAGGCGGCCCGCCCGCGCCACTGCTCCGCCGGGTGGTCGGTCGGGCGGCCTGGCGGGGCCGGACCGGGGGCCACACCTGTGATATTGTATGCGCATCAGGCTGACTGCCCCCTGTTCCTGGTGAAATCGCCGGAAAATCCGCCGCTGCGGGCAGTCCCGCGAGCAGGCCCATGAAGGTGACGATGACCGTCGACGCGTTGCAGACATTCCATCAGTCGGTGCGGGATCACTTCGCCCCGCGCCCCACCCATCTGCTGATCGTGCTGGACGGCTTTGGCCTCGGCACCAAGCCGGAGTGGGATGCCATCCGCTCCGCCCGTGCCCCGCATCTGGATCGGCTGTTCGCCACCAGCCCGTGGACCCGACTGGCCACCCACGGCCCCTACGTGGGGTTGCCCGCCCCCAAGGACCTGGGGGGTTCCGAGGTGGGGCACCTGACCATGGGGGCAGGGCAGATACTGGATCAGGGCCCCACGCGCATCAATGCCGCCATTGCCGACGGCTCGTTTTTCCGCTCCGACGCCCTGGTGGAACTGATCCGCCACTGCACCGGTGACGCCCACGCCCTGCACCTTCTGGGGCTGCTGTCGGACGGCAACATCCACAGCCACATCAGCCACTTCGAGGCCCTCATCCGCCACGCCCACGAAAGCGGCGTGCAGCGCCTGTACGTCCATGCCCTGCTGGACGGACGCGACGTGGGGGTGCAAAGCGCCCTGGACTATACCGAGCAGCTTGAGGAACTGCTGACGTGGGTCAACCGTCACTCCCAGCGGGACTACTGCATTGCCTCCGGCGGCGGCCGTGAGGCCATCACCATGGACCGGGATCACAATCAAGAGCGCATGAAGCTGGGATGGGACG
Source organism: Nitrospirota bacterium (assembly GCA_029858285.1). GTDB lineage: Bacteria > Nitrospirota > JACRHL01 > JACRHL01 > JACRHL01 > JAOUFN01. The sequence goes on along the minus strand of JAOUFN010000011.1, from coordinate 29,492 downwards.
CCCACGTACATGGCCGCGCCACCCGCACCTTCCCGTCCATCAGCGCTGCCGTGGAGACGCTAAGGGCCGAACACAAGGGCATCGTGGATCAGGACCTGGCCCCGTTCGTGATCGTGCGGGACGGCAAGCCGGTGGCCACCATCCGCGATGGCGACGCGGTGATCAACGTCAATTTCCGGGGCGACCGCGCCATCCAGATTTCCCAAGCCTTCACCGAGGCGAATTTCACCGGCTTCGACCGCGACGGCGCGCCGGAGATACTGTACGCCGGGATGATGGTCTACGACGAGGATACGAACCTGCCCGCACGCCAGCTCATGGGCCCCACCAAGGTGGCCAATCCCTTCGGAAGGCGCATTCTGGAGGCGGGCATGCGCCAGTTCCGGCTGGCGGAGACGCAAAAATTCGCCCACGTGACGTTCTTCTTCAACGGTGGCTACCGGCTGCCTCTGGATGCGAGCCGGGAAGATTACCAGTTGATCCCCTCCGACAAGGGCATCCCCTTCGATCAGGCGCCGCAGATGAAGGCCCCGGAGATCGCCGCACGCGCCTGCGAACTGATCCGCGCCGGGCGTCACCGCTTTGGCCTGATCAACTTCGCCAACACCGACATGGTGGGGCACACCGGCAATTTCCGCGCCGCCGTGGCCGCCACCGAGGCGGTGGACGCGGCCCTGGGGCGCATCATGGCGGCCCTTACGGAGGTGGGGGGCACCGCTCTGATTACCGCCGATCACGGCAACGCCGACGAAATGCTGGTCACCAACAAGAAAGGCGAGGCGGAGATTTCCACCAAGCATTCCCTGAATCTGGTGCCCGCCATCCTGTTCGATCCCACCCCCCTGCCCGGCATCGCCCTGCGCCGCCCGCTGGGGGGGGATAACTTTTCCACCACCCCCGGCCTGTCGCATGTGGCGGCCACCAACTTTCTGATGCTGGGTCAGGCGGTGCCTGAAGAGTTGCAACCGCCCCTGATCCTGCCCGCCGGGGCAGCCGGGACGCAGTGACCGGGTCGTCATGAAGGGAAACACCGTGCACAAATCAGCCCCCGACCTGACCCGCCAACCGCCCCGCAGCCCGCGGGAGGAGCTTTGCGGTGTGGTGCATCTGGCGCGCATGCTGGACAAGGCCCGCGCCTTCGAGGCGGAAACCCTGGGGGAGTACATCTACCCCTGCCCCATGGACCGCATGCTGCTGGAGTTTCTGAAGCTGGATGCGGTCCTGCTGCGTCAGGCGGCAGCCACCCGCACCGACGCCCAGGTGGCGGAGTGGGTGGCCATGCACGGCGCCAAATACAGCGCGGCAGAAAAAGACGCCTTCAACCAGTGCTTGCTGGCCCACGCTCCGGACACCCCGGAGGCACGGGAGCACTTTATGGCCCAGCGCGAGGCCCTTCGTCCCGGCCGGGACGACGTGACCACCTGGGCCGCCCTGATTGATCTGGACGAAGGCCGACTCTGACCCCCACCCCTCTCTGAGACCGGGTATCCCGAACCGGGCTTTGCCCGCTCAGGCCGGCTCCAGCGCCTGAACCACCCGTTCCGCCACCCGGGGGTGGAACAGCAGCGCGCCGTGGTCGATGCCCTGCAACTCGATGTTGGTCACCCCCGCATGGGACAAGCGCGAGGAGTCAAAGGGCAACACCACATGATCGAAGCGGGAGTAGATGGAGGTTACCGCCGTGGCGCCGGGAAACTCGGGGTGCCCGGTGGTCTCGCGCAAAAATTCGCTGCCGGGACGCATCTGCGCCAGGGACTGGCCGGTGGACAGGGCCCAGGTACGGGTGCCCGCGAACGGCGTGCCCACCGTGACCAGACGCCGCACCCGGCCCGGATGAAACCCAATATAACGCGCCGCGATCAGCCCACCCATGCTGTGGGCCACGATGTCCACTTGCCGGGAAGGACTGACGCCCGTTAACAGGGCGTCCAGTTGCGTCACAAAGTGGTCGATGCCCGCCAGGGACGGGTGGTAATCCAGCAGGTACAGGGGCCGCCCCCAAAAAGCCGGGTGCGCCCGCAGCCGCAGCCACAGGTAGACCATGCTGAAGGGGGTAAGAAAAAAGCCGTGGACCAGCACCACCGGGGTACCGTCACCGGGCCGGACCACGAGGAGGGAACCGAGTTGACGCTGCAACCATCGGTATGGGGTTTCCCCCATCCAGATGAAAAAAATCACGACGGTGGACAGGGCATCCGCCAGCACCGGCAGCGCCCCCGGCGCCAGTTGGGCCAGCCACGGCACAATGCCTTCGGGGTGGATGTACTCCGGGCGATTACTGATCTCGATCCAGCGCGGCACATGGGCCACAACCTTGAAGAGTAAAAGCAATAAAAACAATATAATAAAGATCGATATCATTTATTTCACACGCACTTGCACCAAAGGCCTCCCCTGGATAATGTCAGTTTTGTAACTTGGAATTATTCCCACGGGACCAACCGGGCATGGAGGCGCGAACCCGTGTGTTGTCCGGGCATTTGGCGGGCGCCTGCCAGCCCCCCTCCCTTCGGTGCTCCCCTGGCGATCCTCCAGCCCCCCGGTGCCGGTCGCCCCGATCCGGTGCCGACACACCACTCCGGCCAGCATCACCCCAAACTGTGCCGGGATGCAAACCGCCCCCGGTTTCCTTGACAAACAGGCCACGCCACCGGTATTTTTCGCTGCTTTTGTCCCCCCCCGGAGCCGCCCCCGCGCGGACCCCGCCATGGAGTGGCCGTGACCGCCAAGCCGCACAACTTTCAGGAACTGGTGCTGGCCCTTTCCACCTACTGGACCCGCCAGGGGTGCGTGCTGGCCCAGCCCTACGATCTGGAGACCGGCGCCGGCACCTTCAATCCCGCCACCTTCCTGCGCGCCCTCGGCCCGGAACCGTGGAACGTGGCCTATGTGGAGCCGTCGCGCCGCCCCACCGATGGTCGCTATGGTGAAAATCCCAACCGCCTGCAGCACTATTTCCAGTTTCAGGTCATCATGAAGCCGTCCCCGGACGACATTCAGGAGCGCTACCTGAACTCCCTGCGGGCCTTCGGCATCGACCCCGCCGCCCACGACATTCGCTTCATCCGCGACGACTGGGAATCCCCCACCCTGGGTGCATGGGGGCTGGGGTGGGAGGTGCGCCTGGACGGCATGGAGATCACCCAGTTCACCTATTTCCAGGAGGTCGGCGGTATCGCCCTGAACCCCACCCCGGTGGAAATCACCTACGGCATCGAGCGCATCGCCATGTATATCCAGGGGGTGGAAAACGTCTACAACCTGGACTATAACGGCGACCTCACCTACGGCGACATCTACCACGAAAACGAGGTGCAGTTCTCGCGCTACAACTTCGAAGTCGCCCACGTGCCGTCCCTGTTTGAGCAGTTCAACATGGCGGAGGCCGAATCCAAACGCCTGATCGGAGCGGAACTGCCCCTGCCCGCCTATGACCAGTGCGTCAAGGCCAGCCACCTGTTCAACCTGCTGGATGCCCGCAACGCTATCTCGGTGACCGAGCGCACCGGCTACATCGGTCGGGTGCGGGCGCTGGCGCGGGCCTGCGCCCAGGGGTATTTGCAGAACCGGGAGCAGAAGGGCTTCCCCCTGCTCAGGGCAGGTCGTCGGGGTACCGGCGGAGGCGCGTCGCAGTGAGCCAGCCCCTTGACCTGCTGCTGGAGATCGGCTGCGAGGAGATCCCCCACGACCTGCTGACGGACGGCATCGCAGGGCTGCGCGACGGCCTGCGCCAGGCGCTGGTACAGAACCGCCTGACCCCGACCTCGGTGGAGGCGTTCGGCACCCCGCGCCGTCTGGTGGTTGTGGTGCGCGGCCTGCCCGCACGGCAGCCGACTGTGGAAGAGACCGTCACCGGCCCCCCCGAATCCGCCGCCCGTGACGCCTCCGGCACCTTCACCCGCGCCGCCGAAGGCTTTGCGGCCAAGCTGGGGGTGCCCACGGCCAGCCTGTTCACCACCCACACCGAGCGCGGCCCCTACATTGCCGCCACCCGCCGCCTGCCGGGGCGTCCGGCCCGCGCCGTGCTGCCGGAACTACTGCCCGGCGTGTTGACAGCCCTGCACTGGGCCAAGACCATGCGCTGGGCCGATGGCCGCGGCCCGTTCGTACGCCCGGTGCGCTGGATCTGCGCCGTTCTGGGGGGCAAGGCGGTACGCTTCGAATTCGCCGGGACACGGGCCTCCAACCAGACCCGGGGGCACCGCTTCATGGGTCCCAAAAAGCCGTTCGGCGTCAACGGTCCGGACGATTACCTGGCAAAAATCCGCGCTGCCTGTGTGCTGGTCGATCCGGAGGAACGTCGGCAGCGCATCCGCGAGCAGCTCGGGCAGGCCGCCGCGACGCTGGGGGGCAAGGTGATCGCCGATGAAACCCTGGTGACGGTCACCGCCGCCAAGAGTGAATGGCCGGTGGCGGTGCCAGGCCGCTTTGAGAGCAAATACCTGGAGGTACCCCGCGAGGTGCTCATCACCTCCATGCGCGAACATCAGGACGATTTTGCCATCGAGGACGCCGCCGGCAACCTGCTGCCTGCCTTCGTCGCCTTTGCCGACAACCAGGCCGTCGACCTGTCGGTGGTGGCCCACGGCAACCAGCGAGTACTGCGCGCCCGGCTGGAAGACGCCCGTTTTTTCTTCACCGAGGACAAAAAGCGCCCATTGGCCGAATACGCCCCACGGCTGGAGCGGCTGATGTTCCAGAAGGAGTTGGGCAGCGTCGCCGACAAGGTGCAGCGCATCCGCGCCCTGGCCACCCGGCTGGCCCCCGCCCTGGGGGCCAACCCGCAGCACGCGGCGCGGGCGGCGGAGTTGGCCAAATGCGATCTGGTTACCGGCATGGTCTACGAGTTTCCGGAACTGCAAGGCACCATGGGCCGCGTCTACGCCCTGAATTCGGGTGAGCCGCAGGCGGTGGCCGCCGCCATCGGCGACCATTACCGCCCGCGTTTTTCCGGCGACACCCCGCCGACCACGCCAGAAGGGCGTGCCGTGGCGCTGGCGGACAAGCTGGACACCATCTGCGCCATTTTCGCCATCGGCAAGGTTCCGTCCGGCTCCCAGGACCCCTATGCCCTGCGCCGCGCCGGGCTTGGTATCATGCAGATTCTGGCGGAACAACCCACCGCCGTGAACCTGACGGAAACCGTGTCCGCCACCGTGGCGCTGCTCACCATCCGCATCCCCGGCGGCGAGTCCCTGGCGGACCGGGTGGAGATTTTCCTGCGCGACCGTCTGGCCCACCAACTCGGTGAGGAGGGGCTGCGCTACGACGTGGTGGCCGCCTGCCTCGCCCCCGGCATCGCCGATGTGCACGACGCCCGCCAGCGCGCCCATGCCCTGGACGGCCTGCGCCGCTCGGAACCGGCGGAATTCGACAACCTGATGACCAGCTTTCGCCGTGTGATCAAGATCATTCCGGTGGGTTTCACCCCGGCACCGGTGGCGGCGGACCGCCTGGCGAACGGCCCGGAACAGGCGCTCTGGGGGGCCTTTGCCACCCACCGGGAGCGCATTGGCGACAAAACCACCTCCGCAACCGACCGGCTGGCGGTCATGGCCGCCCTGCGCCCCCATGTGGATGCCTTCTTTGACGCCGTGCTGGTGATGGACCCCGACGAAAACGTGCGCGACAACCGCCTGTCCATGCTGGCCTCCATCGGCGAGGCCTTCGGGGCCTTCGCCGATTTCTCCCTGATCGTGGTGGACTGACGAGGCAGCGGGGAAAGCTGGCTGGCCGGGGAAAAGTTACCGTGTAACCGACTTTGCCCGCGTCACTGGCGGACGGCCCCCATTCGGGTGTAAATTCTGCACATGGCACGCATTCTGATTGGTATGAGCGGCGGGGTGGACAGCTCCGTGGCCGCGGCCCTGCTCGCCCGCGAGGGGCACCAGGTCACCGGCGTCACCCTCAAGCTGTGGGACGGCGCCGAGGACAGCGACGCCCCGTGGCAGGAGCGTTCCTGCTGCAAGGTGGGCATTGCCCGCCACGTGTGCGACAAGGTGGGCATTCCGCACCGGGTGGTGGACCTGCGCGAGGGCTTCCGGGCCCACGTCGTCGAGGATTTTTTGAATGCCTACGAGCGCGGCGAAACCCCCAATCCCTGCGTGCGCTGCAACGAGTCGGTCAAAATCACCGGGCTGTTGCGCTACGCGGAGGAAAACGGTTTTGACACCATCGCCACCGGCCATTACGCGCGCATCGAACGTACCGGCTGGGGAGCGTGGCGGATGCTCGGCGGCGTGGATCCGGCCAAGGACCAGAGCTATTTTCTGTACCGCATCCCCCGCGTCAGTCTGGGGCGCATCCGCTTCCCCCTCGGCGGCCTGCGCAAGCCCCAGGTAATGCAAATGGCGCGGGACATGGGACTGCCGGCGGATGAAATCGCCGAAAGCCAGGAAATTTGCTTTGTGGGGGGCGGCGACTACCGCGATTTTCTGCGCGCCGAGCGCCCCGCCGTGGCCAGACCGGGGGACATTGTGGACACCACGGGACGGGTGCTGGGACGGCACGCCGGGGTGGCGCTGCACACCATCGGGCAGCGCCGGGGCTTGCAGGTGAGTACCGGCCAGCGCGCCTATGTGGTCAGCACGGACGCCGCCAGCGGCCGGGTGGTGGTGGGGCCGCCGGAGGCACTGGACTGCGGCGGGCTGATCGCCGGGGAACTCAACCTTTTGGCGCCGTTCCCGGCTTCCGGGCATGTGCGGGTGCGCCTGCGCCACCGGGGAGCCTTGTTGCCCGCCGGCGTCACCCTGCACGGGCCGGAAACGGCGGACTCGGCGGACGCACGGGACGGCGGCGGGATGCTGACCCTGCATTTCGACACCCCCCAGCGGGCGGTGGCTCCGGGCCAGAGTGCCGTGCTTTACGACGGCGACACCGTGTTGGGGGGCGGCATCATCCGCCGCGCGCTTCCGGTGGAGGTGGTGGCGGACGCCCGCCGGGGGGCGGCGTGATTTTTGAGCACCTCACGGTGGGGGCGTTCCAGTGCAACTGCTTCATCCTCGGCTGCGCCAAAACCCGGCAGGCCATCGTCATTGACCCGGGCGACAACCCGGACGCCATCCTGCGCCGGGTCGCCGATCAGGGGCTGACGGTGACCGCCATCGTCGCCACCCACGCCCATCTGGACCATGTGGGGGGGATGGTCGGCGTGCACACCGCCACCGGCGCCCCCACCTCCCTGCACCGGGCCGACCAGTTTTTATACGACAACCTGGCAGTGCAGGCGGCGGCCTTCGGACTGCCCACGCCCCCCTCGGGGCCGGTCACCCGCTACGTGGCGGACGGCGACGTGGTGGCCTGGGGCCAGCAGGAATTGCAGGTGATCCACACCCCCGGCCACACGCCGGGCAGCCTCTGCTTTTACCTGCCGGGCGAGAAAATCCTCTTCTCCGGCGACACACTGTTCGCAGGCGGCGTGGGGCGCACCGACCTGTGGGGCGGCAGCCACCCACAACTGCTGACCAGCATCCGCGAGCGCCTGCTGACCCTGCCGGAGGCCACCCAGGTCCTGCCCGGCCACGGCGGCGGCACGGCAATCGGCCACGAGGCGGAGAACAATCCGTTTTTGGTGCAGCGGGGGTAGGGGGGACGGGAGTGATTTTCCGGTCTAACTCCGTGAATCAGTTAATTTTACTCGCCCCCGTGGACTGGGTTAATCTCTGGGACAGTGAGGGAGCGAAACTGGTCGCTCATCAAGGAGGGAGGCGGAGAGGGGCGTGGCGGGCGATTCACGGATTGAATGGACCGAGCAAACGTGGAATCCAACCACGGGCTGTACCAAGGTGTCACCCGGATGTACAAACTGTTACGCCGAAGTCATGGCGCGGCGGCTCCAGGCGATGGGTGCGCCCGGCTACGAAAACGGCTTCTCGCTGGCTACCCACGAATACCGCCTGACCCAGCCCCTGGAGCGTAAAAAGCCTACGGTCTACTTCGTCAACTCGATGAGCGACTTGTTTCACGAGGATATCCCCATCGATTTTCTGGACCGGATTTTTGACGTCATCCGGGAAACACCCCGGCATCGGTATCAAATCCTGACCAAGCGTGCCCACCGCCTTCCGGAGTATTTCGCCAGCCGAGACTGCCCTGAAAACGCCTGGTTCGGGGTCACGGTGGAAAATCGGGCACAGGGTGTTCCGCGCATCGACGAGTTGCGCAGGGTCCGGGCGGCCGTGCGTTTTCTGTCCATTGAGCCGTTGCTCGAAGATGTGGGCGAACTGAACTTGACTGGAATCCACTGGGTGATCGTGGGCGGGGAGTCCGGCCCCAGCGCCCGGCCAATGCGTCCGGAATGGGTGGCCAACATCAAGCGGCAGACCGATGCGTGTGGCGTGCCGTTCTTTTTCAAGCAGTGGGGTGGCTGGGGGGCGGACGGTGCTCGCCGCGACAAGAAGGCCAACGGACGGTTGTTCAGCGGCAGGACGTGGGACGATCTGCCGGAGCCGAAGGTGGCCTAATTCGATTTCAGAATGTGGTCAGCAATTTTCATGGCCAGCTTCCGCGCGCCCGGCTGTCTGCTGGATACCGCAAAGAACAGCGCAAACAGGGGTGCGCCGCTCGACCTTCCATCGGCTTCCGACTGGTAAAGAATTCTGGGTTTGGAAACAACGGCAAATGCCTGTCTCAGGCGCTTGTCAACGAATTCAAGCATTTCTTTGTGGCTTGCTTCCCGCACCTCGGTCGGCTCCTGCTGAAACAGATGGCCTTGCCGCTCCTGCGCGTAAAACGAGCTTCGCCATTCATCGGTCCCAAGGCAGCGGGTGATGGCCGCCTCCTTGTCGGTGTCCAGCTTCCCGGCATCTTTGGGCGCCTGCCGGTACAACCCGGTGTAGGGGAACAGGTACCAAACGTCAATGGCCCTGTGTAGTTGCAATCACCTCGACGGTCGGCCACGCCACTTCCATTCCGAACGGATCCAGAAACAGGACTGCACGCTGGTTGCGCCAGTCTTCCACCCTGCTGCAAATATCCCGAAGTGACTGATTTGCGTCGGCACGGAAGATTCGTATGTCTCGCCCCGGATGCTCTTCCTTCAGCGCTTCGAGCTCTGCGACATTTCCCCTTTATTCCTCAATAAAAACAAATTGATCGAACGGGGGATTAACCCGTAGCGCAATGCGGGCGGAGCCATCCACCTCCCGCTCCCCACTCGATGTATTTACCTTGCACCGCCCGGTTCCCGCGAAGGCGTCAATGTAGACAAGCCTGAACGGCTGGTTCTTCAGGGCTGTCGTGAACGCCCTCAGGTACTCCCCCAAAATGCCCAGTTTGATCAGGGTCCAGTCCCCGCCGAACCTTTGCTGTTCCATTGCGCCCCCCATGCTTTCGAAAGCCCTCCACGGGCGTAATTGTCCCGTGCCGTGCGGTAAACCGGTCACAAACTACCACAAGTGCCGTGAAATTGTGCCGCCCCCCCGTCCCCGCCCGCACCTTGAGCCTGAGGGGCCATCCGGCGTACAATGCTCCATTTAACCGGTTCGTGACGGGATACTCGGAAAAATGGCGGCGCGGATGCCGCCGCGCCGGGCGTTTGTTCAGGAAAAACTGTGTCCCGCCGTCCGCCCCCGAGGCCAGCATGAGCGCAACCAACAAGACTCTTTTTGACAAAATCTGGGACGCCCACGTGGTGCGCGCCGATGGCGACATGGCGTTGCTCTACATTGACCGCCATCTGGTCCACGAGGTCACCAGCCCCCAGGCCTTCGAGGGCTTGAGAATCGCCCACCGCGCCCCGCGCCGGGCCGAGTTCACCTTCGCGGTGCCGGACCACAACGTGCCCACCACCGGCCGCGCCCTCGGTATCGGCATCGCCGATCCGGTCAGCCGCCTGCAAGTGGAAACCCTGGACGGCAATTGCGCCGAATTCGGCATCACCGAGTTCCGCATGGACGACCCGCGTCAGGGCATCGTGCATGTGATCGCCCCGGAGCAGGGCATCGTCCTGCCCGGCATGACCATCGTCTGCGGCGATTCCCACACCGCCACCCACGGCGCCATGGGGGCATTGGCCTTCGGCATCGGCACTTCGGAGGTGGAACACGTGCTCGCCACCCAGTGCCTGATGCAGACCAAGCCCAAAAACATGCGCGTGACCGTGGGCGGCGCCCTGTCTCCCGGCGTCACCGCCAAGGACATCGTGCTGGCCATCATCGGCCAGATCGGCACCGCAGGCGGCACGGGCTATGTGATCGAATTTGCTGGCAGCGCCATCATGGACCTGTCCATGGAGGGGCGCATGACCGTGTGCAACATGGCCATCGAGGCGGGCGCCCGCGCCGGCATGATTGCCGTGGACGAGCGCACTATCGACTATGTGGAGGGCCGTCCCTATTCCCCCCAGGGGGCCGACTGGGACAAGGCATCGGCCTGGTGGCGCACCCTGCACACCGACGCCGGGGCCGAATTCGACGCCGAGGTGCATCTGGACGCCGCCGCCATTCCCCCCCAGGTGACCTGGGGCACCAGCCCGGAGATGGTCACCGGCATCGACGGAAAGGTGCCCGATCCGGCACGGGAATCCGACCCGGTGCGCCGCACCTCTATCGAGCACGCGCTCAAGTACATGGGTCTGGTGGCCAACACGCCGATGCGCGAAATCACCGTGGACCGCGTGTTCATCGGCTCTTGCACCAACGGCCGCATCGAGGACCTGCGCGCCGCCGCCGCCGTGGCGCAGGGGCGCAAGGTGGCCAAGGGGGTGAATGCCATGGTGGTGCCCGGCTCCGGACTGGTGAAGGAGCAGGCGGAGGCCGAAGGGTTGCACCGCATCTTCATCGACGCCGGGTTCGAGTGGCGCGATCCGGGCTGCTCCATGTGTCTGGCCATGAACGCCGACCAGCTCGCCCCCGGCGAACGCTGCGCCGCCACCAGCAACCGCAACTTCGAGGGGCGGCAGGGAAAGGGGGGGCGTACCCATCTGGTGAGCCCCGCCATGGCCGCTGCCGCCGCCGTCACGGGCCGCTTCACCGACGTGCGCGAACTGGCCAAATAGCCGGGCACGAGGGCGACGAGCGTTTTGGCACTCTTTTGAGTCAACCGTTACAAATCACGGTGTAATGTTATGGAAGCGTTTGTAAAACTTGATGGTCTGGTGGCCCCCCTCGACCGGGCCAACGTGGACACCGACGCCATCATCCCCAAGCAGTTTTTGAAATCCATCCGCCGTACCGGGTTCGGCAAATACCTGTTCGACGAGTGGCGCTACATGGATCAGGGGCAGCCGGACATGGACGTCACCCACCGTCCGAGGAACCCGGATTTCGTGCTCAATCAGGATCGTTACGCCGGGGCCACCATCCTGCTCACCCAGGACAATTTCGGCTGCGGCTCCTCCCGCGAGCACGCCCCGTGGGCGCTGCTGGATTACGGCTTCCGCTGCATCGTGGCCAAGGGCTTTGCGGACATTTTTTATAACAATTGCTTCAAGAACGGCATCCTCCCGGTGGTGTTGCCCACCAAGGTGGTGGACGACCTGATGGGGCAGGTGAAGAAGCATGCCGGATACCGCTTGATGGTGGACCTGCCGGCCCAGACCATTACCACGCCGGGGGGTGAAACCATTCGTTTCGAGGTGGATGCCTTCCGCAAGGGGTGTCTGGTGGACGGGCTGGACGATATCGGCCTCACCCTGCGCCACGCGGCGGACATTCAGGCCTACGAGGAGCGCCGCCGCGCCGAGGCGCCGTGGCTGTTCGCCGGCCAGACCCGCTGACGCGACGAGGAACGGACAGCAGCGTAACCATCTGATTTTTTTCAGGAATGAAGGGACGTTTGGGTATGGGACAGGCGACGCGCAAGGTGGTGGTGCTTCCCGGTGACGGGATCGGCCAGGAAATCGTGCCCCAGGCGGTGCGGGTGATGGCGATCATGGCCAAGCGCCACGGCATCACCATCACCACGGAAGAGCATCTGGTGGGCGGCACCGCCTACGACAAATCCGGCACCCCCCTGCCCACCGGGACACTCGAGGCCTGCAAGACGGCGGACGCCGTGCTGCTGGGCGCCGTGGGCGGTCCCAAGTGGGAAAAGCTCGACTATTCGGTGCGCCCGGAGCGCGGCCTGCTGGGCCTGCGCAAGGAGCTGGAGCTGTTCGCCAACCTGCGCCCGGCGCGCCTGTTCCCGCAACTGGTGGGCGCCTCGTCCCTCAAGCCCGAGGTGGTGGAAGGGATTGACGTGATGGTGGTGCGCGAACTCACCGGCGACATCTACTTTGGCACTCCGCGCGGTGTGACCGGCGCCGGAGACCAGCGGCGCGGCGTCAACACCATGGTTTATACCGCCCCTGAGATCGAACGCATCGCCCGCAAGGCCTTTGAGGTGGCGCGGGTGCGCGGCAAAAAACTCTGCTCGGTGGACAAGGCCAACGTGCTGGAGACCACCGAACTGTGGCGCAACGTGGTTACCGAGGTGCATCGCGACTACCCGGACGTGCAGCTTTCGCACATGTACGTGGACAACGCCGCCATGCAGTTGGTGCGCTGGCCCAAACAGTTCGACGTGATGGTCACCGGCAACATCTTTGGCGACATTCTGTCGGACGAGGCCTCCATGCTCACCGGCAGCATCGGCATGCTGCCCTCCGCCAGTCTGGGGGAGAGGTACGCCATGTACGAGCCGATCCACGGCAGCGCCCCGGACATCGCGGGCAAGGACCTGGCAAATCCCATCGCCACCATCCTCAGTGTGGGTATGATGTTCCGCTACACCTTCGGCATCGCCCAGGCGGAGGCAGAGGTGGAAGCAGCGGTCTCCACAGTGCTGGATCAGGGGGCGCGCACCGCCGACATCGCCGCCAAAGGGGAGCCGACCATCGGCTGCAAGGCCATGGGCGACCGCATCGTCGCGGCCCTATCCCGCTAAAGACCGCAACGGATACACGGTGGCAACCCCCGCGGTTGCCGCAAAGGACAAAAACCCATGCTGAAGCGCAAACAACATTACAACGTCGCCGTGGTGGGAGCCACCGGGGCGGTCGGCCAGGAGATGCGCGACATCCTGGAACAGCGCGATTTTCCCGTGGATCAGGTGCGCATGCTGGCCTCGGAACGCTCCGCAGGCACCGAAGTGGAGTTCGGCGGCAAGACGCTGAAAGTGGAAAAACTGACTCCGGGATCGTTCCGGGACATCGACATCGCCCTGTTCTCCGCCGGTGCCTCCCGCAGCAAGGAGTTTGCCCCCCACGCGGTGACCGCCGGAGCGGTGGTGATCGACAATTCCAGCGCCTACCGCATGGACGCCGGGGTGCCGCTGGTGGTGCCGGAGGTGAACGCCCACGCCCTCAAGGGGCACAACGGCATCATCGCCAACCCCAATTGCTCCACCATCCAGATGGTGGTGGCCCTCAAGCCGCTGCACGACGCGGCGCGCATCCGGCGAATTGTGGTATCCACCTATCAGTCGGTGTCCGGCACCGGCCAGAAGGCCATCGAGGAGCTGTACCAGCAGTCCGGCCAGGTGCTCAACCTGCAGCAGGTGGCGCCCAAGGTCTATCCGCACCAGATCGCCTTCAACTGCCTGCCGCAGATCGACGTATTTGACGAGGACGACTACACCAAGGAAGAGTGGAAGATGGTGCGGGAAACCCAGAAAATCATGGGTGACCTGTCCATCCGCGTGTCCGCCACCACGGTGCGGGTGCCGGTGTTCCGCAGCCATTCGGAGAGTGTCAACGTAGAGTTCGAGCGCGCCATCACCCCCAACGAGGCACGCGCCCTGATGAGCGACGCCCCCGGTGTGGTGGTGTTCGATGATCCGGGCCGTTCCCTGTACCCGCTGGCCACGGACGCTGCCGGGACCGACGCGGTGTATGTTGGCCGGGTGCGGGTGGACCGCAGCGTGGAACACGGCCTGAATATGTGGATTGTGTCCGACAACCTGCGCAAGGGGGCCGCCCTCAATGCCATCCAGATCGCCGAGCGGCTGATTCTGGACGCCCATGCCTGAACGGCCACCCGGCGGACCGCCGGAGCTGATCTGGAATCATCATGAATACGCCCACCACCATCTACCTCGACCACGCGGCCACCACGGCGGTGCGCGAGGAGGTGGTGGCGTCCATGCTGCCGTTTTTCACCACCTGGTTCGGCAACGCCTCCGGCACCTATGAACTGGCCCAGGCCTCCCGCGATGCGCTGGACACGGCGCGCAAGGAAGTGGCCGATGTGCTGGGCTGCCGCCCGCGGGAGGTGCTGTTCACCGGCGGCGGCACCGAAAGCGACAACCTGGCCATCCTCGGCGCCGCCCACGCCTGCCGCGACCGGGGGCGGCACCTGATCACCACCGGCATCGAACACCACGCGGTGCTGCACACGGTGCGCGCCCTGTCCCAGGAAGGGTGGCGCATCACCGTGCTGCCGGTGGACGCCCACGGCCGGGTGGCAGTGGCCGACGTGGAAGAGGCCATCGGCCCCGACACCGTGCTGGTAAGCGTGATGCACGCCAACAACGAGGTCGGCACCCTGCAGCCGGTGGCGGAGATCGGCGCCCTGTGCCGCCGCAGGGGAGTGTTGTTCCACACCGACGCGGTGCAGACCTTCGGGCATATTCCCATTGACGTGGCGGCCCTGCAGTGCGACCTGCTGTCCCTGTCGGCTCACAAGTTCCACGGCCCCAAGGGGGTGGGCGCGTTGTACGTACGCAAGGGGGTGACGCTGGCGCCGCTTTGCCACGGCGGCAAGCAGGAGCGCGGCCTGAGGCCGTCCACCGAAAACGTGCCGGGAATCGTCGGCATGGGGGTGGCGGCGCGGCTGGCGGCAACGGAGATGGACAGCGAGATGCGCCGCCAGACGGCGCTGCGGGAGCGGCTTTTGAAATCCCTGCTGGCGCTGCCGGACGTGCGCCTGAACGGTCACCCGGAGGAGCGCCTGCCCAACAATGTGAACGTCAGCGCCGCCGGGGTGGAGGGGGAGGCGGTGAATCTGCGCATGGGCATGCACGGCATCGCCTCGTCCACCGGATCGGCCTGCACCACCGGTTCCCCCGGCCCGTCCCATGTACTGGTGGCGGCGGGGGTGCGGGAGCCGTGGCTGTCCGGCAACCTGCGCCTGACCCTGGGGCGCGCCACTACCCCGGAGCAGGTGGACGCCGCCGCCGACGCCTATGCCCGAATCGTGCAGAGTCTGCGCGCCAGCTCCCCCGATTACCGGCCGGGGGAGTATCCATGAACGACTCCCCGTCCCGGGCCGTCGAAGGGACTGGTCGCCCGACTGCCCACCGCTTTTCTGCGCCCGAGCGCGACGCCGTGTACCGGGCCATTTTTCATCGCCGCGACATGCGTGAGGGATTTACCGGGGAGGCGGTGGACCATTCCACGCTGGCGCGCCTGCTTCTGGCTGCCCACCACGCCCCCAGCGTGGGCTTCATGCAGCCGTGGGATTTTGTGTTGATCAGCGACCACGACACCCGCGAAGCCCTGTGGCGGGTGGTGGACAAGGAGCGTCGTTCGGCAGCGGTGGTGTTCGAGGGGCAGCAGGCGGAGCAGTTCCCCTCCATCAAAATCGAGGCCCTGCGGGAGGCCTCGGTGGTGATCTGCGTCACCGTCGATCCGGCACGGCGCGGCCCCCATGTGCTGGGGCGCAACAGCGACGAGGCCACCGATCTGTACAGTGCCGCCGCAGCCATCCAGAACCTGTGGCTGGCGGCCCGCGCCGAGGGGCTTGGTATGGGCTGGGTGTCGTTCTACAAAAAACCGGACGTGCGCCTGGTACTGGGGCTGCCACCCCACATCAACCCCATCGGGCTGCTGTGCCTGGGCCCGGTCGCGGCATTCCCGGAGCAGCCGCGCCTGCAACAGGTGGGGTGGGGGGAGCGCATTCCCCTCACCGATCTGGTGCACTTTGAACACTGGGATGGCCGCACCCATGATCCGAACGGACCGTGGGGCGGGTTTCCCGAGGCTTTGGAAGCGGCGGAGCCGGCATGAGCGACGGCATACTGCCCATTCAGGCCCTGCGCCACGCCGCCGACAACGGCTGGATCAGCGGCCCGCCCCTGGCTGACGGCCAGTTGCAGCCTGCCAGCCTGGATTTGCGGCTGGGGACGGTGGCCTACCGCGTCCAGTGCAGTTTTCTGCCCCAGGAACGCTCCGTGGAGGCGGTGCTGCCGGAACTCCTCATGTATCAGGTGGACCTGGCCAAGGGGGGCATTCTGGAGCGTGGCAACGTCTATCTGATCCCCCTCCTGGAGTGCCTGAACCTGCCGTCCCACATCTACGGACGCACCAATCCCAAGAGCAGCACCGGGCGGCTGGATATCTTTACCCGGGTGATCGCAGATCGCTCCCGGCGCTTTGAGGAGATCCCCGCTGGTTACCGGGGACGCCTGTACCTGGAAGTCGTACCGCGTTCCTTTACGGTGCGGGTGGAGGCCGGATTGTGCCTCAACCAGTTACGACTGTTCACCGGCCAGGCCCGCATGGATGACGCGGAACTGGGCCAACTGTACCGCGCCGAGCAGCTTTTGTACGACGAGCACGGCCAGCCGATTGCCGCCGACGCCACCATCATCCGCGACGGGCTGTACATGAGTGTGGACCTGAAGGGGGAGCAGTCGGACGGCGTGGTGGGCTATGTGGCGCGGCGCAACTCGGCGGTGGTGGACCTGATGCGCACCGGCGCCCACCCCCAGGCCGATTACTGGGACCCGATCCGTGCCGGACGGGGTGGCACAGTGATCCTGGAGCCGGAGGAATTCTATATCTTCGCCTCCCGGGAGCGGGTGCGGGTGCCCGGCCACGTGGCCGCCGAGATGGTGGAGTATGACGCCGGTTCCGGGGAACTGCGAACCCATTACGCGGGCTTTTTCGATTCCGGCTTCGGCTACGGGGCCAAGGGAGAAGTCCATGGCACCCGCGCCGTGCTCGAGGTGCGGCCCCACGACGTGCCGTTCCGCATCGAACACGGCCAGCCGTGTTTCAAACTGGTCTACGAACGTCTCACCGAGGCGCCCGAATACACCTATGGACGCGGCTCCCACTACCACCAGCAGGGTCTGGCCCTCTCCAAGCATTTTTACCGCGTTCCGTGAGTCGCGCTCCGGAGTTTCCATCCCCGGACCCTCGTCGAACGGATCGTGCCGAAGCGGACACGGAGTTGCGCACGGCGGATTTTGATTTTTTCCTGCCGCCAGAGTGCATCGCCGACCGCCCGGTGGCACGGCGCGACGCCTCGCGCCTGATGGTGCTGGGGCTGGCCAACGCGGAAACCACTCCCCCCCGGCATCAGACATTTGGCGACCTGCCCGATCTGCTGGCGCCGGGGGATCTGCTGGTTCTCAACGACACACGGGTGTTCCCGGCGCGCATCCGCGGTTCCCGCGCCGGAGGTATGGCCAAGGTTGAACTGTTGCTGCTGGCGGAGATAACCGCCGACCGGGCGGCTAACGGGCCTGCCACTTTGCGTTATGGCACTGGTGCCATAACGCCGCCTGATGCGGCTTCCCCCCCCCCCTCACCGATCTGGCGGGCGATGGGAAAAGGGGGCGGGCACAGGGGGATTCGACCGGGCGACATACTGCTGCTGAACGGCAATCTGGCAGCCGAAGTCGTCGCCGCCCAGGGGAGCGGCATCTATCTGATCCGCTTTCCCCGGCTTTCCGCCGAGGACCTGGCGGCGCATCTGGAGGCGCACGGGGAGATCCCCCTCCCCCCCTACATCCGGCGCGGGGCAGACGCTGCCGACCGGGAGCGCTACCAGACCGTGTTCGCCGCCGAGAGCGGCTCGGTTGCGGCCCCCACCTCCGGCCTGCATTTCACCCCGGAATTGCTGGAAAACCTGCGGGCGAGGGGGGTGGAGATCGCCCGGGTGACCCTGCATGTGGGGCCGGGTACCTTCCTGCCGGTGCGCGCCGAACGGCTATCGGAACACACCATGCACGGGGAGTTTTATCGGGTGGGAGAAGACGCCGCCCGGGCCATCGAACAGGCGCGGGCGCGAGGGGGAAAAATCGTTGCCTGCGGCACCACGGTGACACGCGCTCTGGAAAGCGCTGCCAGCGAGGTTGGCCGGGTTGCCGCTGGCGCGGGGGAAAGCCGTCTGTTCATTCACCCCGGCTATACCTTCCGGGTGGTGGACAGCCTGATCACCAATTTTCACCTGCCGTGCTCCACCCTGCTGATGCTGGTGGCGGCCATGGCTGGGCGGCAGCGTGTTCTGGACGCCTATGCCGAGGCGATCGGCAAGGGGTATCGCTTTTACAGTTACGGCGATGCCATGCTCATCCGCTGACGCGGCTGGACGGCGGATCGGCGGACCGGGACTGGCCCGTTTGCGGTGGATCCGGTCGGGATTGATCCAACTGGCTCTGGCTGGTTTGGGCTTGGGAGGACAGGGCCGGTGCGGATGGAGGGTCGGCACGGCACACCCGGTCACGCCCGCCCCGCTTGGCGGCATACACCGCCCGATCGGCCAGGGACAGCAGGTCCACGGGGGAGGCGGTCTGCCCGGGCTCGAAACCGGACACCCCGAAACTGACGGTGACCCGCATCATGCCGTCATCCACCCG
Source organism: Nitrospirota bacterium (assembly GCA_029858285.1). Lineage (GTDB taxonomy): Bacteria > Nitrospirota > JACRHL01 > JACRHL01 > JACRHL01 > JAOUFN01. The sequence continues at coordinate 10,988 of JAOUFN010000011.1, read as the reverse complement.
GTGGGTGGCCTCCTTTACCGCCAGACGAATCTCTTCCGCCTTGGCAACCGCCCCCTCCGGATCGGTAAGGGGCATCAAAATCACAAATTCCTCGCCGCCGTAGCGGGCAAAGCAGTCGGTCTGGCGCAGGTTGGCGCCGATCACCCGCGCCAGTTCCGCCAGCACCCGGTCGCCCACCCCGTGGCCGTGGGTGTCGTTGACGCGCTTGAAATGGTCCACGTCCAGCAGCACCAGGGACAGGGGCAGCCCGTGGCGGACCGCCAGACGCGACTCCTCCTCCAGGCGCATGTCGAAGAAGCGCCGGTTGTACAGCCCGGTGAGGGAATCGGTAATGGCCATGCGGTGCAGGGAGTGGCGTTCCGCCTCCAGTGTCTCGCGGATGTAGGTGTTTTTGAGGGCGGTGCCGGCCACGTTGGCGATCAGGTCCACCACGTTGCCGTCGCGCTCGGTGAACGGTCCGCGGCGCTTGGCCAGAGACAGGACCAGGGTGCCGAGAACCGGATCATCCACCGCCAGCGGCGCCACCAAAAGGGAGCGGATGCCCAGGTCCGCCAGCTTGCCCCGCACGCCGCGCGTCACCCGGTGACGCTGCACGTCGGGGATGCGCAACAGGCTGCGCGCCGCTACCGCAGTGGTCAGTTCGGGGTAATCGGAAGTGTGGATGCGCAGGGTGTGGGTGGCTGCGTGTTCTTCCAGCGCCAGCATCTCCCGCGATACCAGAATGCTGGCCTCGCCCGCCTCCTGCAATACCACCACGCTGCAACGGTAGGCGGTCACCAGTTCCGCCGTGGAGCGCACCAGCAGGCTGAGCAGTTCGGACTGGGTGCCTGCCGTCGCCAGACGGTGTGCCGCCCGAACCACGGCTTCCAGATCGCGGCGGCGCGCCTCGGCCAGTTGTTGCCCCACCACCTGCAGGCGCACGCGCAAGGCCATCAATCCGAACGCCGCACCCATCACCGCCAGCATGGCGGTACGGAACAGCAGCCCCCGGGAGGCCTCCGACGCCATGACGACGCCGCTGCCCCAGGCCATGCCCCCGTAAACCGCCGCCACGGCGGCCACGGTTCCGGCCAGACCCCGCTGGCCGTGGATGCACGCCGACAGGCCAATCACCGGCAGGTAGAGGAAAAACGCCTCGCCTTGCAGCACCCCAAGCCGCTGCACCACTGCGGACACCAGCAGCACATCGGCCAGTGTCAGGCCAAACCAGTGGGGGCGATAACGGAACAGGGGGGTCGGCATCAGGTGCAGGCCGAGGTTGGAAAACAGCATCAGCGTCAGGGCGGCCACCACCACCCCGTCGGTCAGCAGTCCGCCGCCGGATAATTCCAGCAGCCCCGCCGACAGCAGCAGTGTCAGCCAGCGGAAGTTGAGAATCAGGCCCTTACGATCCATGCACGGCCATCCAGGCAAGGGGGACGGGGAGAACAAGGCGAAACGGGCATCGCCAGACGCTGGTCACATCGCCTTATTTTTCGGCATATTTCCGCCATATCTTGACGGTAGGGCGCGGATAATTGCGTGAAACATACACACTAACTCGCCGAGCCACTTTCGAGAAAGAGCTGTAACGTACCGTTCTAGCTGTAGAAAATGTCAGATGTGGGCAGGTCGGCGCAGGCGACGCAGTAGTACGGCGGCAAAGAACTGGAGCACCAGGACCAGCACAATCGCCCCTCCGGAAGCCACGTCCCACAGGAAAGAACAGGCCAGTCCGGCGGCCACCGCCACCCATCCGGAGAGGACCGAAACGAGCAGAATCGGGCGCCAGTTGTCGGCTATCTGAAAACCGATGGCGGCGGGGGCCACCAGCAGGGCGCTGGCCAGTACTACCCCCACCATGTTGATGGCCGCCACCACAGTACAGGCAATGGACACCAGCAAGCCGTAGTTGAGCAAACGGGCAGGCACGCCGGTGACCTGCGCCACTTCCTCGTCAAAGGCAACGAACAGCAGCTCCTTGAGAAACACGGCGATAAAGCCCAGCACCGGCACTGCCACCGCCACCAGCCACAGGAACTGACCGGAGTCGACCGCCAGGATGTTGCCGAACAGGTAGCTGTACAGGTCCCCCTGATAGCCGGAGGAGAGGCCCATCAGCACCACACCCAGGGCCATCAGGCCGCTGGTGAGGATGCCGATGGCCACATCGGGGCTGACGCGCCCGCTGCGGGTCACCGCGCCAATACCCAGGGCGGTGGCAACGCACACCCCCAGCGCCCCCACCAGCGGATTCATGCCGGTGAGCAGGCCGATGGCGACCCCGCCCAGGGCCGCGTGGGAGATGCCCATGCCGGCAAAGGCCATGCGCCGCAACAACACAAACAGGGACAGCACCGAACACAGCAGGCTGACCAGCAACCCCGCCGCCAGGGCGCGCCACATGAATTCATAGGCAAACATGCCCGCCTAGCCGCCCTTGATGTGGGTGTGGCCGTGGTGGTGATGGCCGCCGCCGTGGGGGTGGTGGGAGAAGAAATCAAACTCGCAGGAGTAGGCACGCCCCAGGTCATGGCTTTCCATCACCTCCCGCGGGTCGCCGTGGACGTGCAGGGTGCGGTTGATGCACGCCAGTTCGTCCGCGTAGCCGGACAGCATGGAGACGTCGTGGGATACGGTGATGACGGTCAGGCCGCGCTCCGCCTGCAAATCCTTGAGCAGGCGGTAGAGGCGCTCCTGATGCGGCAGGTCCACCCCTTCGGTGGGTTCATCCAGAATCAGCAGACTGGTTTTTCGGCACATGGCGCGGGCGATCATCACGCGCTGCACCTGGCCGCCGGAGAGCGCCCCCACAGGTCGCTGCGCCTGATCGGACAGCCCCATGCGCTCCAGACTTTCCTCCACCAGTTGCCGGTCGCGGGCCTTGGGGCGGCGACCCACGCCAATGCAGCAGACGCGGCCCATCATCACCACATCGAAAACTGAAAACGGCGCCCAGCGTCCGGCCAGGGAGCGCTGCGGCACATAACCGATGTGATGGGCGCGCTTGCCCAACTCCCAAGGCGATTGCCCCAGAACCCGCACCGTGCCCCGGGTGGGACGATGGACACCGAGAATCACCTTGAGACAACTGGTCTTGCCTGCGCCGTTGGGGCCGATCAGCCCCAGAAAGCGGCCCGGCATGAGGGCCATGGAGATCCCGGACAGCACTTCCCGTCCGTCCAGGATCAGGTCCACCCGGTCCAGCCGCACCATCGGTTCGAGAGTGTCGGTCACGGCGTCGGCTATGGCGTCATGGCGGCCCGGAAGGCGCCCATGTTGTAACGCATCAGATCCTCGTAGGTCGCTCCCCAAGTGCCGCCAAGGCCGCCCTCGGGGTTGGCGGTAACGGTGCGGCCGCCGAATTGGGCGGCAATAGTGTTGGCCACCCGCGGGTTGAAACCGGGCTCAATGATGACGGCGACGGCGTGTTCCCGGCGTGCCGTTTCCACCACCTGGGCCATCCAGCGGGCGGACGGCTCGCGACCGGGGGATGGTTCCACCACCGCCACTTCGCGCAGGCCGTAGCGTGCCGCAAACCGTCCCCAGGCGCCGTGAAAAGCCACGAACGCCCCCCCCTTGTACGGCGCCAGCCCGGCGGTCAGCTCTGCATCCAGCGCGGTGAGGCGCTGCTGGAAAGCGGCGGCACGCCCGGCAAACATTTTTGCCTGTGCCGGACGCTGGCGGGACAGGGCCGCGGAAATGCGCGGCACCAGTTCGTCCCGCACCAGCACCGGGTCCAGCCACAGGTGGGGATCGACACCGGAGTGGCGGTGCCCATCCTCGTGATCGGCGTTGTGATCGGCGTTGTGAGCCGACCCTGCGGAGGGTTGGATGAGGATCAAATGCGGGCGCCCTCCGGACACCCCCTCCGCCAGCCGTTCGGCCCACGGGTCGAGTCCGCCGCCCACGGCGATCCACCACTCCGCTTCCGCCAGCCGCCGCATCTGGGCGGGGGTCGGTTCAAAGCCGTGGGGCGAAACCCCGGGGGGCAGCAGGACGTCGACCTTGACGTCCTCTCCCCCCACCGCCCGCACCAGCAGGGCAAGGGGGTGTACAGAGGCGGAAACGCGCAGGGGGGAAACGGCGGGAGCAGCCAGGGCGGGGGAGGACAGCAGCAAGACGGAAAGCGCCAGGAGTTGACGGAGCCGGGCGCGGCGGAAAAACCGGCTTACGCGCCGGGTCAATCCGTTCGCCGCAGAACCGTCCGCCGCAGGGTTCCCCTCGGCACGGGGCACGGAACCGCGCTTGGCCGGGCGCGGATGCGCCGCCAAGGGGAATGGCGAACCGGTATATGGCATGGGATCGGCTCCACGAATCCCCCACGCGCCGGGTGCCACACCCGTGCGGCAGGGGCAGGAAAGCAACAACCGGCGACGCCTCCGCCACACTCGGTGGAGGCGTCGCCGGTCACGATCTGGCCGACTGCGTCAGCCGCGGCTGCGACGCAGGTGGCGTGTCTTCTTCAGCAGCTTGCGGTGCTTGTGCTTGCGCATCTTCTTGCGACGCTTCTTGATGACCCTCGACATTCAGTGCTCCCTGAACTGGCTGGAATCGAACCCCTGGCGGCACCCCGGCCCATACGCCCACGAACGGCGCGGAGGATGCCGCAAAATCCCTGACAAAATCCTCGAAAGGAGCGCAACGATATCACAATTCACCCCGGACAGACAATCACCCCCACCCCCCGCCTGAAAGTGGATCATTGGAAACACCGAAAGGACGTCGAGGGTGTGGCAACGAACACCCGGAGGTCGGGGGCAAAAAAGGGGGGCCAAAACGACCAAAAATGGGCGGGAACCGACGGAAAAAGGCGCGGAGGAACGGAGACGAGAGCGGGGCCGACGGAAAAAGCCGGGGGCGGGATGGCGGACAAGTCCCCCGCCCCGGAATCCGGGGCGGGGGGAGCGGAACTAGGCGGCCTGGATCATCTCCCAGGTCAGGTGGTCATCACCGCAGTTGGCGCAAGGCGGGAATTTGGTTCCCGACTGGGCCTGAATCTCCTCGCCACAGGTGGTGCACTCGTAGGCACCGGTGGCGGGCACGGCGTCACCAATTTTGTTGGCGATGGAGGTGGAGTCAACCTCCTTATCCCCCTGATAATTTAAATCGTAATCCATTGATAAACCTCGATTATCGGAATAACAACCAGCGTTCACACACGACGCAGTCCGGCCCTGGGTATCGGGAGGGTTCACTATAACCCAACTCCCTTTTGCTGGCAAGGGGCCAGGGACCGCGCCGGAAGCGACGGGAAGGGAGGGGGGCCCTGCCCGGCGTTCTCAACCGGGCAGGGCACAATGTCTTTGGAAGGGTAGGAGAAGGGCGACCCCTCTTTCCCCGCCACGGGGCGGGAATCAGAGAAGCTTGCCAACGGTGTGTCGGCGGGACGCAAGGCCAGTGAGGCCGGTAGGGAAAACGTCCCATTGGGGCTCCCTCCTCGGGGAAGCATGTCTGCACCCTGAACTTACAGCAGGTTACGTGCCATACTTCGCGAACCCCCGCCAATAGTATGCATTATTTACGTAATAACAACGTGTTACGCGGCTAATTTTGCTGCAAACGCCGTCCCGATGGCACCCCGGCGGGCCGTCCACCGCGCAACATCGTCACGGTTTCTGACGCTGGTGCGCCAAAATGTCATCCATGGTGAACAAGGCCTCCAGGGTCAACCCTTCGGCAGCCAGCGCCTCGCGCCCCCCCTCGCCCCGGTCCACCACGCACAGCGCCGCCACCACGTCAAAGCCTGCCTCGCGCAGGCGTCCGGCGGCCTCCACGGTGGATTTCCCGGTGGTGGCCACATCGTCCAGCACCGCCACCGCCAGGGGTGGCGTGGCCGGCCCCTCCACCCAGCGGCCGGTGCCGTGCCCCTTGGCGGCCTTGCGCACGATGATGGCCTGCATCGGTTCGCCCCCCAAGTGACTGGCCACCGCCACCGCAGACACCAGGGGATCGGCCCCCAGGGTCAAACCACCCACGGCAAGCACGCCGCGTCCACGCAGGCGCTCGAAGAGCAAACGACCACACAGCCAGGCCCCTTCCGGGTGCAGGGTGGTCTTTTTCAGGTCCACGTAGTAGTTGCTGTGGCGCCCCGAGGTCAGGGTAAACCCCTCGTCGGAGTAACGGTAGGAGAGCCGCACAATGAGCTCCAGCAGACGACCCGGATCAGCGTGCGGCAAATTGGCATGCGGCAGATCGGCGTGAGGCGGCATGGCGGGGGGAACCATCAGAGGGGGAGGCGTCTGGGGACGAGGGAGCGGAGGGGTGGCCGCCGCTCAGCGGTCCCGCTCCACCACATATTCGGCCAGTTCCAGCAGGGCCGCGCGGTGCGGGCCGTCGGGGAACGCCTGACACAGCACCTGACCAGCCCGGGCACTGAACTCCCGCGCCCGGTTTCCGGCATCCTCCAGGGCGCCATGGTCGCGCATCACCCGCAGCACAAAGGCCAAATCATCACCACAGGCCACGTCGTCGTGGGCGATGATGGACTCCAGCCGCGCCCGTTCGGCCCCGCTGCAGCGGGTCAGGGCGTAGAGCAGGGGCAGGGTGATCTTGCCATCCTTGAGGTCACCGCCAAGGGCCTTGCCAAACACCTCGGCGTCGCCCTGATAGTCCAGGGCATCGTCCGCCACCTGGAAGGCAATGCCCATGAGTCGACCGTACTCCACCAGCGCCGCAAGCTGGGTTTCGCTGATCTGCCCGAGCATGCCCCCCACCTGGGCAGCGGTACGGATCAGAGACGCGGTCTTGAGCTCGACGATGCGCAGGTAGGCAGCCTCCGCCAGTCCGGCGTCGCCGCAGACGGACAGTTGGAACACCTCGCCCTCGCTCATCTCCTCCACGGCGCTGGTGAGGGCCGCCACCACCGGCAGACGCCCGAGGGAGACGCTCATGGCCAGAGCGCGGGCGTAAAGATAATCGCCAACCAGCACGCTTCCGGCGTTGCCCCACAGGGTTCGCGCGGCGCTCTGGCCACGGCGGATATCACCATCGTCCACCACGTCATCGTGCAGCAGGGTAGCCGTGTGAATGTATTCCACCACCGCCCCCAGGGTAGCCACTTCCGGGCACGGCTGGCCGTCCGGGGCTGCCCCGGCCAGGCGCGCGGAGGCCGCCAGCACCAGTGGCCGGAAGCGCTTGCCACCGCCGCCCAGCACATAGCGGGCCACCTCTCCCACCAAGGCAACCTCGGAGGTCAGGTTGGCGGTGAGCTCACGCTCCACGGCGTCGAGGTCGGCGCGGTAGCGCGCCCACACCTCTTCGGCCCGGGTCCGGAGGTCTAGCTGTTGCACAGGACTGTTCATTGGAAAACCGGCTCCATGCTACGGAGACAGCGGCCGTCCTGTCAAGGCAATGCGAAGACGGCAGCGGGGGGGGCGAGGGAGGGGAACGCGGGGACTTTGGCTTGACCTGAACGACAAACCCCCGGCCTGGGGCCCACGGGGAACCTCGGGTCGGGGGCTTTTTTTCTCTTGCCCGCCAGGCCTTCCGCCGGGACAGGATCGGGCTCAGCCGTGGGCGTCGAGCAGCGGGTAGAGCTGGTTGTTCTCCCGCTCGATGCGCTTGCCAAGGGCGTCAAACAGCCCCTTGGTCTCGGCGATGAAGGTCGCCGCCTCGGCGCGAATGCGCTCCTCGGTGTTCCATTTGCCCGCATAGGCCGTCACCGCCTTGGCGATGCCGCCCATTTCGGCGATGAAATCCTTGGCCAGCTTGCTGACCTTCTTGTCCGGGTGGCTGACCAGCCGGGGGTAGAGGGACTTGTCCTCCATGGACAGGTGAACCTTGAGGGTGCCCATCAGTTTGGACAGGAGATCCCGTACTGCGGAGGCGTCCTTCGAGAGAGTGGATTCCTTCAGGTACGGCACGATCTGCCCGGCGATCTTCAGCAGCTCGTTGTGCTGCTCCCTGAAGCGATCGGTCTTGGCCATGGGACGGGTCTCCTTGGAATGTTTGGGCGCCGGCCTGCCTGTTCCCGGCCGGTGGGGATTTCCACCGCGCCGGAACGGGTGATGCCGATCTCCCGTGTTCCGGGACTTTTCGGCACAAACCGGATAATTGATTAGAAAATCGTCTATTCATGCCCGGGGGACTCAGGCGGGACGCCACAGGCTCCAGCGCAGTGGCCGGGGGGCCACTCAGAACACCACGGTGTAGCCCTCCCGCTGCGCCTCACCGGCGGTGTAGGCCACGCCGTCCACGCGGAACCCGTCCGGGCCAAGCAGGGTCAGGGTGCCTCCGGCATTGGAGAGCTGCACCGTGGCACCATCCAGCGGCACGCGCACGGTCGCGCCGGGGCCGAGGGTGATGCCGTCCAGCGGCAGACGGCGGCGTGCGGAGTCGATAATCGTCCAGCCGCCCAGGTCTACCGCATCGGGCTGGGTGTTGAGCAGGGTGATGGATTCACGCCCCGGATCGCTGCCCTGCGGGTTGACCAGCGCCGCGATGATGCGAACGGCGCGGGCCTCCACGCACACAGCCCCCGTCGGGGCAGGATGTTCGCGGGGGTATACGGTGGCCCAACCGCCGGGGGGCACCGGCGGACCGGCCTCCGGAATGCGGTGGCCGGTGGTGTCGTCGGTGTGCCACGACTGGCTCTGAAAGGCCAGGAATCCCGCCACCCAGCGCCCCTCGTCCGGCAGGTGCAGCAGCAGGGCGCCGTCCTGCCAGGGGCCGTCGTCGGTCTGGTAGCGCGGGTCGTTGCCCTGATTCATGTGTACGTTGTGCATGCCGCTGGCGGGGTGAAAGCGAAAATGCCGGTCCCGGGCGTGGGGTTCCGGTCCCCACCGCTCCCCCAGCACCCACGCCTCGCCACGGGGATCGGCCCGGGTGCGGGTGAGCCAGTAATCGAGGCGGTCGTTCAGGTCGTTGTCCGGGCCGGGAACGTCGTGGGGAATGCGGCGCATGCCTGCCGGATTGAACAGGTTGCCGCGGATGTAGTCCAGCGCCGCGCTGTCCGGGACCGGGCGGATGGGGGTGAAGCCGGAGCGCATGCCGACCAGGTGATCCAGCAGGGGGTGATCGAAGTTGTCGTCGAGCAGAAACAGCAATTCCGAGGGCGGGCGGCGGGAGCGCACGTTGAGGGCGACGCGGAAATGCTCCCGGGCGCGTTCCGGTCCGGCGGAGATATGGATCTGGTAGTGGCCGTGGTGTCCGCGGGCGCGCTTGTGGCCGGTGATGGTCCCCCTCAGCGCTCCGTAGTTCTCCAGTGGCATGATGAGACGCCTCGCGGACGTGGAACCCTCCCCCCTGACCTCAGGGTACCACGCCGAAGGGGACGGTCTCGCCGGCGGCGGCTATCTCGCCGGCGGCGCCTTGCTAGCGCAGGGCCAGGTCCAGCTCCGTGAGGGCGCGGATGCGGTCGCGCAGGCGCGCCGCCACTTCGAAATCGAGGGCCCTGGCGGCGGCCTTCATGTCTTTGGTGAGGCGCTGAATCTCCGCCGGAATGTTGTCCGGCACGGCCTCCGGCGCGGCCCCGGCCTGTCCGCCGGGGAGGGCGTCGGTGAGGTCCATGTAGTCGGCCTCGCACACCTCCAGCAGCCCCGGCTCAATGCCCTTGATGATACCCGTAGGGGTGATGCCGTGGGTCTGGTTCCAGTCCATCTGCAGGGTGCGGCGGCGGGTGGTCTCGTCCATGGCCTGACGCATGGCCTCGGTGACACGGTCGGCATAGAAAAACACCCGGCCATTGATGTTGCGTGCGGCGCGTCCGGCAGTCTGCACCAGCGCCCGGTAGCCGCGCAAAAATCCCTCCTTGTCCGCATCCAGCACCGCCACCAGAGATACTTCGGGCAAATCAAGCCCTTCGCGCAGCAGGTTGACCCCCACCAGAACGTCAAATTCACCCTTGCGCAGGTCACGCAGGATCACCGTGCGCTCGATGGTCTTGACGTCCGAGTGCAGGTAGCGCACGCGCACCCCGACCTCCTGAAAATAATTGGTCAGATCCTCGGCCATACGCTTGGTGAGGGTGGTCACCAGCACCCGCTCGCCAAGTTTTTCCCGGCGGCGGCACTCCGCCAGAAGGTCGTCCACCTGATTACCCGCCGGGCGCACCTCGATCTCTGGGTCCATCAGGCCGGTGGGGCGGATCACCTGCTCCACCACCTCGCCGCCGGTGCGCTCCAGTTCGAACGGCCCCGGGGTGGCGGACACATAGACGGTGTGACCCATGAAGCGGCGGAACTCGTCGAAGGTGAGGGGGCGGTTGTCCAGGGCCGAGGGCAGGCGAAAGCCGTACTCCACCAAGGTACGCTTGCGGGTACGGTCGCCCTCGAACATGGCCCCCACCTGGGGCACGGTGGCGTGGGATTCGTCGAGGATGAGCAGGAAGTCGCGGGGGAAATAGTCGAGGAGGGTGGGTGGCGGCTGCCCCGGCAGACGCCCGGAGAGGTGGCGCGAGTAGTTCTCGATGCCCTGGCAGTAGCCGGTTTCGCGGATCATTTCCAGATCGAAGGCAGTGCGTTGCTCCAGCCGCTGGGCCTCCACCAGCTTATGGCCCTGATGCAACTCCCGCAGCCGGATTTCGAGCTCCTGTTCAATGCCGGACACGGCGTCCTGCATGCGTTCCGGAGGGATCACGTAGTGGCTGTTGGGATACACCGCCACCTTGGGGATGCGGCGCAGGATCTGGCCGCGCAGGGGGTCCACCTCGGCAATCTGTTCCATTTCATCGCCAAAAAAGCTGACGCGGATGGCAATGTCCTCGCTGGCGGCGGGGAAAATCTCCAGCACGTCGCCGCGCACCCGGAAGGTGCCGCGATGGAAGTCGAGATCGCCTCGTTCATATTGAATTTCCACCAGTTTCGCCAAAATTCCATCACGCTCCACATGGGCCCCCTCCTCGAGGAACAGCATCATCTGGTGATACGCCTCCGGGGAGCCGAGGCCGTAGATGCAGCTCACCGAGGCCACAATCACCAGGTCGTTGCGCTCGAACAGGGCCGAGGTGGCCGCGTGACGCATGCGGTCGATGGCGTCGTTGATGGCGGAATCCTTCTCGATGAAGGTGT
>JAOUFN010000028.1 GCA_029858285.1 Nitrospirota bacterium | reverse complement strand
AGGCCGTAGATGCAGCTCACCGAGGCCACAATCACCAGGTCGTTGCGCTCGAACAGGGCCGAGGTGGCCGCGTGACGCATGCGGTCGATGGCGTCGTTGATGGCGGAATCCTTCTCGATGAAGGTGTCCGAACTGGGGATGTACGCCTCCGGCTGGTAATAGTCGTAGTAACTGACGAAATAGTGCACCGCGCTGTCGGGAAAGAACGCCTTGAACTCCTGATAAAGCTGGGCCGCCAGGGTCTTGTTGTGGGCCAGCACCAGAGCCGGGCGGCCAAAGTCCGCGATGACGTTGGCCATGGTGAAGGTTTTGCCGCTGCCGGTCACTCCCAGCAGCACCTGATCGCTGCGGTCCGCCGCCAGCCCCGCGGAGAGGGCCGCAATGGCACGGGCCTGATCCCCCGCCGGGGAGAAGGGGGCGTTGAGGCGGAAAGTCGTCATGCCACCCCCTCGAACCGGTTCGGCACCGAGGGCCGGGAGGCGGCAAACCCGGAGGCAGACAGTTGAGCCACAATCTTCTGGTGGGCCCGGGGCAAGGCGAACTGCCCCACGTCCGGCAGTGCCACCCAGCGGTGCTCCACATGGAATTTCGGCGTGACAATACCCGCATGGGCCGGGTGAATGGCGCAGATGAAGGGGAACAAAGTGACGCGACGGTGAGTGAACACATGGCGCACTGGCGTCAGGGGCGGGGCAGCAACCGGGACGATATGCAGGGTAAAGCGCTCCGCCAGCCGTGCCACCACCCCCGCCTCTGGCGGCTCGTCCGCGTGGCAGCGCCCGCCGGGGAACTCCCACAGCCCACCCAGCAGGCCGCTGTCGGGGCGGCGCACCAGCAACAGCCGTCCGGCGGCGTCCGCTACCACCGCCACGGCGATGGGGTGATGGGGAGTGGGGGGGCGTTTCAGCAACACCGGGTAGTGCTCCGGCTCCCCCCCGGAGCGGGCGAGACACAGGTGAGACACCGGGCAGGTGACACAACGTGGTTCCCTTGGAAAACAAACTGTTGCGCCAAGCTCCATCATAGACTGGTTGAAATCTCCGGAGGCCTCGGCGGGGACCAGGTCGGCGGCCACCCGCCACAGATGGCGGCGAGTTTCCGGCTGGCGCGCCGGTTCCCCGATGGCGAACAGGCGGCACAGCACCCGCTCCACGTTACCGTCCAGAAGCGGCTCCGCCCGGCCGAAGGCGATGCTGGCCACGGCCCCGGCCATGTAGGGGCCGATGCCCGGCAGGGTGCGCAGCCCCGCCACTGTGTCCGGCAAACATCCGCCGTGCTCCGCCACCACCACGCCCGCCGCCCGGTGCAGGTTGCGGGCACGGGAGTAGTAGCCCAATCCCTCCCAGAGCTTGAGCACATCGTCCAGCGGTGCTGCCGCCAAGGCCACAACATCGGGAAAACGCGCCAGAAAGCGTTGCCAATAGGGAATTACCGTCTCCACCCGGGTCTGTTGCAGCATCACCTCGGACACCCAGATGGCGTAGGGGTCGGAGCTGCGCCGCCAGGGCAGGTCGCGGCGGTGGACGCGGTACCAGGCGAGCAGTGCCACCGAGATTTCACGGGAAACCGCAGGGGATATTCCGGAGGCGGACTCGCGTGTATTTTCCATCGTTATTACAGTGGTTTGCGGAACGCCGACGCTCACACTGCCGTGACCCCACCGTCCACCGTGAGGACGGCGCCGGTCACCCAGGCGGCCTCGTCGGAAACCAGGTAGAGGGCGGCCCCGGCCACGTCCGTCGGCTGGCCCACGCGGCCGATGGGGTGAATGGAGGCCATGCTTTGCGGCACCTTGGCGGCGTCGTCGAGAGACATCATGGTTTCGAAAATGGGGGTCTCCACCACCGCCGGACAGATGCAGTTGACCCGCACGCCACGGGGTGACAATTCCGCAGCCAGATGCAGGGTGAGGGCATTGACAGCCCCCTTGCTGGCGCCGTAGGCGCTGCCTCCGGGAATGCCGCGCATGGCCAGTGTGGAAGAGATGAACAGCACGTTGCCGCGCCGCTCCAGCAGGTGCGGCAAGGCGGCACGGGTGACGCAGTATGGCCCCCGCACGTTGATGCCGAGATGCATCTCCAGCACCTCGTCAGTGGTCGCCGCCAGATCGGAAAAACGCGCCACCCCGGCGTTGTTGACCACCACGTCCAGTCCGCCGTGGGCCGCGACGGCAGACTGCACCATGGCGGCCGCATCGGTGGAACTGGAGACGTCACCCACTGCGTAGTCGCAGCCCAGTTCCCTGGCCAATTCCCGCAGGGGCGCCTCGCGCCGACCGGTAATGGTCACCCGCGCCCCTTCCGCCACAAAGCGGCGGGCGATGCCTGCGCCAATACCGGTACCGCCGCCTGTGATCAACGCGGATTTGCCGTGCAAACGTCCCTTCATGCGCCCCCCTGCTCCGACCGGGGGTCGCGCAGGGTTCCCCGCTCCAGCCGGGATTCCCGTATCGCCCCCAGCAGCAGCACGCCGATGCCGCACAGCAACACCGTGCCGTTGATGCCTTCGCTGAGGGCATGCAGGCGTCCCATGCGGGCGCGGGCCGCCACCCCCTCGGGCGCGGCGGCATCTTCAAGGGTGTACATCCGGTCACGCGCTGCGAACACCTGGGGCACCAAGCCCATGCGCAGATAGCCCGAGGCTCCCAGCATCACTGCCAGCATCACCGCCGCCGCCACCCGCTCCCGGCCCCAGCCGGTGCGCAGGGCCAGCAGTACCAAGGCCAGCAACGCCAGAATCCCCAAGGCAATGCCCAGCAGGTAGTAGGCGGAAAAGATGCGCCCCATCACCTCCCCGGCCTCACGCCGGGGCAGATTGCCGAACACCACCGGGGGCACCAGCAGGGAAACCCCCAGCATCACTCCCACCCAGCCCCCCGCCGCCAGACGGTGCACAAAATTCAGCAAGAGGTTCATGACGCGACCGCCTCGGTGATGATCTCGGTGCCGACGCCGGTGTCGGTGAACAACTCCAGCAGCAGGGCGTGGGGCACCCGGCCATCGATGATGTGGGCCTTGGCCACGCCGCCGTCCAGCGCGTCGAAGCAGGCACGCACCTTGGGCAGCATGCCGCCCTTCAGGGTACCGGCGGCGATCATGCGGTCCACCTGCTGGCGGGTAAGGGTGGAACACAGCTCCCCGGCGGCATCCAGAATGCCGGACACATCGGTGAGCACGATCAGCTTTTCCGCCTGAATGGCGTGCGCCACCGCCCCCGCTACCAGGTCGGCGTTGATGTTGTAGGCCAGACCTGTGGCGTCCACGCCGATGGGGGCGATCACCGGGATGAAACGCGCGTGGTCCAGATGGGTGAGCAACAGAGGATCAATGGCCTCTACCTCCCCCACCTGCCCCAGTTCCAGAGGCTTGCCGTCCGCACCACGCATGGGCCGGGCGCGGATCAGGTTGCCGTCCTTTCCGGTCAGGCCCACGGCATTGCCGCCGTGACGCTGAATGCGGTTGACGATCTCTTTGTTGACCACCCCGCCGAGGACCATCTCCACCACCTCCATGGTGGCCGCGTCGGTTACCCGCACGCCGTCGACAAAGCGCGCCTCCAGCCCCAGACGCTGCATGGTGGCGGAAATTTTCGGGCCTCCGCCGTGAACCACCACCGGGTTGATGCCCACATATTTGAGCAACACCACGTCCTCGGCGAACTGGTGCTTGAGGTCGTCGTCCACCATGGCCGCACCGCCGTACTTGATGACCACGGTGCGGCCGTGGAAGGCACGCAGGTAGGGCAGTGCCTCAACCAGTATCCGGGCCCGCCTGGCGGTGTCTCCCGGATGTTCTTCGGGACGCCCCTCGGGACGCTTGTCGGAATGTTTCCCGGGCCTTGTCATCTTGAAGTGACTTATCCTGCTAGTGGACTTAATTATCCGGATTTTCGTGCCTCACGAACGGGTGAGACAGTCCGGTCCGGGACACCACCGACCCGCCTGCCGTCCCGCCAGCGCCACCCCATCGGTCCATCTGTGACGCCGGGGAAAAAGCCAGCCGAGGACGATTATACCCCGGACGCCACGCCGGGGACCGGTCACAGGCAGCATTGCCAGTTTTCCCGCTCATCGGCGATACTGAACCGGTGTCCCGACGCGCCCCTGCGGGGACCGCAGCGAAAACCCGAGTGTGTGAGCCTCCGTGGTCTTCAGTTCCACCGTCTTCCTGTTCCTGTTCCTGCCTCTGGTGCTGGTGCTCTATGCCATGGCACCGCGCCAGGCCAAGAATCCCGTCCTGCTGGCCGCCAGCCTGGTGTTTTACGCCTGGGGCGAGATGTTTTTCGTCAGCGTGATGGTGCTGTCCATCTCCGCCAACTACCTGTGCGGCCTGTTGCTGGAACAGTACCGGGATGGCCCCGGCGCACGCCGCGCTCTGGCCCTGGGCGTTGCCGCCAACCTGCTGCTTTTGGGAACGTTCAAATACGCCAATTTCCTGACCGACAACCTGAACGCCCTGCGCGGGAGCATGGGCCTGACCCCGCTCCATCTGGACCCGGTACATTTGCCCATCGGCGTCTCGTTTTTCACCTTTCAGGCCATCTCCTATCTGATCGACGTCTACCGGCGCGAGGAGCCGGTGCGCCACGACCCATGGCATGTGGCGCTGTACATCAGCATGTTCCCGCAGCTGATCGCCGGCCCCATCGTGCGCTACCACCACGTGGCGCGTCAGCTGGTGGAACGCACGGTTTTTCTGGACGATTTCGCCTACGGCGCCCGTCGTTTCATCGTTGGACTGGGCAAGAAGGTGCTGCTCGCCAACCCGCTGGGGGCTGCCGCCGATCAGGTGTTCGCCCTGCCGGGGGCGGAACTGACTCCATCCCTGGCCTGGTTCGCGGTGGTCTGTTACACCCTGCAAATCTATTTCGATTTTTCCGGCTATTCCGACATGGCCATCGGCCTGGGCCGCATGTTCGGATTTTCCTTTCCGGAGAATTTCAACTATCCGTACATCTCCCGCTCCATCCGCGAATTCTGGCGGCGCTGGCACATCTCCCTGTCCACTTGGTTCCGCGACTACCTGTACCTGCCCCTGGGGGGCAACCGCAAGGGGCCGGGGCGTACCGCCCTCAACCTCCTCACGGTGTTCTTCCTGTGCGGCCTGTGGCACGGGGCAAGCTGGAATTTTGTCATCTGGGGCCTGCTGCACGGGGCGTTTCTGGGGCTGGAACGCTCTCCCCTGGGGCGGCTGCTGGGCCGGACCTGGGCTCCGGTGCAACACCTGTATACCCTTCTGGTGGTGATGGTGGCGTGGGTGTTTTTCCGCATCGAAACCCTGTCCGCCACCCTCACCCACCTGGCCGCCATGGTCGGCTTCGCCCACGGCACCGGCACCCAGAGCGTCGGGCTGTTCCTCACCGGAGAGGTCGGCTTTGCCCTGCTGGCAGGGGCCGTGGCCGCCACCCCGGTGGCCCCGTGGTTGGCACGGAAGCTCGGCCACACGGGGACAACACCGAAGCAACCCGGCCACGCACCGACCATCACCACGGGCAATGCCCCCCTCGCCCTGCTGTGGGGCACCGACCTGGTGCTTCTGGTGATGTTGGTACTGTCCGCCGCAGCCCTCGCCGCCGGAACCTACAACCCCTTCATTTATTTCCGGTTTTGACCCGATGCCGGGTTCTGGCAATACGCTCGGAAACCGCGCCGGTCTGCCCCTGGCGTGCGTGTTCTGCCTCGCCATCGCCCTGCCATCGCTGATTCTGGCCATCACCCCGCAGGACGCCGTCAGCATGGCGGAAAAGCGCAAACTGGCTGCCTTCCCCCCCGCGCCCGTGAGCATGGCGGCGGCACGGGCATTCCCCGCCGGATTCGAGGCCTGGTTCAACGACCATTTCGGCCTGCGCGGACCGCTGGTGCAAACCCACTCCCTGATACTGATGCACCTGCTGGGTAGCTCCCCCAACCCCGAGGTCGCGGTGGGCAGGGGCGGCTGGCTGTTCTTTGGCGGGGGGGCCATGGAGTCCTTCCGCGGACTCCCCGCAATGAATCCGGCTGTGGTGACCGATTTTCAGCGCATCCTGGAGTCCAGACGGGACTGGCTGGCCGAGCGGGGCATCCGCTACCTGTTCGTGGTCCCCCCCGATAAACAGTCGATCTATCCCGAGTATGTCCGCGATACCCCTGTCGGACCGACTCCCACGGACCACCTGTTGACCCACATGCGGGTGCACTCGGACGTGGAAATTGTGGATCTGCGCCCGCCGCTGCTCGCGAAAAAGGCGCTGTTCGGCCCGTTGTTCATGAAGACCGACACCCACTGGAACGGCTATGGGGCCTACCTGGGGTATCGGGCAGTGGTGGAGCGGCTGGCGGCGTGGTACCCGTCCCTGCACCCTCTGGAGCCGGAGGCCGTGGGTTTCCAGCGCCATCCCTCGCCGGGTGGGGACGTGGCAGACCAGATCCACCTGGCAGCCTGGCTCACGGATGAGGTGGTGGACATCCCCGAGGCGACGGCGGGTGAATGCGGGCGGCGTAGCCCCGTGTCCCTGACCCTGCGCGCGCCCTTCGTCCCGTCTCAGGCCCCCTTCTCCACCCACTGTGAGGGGGCGGCCCCGCTCCATGTGCTGTTCTTGCGGGATTCCTTCGCCAATGCACAGATTCCCCTGTTCGCCCGCACTTTTGCCGACGTCACCTATGTCTGGCTGAACAGCGCCGAACACCCCTCGGTGGAGGTCTTCTCCACCATCCGGCAAGTGGTGGCCCGCCAGCCGGTCGACCTGGTGATTGATCAACTGGTGGAACGCAAATTCTCCATGCTCCTGCTGGGAGCCGACCTGGAATTCCTGGCCTCCACCGCCCGCCGCCAGTTCGCGATGGCCTCACCTGGCAACATGCTCACAACCACGCCGACCCCGATTCAGCAGGTCATGGTCACCCGGGACGAGGACGGCTTCAGCCTGCAGCCCACGGGCCCGAACCCGGTGATCGCCCTGGAACTGACCGTGCCGGAAGCAGATCGCTGGCCGGTGGTGCACCTAGCACTCACCAGCCCCAGCGACTCCGTTCTGGGAGTGGGGTACCAGATTCCGGGAACCGAACCCGGCTCCCCGGCCCAGCGGGGCTTCAAGGTGCCGGTATCCGCCGGCAGGGGCGAGGCGGTATTCGAGATTCCTTCCGTACACAGCGTGGGGAGGCTGTTGATCCGCCTTGGCAGCGGTGAGGGGACATTCATTCTCCACTCGGCCGAGGTGCGGGCCGGGCGTCTGGACACCACGGTGCCCACCCCCACCACCCGGCTGGTCGCCGGGGACGGAAACGGGGGATGAGATCCGGGGCGGGCGCCCTGGGGCGCAACCTGCTGCTGGCGGCATTTTTCCTCGCCGTACTCGTGGCCCCGCTGATCAACCTGCCGCTGGTTTCGCCACAGGACATCGCGGCGGTGGAACAGGTGGAAAAACGCCGCATGGCCGACTTTCCCGGGGCGCCCGGAGACGTCGGCGCGCTGCGGGTGTGGCCCGGACGGTTCGAGTCCTGGTTCGGCGATCACATGGGACTGCGCCGCGCCCTGGTGCGGATGCACAACCGAGTGGTCCTGTTCGGGCTGGGAACCTCGCCTTCCCCACTGGCGATCGCCGGAAAAAACGGCTGGCTGTTCTACGCCCACGAGGCCTCTTTGCGCAGCTACCGGCGGGAATTTCCGTTCACATCGGAACAACTCGTGGTCTGGCAGCAAACCCTGGAGGCACGCCGGGACTGGCTGGGCGAGCGGGGTATCCGCTACCTGTTCGTGGTGGTTCCCGACAAAGAAGTCGTCTACGGCGAATTCATGCCCGACCGCATCACCCGCCAAAACCACCCGGCGCGGCTGGACCAGTTCGTCGAGCACATGGCGGCACACTCCAGCGTGGAGGTGCTGGACCTGCGCCCGGCACTGCTGGCGGAGAAGGCCGCCTCCCCCCACCTTCTGTACCGCAAGACGGATACCCATTGGGGCGATCTGGGGGCCTATGTCGGTTATCGGGAGATCATGCGGCGGATCGCAACGGATTTCCCGGCCAGCGCGCCCCATTCCCTGGCTGACTTCACGCTGGACACCCGGGTGGTTGCGGGCGGCGGGCTGGCCGGTTTGTTTGACCTGAGCGACACGCTGACCGAGCCGCTCCCCCGATTGACGCCACGCTTCGACACCTGCCGGAAACACGAGGAAGTTTCCTTTGCGGGCAATTTTACCTGGTTCACCGAACGTGGCCCGGTGCGCACGGAGTGTGGACGGGACGGACTGCCGAGCGCGGTGTTTTTTCGTGACTCCTTCGCCGATGCCATGCTGCCGCTGCTGACCGACCACTTTGCCGAGGCGGTCTACATCGTCAACCCGTTCACGCAGGAGATCATGGACCAGGTGCTGGCAGGGCGGAACATGGCACAAAGGCCCGACGTCGTTGTCGAGCAGATCGTGCAGCGCAAGTTCTACATGCTGGAACCGCAGGTGGAACCGGAGGTGCGGCAAGCCATGCTGCGCCTCCGGTTTTTGCGGGACGGCACGCCGCTGGTGACCATTGCCCGGCCCGAGGGGTGGATCGTCGTCGCCAACCGGGAAGGGCAGTCCTTCACGCTGCCTCCGCTCCGGGTGGGGGCCGGTAACTGGCCCGTGGTGCGCCTGGAGCTGGAAAGCCCGGTTCCGGCCACCTTGCGGGTGGCCTTCCGCAACGGCGGCGAGGATGGGCTGTGGGAAACCGACGCCGCGACCCTGACGGCAGGACACAACGAGGTGTTTTTTGCCCTGCCACTGGTCGGTTTCGACGGCCCGCTGGCCATGCTGCCACCCGTGGTCCCTGGCGGTCTGCGTGTGTTCGGGGTGGAGGTGCGTGGCGTGCCTCTGGACACACGCCCGGCCGGTTAAGCGGCCCCCAGGGCGGCCCCGGAGCTTCCAGTGCGGTGAGGGGGGGAGAAAAGTGGTGCCGGAGGTCGGACTCGAACCGACACGAAGCAAGCCCCGCGGGATTTTGAGTCCCGTGCGTCTACCAATTTCGCCACTCCGGCGGCAAAAAGAAGCTGCGCATTGTGCCGTTTCACGGCCTGTGGAGTCAACGGCTTTCCGAAGTGTCCGGGGCCTGCCGCATTGACAACGCCCCTTCCCTCCCGTTAGTATTCCTGCTTTTTCGAGTTTTGCCATCGTTGTACGGCCCGCCCGCTGCTTGCGGGGGGCGCCACGGAAGGACGGTTTGTCATGTCGGTAACCACGTTCAAGGCCACCAACACCAAGCGCAAGAAAACCCACGGGTTTCGTGCGCGGATGAAGACCAAGGGTGGCCGCAAGGTACTGTCCCGCCGCCGCGCCAAGGGGCGTTGGCGCATTGCCGTCTGACCCCGGTCGACGTTCTGTTGCTGGTCCGTTTCCGGGACCTGCGGCTCGCCCGTAGCGCGGACATCAGCCGGGTGTTCCGGTCCGGCCAGCGGTTGCAGACCCCCTTTTTTCGGGTGATCTACCAGCCCAACGGGCTGTCCCACCCGCGTTTTTGCGTGCCGGTCAGTCGCAAGGTGTCCCGCCGCGCCGTGGGCCGCAACCGCATCCGCCGCCGCACCCGCGAGGCGTTGCGGCCTCTGCTGGCGAGCAGTTCTTGCGGCGTGGATCTGGTGGTTTTGCCCACCCGCAGCGTAGCGGAATTGGCATGGCCGGAAGTGATCAAGCATTGCCGCCTGCTGGTGGAACGGATTCTGCCCTCGTGACCCGATTCAATCCCGCATATTCCAGTCTCCTTCGCCTGCCGCGCCGCGCCGGGCTGTTGCTGATCGTCGGTTACCAGCGCGGCATCTCCCCGTTTCTGGGGCCGCGCTGCCGGTTCTTTCCGTCCTGTTCCGAATACGCCCACGACGCTGTGTCCCGCTACGGGCTGCTGCGCGGAGCCTGGCTGGCCGCTTGCCGGCTATTGCGTTGCCACCCGTTTCACCCCGGGGGCCACGACCCGGTCCGCTAAACCCAGGCCCCCCTCCGAAGTCCAGAGAGAATCCCTGTCCATGCAGCGCAACACCATCCTCTTCATCGTCCTGTCCATGGTCATCCTGCTGGGTTACCCCAAGCTGCTGAAGATGTTCGGCATCGACATGTACAGCCAGCCGACCGCCACCCGGCCCGCCCCGGAGACGGCGGCAGACAAAGCCCCCGAGACGACCACTCCGGCGGCTGGTCATACCACCCCCGCCACAATTTCCCCCGCCGCCACCCATGCCGCGCCGACACCTGCAGCGCCAGGACTGAAGGCGCGCACCATCGAGGTCGAAACCGATCTTTACCACGCCACCCTCACCACCCAGGGCGGGGTGATCACCGGCTGGCAGCTCAAACAGTATTTCGACGACGACCACACCACCCCCGTGGAGTTGTTCACGCCGCCGACAGTGGGGGCCATCTACCCCCTTACCGTCAGCATCGAAGGTCAAACCGGTGCCGACGTCGGGGTGTGGACAGCGGACCGCGAGGCCGTCCGCCTGACCGGCGCCGCAGCGGACACACTCACCCTCACCTGGGCAGACCCGGTCAGTGGCGCGGCTTTCACCAAGCGCCTCACCTTCCACGCTGACAGCTACGCCGTGGACCTGGCCGTGGAGCCCCACAACATCCCAGCCGACTACAGCGTGTCCCTGGGTTCCAACTTCGGCATCCGCAAGTGGAACATCGGCAACATCGGTTTCGTGGGAGTCGCCAACCTGGTGGACGGCGACGTACACCGGGAAAAAGCCAAGGACATGGAATCCACCCCGCAGGTGCGCAAGGGAAAAACCGAATGGACGGTGAGCGAGGACAAGTATTTCATCGCCGCCCTGCTGCCCGGCAACGAGCCGCGCGCGGTGGTCAGTCGCGCCCTGGCCAAGGAACATGTGACCACCGGCGTGGTGATGGCTGCGGACCAGCCCTCCACCCACACCCTGTATGTGGGCCCCAAGGACTACGGGCAACTGCGCAGCTTCAAGCTGAATCTCCAGGAAAACATCGACTTCGGCTGGTTTATGTTCGGCTCCCTGGCCCTGGTGCGGGTGCTGGCCGAACCGATCTTCCTGGCCCTCAAGTGGATCAACGGCATGGTGGGCAACTGGGGCATTTCCATCGTGCTGCTGACGCTGCTCATCAAGACCCTGTTTGTGCCCCTCACCCACAAGTCCTACAAATCGATGCGCGCCATGGCGGCCATCGCCCCCCTGGTCAAGAAGCTCCAGGAGAAGTACAAGGACAACCGCAAGCGTCTCGGCGAAGAGACCATGGCCCTGTACCGGGAGCACAACATCAACCCGCTGGGCGGATGCCTGCCGATTTTTATCCAGATCCCGTTCTTCATCGCCTTCTTCAACATCCTCTACACCACCATTGAGCTGCGCCACGCACCGTTCATGCTGTGGATCGCCGACCTGTCGGCCAAGGATCCGTACTATGTACTGCCCGTGGTGATGGGCATCTCGATGTTTGTGCAGCAGAAAATCCAGCCCAGCACCCTGGATCCGGCGCAGGCGCGCATCCTGCAGTTCCTGCCCATCCTGTTCACCTTCTTTTTCATGGCCTTCCCGGCCGGCCTGGTGCTGTACTGGCTGTTCAACAACCTGTTCACCATCACCCAGCAGGTGGTCACCCGGCGCTACCTGGAAAAAACCCCGGAAGCAGCCGTCGCCAGCGGTGGCCAGAAGAAGAAGCGCTAAACGGCGGGCGCATTCCCCGGCGGGGCGGGCGCAGGCAGACCGGCGGACGCCCGGCGGGAAGGAATGACGCGTTCCGTGGAGCCACTTTCCGACACCATCTGTGCGCCGGCCACCGCCCCCGGCGAGGGGGCCGTGGGCATCGTGCGCCTGAGCGGCCCGCGCGCTGTGGAACTGGCGGAGCGGGTATTTATGGCCAGTTCTGGCCTGCTGCTTGGCAACGCCCCCTCTCACACCGTGCATCATGGCTGGATCCGGGCTGCTGACGGCGCGGTAGTGGACGAGGCGCTGGCGCTGCTGATGCGCGCGCCCCGCAGCTACACCACCGAGAATGTGGTGGAATTGCAGTGCCACGGCGGCGGCGCGGCCATTGAGGCGGTACTCCGCCTGCTGGTCAGCGCCGGTTGCCGCATGGCGGAACCGGGGGAGTTCACCCGCCGCGCCTTCCTCAATGGCCGCATTGATCTGACCCGCGCCGAGGCGGTGCTGGAGGTGATTCAGGCCCGCAGCGCCGCCGCTCACCGCATCGCCCAACGACAAATGGGAGGGGCGCTGGCGGAGCATCTGGCGGAGATCGCGGACACCCTGAGGGAACTGGCCGCCCACGAGGAGGCGGCGATCGATTTTCCCGACGAAAACCTCGAGGCGGAACTGCCCGCCGATACCGTTCTGCGTCTGGAATCGGCACGCGGACGGCTGGCAGAGGCCATCCGCCGCGGCCAGGCCGGTCACTTGCTGCGCGAGGGGGTGCGGCTGGCGATCCTGGGCCGCCCCAACGTGGGCAAGAGCAGCCTGCTCAACCGCCTGCTGGGTCACGACCGCGCCATCGTTGCCGACACCCCGGGCACCACCCGCGACGTGCTGGAGGCGGAACTGGCCATCGACGGGGTGCGCTTTGTGTTGCAGGACACGGCGGGCATCCGCGCCACCGGCGACCGGGTGGAGGCCGAGGGGGTGTCGCGCAGCCGTCGCGCAGCCCGGGGGGCCGAGGTGCTGCTGCTGGTGCTGGACGCCAGTTCCGGGCTGACGGAGGAAGATCTGGCGTTGCTGGCGGAGCTGGATCCGGCACGCCTGCTGGTGGCGGTCAACAAGAGCGATCTGGGGAGCAATCTGGCCGGAAGTCTGGCCGATTTTTTGCCGGGCAGGCTGCCAGAAGAGGTTCCCGTGGTGGCGGTGAGCGCCCTCACCGGGGACGGCATGGCCGCGCTGGGCGCCGCACTGGTGCAACAGGTGTGCGGCCCCGGCGCAGCCCCGCTGGAACACGCCTTTTTGCTCAATGCCCGGCAGCGGGATGCCCTGGAAAGGGCCCTGGAAGGGACAAAAAGGGCCCTGGAAGGCATCGCGGACCACTCCCCCGCCGACTTGCTGGCTTCCGACATCCGCACCGCCCTGGACGCCATCGGGGAGATTACCGGCGAAACCACCACGGACGATCTGCTGGGGCTGATTTTTTCGCGCTTCTGCATCGGCAAATAGGCGGCCAGCGCTTCCCGTACCCGCCGCTCAGGCAGGGGCGGGTATGGGTTGCTTTGACAGTAGAAGGCACCAGCCGCGAGGCAATTACCGACAATCAGGCGCAATTCGGCGACGTTCCCGGATGGGCTGCGGGAGGGGTTTATTTCGGTGACCACGGTTCACGCGGACAAGGTGCCCATGGTGCCGCAGATTGGCCAGCAAACCGTTCGGTCACCCCAGGGGGATTTGCCGGAGTTCCGAAACTACCTGGCCACCTTCACCTTCAGCGCCGCGCGCAGGGCGTCCAGAACCTCCACCATGCGGAACGGCTTGGTGACGTAGGCGGCAAAGCCCGCATCCATCCCCCGCTGAACCTGATCGGCCATGCCGTCCGCGCTCACCGCGATCACCGGAATGGACCGCGTCGCCGCATCCGTGCGCAGGCGACGCAGGGCCTCGAAACCGTCCATGCCCGGCAGATTGATGTCCATCAGAATGGCGTGGGGCTTTTCGGAACGCGCCAGCAGCAACCCCAGTTCCGCCGAAGACGCGGACAACATGCGGCTTTCGGTGGCGCACTGCCGAACCAACTCCTGCAGCAGGTGCAGATTGGCCGGGTTGTCCTCGATGTACAGCAGGGTATAGGCGCCCATCAGGGGCTTGCACGCCGCGGGCACGTAACCGACGGCCGTGTCGGTATCCGCCGCCTGCGCCTCGCCCGGCCCTACCCGGGGCAACCCGATCCAGAACTGGCTGCCCTCCCCCACGCGGCTGGAGAACCCCATCCGGCCGCGCATCATCTCCACCAGCTTGAGGGTGATGACCAGACCGATGCCGGTGCCTTCGGTGCCGCTGTCCTCCGCCCCCAGCCGATTGAACGGCTCGAACAGGTGCTCTTGCAGCGGTGCGGGAATTCCCGGACCGGTGTCGGTCACGCGCAGCATGATCAGTCCGGTGTCGTCCGCCACATCGGCCCCTTTCTTGCCGCCGTCGCCTGCGTCATCGTTGTCATCCGTATCGCAGGAGACCGTTACCGTGCCCCCGGCGACGGAGTATTTGGCGGCGTTGGAGAGCAGGTTCAGCAGCGCCTGCCGCAAGCGCACCCGGTCGGCGCGCACCCGGGTCAGGGGGAGGTCGTGGGTGGCATCCACCAGGGTGATGTGGCGGTCCCCGGCCATGGCGCGGGTCAGTTCGAGGCACTCCGCCACTACCGCGCCCACATCCAGGGATTCCGTGGACAGGGTCATGCGGCCGCTTTCGATGCGTGCCAGGTCCAGCACTTCGTTGATCAATTCCAGCAAGTGGTGCCCGGCCTTGGTCACATGCCCCATGTACTCCTTCTGGCGCTCCGACAGGGGCTCGTCCTGCGCCATTCCGAGCAGTTGGGAAAAGCCCAGGATGGCGTTCATCGGGGTACGCAGTTCGTGGCTCATGCGCGACAGGAACTGGGATTTGGCCTGGCTGGCGGTTTCGGCTTCGGACTTGGCCATGCGCAACTGTTCCACGGATGCGGACAGTTCGGCGGTGCGCGCTTCCACTTCGGCCTCCAAGCGCTCGCTGTGCTGCTGTAACTGCCAGTCCCGGCTCTGCACCTGCTCCAGCATCTGGTTGAAGGCCGTGGTGAGGGCGCCGATTTCGTCCCGCGCCACCATGCCCCCCACCCCCTCCCCGGCGGCGCGACGCGAATAGTCGCGGGTGGTGGTCACGGTGGCGGCAGTGTGCGCCAACTCCTGCACTGGCGCGGCAATGACCCGCCCCAGGGCGCGCGCCAGCCCCCACGCCACCGCCAGCGCCAGCAGAAACACCCCGACGGCGATGCCAATCTGACGGTGCACATGGGCCTGGAGGAACCCCAGATCGGCCACCAGTTCCAGGCTGCCGACGGACTGGCCGCCCACCTCCACTCCGGCGCACAGAAAAAGGCGACCAACACTAAAGCGCGGGACCCCACAATCATCCGCACCGGACAACCCCGCCCGGCCGCGGAACGGGTCCACACCGGTACCCGGGGCGACATAGCTGGCAAACACCTGGCCGTCCCTGGTCAACAGTCGCGCCCCGCGGATGCGCCGGTCGGCACTCAGGGTGTGCAGGGTTTCG
The DNA here is from genome assembly GCA_029858285.1 of Nitrospirota bacterium. Lineage (GTDB taxonomy): Bacteria > Nitrospirota > JACRHL01 > JACRHL01 > JACRHL01 > JAOUFN01. The sequence continues at coordinate 9,369 of JAOUFN010000028.1, read as the reverse complement.
GTGGCGGCGTAAGGATCAAGGAACGCCACCGCCGGGGCGCTGCCCAGCGCCACCACCGCCGCCAGCCCCCGCATCTCCTGAAGCAGATCCCGCTGCGCCCGGTGCAGGTCACCCACCACCAGCGGCACGGCGGTGAGCAGCATGGCGGTGGTGCTCACCAGCAAGGTGGTGGCGGTGAGCTTGCGGCGGATGGGGAGGTCGCGAAACCAGCGGCGCGCGGAGTGAATGGGGTGGCTGCGGACCGGTCTCATGGCCGGTTCCCCTCCATTCCAGAGCCCACCCCCTCGGCCCCCGCCGTACCGGACGTGCCGTCACCCAGTACCCGGCGCGCCAGGGACAGCAACCGGGAACTGACCCGCAGCCCGGCGTCGTTGGCAGCCCGGGTGTTGATGTCAAAGCGAATGCGGTTGTCCTCGCTGACCAGGCCGATCATGCCACCGCGCCTGGTGAAGCCGTCGATGTCGGCCACGGTGAGCACATGGGCGTCACGACTGCGCTGCAGGATGACCGGCAGGCGGTCCAGCGCGAGGGCATCGACAAACAGCATGTTGCAGCGGGAGATTTCTTCCGGGTCGCTCAGGCGGGTCACCACCACCGCACGGCCACGCACCGGACTGGAGCTGAGGGGGTTCAGCGCCGCGCCGAATGGGTTGCCGCCGATCACACACAGGGTAAATTCTTCCTGCTGCCCTGCTGCGGGCCACTCCACAAACTTGGCGAAGTTGTATAAAAACGCTGCCTTGAGCTCGTACTCTCCTACTCCCCCCCCTTGGGCCACCGCCCCTTGTGCCGACGCGGAAGTCGTCCCCAGAACAATGGACAACAACGCCAGCCATCCCAGACCGCCGGGCCGTCGGGCCGGGCATGTGCGCGGCGCTGAACGACTCAAAACCACCAGCGGACCTGAACATGGCCCGAGGGGGTGACCTCGAACGGAACGATGGTGCGGTTGCCGACAAATTCCTGATGCCGTGGCCCCAGATCCCGGCCCACCAGCGCCACTTCCAGGTGCTCACCCGGCTGCCAGGCCAGGCGGGCATCCACCGCCACATAATTGCGGATGGCCCGGGTGGGCAGCCGGTCTACGTAGCGCCCCCACAGGTCCGCGCTGATATGGGCCCCCGGATTGGCGCTGATCCGCAGCGTGGCCTGATGGGTGGGGGCATACCCCTCCTGTACCTCGTCGGTGGGGTTGCCGGCCTTGCTGTGCAGGGTGGTCACCAGCCATGAGTAGGCCCCGGTGACCTTCAGGCGCGGATGCGGAAACAGTTCGGCGGCCAGCTCCGCGCCGGTGGTCTCCCCGTTCATGCCGTTGCCGAACTGTTGCGGGTAAAGCACATGGGTGTCGGTGCCAAGGCAGGGCGGAGCCTGACCCGACGGCTGGCAGACCGGCGCGCCCGCAGAGAAGGCCAGCAGGTCGGTGTAGGTGGTGTAAAAGGCCGCCACGTCCACGGCCACCACCGGATTTGGCTGGGCGCGGTAACCGGCCTGATACGACACCGCCTCCTCGGAAGCCACGCTTTCGCTGCCCACCAGTGCGATCACCCCCGGGGGCGCGCCGGGGATCACGGCCAGCGCCAGATGCAGGTCGCTGTCGGAACGCGCCGGCTCCCGCGCCGCATGGGTGACGGACAGCCACGCGCTGTGGCCGTCCGCCGGTTGCCACAGCAGGTGCGCGCCGGGCAGCCATTCGATGCCGGTGAAGTCATTGCGCTCCAGCTTGCTGCCCAAAGTCAGGCGCAGGCGCGGCGTGAGGGTGATCTCGTCCTGCAGAAAGGCGCTGTACAGGGAGCTGGTGCGGTGCTCGGGGTCGAAGGAGACGCGGAAGCGCCAGCCCAGGCTGTCCCGGTTGTGGCGGTAGCCCAGCCCCCATTGCAGGTCGTGGCGCTCGCCCACCGCCAGGCGCTGCTGCAATTCCAGATCGGCAGTGCGGTTGATGCCGCGATAGGTGACGCCGTCGCGGCCGTCCTGGGTGAACCAGAAGCGCAGTTCGGTCGCCTGGGTGGGGGTGGCGGCCTTGCGCCAGTGGGCCATCAGGTTGCCCCCTGTCACCCGGTCGTCGGACTCGGTGATGGCCGACCAGGGGGGAGATAAAAGCAGCTCCTGCACCCGTTCCCCGTGGGTGCCGGAATAGGCGCCGCCCTGTAACTGCCAGGAGCCGTCCGCGTCCGTCCCCCGGTCGATGCGGAAACCGCCACGGGTATCGTGCTGGGCGGGGGCGAAATCGGCGCCGCTGACATCCTCGAAGCCGGCACGCCGGGAATCCCGGGCATAGATGCGCCAGCCGCCGTTCCCATCCACCTGACCGTGGCGCGCTTCCAGCAGCCCCCGCTCCCGGGTACCGTAAGCCGCACCAATGTAGTCTCCACCCGTGTCCCGGGCCGAGCGGGTGAGGATGTTGATCACCCCGTTGACCGCGTTGGCCCCCCACACGGAGGCGCCGGGGCCGCGGATCACCTCGATGCGCTCCACATCCTCCAGCAGGGTTTCCTGTTCGTCCCAGAATACCCCGGAAAACAGCGGGCTGTAGACGCTGCGGCCATCCACAAGCACCAGCAGCTTGTTGGTCCACAGGTCGGAAAAACCCCGCGCCGACACCATCCAGGAGTGGGCGTCGATGCGGGCTACGTGCAGGCCGGGGGCCATGCGCAGGATTTCGGGGATGGAAGTTGCGCCGGAGCGGCGAATGTCCTCGCGGGTGATGACGAATACCGCCGCCGGGGTGCGACTCAGGGTTTGGGGCTTGCGCGCCACGGACACCACCTCGATGGACATCAGCTGCTCGAGGCTGAGCTCCATCAGGTTTCCCGCCAAATTGCCCGTCAGCAGCAACGGGGCCGGTTGGGCGTGGACGGTCGTGGCGCCCGGGAAAAGAACGAGGACAAGCCACGACAGGCCCAGACACACCAGCACGCCGACAGCGCCCCGCCCCCCGCTCCAGCGCCAGCGCCACCCGACAGCCACTCGCACGCACTCTGCGGGACCACGCATGCGCCCCCCCCTAATCCATTCCACCCAGCAGCTTTTGGCACGACCTGCCAACACGACCCGCCACCGTGCAGTCGCCACCGCAAACGCGGCGGGCCCCCGCTGCCCCGTGGCGGCAGTCTAGCACCGGATTTGCTACCCCCGCAACGGGCAGAGTCGCACCCCGCTGCAAGGCCTGGAAACGGACCCCCGGCGCGACCCGCCGGGAGTGGATCGGGTATCATGGTGAGCCACTCCCCTTTTTTTGCGGATCGGTACGTGTTTGCAACCCGCCCGGCATATGACGTGATTGTGGTCGGCGGTGGTCACGCCGGGATTGAGGCGGCCTCCGCTGCCGCCCGCATGGGGTGCCACACCCTGCTGGTCACCCAGGATCCGGACGCCGTCGGTCGCATGAGCTGCAACCCGGCAGTGGGGGGCATCGCCAAGGGCCACATGGCCCGCGAAATCGATGCCCTGGGCGGCGTCATGGGGCGCATCACCGACCGCTGCGGCATCCAGTTCAAGATGCTCAACACCCGCAAGGGACCCGCCGTGCGCGCCCTGCGCGCCCAGGTGGACAAGGCCGCCTACAGCTTGGTAATGCAGCAGGAGCTTGCCGCCACCCCGAATCTGGAGGTGCGGGGGGGCACGGTGGAGCGTCTGCTGGTGGCGCACGATGCCGTGCAGGGGGTGGCCCTGGAGGGGGGGGGAGAAATCGAGGCCCGCGGGGTGGTGCTGACCACCGGCACCTTTCTGAAGGGGCGCATCTTCGTGGGGCTGGAATCGCGTCCGGCCGGGCGCGTGGGGGAGGCTCCGGCCGAGGCGCTGTCCGCCAGTTTCGCCACCCTGGGTCTGACGGTGGGGCGCCTCAAAACCGGCACCCCGCCGCGCCTGCACCGGGACAGCATCGATTTCACCGGTCTGGATCCCCAGCACGGCGACGCAGAGCCGCGCTTCTTTTCCCACACCACCACCGCCGTCACCCTGCCGCAAGTGGCGTGTCACCTGACCTGGACCACGCCGGAGACGCACCGCATCATCCGCGACAACCTGCATCTGTCGCCCATGTACAGCGGGCGCATCACCGGCATCGGGCCGCGTTACTGCCCGTCCATCGAGGACAAGGTGGTGCGCTTTGCCGACAAGGAGCGCCATCAGGTTTTTCTGGAACCGGAGGGACTGGAAACCCCCGATTACTATGTCAACGGCGTCTCCACCAGCCTGCCCGAGGAGGTGCAGCAGGCCTTCATCTGCAGCATCCCCGGTCTGGAACGGGCGAAAATGGTGCGCCCCGGCTATGCGGTGGAATACGACTTTGTCCCCCCCACCCAGTTGAAACCGACACTGGAGACCAAGGCGCTGCGCGGGCTGTTCCACGCCGGGCAGATCAACGGCACATCGGGCTACGAGGAAGCCGCCGCCCAGGGCCTTGTGGCGGGCATCAACGCCGCCTGCCAGGCGTTGGAGCGCCCCCCCCTGGTGCTGGGGCGGGAGCAGGCCTACATCGGCGTGCTGATCGATGACCTGGTGACGCGGGGCACCACGGAGCCGTACCGCATGTTCACCTCCCGCGCCGAATACCGTCTGCTGCTGCGCCACGACAATGCGGACACGCGGCTGATGCCCCTGGGGCACGCCCTGGGGCTGGTCACAGAAGGTACCCACCGCGCCATGCTGGAGCGCCAGGACAAGGCCCGGAGGGAACTGGAACGACTGGGGCGTACCCGCATTTCCCCGCCCGCAGCCCCCGTTCCAAAACCGGACGTGGCCGGGGTAACCGGGACGGAAATCACGATGACCGCGCCCCCCGCGCCGGAGTCTGGCGCCACCCTGCTGCACTATCTGCGGCGCCCGGAGGTGACCTACGCCGACCTTATCCCCTATGACCCGGACACTCAAGGGGGACGCGCGGCGGTGGAGACGGCGGTGGCCGAGGCCGTGGAGGTGGAGGTGAAGTACGCGGGCTACATTCGTCGCGAACTGGAGCGCATTGAGCGCGGGCGCGGCATGGAGGCGCGCACCATCCCCGAAGGATTTGATTTTTCAGCCGTTCCAGGCCTGTCCCGGGAGGTGCGGGAAAAATTACTGACGATCCAGCCCCGCAGTGTGGGGCAGGCGGCGCGGATCTCCGGCGTGACCCCGGCGGCCATCTCCCTGCTGCTGGTGACCCTGCAACGGCAAAAGGCTGCGGCGCTTCCCGGCACTGCGGCCGACGCCTGACACGGCGCTGCGGTGGGGCCAGGCGGCATGGACACGGATTATGGTCTGCGGGCAGCCTGTGGGGCGCTGGGGGTGGCGCCGATGGAGGCACAGGTTGCGGGCCTGCTGCGCTACACGGAGGAGTTGCTGCGCTGGGGGGCGCGCATCAACCTGACCGGCGCCCGCACCCCGGAGGAGTTCGTCCGGGGGCAGCTTGTGGATGCGGTATCGTTACTGCCTGAATTGTCCAAATTACCATCACTTCCACTCTCCGGGGGCGGTTCCTGGGCTGACGTGGGCTCCGGCGCGGGCCTGCCCGGCATCCCTCTGGCGATCCTCACCCCCGGAGTCACCTGGCACCTGGTGGAACCACGGGAAAAACGCTGGGCCTTTCTGGTGCACGTGCGCCACCACCTGAAGCTGGGCAATGTGCAGATCCACCGTGCCCGCATTGAGGATGCCCCCCTGGCGGAAGGCATTCTGGACGGGGTGATCAGCCGCGCCCTGGGGTTCGATGCCCTGGCCGCTTACCCCTGGCTGCGTCCGGGAGGCGTCATGGCGGTGGTGACCGGAGAAAGTCTGGATCCTTGGGGGCGCGCCGCGAAGGGATTGCCCCTGACGCCCCGGGAACCGGTGGCGCTGGTCCGTGGCGGGGCCGTCACCGGTTACCTGCTGACATGGACCCGCGCAGATCCCGAACAGGGGGACGGATAACCGGACGGCGGCAAGGGGAGAATTACCGAAAATCGCGGCGGGAGAAAATGATGCCGGCGGCGGCAAACAACATCGCCCCGTAGGCCAACGCATAGAGCAGGGCAAAGCCGGTGTGGCCCCAGTCCACCGGCAAGCGGTAGGTCACTTCCTGCTTGCGGTTGAAAAGTTCCAGGTTGGGCAGCAGATAGTACAGTGCCGAGGTCACCCCCCGCACCAGCGCATCGCCACTGCGCACGCCCATCTCCCTCAGGCCGGGCGTCAGGTGGCCGATGACCAGCACCCCCAGGGTGAACATACCCGACAGGAACGGTCCGGTGGAGACGGAAAACAGTAAGGCCACGGCACACAGCAGGGACAACTCCACCCACGTCAGGAACAAACTCCAGGCAAATTGCAGGGGGGGCGGCACGGCAAACAGGGAAGCCACGGCAAACAGGCATGCTCCCATCACCAGCATCAGCACCGCCAGGGTGGCCGTCAGACCGAGGAGTTTACCGGCCAAAAACTCCAGCCGGCCCACCGGCTTGGCCAGCACCACATACAGGGTTTTGCGGGCAATTTCGCGGGAAATGACCGCGACGCCGAGGAAGATGGTGATCAGGGCCCCGAACACGTGGATCAGGAGCAGGCCGATGTCCGCCACCACCCGGCCGTTCTGCCCCATGGTCATCTGGTCCAGCACGGCGGCAATCACCACCATCAGCACCACGAAAAACAACAGGCTGTAAAGGATGCGGTTGCGCACCGCCTCCCGCCAGGTGACCTGGGCAATGGCGACAATGCGTTTCATCCGGCCCGCTCCACTGCGTTCAGTTCGTTCAGGAACAATTCCTCCAGCGTCTCCCGGTGGGGGGTAACGGAGACCACCCGGCCACCCGCCGCCAACACCTTTTGCAGCAACGCCCCGATGGATGCGTCCGACACCCGCATGTGCTGGCCGTCGTCACGCCGGGAAAGCAGCACCCCCTCCACGGCGAACCCGTCCGGCAAACCCAGGGCGACCACTTCCACCTCGGTGATCTTGGGGGCGAGCAGGTCGGCCAGTCGCCCCGTGCAGCGTATCTCACCCTTGACGAGAATCGCCACCTGGTCGCATACCGCCTCCGCATCGGCCAGGATATGGGTGGAAAAGAATACCGTCTTGCCGCGCCGTTTCAGCTCCAGCATGATGTCGCGCACCTGCTTGCGGCCCACCGGATCCAGGCCACTCATGGGTTCGTCCAGAATCACCAGATCGGGGTCGCCCACCAGCGCCTGGGCCAGCCCGATGCGCTGCTGCATGCCCTTGGAAAAGCGGCTCAGGGTGACGTTCCCGACACCCTCCAGCCCTACCCAGTCGAACAGTTCGGCGATGCGACCGGCCTGCTCCCCGTGGGGCACACCCGCCAGTTCCGCGTGGAACGCCAGGAATTCCCGCGCGGTCAGATAATCGTAAAAATACGGTTGCTCCGGCAGATACCCCACCCTTCGGCGCACCCCGACAGAGGCGGGATTGCCTCCCCACACCGACACCTTGCCGTGGCTGGGTTCGATCAGCCCCAGCAACATCTTGATGGTGGTGGTCTTGCCGGCGCCATTGTGCCCCAGATAGCCAAACAGGGAGCCGGCGGACACCTTCAAGGAGACCCGCTTCACCACTTCCGAGGAACGCATCCAGAAGCCCTGGCGGAAGCTCTTGCCGACGTTTTCCAGGAGGATGGGCGGCACACTGTCGGGTGAAATGCTGGCGGACACCGTCATCGGCCGCTCTCCTTCAACTGCATGGTAATCTGGCTGTGGCGCAGCCGCAGACGTGGCAGCAGGGCCGGGTCGTTCACCCCCCGCTCCAGCCGTGCAATCAACTCCAGGGCGATGCGTGGGTCGTACTGCTGCATGCGCAGGCGCCTCGCCAGGGGCTTGAGCAGCGGGGGCGCCCCCGGAATGGCGGCGGCACGGGACAGGTGAAGTGCGGCCGCGCTGAAATTCAGGTCATGGTACAGGCGGTTGAAACCGCGGTAAAAGGGGTATTGCCACTGGCCCGGAAACGTCAGTTCGCCGCGCACCAGCAGAAAATCGGCCAGATCAGGACGGCCGCCAACGATGGACAGCAACAGGGAACCGTAGTCGTAGGCCGTGCTGAAATGGGGATCAAGGGCGGTGACGCGGTCCAGCAGGCCAAACATGCGCCACTGGCCGGCACTGTCCTGCAGGTTTTCTTCGCCCGCGGAGATTACCCGGATCCAGTAAATGTCCGCCATGGCCGGGCCAAACCCCCCCGCCAACATGGAAAGGCGCGGGGCACTCAGCAGCGGAATGGCCACCGGCTCCTCCGTGGCGGGCCCGGCCACCACCTGTCTGCGGTCTGCGGCTGCCGATGCACCCAGTGCAAGGATGAAGGCGGCGACCGCCAGCACCGGCAACAGCACCCGATTGGCGCCACCCCTCATTGCGGGCTCCTCTCTCGTCTCCTTGTCATGCCAGGCTGCCCGTCGGGCGGCGCGGGCAACGCCCGCCCCAGGCGCGAATGGGGGCCACCGATCCTAGCAGGCCAGGCCGGTGTTCGTCACATCGTCACAGGTGTGGGTGGGAACCGGAGAGACCTCCGTCAGCACCCAGGTGTCCACGGACGGGTCGTTGTCCAGATTCGCGCTGACCGTGGCGGTGTAGGCCTTGTCCGTGACACCCGTGAACACAATCGCATACATGGGTGTGCCACTCAGTTTCATGCCCAATTGCGCTTCGGTCGAGCCGTATGTGCCGTACTGGGACTGGTAGAGAACCTGATTGGTGTGAATCGCGTTCAGAATCGACTTGGCCTCGGTCTGCCGCGCCCGGATTGCATTGTTCTGGTAATTGGGAATCGCGATCGCGGCCAGGATGCCGATAATCGCCACCACAATCATCAGCTCGATCAGGGTGAAGCCGACCTCCGAAGCATACTCCGACCGCCTCAGGATTTTTTCGAGCATGCCTTGGTCCCCTCGACGGTCTTCTTGTCAAAAAAGGTGGAATACATGGAGCATTCGAAATACGTGGAGTACAAATGGCCCCCGGAGTTTACCACTCCGGAGGCCATTTTCCAGACTCCGGATCTCACGGGCCTTGCAGCCCGCAGTCATCCGGCGTGGCGTTTGCGCCTAGACTTTGCAAACGCCAGCCGCCGCAACCGTATTGGTCACGTCGTTGATCCCGTTGCACGGTTCGCGGCTCAGGTCCGAAACCGTCCAGGTGTCGATGGTGGCGATTTCGCCGTCGATGTCACCGGTGGCGGTCTGGACGAACCCGCCGGTGCTGCTCACCGCGAAGGCCACGTCCTGGTAGTACTTCGGCGTCGACGCCGGCAGGAAGCCGATGTTGTTGGCGTCATTCACCACGCCAAGCGCCATGGTCCAGTTGCCGTAGATGTTGGTCTCGGCAAAGAACGCAATCTGCGAGGTGTACAGGCCGGACAGAAGCACGCGGGCTTCCGACTGCTTCGACTTGGCCTGGTACTGCAGGAAGTTGGGG
>JAOUFN010000046.1 GCA_029858285.1 Nitrospirota bacterium | reverse complement strand
GGGCACGGCCCGCAGCGGTATTCACGCAAAACCCAGGGGGGGACGCCCCCCGGCGGTATTCGCGTAAAACCCCCGTCACGGCCCCGTCCATCGCGAAACTGGCCGCGTCTTTTCTTCCGCCCCCCGCAAGGGCAACGCAAGGGGCTGAACGCGGCTTCTGCGCCCTTGACAGGGCCTTCGGCAATGCGGTGGGGGCGCCTCTTTATGTGGTGGCGGGCTGGGGCGCAAGACGACTGACGCCGCCCTTCTGGCCCACCCACACCACGTTGTCCGAATCCACGGTCACGGCATAAATATCGTCCCCCAGCAGGCCCTGCTCGCGGGTGATGGTCTGCCAGTGGCTGCCGTCAAATCGGCTCAGGCCGTGGTTGGTTCCCAGCCACAGCACGCCGTCCGGCCCTTTGGCAATGGCATAGACCACGTTGCCCGCCAGCCCGTCCTTGCTGGTGTAATTGACGAATTTCTTGTCGCCGTCGAAGCGCGACAGCCCGGCGCCCCAGGTGCCGATCCACAGGGCGCCGTCCTGTTCCAGCAGCAGGGAGAACACATAGTTGGCGTTATAAGTCTCGCTGCCGGAACTGTCCAGGGTGGTGAGATCGTGGGAGTGCTCGCCGGGGCGGGTGGAGCCGAAGCCGGATTTTTCGTTGGTCTTGAGGCCGCCGGGGTTTTCGGCCCCCATTCCATCGGCGTGGCGCCATGATGTCCAGTTGCCGTCCCGCAGCCGCGACAGTCCGCCTTCGGTACCGAACCACACGGCGCCGTCTTTGGCGATCTGGATCGCATAAACCCACGGGTTGGCCAGTCCGTCGGCCACGTTATAGGTGGTCCAGGCCGATTTGTCGTCCAGACGGCTGCCGCTGATGCGGTTGACGCCGTCCCAGGTCGCCAGCCAGGTGGCCTCCGGGGTGAAGGCGACGTCATACACCCACAGATCGGCGAGGCCGTTTTTGGGCAGGTAATTTTTGACCGTCTGGGCCTGGGGATGGCCCTTTGCCGCATCCGGGGCCGGGTCCTGCCAGATACTCAGGCCGCCGCCGTTGGTGCCCATCCACAGCCGCCCTTCGGGGTCGGGGCGCACGATGAAGGCATAGCTGTTGCGCATGCCTTCCTTGCCGCTGAAGGTGCGCACCACGTCGCCGCTGCTGCGGTTCACCTCCAGCACGCCGGTGGAGGTGCCGACGAACAGCCGGTCGCCCTCCACATGCAGGCTGCGCACATAGGCGGTGGGGCCGACCTCGAACTGCTCCACCACCTTGTGAACCACCGCCTGTGGCGACGGGTTCGGAGCCAGGGAGGCGTGGGGCTGGGTGTTGCTGGAACAGGCCGCCAGCAGCAGGGCCACCCCCAGGCCAAGGGCGCGGGCAAGCCGCCGTCCACGCTGACCGGAGAGGCGCACCCCGTTACTTGGGTTTGGAGTGGCAGCGCGCACAGTCGTACAACGGGAAGGCCACCTTGCCGTGGCAACGGCCGCAGTATTCGCCCTCGACGATCTTGGCCATGGTGATCGGATTGCTGCCGGCCTTCATCTTGAAGATGTCGGGGTGACAGTTGCGGCAGTCGAGCCACTGGGTGTGGGGCAGGTGCGGATAGACCACATCGGGGATGTCGCCCTTGACCCGGAACACCACGTCGAAGTCGATGGGGGTCATCTCCACCTCGCCCTCGTTGATCGAGCCGAAGGGGGTAATGGTGCCGCCCTGCAAGGCCTTTACCCAGTCCACATAGCCCAGGCCGGTTTTGGGCATGAACTCGATGGCGATGGGGTGCTCTTCGGTATCCGGGGGAATCGGCACGTTGAACATGGCGGCCGGTTCCACCGCGCGGGCGGTGCAGGCGGCCACTGCGGCGGCCCCCAGCAGGGACAGCCACAACAGGGGCAACGGGCGACGCAGGGCGCCCCGGCCCGCCGCCACGCGGCAGGCGATGCGGCGGAATGTGTGGAGAAGTATGCTTGACAGGTGCTTCACGGGGAAAATCCGGATCAACGTGGCAACACGACGACTTTACCCGTCATGCGGTTGTGGATGAAGCAAAAATACGGATAGTTGCCGGCGGCGAGGAAGGTGTGTGACAGGTCGGCGTTCACCAGCAGGTCCGACGGCTCGATTTCCATGTGCCCGGACGGATCGGAGCCGGGGATGGTGGCGAACAGGTGGACCAGTCCGCTTTCGTTTTTCCACACCACGGTGTCGCCCTCGTAGATGGTGAGTTCGCGCGGCACGAACGTGTAGGCCCCCTCCGGCACGATCACCTCGTACACCTGCGGCCTGGACGGCGCGGGCGGCGGCACGGCGGCAGAGGGCTTGTGCTCCTCGTCCTCGAACGGCGCGGTGGGCGTGGGGGGGAGGGTGAGTTCGGGCACCGTCGGCGCCGGAGCGGGCGTGGGCGTGGGCGTGGGCGTGGGCGTGGGCGTGGGCGTGGGCGTGGGCGTGGGCGCTGCCTCCGGCGTGGCGGCCTTGTCCCCGCTGGCGGGGGCGGCCTGCTCCGGCTCACCGTCGCCCAGTCCCACCCAGCCGCCCACGGACCGCATCCCCTTGCCCACCGCGCCGCAACCGGCGATCAGCAGGGACAGGGCGACGGCCAGGGCCAACGGGGCCAGGGACTTGAAGTGGGACATGCGGTGTTCCGGATTCGCTCGGGTGGCACAGATAAAGATGCGCCGAGTTTGCCAACCACAGACATCAAAAGTCAATCCATGGCCCCGGAAACGGGGGCGCCCGGTCGCCCCGGAGAGGCCCCGCGAGCGGCCTCGACAAACTGCCCGGAATGCGCGTGTCGGCCTTGTCCCGCAAGCCCCTTCCAGGCTTTTGGCCGGATGTGGAACAGGTGGTTGACCAGCCCCCGGGGGGGTGCTAGTCTTATATCCGACCCTTTTGATCGCCGATCTATCTGGTCGCTAACCGGATGCCGTCGATCGCAATGCTCGCCGGGGGTAACCGAACGTGTTGAAGCTGACCAAGAAAATCGACTATGCGCTGATGGCGCTGCACCATATCGGCTTTCTCGCCGAGGGACGCCTGGTGAATGCCAAGGAGATCGCCGAGATCTACCAGATTCCGGTGGAGATGATGGCGAAAATCCTGCAAACCCTGTCCCGCTGCGGACTGATCGTGAGCGAAAACGGCCCCAAGGGCGGCTACGCCCTGTCGCGCCCCCCCGAGGACATCTCCATCGCCGAGGTGATCGAGGTGATCGAGGGGCCGATCGGCATTGCCGACTGCGTGCACGACACGGTGATTCCGTGCATGCAGGCCGACACCTGCACCATCCGCACCCCGGTGGCCCACATCCAGCAACGCATCTCGGCGCTGCTGGCGGGCATGAGCGTGGCCGAGGTGCATGCCATGTCGCCCTCGCCGGCAGCCCCGGAACTGGCGCGCCCCGTTCGCTTTGCAACTACCTGAAACCTGTCTGGGACTTGAGAACGATATGACTGTCAACACACCGATCTACATGGACTACCAATCCACCACCCCCATGGACCCGCGGGTGCTGGAGGCCATGCTGCCCTACTTTACGAACCTGTTCGGGCACCCCTCCAGCCGCAACCACAGCTTTGGCTGGGCGGCGGAACAGGCGGTGGACGCCGCCCGCGAGCAGGTGGCGGAACTGATCGGCGCCAGCGCCAAGGAAGTCATCTTCACCAGCGGCGGCACCGAGGCTATCAACCTGGCCATCAAGGGCGTGGCCGACATGTACGCCGAAAAGGGCCGCCACATGGTGGTGGCCGTCACCGACAGCCGCCCGGTGCAGGACGTGGTCAAGCACCTGGTGCGCGAACGCGGCTTCGAGGTCACCGAACTGAAGGTGGACAAGGAGGGGCGGGTCTCGGCCGACGACGTGCGGGCGGCCCTGCGGCCGGACACCGTCCTGGTGTCGGTGATGATGGCCAACAACGAGATCGGCACGGTGCAGGACATGGCGGCCATCGGCAAGGTGGCCAAGGAGGCGGGGGTGATCTTCTTCACCGACGCCACCGAGGCGGTGGGCAAGGTTCCGGTGGACGTGCAGGCCATGGGCATCGACCTGCTTGCCCTCACCGGCCACAAAATTTATGGACCCAAGGGGGTGGGCGCCCTGTATGTGCGGCGCAAGAACCCCCGCGTGCGGCTGTCGGCCCAGATCGACGGCGGCGGCCACGAGCGCGGCATGCGCTCCGGCACCCTGAACGTGCCCGGCGTGGCGGGACTTGGAAAGGCCGCCGAACTGTGCCGCACCGAGATGGCCGCCGAATCGGTGCGCATCGCCGCCCTGCGCGACCGCCTGGAAGCGGGCATCCTGGCCGCGCTGGACGAGGTGTCGGTGAACGGCAGCCGCAGCCACCGCCTGCCCCACAACCTGAACATCAGCTTTGCCTATGTGGAGGGCGAGTCCATGCTCATGGGCCTCAAGGAAGTGGCCCTGGCGTCGGGTTCCGCCTGCACCACCGCCACCCTGGAGCCGTCCTACGTGATCCGCGCCCTGGGCGTTTCCGAGGAACTGGCCCACTCGTCGTTGCGGTTTTCCATCGGGCGCTTCACCACCGCCGAGGAGGTGGAGTTCGTCATCGGCCGGGTGGTGGAGACCATCACGCGGCTGCGGGAGATGTCGCCCCTTTACGAAATGGCCAAGGAAGGGATCGACCTGAGCCAGGTGCATTGGTCGGCCCACTGACGCGGGTCCTCATACGGAAAAAGGTTCGAAAATAAAATAACCGCCGCGCAGACGGCGGGCAGGAGAACAGGTCATGGCATACAGCGACAAGGTACTGGATCACTACAACAACCCCCGCAACATGGGATCCTTCGGCAAGGAGGAGGACGGCGTGGGCACCGGCATCGTCGGCGCCCCCGAGTGCGGCGACGTGATGAAACTGCAGGTCAAGATCAACGACGACGGCATCATCGAGGACGCCAAATTCAAGACCTTCGGCTGCGGTTCGGCCATTGCCAGCTCGTCCCTGGCCACCGAGTGGCTCAAGGGGCGCACCGTGGATCAGGCGCTGGCGATCAAGAACACCGACATCGTCGAGGAACTCAACCTGCCGCCGGTCAAGATTCACTGCTCGGTGCTGGCCGAGGACGCCATCAAGGCGGCGGTCAACGACTTTCTGAACCGCTCCGGCAAGCCGACCCAGGCGGTCGGTGACGGCAGCGCGTCCTGAAGCCACGGAGCAGCGGCAAGACATGGCCAAAGTAACTTTTCTGCCTTCCGGGGTCACCTGCGAGGTGGTAGTGTCCGATTATCCTTATGGTGACCACGGCCGCCCCGGCAGCCTGCTGGACATCGCCATTCGTTACGGTGTGGACCTGGCCCACAATTGCGGCGGAGTGTGCGCATGCACCACCTGCCACGTGGTGGTAAAGTCGGGAACGGAGCACCTTTCGGAGATGGAAGAGGACGAAGAGGATCGCCTGGACCGCGCCGAAGGCCTTACCCTCCAGTCCCGTCTGGCCTGCCAGGCGGTGGTGGAGGGAACCGGCGAAGTGGTGGTGCAGGTGATGACCACCCGCGCACAGGCAGGAGGACATTGACCATGGCCGGATTGAACTGGAATTCTTCCGAAGACATCGCGTTCGAACTGATTCAGCGCTACCCCGACAAGGACCCGCTGAGCCTGCGCTTCACCGATCTGCACAAGATGATCGTGGACCTGCCGGATTTCGCCGACGACCCCAAAAAAGCCAGCGAGGGCCTCCTCGAATCCATTCAGATGACCTGGTACGAAGAGTACGAAGGCATGCAAGGCGACATGTAGACGGCAGACAGCGGGCACGGCCCGCAGCGGTATTCGCGAAACCCGTGGCACGGCCCCGTCCATCGCGGCCGGGGAGCCCCGGCGGGCGTATTCACGTAAAACCCGTGGCGCGGCCAGCTTCATCGCGACCGGGGAGCCCCGGCGGGCGGCGGGCACGGCCCGCAGCGGTATTCGCGTAAAACCCGTGGCACGGCCCCGTCCATCGCGAATCCGGCCGCGCCTTTTCCTCGGTTTTTGTTCCCCTGCCAGTGTCACCGTTCGACGACAAACCATACGTGACGGCTATTCCAGCCGGTCCCACGCGG
>JAOUFN010000045.1 GCA_029858285.1 Nitrospirota bacterium | reverse complement strand
CTCGCGATGAACGCGGATCGGGCGTGTGTTTTACGCGAATACCGCCGGGGGGCGTCCCCCCCTCGCGATGAACGCGGATCGGGCGTGTGTTTTACGCGAATACCGCCGGGGGGCGTCCCCCCCTCGCGATGAACGCGGATCGGGCGTGTGTTTTACGCGAATACCGCCGGGGGGCGTCCCCCCCTCGCGATGAACGCGGATCGGGCGTGTGTTTTACGCGAATACCGCCGGGGGGCGTCCCCCCCTCGCCGGGGGGTGTCCCCTCCTCCCTCCCCTATTTGTAGCGGTTGAGGAATTCCTGACGGCGCTTTTCGCGTTCGGCGCGCTCCTCGGGGTTGACCTTGCCCTGGGACCACTGGTGATCGCTGCTGGCGAGCACCTCGGCGAGCAGTTTTTCCAGCGCCGCCGCCTCGGTGGCGGCCACCCCCTGGATGTTGTCGGCGATGATCTCCTCGATCTCGGGCACGAACTCCGAATAGAAATTCTTGGCCAGATCGTAGGTGCCGTGCCAGTGGGTGTAGTCCGGCGCCTGCATGGACGCCGCGTGACGCGCCCGGCGCCCCTCGTGGTGCCACAGTTCGAACCAGGTGTAGTCGATCTTGTTGGCGAAGGCGGCGTACTGCTCACCCCTGGCCTTCTTCAGGACCGCTGTGGCGGCGGTGTAGAGTTTTTCACCCGGTGTGGCGAACTTCTGGTCGTACAGGTCGATGAGCGCCTCGTACTGGGTGAAGAAGTTGTCGGTGAAACCGGGGGCGTGGCAGGCCACGCACACCGTCTTCATGTTCTCGCGCCGCTCGTCCCCGGTGACGCTGGCGGAGGGCAGCCCCCACTTCGCGTCCGTCAGGTGCGAGAGCTTGGAATGCACCGGCCGGTTGTTCCACTTGATGCGCAGACCCACGTTGTGGGAGACCGGCAGCTCCCTGGTGGCCGACATGTGGCAGGTGGCGCAGGTGGGGGCGGCGAAATAGTCCTCGCCCACCACCCACTTGGACGAATGCAGGTTCATCTCGTCCTTGTTGGCGTAGTAGTTGATGCCGTGCTTGGACTCGTTGTAAATCTCGATTTGCGGATGGTCCGGCCCCATGTGGCACTTGCCGCAGTTCTCCGGCTGACGGGCCTGGGCGACGGAAAAGTCGTGGCGCTGGTGGCAGGCGGAGCAACTGCCCTCCGAGCCGTCGGGGTTGATGCGGCCAATGCCGCTGTTGGGCCAGGTGGCGGGGTCGAGCTTGCCGCCCTTGAGCACCTTCACCTCGCTGCCGTGGCACTGCCAGCAGCCGTTCACCGCCGCCGCCGACACCCCGTTGGGGAACGCCGGGGTGACCATGCCGCGGTTGCCTTCCACCACCTCGGCCAGGGTGTTGTCGAGGGAGCCCATGATGCGGCCGGCCTTGGAGTGGTGGGATTCGGTGAATTCACGCACCTCGGTTTCGTGACAGCGGGCGCAATCCCTGGGGGACACCAGCACCGAGATGGTCAGGCCGTTGTGCTTGACGGCATCCGCGTCGGAGCTATCCGCCCGGTGGCACTCGTAGCAGCCGATGTTGGCGCCGTAGTGCTTGCTCTTGCCCCACTGCTGGTAGATGTTGACGGTCAGTTCGCGGTGGCAGCCGACGCATTTCTGCGATTCCTTCGACAGCACCGGCTCCCGCACCGGCGCGGCCGCCCACGCCGTGGCGCCGCCCCACAGCACCACGCCCGCCAGCAGCCCCGACAACAGTCCTACAATCCGTGTGCGCATAAAACCCTCTCCTTCCCTGTGCGTGTCATCCCCGTGGCGCACCCCCCGTCCGGACGCCCCCATTTCCGGCCAAAACCGCTCTCTCCCGAGTTCGGGTTTCAACGTAGCAGCTAATCCACAAACCGGCAACCGATGGCGGGGGGGCGTCTCCCCGCCCAAAAAAAATTATTGCGGAACCCTTTACAAAGGGAGGGGGGGCTGGCGTATGATCCGAGACCGTTGCGGGGGGAACGCGATCACCGACAACCGTTGAGGGGCCGCCGGGATGTGCCTTCGGGTGCGCGTCCTGCCCGTGGTGACCTGCCCGTGGTGATGGGGTTCCGGTCGCACAAAAAGATTTTCCGGTTCGGGAGGCGCGTCAGTGCCTCCCTGGGTGCCGGGGTGCTATTTCCCCCATCGTAGCGCTCCGGCACCCCTCTTTTTTTCCCCTTCATTTCTCCGCGCCCTTCAATTCTCCGCCGAATCTCCGCGCCCGGTTTGCCGCAGGTGTTTTGCAGACGCCTTGCCGTTAGCCCCGATCTTCGTTCGCCCCCGCCGCGCTGTCATCCCCGTTCCCGGCGAGCACGGCGCGGGTTGCGGCGGTGATTCCCTGCAACATGTCCCACTCGGTGGCAATGGCGTGGGCAATGTCGTCCAGCACCCCCGGTGCGGCCTCGTTTCGGTGCGGCTGCCCGGTGGCGACCAGCCGGGAATACATTTCCAGGGCGCGCGCGGCGGTGCGGGGCATGGAAAAATCCCCGGCGGTGGCCACGGCTCCGGCGTGCAGGGCCGCGCGCTTCTGCTGCGGGGCATCCAGCACCTCCAGCAGGGCCTCGGCCATGGCGACGGGGGGGGCGGTGGCGGAGAGCAGGCGGCCGTTGACGCCGTCCCGCACCACCTCCCGCGCCCCCGGCGCGTCCAGCGCCACCACCGGCACCCCGGCGGCCATGGCCTCGGTGAGCACCATGCCCTGGGTTTCGCTGCGGGAGGCAAAGGCAAACACGTCCATGGCCCGATAGGCGTCCGCCAGGTCGCTCCAGTCCAGCAGCCCCAGCCGGTGCAGGCGCGACGACGGGGGACCGGCAGCGGCCCCGGAACGGGTGCCGAAGCGGGCAGCGGGACGATGCTGAAAATGATTTTCGATGGCGGCGCCGGACGGCCCCTCCCCCACCAGCAGAAAGTGGGCGTCAGGCTGTTTCTCCAGGGCCAGCGCCACCGCCTCGGCCAGGTAATTGAGGTTCTTTTCCGGCGCCAGCCGCCCGGCGTGGCCGATCACCGGGGCCGAGGCGGGTATGCCCAGCTTTTGGCGGAGGGCCGCGCCGTCGCCACGGGCGAAGCGCTCCACGTCCACGCCGGTGGGCACCACCTCGACGGGAGTGGTCACCCCCCGTTCCCGCAGCAGGTCCGCCACGCTGCCGCTGGGGGCAAACACCGTGTCGCACAGGTTGGCGTACTCGGTGGCCAGACGGATGACAAAGCGGCGCAGCGCCGGGGAGTTCAGGGGCACATAGTGGGTGTAGTGCTCATACAGGGTGTGGTGGGTGAACAGCAGCGGCAGGCGGTAGCGGTGGGCCAGGCGCAGGGCGGCGTTGCCGAGCAGGAACGGATGGTTGGAGTGGACGATGTCCGGCGCGAACTCGCGCACCGGCCCGGCCAGCAGCAGGCTGGAGGGCAACCCCACGGAAAAGTCGCTGCCGTTGAACTGCTGCAACGCGGGCACCCGCAGGACGTCCTCCTCGTGGGGGGGAGTACCGGGAAACAGCGGCGCCACCACCAGCACCCGGTGGCCACGCTGGCGATAGGCGTCGGCAAACCCGGCCACGGAGCGGGCCACGCCCCCCACGTGGGGGAAAAAGGTATTGGTGACCAGCAGGATGTTCATGCGGGCACCTCCGCTGCGGCATCCGGCGCGGCGGCGGGGATGAGTACTCCGGAAACGCCCGCCTCCGTCACCACGGGCGGGTGGCCGGGCAGTTGCACGGTGATGCGGGGCGGCGGGCCGAACCACCCGGCGCTCCAGCTCACCCGCGTGCCGTCGCCTTGCTCCTGTACCCGCACGGTGATCGCCCCGAAGGGGGTGGGGGCGGGGCCGAAGCCGCACTCCTTCCCCCCCGCCAGCCAGTCGGGCACCACCCCGGCGGCCAGCACCAGGTCGGCCTTTTCCCCCTCGCCCGCCTCGCGCACAAAGGCGTTGCGCACCAGCATCACCCATTCGGCGGCGGCCCACACGTGCTGGCCGTCGCCCATGCAGCCGCCCCGGGTGCGGGGGTGAATGGCCTCCGGCCACTGGCCGGTGGGGGAGGCCAGCTCCGCCACCCGGTCCAGCAGGTCGATGGCGCCGGGGCTTCCGGCACGGGGATCTCCGGCACGGACATCCCCGGCACGGACATCCCCGGCACGCAGCAGCAACTGGGCCACGTGCAGGGTCAGGTAGGCGTTGATGCCGGAGTGGATCATCTCCTGAAAGAAGCCGCCTGCGTAAAAACACTCCTCCAGCAGGTAGCGGGCGGTGTCGGTCAGGCGCGGGTCGTCCGGCGGGAACAGTTGCAACGGGTATCCGGCGGCCACCGAACCGATGGCCCCCGCGTCCAGCCTGCGGTAAGGGGAGGCGGGCATGGCCGCCCGCCCCAGCCGCCGCGCGGCACCGGCCAGGCTGCGTTCCACATCGGCCCTGAACGCCGCCGACTCCCGGCGCCAGGCGCTGGCGGCGGCCGCCTCGCCACGCCGGGCGGACATCCACGCGGCGGCGTCCAGCCCGGCAATGCCCCAGAAATCGTCCCAGTAATAAAAATCGTTCGGCCCCAGATGCTCGGCGGAGAACCCGGCGGGTAACAACCCCGCGTGGGGGGCATCGGAGGGGACGCCGCGCGCCCCGCTCAGGCGCTTGCGCACGATCCAGCGCGCCGCACGGGGGATGGTGTGCCACCAGTGATCCGGGGGGGCGCTGTCGGTAAGTTCGCAGTAGCGGCGGAAGATCCACAGGGCCTGACCGTTGGAATCCCACTCCCCGTCCTGGGAATGGAAATATCCGTTCGACCGCTGGCGCTGCGGAAACTGGTCGAGGGCGCGGCGGCCGCGGTCGGTGAGTCCGGCGCACAGCAGGGCGTGGACGATCAGGGCCGCGTCGCGGAACCAGAAGCGCTTGTAAGTGAAGGGGCCGGGCCACACGTCGTGGGGGGAGTGCAGCACCAGGGTGCGCAGGGCGGCGTCGTAAAGGGGGGCGATTTTGCCGGCGGAAAGGGTCAGCCGGGCGTGCCCGGACAGGGCCGACGGCCAGTCGAAGCGGTTGGCGCCGGGCGTGGCCGGCGGGTGCCGGGGAGGGGCCGCCCCCAGGGGGATGCTGGCGGTGACGGATTTTTCCTGCAGCGGCTCGACCCGGAACAGGGCGGCGGCGGTGAGCATGCCCACCGGGCACTCGCCGTGGGTCTCGTCCCCGGCGTCGTCCAGATGGATGAACACGTCGCCCTGGGTATAGGGCGATACGTGGTGGCGCGCCACCGGCTCGGAAAAGCCCACCGTGCGGTGCTCCTCCAGTTGCCAGGCGGTGCGCTCCGGGGACAAGCGCGCGCGGTGGACAAAGCTTACCCCTTCCGGGTTGCAGGGGCGCAGGGAGATGGCCAGCCAGCCCCCGGCGTCCAGCTCTCCCCGCGCCAGCAGGCGGCAGACCGGGCGCCCGGCGTCCACCTCTACCCGGACACGGGTGCGCAGCAGGGCGCCGGGGGCGCGGGTTTCGGTTTCGATGGCCAGGCCCGCATCCAGCTCCTGCCACTGGCTGGCCTGAAGCGCGCGGGAGGGGAGCAGGTGGGTGCCGTCGTCCGCCAGCAGCCAGCAGTCCAGGGACCAGGAGTCGTAAAACGGCGTGAGCAGCCCGCGCGGGTCCACGATGGGCAGGTCGTCCAGGTCCGGCAAGCCCACGGCGGTCCAGTTGCGGTGCGTCAGGTTGATGTGGGTAAGCGAGAAGGCGCGCGGGACAAAGGCGTCATCGGCGGGATCGAACTGGCGTTCCACCCACCACGGCCACACCCAGTCCAGGTTGTGTTGCAGCACGCGGGCGTTGACCAGCCCCCGGGCGTGCATCACCACCCCGGCGCGCAGCAGTTCGATGGGTTCCCCCACCTCGGAAGGCTGGGTGAACCGCCGCAACCGGGCGAGCAGCAGGACGGGGTCCAGAAACCCCTGAGAGCGGGCCGCCCGGCGAATCAGCCAGCGCACTGGCAACCACCTGAGACCCAACATGGCACGGCCCTCCCCGCCAGAGGTGCTTCACCCCGGCGACACGGCCAGACTCTGCCTCAAGGGTAGCGCGTATGGGGGAAATTGCAACGGCCGGTGGCGAGGCAGGTGGCCGGATCAACCCGGGGGGGGACGCCGGGG
>JAOUFN010000027.1 GCA_029858285.1 Nitrospirota bacterium | reverse complement strand
AAACCCGTGGCACGGCCCCGTCCATCGCGAATCCGGCCGCGCCTTTTCCTCGGTTTTTGTTCCCCTGCCAGTGTCACCGTTCGACGACAAACCATACGTGACGGCTATTCCAGCCGGTCCCACGCGGGACAAATCTAATCCATCACTTTCCGCATCACGTGCCGTGCGCGCAGCACCTCCCTTTCCTCCCCGTTGGGGGGGAAAGGGCTGGGGATAGGGGGGGCCGGAATCGACGTGGGAGAAAACCCGGACGTGGGGGTGCGGGGCCGGGGAGCCCCGGCGGGCCTATTCGCGTAAAACCCATGGCGCGGCCAGCTTCATCGCGGCGGGGAAACTCCCGCGGGCATGGCGGGGGTTCCCGCGCCGAGCATGACGCCGCCATCCCCCACCAGGGTCAGGCGTCCGTTGCCGTCCAGCCCGGCGCCCCACAAACTCTGCCCGGTGGCGGAAACCACCCGGGGCAAAGCCCCCGGCCGGGCGTTGTCCAGGTCCAGAATGGTGCCGAAATCCCCCACCGCCCAGGTGTGGCCGTCCGCCGTGTCCACCACCCCCATCAGGGACAGTCCGCCCCCGCCCACGGGGTGCCACGCCCCCTCCGCTCCATCCTGTCCCCCCTCCAGCCAGCGATAGATGGCCCCGGTTTCCCCCACCGCCACACCGGAGGCGGACACCGCATACAGGGTTTCGCCGCCGGGCACCGGCCACGCCCGCCACGCGCCGTCGGCCAGCCGCCAGGCGGCGCCGTCCTCTCCCACCACCCACAGTTGCGCGGGGGATCTTCCGCCAATGCCGTACAGGTTGTCGTGGCTGCCGGTTTCCAGTATTTCCCAGCCGTCGCCGGTGAAGGCCGCCACCAGACCGGCGTCCCCCGCCGCCAGCACCCGATTGCCCCACGCCCGCAGGGCGTGAACCGCCCGCCCTTCCGGCACCGGCACGGCGCGCCAGTGGCGACCGTCCCCCACCCATGCCCCCTCGCTGCCCGCCACCACGGCCCGCCCATCGGGCAGGGCGGCCACGGCGGACAGGGGGCCGCGCGGTCCGTTGGCGACCGGTTTCAGCGGTTGCCAGCGACCGTTGCGGGTGCGCTGCATCATCACCCCCTCGTCCCCCACCGCCCAGTTGCCGTCCAGTGCGAACAGATCGGCAAAAACGCCCTGCCGCGCGGGTTTCAGCCGGGGCTTTCCGGGCTTTCCGGAACCGGACAGGATCAACCCGTCATCCCCCACCAGCACCAGTCCGGAGGGCCGCCGTGGATCGCTCCACCCACCCCGTATGGCCAGATCGGTGCCGGTGGCCACGCGCTGCCAGCTTTGGCCGTCGAAATGCGCCAGAAAACCTTCGTCGCCGGACACCCACACGTCGCTGGCGGCGCTGCCCCAGACCCAGCGCAGCAGGGTTTCGGTGCCCAGATCTTCGCGCCCCCAGCCGCTTCCCGTCCGGTGCAGCAGGGTGCCGCCCTCGCCGGCGATGTAGACGTTGTCCGCCCCGCTGCCCCACACCGAGACAAACGCCAGATCCCCGACGCCGGTGTCCACCGGGCTCCAGCGCAGGCCGTCGAAATGGGCCACGTTGCCGCGTCCGCCCACCGCCCAGACGTCGGCGGAGGCGCTCCCCCACACGCCGAAAAACAGGTTGCGGGTGCCGCTCTCCTGGCGCATCCAGCAGGTGCCGTCCCAATGGAAGATCACCCCCCGGTCGCCCACGGTGAACACGTCGCTGGCGGAGGCGCCCCAGATGCCGTTGAAGTCGTTGCTGACGCCGGTGGGCTGGTGGTGCCAGGCGCTGCCGTCGAAGAACAGCACGCGGCCGTTGTAACCGGTGACGAACACATGGCGGGGGTCGGCGGCCCACACCCCGGCCAGATAATCGCTGACGCCGCTGTCCACCGTGCGCCAGGAGCCGGTGTAATGCAGGATGCGCCCCCGGTCGCCCACCGCCCACAGGTCACGGGGCGAGGTGCCGCCCACGGACAGCAGGTGGTCGCCCTGGGGGGTGGGGGAAAGCCAGGCCAATTCGGCAGGCGCGGCCGCGGGCAGTGGAGCGGGGGGAGGGGCGCACACCCCGGCGGGCACGGTGCCGTGCTCCGGGGTCAACCCCGCCGCCCACGGCTCGTCCGCCGGTGCCTCCGCGGCCAGGCCAATGGCGGGCACGGGGAGGGTCCACAAAAACAACCCCAGGATCCAATAAAGCCTCGGGACGAAAACGGAGCGCTGCAACTGCATGGGCGGGGTCCTTCTGCCTTGCGAAAAAACGCCGGGGGCGGTAGCCGGGGTTGTAGCGGAAGCGCCCGCTCCGGGTCAATCTCCCGCCCCCCCTTTTGTTCCCCGCTTTCCCCCCCGGCCGGGTTCCGGCAGGGGCGCGGGGCTGGACTTTGGCGCGTAATTGGAGGATAGTCTCCCCCTTTCCACCGGGGGGGGAATTGTGCCGGGAGTGATGCCGGAAGTTACGCCGGAAGTTACGCCGGAAGTTACGCCGGAAGTTACGCCGGAAGTCGGCCGTGGGGCCGCAACCGGGACCGGAACAGCCACGCAAGTGGCTCCGAACAGACACACAGATACCAAGACTGGGAGGTTGCTGGAATGTCGTTGCGTCAATCGATCGCTGCCCTGAGCGCCCTGCTGTGGCTGGGGGCCTTCTCCGTTCCGGCCGTGCTGGCCGCCGAATCTGCTCCGGCAGCCGCCTCCAGCGTGGCGCACGCCGAGGCCCCCAGGCCCGACATCAACGCCAAGATGCTCATCGAGCGCAAGGGGTGTCTTTCCTGTCACAGTCTGAACGGTAAGGGGGGTAAAATGGGACCGCCGCTGCAGAGCGTGGCGGCGTGGAGCGATCCGGACCGCATGCGCAAGTACATCCGCGACCCGCGCAGCGTGAACCCGCGCTCCATCATGCGTCAGATCCCCCTCACGGACGATGAACTGGAGGCGGTGGTGGAATTCCTGCAAAGCTACAAGGGCACGGCCAAGGCGCCGACCAACTGGCCCGGCAAACCCAAATGAGCGACGCCGTTCCCAACGGGGGGGAGCTTCAGCCGCCGGACGCTACCGGGGCTGCGGCGGTGGACGCGGAACGGCGCCAGTTCATGCACCGCATGCTCAACCTGGGCTTGGGGCTGTGGGCGGCGGGAGCGGTGGGCACCAGCGCCTACGTGGCCGGCCGCTACGTGTGGCCGCAGCCGGAAGGCGGGCAGACCGGCGGCGAGCGCAGCGTGTCGTTCCCCCTTGCCAAACTGGATCAGGAACCCATGGTGAAGCTGCTGGTGGAGGGGCAGCCGGTAGGCGTGGTGCGGGTGGACGGCACCGTCCACGCCCTGGGCCTGGTCTGCACCCACCTGGGCTGTCTGGTGGGGTGGAGCCCCGAGGCGCGCCAGATGGTGTGCCCGTGCCATGCCTCGCGCTACGACATCAACGGCGCGGTGGTGCAGGGCCCGGCCCCGGCCCCCCTCAAGCGCTACGACGTGCGGGTGGCCGGCGATACCGTGGTCATCAGCTGAAATGGCGGTGAACTGATATGGGACGCTGGTTCGGCAAACTCTGGCCCTTCAAGCGCGAACGCAACCCCGACAGCGGCGAGGGGCTGCGCAACGTCCTCAACATCGCCAGCCTGTTCACCGGTGTCCTGTACGGCGAGCTGGACGAGCGGCTGGACTTTCGCGCGGCCCTGTCCAAGGCGCTGCGCAAGCCGGTGCCGGCGCACGTCAATTTCTGGTTCTGTTTTGGTGGCATCGCCTTTCTGATTTTCCTCATCCAGGTGGTCACCGGGGTGGCCTTGTTGCTTTATTACCGCCCCACGGTGGATCAGGCCTACGCCTCGGTGGTGCACATCACCAACGTGGTGCCGTTCGGCTGGCTGACGCGGGGTTTTCACCACTGGGGGGCCAACCTCATCATGGTGGTGGTGATGATCCACGCCCTGCGGGTGTTCATGTACGGCGCCTACAAGCCGCCTCGGGATTTCAACTGGGTGGTGGGTTCCCTGCTCATGTTCGGGCTTCTGATATTCGGTTTTTCCGGCTACCTGCTGCCGTGGAACTCCCTGTCGTACTGGGCCACCGTGGTGGGTGCCGAGATCCCCGGCGCCATCCCTCTGATCGGCGATGACCTGGTCTATTTCATCAAGGGGGGGGACACCGTCGGGCAACTGGCCCTGACGCGCTTTTTCGCCTTCCATGTGGTGCTCATGCCGCTGGCCATGATGGTGCTGCTCCTCATGCACTTTCTGATGATCCGGCGCCTGGGCATCTCCGGGCCGCTGTAAGGAATCCTGCGCCATGGGCATGATGCGGGTTCGGGATGTGATGAGCGACGATCCGGTTTCGGTGCCCCCCGGCACCGATCTGGTGGACGCGGCGCGCCTGATGCGGCGCATGGGCATCCGCTCCCTGCTGGTGCGGGAGGAGCACTCGGAGCCCCCCCGTTACGTGGGCATCGTCACCGGTACCGACCTGGCGGGCCGGGTGCTGGCCGAGGAGCCCCACGCCCCGGTGACGGTGGGCGAGATCATGACCTTTCCCCTGCTGACCATCGACTACAACGAGCCGCTGCGGCGCGCCAACGAGGAAATGGTGCGCCACCATGTGCGCCACCTGGTGGTGACCCGGGGCGGCGCGCCGGTGGCCATCATCTCGGCCCGCGACCTGCTGCTGCCGGAGGAGGAGGTGGAAGGGGCGATTCCGTTCTGGCCCCACCACCTGCTCAAGGAGGTGGTGGCGGCCTTGTTGGTGATCGCCATCATGCTGGTGTTCGTGTGGCTGAGCCCCGCGCCCATGCTGGAGCAGGCCGATCCGTTCGTGACCCCGGAGCACATCAAGCCGGAGTGGTATTTTCTGGCCGCCTACCAGTTCCTCAAGTTCGCCGAGGTGTTCCGCTTTCTGGGCGGCTGGGCGCCCAAGATGCTGGGGGTGGGGCTGATGGGGATCGTGCCCGTGCTGCTGGTATTTTTTCCCTTTTTCGATCCCGGCCCGGAGCGCAACCCGCGCAAGCGGCCGGTGGCCATCAGCTTTGGCATCGCCTGCACCGTGATGTTCATCGCCTTCACCCTGTGGGGACATTTCAGTTGAAGCGCGGGACTTCCATGTCGCTGGCCCTGGCCCTGGCGCTGGGAATCGGGCCGCTTGCGGCGCTGGCCCTGCCGGGGGTGGCGCTGGCCGACGCCGCCGCCGGTAAAACCCTGTTCGAGCAGAAGAACTGCCAGGGCTGCCACACCCTGAACGGCAAGGGCGGACAGGTGGGGCCCGACCTCACCCGCGCCGGGGCCGTGCCCGGCCACGACCGCGCCTGGCACCTGCGCCACCTCAAGGCACCGGGGGAGGTGACGCCGGGCTCGTTCATGCCGCCGGTCAGCGACCCGGAGGAGGCCGCACACCTGGCGGATTATCTGGTCACCCTGACCGGCGCGCCCCCCGCGCCCGTTCCGGCCCCCGCCACGGCCGCTCCCGCAGGGGATGCCGGCGGCGCCGCCCCCCCGCAAGCAGGCGCCGCCGCCGCGCCCGCCTCCGACGCCGCGCCTGCCGCGCCCGCCGACACCGTCCCCTGGCCGCCTTCCGCCGCCGATACGGCAGCCGTGGCCCGGGGCCAACTGGTTTACGCCCACAAGGGGTGCCAGGGGTGCCACAGCCTGCGGGGCACCGGCGGCAACCTGGGACCGGACCTGACCTTCGAGGGCGAGGTGGCCGGGCACGACGCCGACTGGCACCGCCGCCACCTGCGCGCCCCGTCCCGGGTCACCCCGGGTTCGCCGATGCCGCCCTTCGACCTGCCCCCGCAACCGATGAGCGACCTGGTGGCCTACCTGCTCAGCCTCAAGCGGCTGGCCGCCGACATGGCCCTGACCCCGGAACTGCAGGACCGCTATGTGGCTCTGGGCATGCGCCTGGAGGCGTTGAAGGTCCGGGTGGAGCACGCCAAGCACCGGGGCCGCAACGTGGACGATCTGGGCGTCGGCATGTCCGAGGCCTGGACCCACGTCGGCGCTGTGGAAGAGATGCTGCGCAACCATGCGGTGACCGGGGCCGGAGCCGAAATCGGCAAGGGAGAGCAGGGTGCCGAGCGCCTCGATGGGGCACTTGGCGAGTTTGAGCGGCAGCTCGCCCGGCGGGATCACTTCATTCTGTTCGCAGTGGGGATGCTGCTGATCGCCAGCCTGCTGATTACCCTCAAGGTGCGTTTGCTGGTGCGGGAGTGGTGGCTGGAGCAGGAGACGTCCGGGTCCACCTCCGGGCCTTTGCCCAAAGCTCCGCCCAATCCCCTGCCGCCCGGTTCCGGGTCATGAACCCCGGCGTCAGCCCCTTCGGTCCGTC
Source organism: Nitrospirota bacterium (assembly GCA_029858285.1). Taxonomy (GTDB): domain Bacteria; phylum Nitrospirota; class JACRHL01; order JACRHL01; family JACRHL01; genus JAOUFN01. Next base: position 18,742 of record JAOUFN010000027.1, on the reverse strand, counting down.
CACCGGCCCGCCCCCTTCCGGGCGCGCCCGGGCGCGGCACTTTATGGTGTCGTGGCTGGTGGTGCTGCTGATGCTGGCCACGCTGATGGTCACCGGCGGGTTCGGCGCGCTGTTGCTGGGGCATGTGGCGCGCATCGCCCTCAGCCCGGAGCTGGCCTTCCGCTCCCTGTGGCACCCCCTGGTGGCGGTGCCTTTGGGCCTGTCGGTGCTGGCGGGCAGCCTGTGGCTGCTGGGCTACGGCCTGAAAATTCTTGGCGGAGTGCTGGTGGCCTCGCGGGAGCTGGCACTGCGGCGTCAGGCCGAAGCCGGAGCCGGGGCGAAGCCGAAATAGGCGGGGCGCCCCTCAGTGGGTGCCGAACACCACCACCAGGAACATCACCACCAGCGCCACGCCGAGCACCGACAGGATGTGGTCGGCAATCGAGTTGTACTTGAACAGGCGGCTCACTGGGACTCTCCCGATCCGGTTTCAGACTGCGTACCGGCCCACAGCTTACTCCCGTTTGCCGCCGCTTTCCACCGGTTCGATGGCGTAATCGCGTATCTTGGTCAGCAGGGTTTTGTAGCTGACTTCCAGCAGTTCCGCCGCCCGGCTCTTGTTGCCCTGCGCCTCGTCCAGGGCCTGGCGGATGCGCAGGGATTCATAGTGGCGCGCGGCCCTGCCGGACACTTCGTGCAGCGACCCGGCCAGCGAGAGCGGCGGATCGGAGGCGTGGCCGGAGCCATTCGGGGCCGGGGCCGGGGCCGTCAAGCCGGACGCCGACAGGGCGGCAGACGCCGCGCCGTGAAGGGAGCCGGGCGTCCCCAGGTCCACGTGGGCGATGTCCTCGCCGGTGGACAGGATCACCGCCCGCTCGATGCAGTTCTGCAATTCCCGCACGTTGCCGGGCCAGTGGTAGCCCGCCATGGCCGAAAGGGCGGCGGGGGAGATGCGGCGCGTGCCGCGTCCCAGTTCGGCGGCCAGCCGGGTGACGAAATATGTCGCCAGCAGGGCGATGTCCTCCCGCCGCTCCCGCAGCGGCGGGATGCGCACCGGAAAGGTGGACAGACGGTAGAACAGGTCCTCGCGAAAGGCGCCCCGTGCCATCATCTCGCCAAGGTCCCGGTGGGTGGCGGCCACCACCCGCACGTCCAGCGGCACCGGGCGCTCCCCGCCGACGCGGAACATCTCGCCGTTTTGCAGCACCCGCAGCAGCTTGGCTTGCAGGGTCAGGTCCATGTCGCCGATTTCGTCCAGGAAGATGGTGCCGTTGCGGGCCAGTTCGAACTTGCCGAGGCGGCGGCTGTCGGCGCCGGTAAACGCGCCCTTTTCGTGGCCGAAAAATTCCGATTCCAGCAGGTGTTCGGGCACCGCCGCGCAGTTGACCGCCACAAACGGCCCTTTGGCGCGGGGGCTTTGGGCGTGCACCAGTTCGGCAAACAGTTCCTTGCCGGTGCCCGATTCCCCCCCCAGCAGCACCGTGGTGTCACCGGCCGCCACCCGCTGCACCTGATCGATGGCGGCCTTGAGCGCCGCGCTTTCGCCGATGATGGCCGGGACGCCCTGATGACGGGCGGTCTGTCGCAGCACCAGGTTTTCCGTCACCAGACGGCGCGCCTCCAGGGCCTTGGCGAGCACCAGCATCAGGTGGTCGGGGTCGAACGGCTTGGTGATGAAGTCGTAGGCGCCCTGACGCATGGCCGCCACCGCCGATTCGATGCTGCCGTAAGCGGTCATCACCAGCACCGGCAGGTCCGGGGAGATTTCGCGGGCCGCCCCGAGCACCTCCAGCCCGTCCCCCACCGGCAGTTTCAGATCGGTCAACACCAGGTCCGGCGCGGTGCCCTGCAGCGCCTTGAGGGCCTGTTCCCCATCGGCCACGGCGGTCACCTCGTAGCCCTCGCGGGTCAGGGCGCGGGTGAGCATGTCGCGCATGCCCTGCTTGTCTTCCACCAGCAACAGCCTCATGCCGCCTCCACGTCGTGTTCCTGCCGGGCCTGTTCGGCATAAATGGTGGGCAGACGCATCTGGAAACAGGCGCCGCCGGAGGTGTTGCCGGAGGTGTTGCCGGAGGTGTTGCCGGAGGTGTTGCCGGAGGTGTTGCCGGACACGTTGTCGGCATGCACCTCGCCGCCGTGGGCGATGACCACCTTGTGGACCTGGGCCAGTCCCATGCCGGTGCCGCTCTGCTTGGTGGTGAAGAACGGCAGGAAAATCTTGCCGCGGGACTCTTCCGCGATGCCCGGTCCGTTGTCGGTCACCGACAGCAGCAGCGCCCGGGGGCGGGTGCGGCCCCGTTCGCGGGGGTCCACGGTCACGGTCACGCTGACCAGGGGCGTGGCGTTGCCCCCCTCCAGTGCCGCCTCGCAGGCGTTGCGCACCAGGTTGATGAGACTCTGGCGCAGGTGGGTGTCGTCGGCCAGCAGGGGTGGCAGGCTTTCCGCCGCGGTCACCTGCACCCGCACCCCCAGCCCGCTGCCGCCCACCTCTGCGGCGTTGCGGACCAGCGCGGCGGGGTTCACCGGCGCCAGTTCCATGCGCTGCGGGCGCGAAAAATCCAGCAGGTCGCGGATCAACTGATCCATCTGCGACAGTTCGCTCATCATCGCCTGCACCACCTCGTGGGCGGGTCCGTCCGGGGACACCTCGTGGCCGAGCAGGCGGGCGTAGCCCATCACCGCCCCCATGTTGTTGCGAAATTCATGGGCGATGCCCGCCGACACCTCGCCCAGGTGCGCCAGATGGCGGCGCAGCTCCATCTGCTGCCGCAGGCGGCGCACCTCGGTCAAGTCGGAAAACAGCACCGCCGTCAGCGGCCCCTGGGGGGTGTCGATGCCGGACAGGGACATGCCCAGGGTGCGTGGCGACCCCTGCCGGGGCACCCACTCGCACTCCACACGCTGGGGCTGCTGATCTCCCCGGACGGGGGACAGCAGCAGATCGGGGGGATTGCCTTGAAACAGTTCCGCCAGCGTGCGCCCTTCCGGGGGGCCGTCCCGCCAGCCGAGGATGTGACGCGCCGAGCGGTTGCAGGTGGCGATGCGGCCCCGGGGGTCCACGGTGAGCACGCCGCTGGAGATGCCTTCCAGCACCGTGGTCTGGATGGCGCGCATGCCGGTGACTTCGGCCATGGCGTGGTGGGTCTGGCGGCGCTGTTCGGTTTCCTGCTGCTTGAGTTCCCGCAGGGCGTCGGTGAGGGGGGTGAGGGTTTCCAGCGACGAAGCGGAGTGCTCGGCGGCGCGGCGCAGCACGCGCAGCCACACCACCAGCACCACCACCGCGCCGCCGCTGGCGAAAATTTCCAGAAACACCCGGGTGGCGGCCCCGGCGTGGTGCCAGTCGGCCAGCGCCGGGGCGGAAAGCACCTGATCGGAAATGATCAGGTCCGCCGCCTCCAGCCGCAGTTGCTGGTGGGCGATCACCGCCAGCCCCAGCAGGAACAGGAACATCAATGCCAGGCGCGGCATCAGTTTCATGGACGGCCGAGTCCCAGATACCAGTCGATCACCTGCGCGCCCCAGAACAGGTGGAACAGGGCGCCCAGAGCCAGAAACGGCCCGAACGGCACGGCGTGCTTGCGCCCCTTGCCAAAGGCCACCATCAGCACCACCCCCACCAGACTGCCCGTGGTGGCGGCCAGCACCGTGGTGAGCAGCACCGCCTGCCACCCCATGAAGGCGCCGATCATGGCGATCAGCTTGACATCGCCGCCACCCATGCCGCCCCGCGACAGCACCACGATGGCCAGATACAGTCCGGCCCCCAGAACGGCGCCGCTCAGCGCCCCGACAAAGCCCACCGGCAGCAGGGTGGCGGAGGCCACCAGCCCCACCACGATGCCGGGCAGGGTGATGCGGTCGGGCAGAATCTGATGGTGCAGGTCGATCACCGTCAGGGTCAGCAGGGACGAGGCCAGCAGCAGGTAGACGGGCAGTGCCGGAGTCCACCCGAAGCGCCACGCCAGCGCCCCCCACAGCAGGCCGTTGGCGGCCTCCACCAGCGGGTATTCGGGGCTGATGGGGGCCTTGCAGGCGCGGCATTTGGCGCCCAGCCACAGCCACCCCAGCAGCGGCACGTTGTCGTACCAGCGGATGGCGGTCTGGCAGCGCGGGCAGCGCGAGCCGGGAGAAACCACCGACTGCTCCAGGGGCAGGCGGCAGATCACCACGTTCAAAAAACTGCCCACCACCAGGCCAAACAGCACCGGCACCCCGACGGCATACCAGAGGGGCATTGCAAAAAGCTCTGCGTAATCCAAAAAAAACCTGTTTTTACAATGTGTTGCGTGTTTGTCCCCGTTGACGCCGCAAGACCCTGCGCCTATACTGCGCCCAACCCCTGTCGCATCGGCAGAACGGCCGGTTGCCGTGAGGGGGTGGCTACAATGTAACCCCGCCCGGACCGGAAGCAAACCGGTGTGCCGGCGCGGGGGTGGAAAGGGCGGCGGCATTCGCATCATCCAATGACCAGCAGCGCACACGTCGCCGTCATCGGGGCGGGCAGTTGGGGCACGGCGCTGGCCGCCGTGCTGGCCGGTGCCGGACACCGGGTCACCCTGTGGTGCCGCGAGCCGACGGTGGCCGACGCCATCAACCGGGAGCGCGCCAACACCGCGTTTCTGCCCGGCGCGGCCCTGCCCGAGGGCATCCGCGCCACTGCCGATCTGGCCGCAGCGGTCGCGGCGGCGCGGGATCTGGTGGTGTGGGTGGTGCCGTCCCAGTTCTCCCGCAGAGTGCTGGCCGAAGCCGCCCCGGCCCTGGCCGCCGGAGTGCCGGTGGTTAGCGCCACCAAGGGCATCGAGGTGGAAACCCTGCTGCCGGTGACCGGTGTTTTTGAGGAAATTCTGGGTCCGGGGGTGCGCGACCGGCTGGCGGTCCTGTCCGGCCCCAGTTTTGCGCGCGAGGTGGTGCAGGGGGCGCCCACGGCGGTGGCGGTGGCGGCCTGGCAGGCGGAGGTGGCGGAGCGGGTGCAGAGCCTGTTCGGTACCAGCATGTTCCGCGTCTACACCAACGACGACCCGCTGGGCACCCAGATCGGCGGCGCCCTCAAGAACGTGGTGGCGATTGCGGCGGGGGCGGTGGAAGGGCTGGGGTTCGGGTCCAACACCCAGTCGGTGCTGATCACACGGGGGTTGGCGGAGATCACCCGCCTCGGGGTGCGGCTGGGGGCCAACCCAGCCACCTTCGCGGGGCTGGCGGGCATGGGAGATCTGGTGCTGACCTGTACCGGCGGCCTGTCGCGCAACCGTCAGGTGGGCATTGCCCTGGGGCGGGGCGGCAAGCTGGAGGCGATTCTGGGCGAGATGCGCATGGTGGCGGAGGGGGTCAAAACCACCCAGGCGGCCTGGCGGCTGGCGCAAAAGAGCGGGGTCGAGATGCCCATCGTGGAGCAGGTACACCGGGTGCTGTTCGAAGGCGCCACCGCCCGCGAGGCCCTGTCCGCGCTGATGGGGCGCCCCCAGCGCTCCGAGGACGCCTTTCTCTCCGGCGGCGGGCACGGCCCGCAGCGGTGAACCCGGCCGCGTCTTTTTCTGCCGCTTGGCCATCCGCCGCATGGGCACGGCCCGCCGGGGAGGAAAAAAACCTCACCCCGGCCCCCTCCCGCAAGGGCTGAGGGCAGCCGAAACGGGAAACCGGTCGATCAGTTGATGTCGATCAGTTGATGTTGTGCAGGGTGCGCCAGGCGTGGGCCAGACTCGGGTCCCACATGGCGCCGGTGGCGCTCATCACCGCATCCACCCCGGTGGCAAGGTAGGCGTCGATGTCCGCCGGGGTCATGATGCCCCCCACGCCGACGGTGGCGAAGTCGTACTTTTCGCGCCGCTTGAGGGCCACCAGGTCCCGCGCCTGACTCAACCCGCATTCGCGGATGGCCGCGCCACACACGCCGGAGCGCAACCGCCCCTCGCCGGGCAGGGCCTGCTGGCCGCGCTCGTCCACCACCTCGAAGCTCAATGTGTTGATGCCCGCCACCCCCCGCACGTGGGGCGCCACGGCGCGCACCACCCCGGCGAGTTTTTCCGGGCGGCCGTAAAACCCCACCTTCACCATCAGCGGCGTGTCACCCAGGGCGCGGGCGGTTTCGCGCACGATGCGGGCGGAGGCCTCGGGATCGGTATAAATACTGCCCTCGCCGGAGGTGACGTTGGGGCAGCTCAGGTTGATCTCCACCACCTGCGCCCCGGCCTCCTTCGCCATGGTGGCGGTGCGGGCGAAATCATCCGCCAGCCCGGCGATGCCGGTTCCCGTCCCCGGCGTGCCCACGCAACTGGCGATGAACACCTGGCCTGGCCCCATGGCGGCGCGGGCGCGTTCCATGTCGGCCTGCCACGTTTCCGGCTGCTTGCTGGGCATGCCGAAGGAGTTGGTGATGGAAATGTCCGCCACCGCCGCCGGAGATTCGGGGGTGGCCACCAGCCGTTCGTGGAGGCGCTCCGGGGTGAGGGTTCCCACATCCTTCAAAAACAGGCAGTTGGGGGTCGGGTGGCAGGCGCGCTCCAGGGAGCGCACGGTCTTGTAGACCGGCAGGTCGAAGCCGAGGCGGGCGTAGGTTTCGATCCAGCGCGCGTTCAGCAGCGGCCCGGCGGGCACCCCCACCGGGGAGTACACCGGAAAATCCAGAAACCGGTACTGCGGCTTGCCCGCGGGCGGCTGCGGAAACGCCCCGGACCAGAACGGCCCGTCGTCGTAGTTCTCGTCGTAGCTGCGGGTGACGTCGTAGGTGGGCTGTATGGATGGATTGGCGGGGCTGGATGGATTGGTTGAAGCAGTCATGGCCGAAAAAAAAGTGCGGGACCGGAGGGTTCCGGTCCCGCACAGGATAACACCCAGGCCCCCCCGGCCGCGACAGGGGCGCGACCCGGAGGGAGTGCATCGTCTACCGGCTCATCGATGGTTTCAGATGCGCCGGGGCAGGTGTTCCAGCAGGTCCTGGGTTTTCATTTGCACCAGGTTTTTGTTGATCTCCCGCTTCACCATGGACGACAGGCCGCCGCTGAACTCGTCGCGCAGCATGCCCAGGAACGACGGCGGGGCAACCACCATCAGGTCGCGGAAGCACCGCTCGCTGCGGGCGGCTTCCAGCCGTTCCACCACCTGTTTGGAAAACACCATGGCCTCGTGCCGTTTGGGCGGGGTGCGCTGCGCATAGGCATGGCGCTCGGCCCCGCCGCCTCCGGAGTCGCTGCCCGGCAGGTCACTGGTCAATTGCTGTTCGTGCATCCGGCTTTCCGGATGGATCATCCCCTCCACCTCGGCATACGGCTCGCCGTTTTTCTTGGAAAAAATACGCGCACGGCTGCTGTCGGCTACCAAAACCCACGTCACGGCCATAAGCATCCCTCCTTGCGGGGTTGTGTACACACACCAAACATAGCACGCCCCCGGAATGCTTTCCACCACCGGACGCGCCCCGGTAAAAAATCCGCCTGATTCGTAAAATATCTAACAAAGTCAATCGACTGCGGTCGCCTCATCGGGCGCCAAAAAGGCCGCGTCCGGCGGCCGTCGGCGGCGTTGGCCCCGTTTCCCGGCCCGGCGCGCCGGGCCGAAAACAGGTCATACGCAGGGCACGGTATGCCGATAAATAAAGGGAGAGATGGGTTGCGTCTTTGGTTTAGGTTGCGGGCCGCGGCAATCGATCCGCCCGGTGGCCCGGAACAAGCGGGGCGGCTGACCGCCTGGAGTGCGTATGGCACAACCCGACAATCCGCCGCCGGAAACCCCGCCGCCGGATACCCCCATGCCGGATACCCCCATGCCGGATACCCCGACACCGGAAGCCCGCACGGAGCGGCCCATTCCCGCCCCCGGAGAGCGGGTGGCGCTGGTGCTGGCGGGGGGCGGCATTCCCGGCTGGATGTACGAGATTGGTGCCCTCACGGCACTGGACGAGTTCCTCCAGGACGGCTTCAACTGCAATAATTTTGATCTTTATGTGGGCACCAGCGCCGGTTCCGTGGTGGCGTCCCTGATGGTCAACGGCGCCCGCCCGCGCGAGGTCTACGACGCCATTGCCGAGAACGCCGCCTCGCCCTACAACATCGCGCGCAAGGACATTTACACCTTTGGTACCGGCGAAACCTGGCGCATGCTCGGCAAGGGGGTGAAGTCCGTATGGGCCGCCGGATGCGAGGGCGTTCTGGAAATGTTCGTGAAGCGCCGCCTGCCTTCGGTGCTGGACATGCTGTGGACGGTGCAGGACATGCTGCCGTCCGGCGTCTTTACCCTGCGCCCGCTGGAAAATACCCTGGCCCGCCACTACCTGAGCCAGGAGTCCATGACCGACGATTTCCGCGAGTTGCGCCGCCCGCTGTTCATCCCGGCGGTGGACCTGGACCGGGGCAATTATGTGATTTTTGGTACCGAGGGCCGCCGCCATGTGCCCATCAGCCGCGCCGTGGTGGCGTCGTGCTCCATGCCGGTGCTGTTCCAGCCGGTGCACATCGACGGCGTCGATTACATCGACGGCGGCACCGGCCGCGTGGCCAACATGAGCGTGGCGGTGGACAACGGCGCCGGTCTGCTGGTGGTGATCAACCCGGTGGTGCATCTGGACAACGACCGCGACCGCGTGTGCCTGCCCACCTGCCACGGCTTTTGCAAGGGCATCAAGCACAAGGGCCTGTCGTTCGTGACCGATCAGGCCATGCGCATCAACACCAGCATGCGCCTGCGCGACGCCAAGAGCCGCCACGAGATGCAGAATCCGGGGCTGGACATCGCCATCATCGAACCCGATCCGCAAGACACGGTGATGTTCGCCCAGAACGTGATGGGCCACGACACCCGCCACGAGGTGATGCGCTACGGCTATCGCTCCACGGTGGCGTTTCTGGCGCGCAACTTCGAGCATTTTCAAAAAATGTTCGCCAAGCGCGGGGTACGGGTGAGTCTGGAGCGTTTCCGCTGGCGCCCCAAAAGCGGCGGCATGCGCGTGCTGGGCCCGCACGAGCGCGAGCGCGTTCCGCGTTCGGTCCCCGTCACCGCAGGGGGTGGCGGGCGCAAATAGCGGTCGTCCGCTACCCCGCGCCCCCGTCACGACCCCTGAGCGAACCCCGCCGGGGGGCGGTCGGCCCCCGCCGTGGCCCATGGCCGCACGGTGTAGCGGTCCATGCCCCACAACGCCGCCGCGCACAGCAGGGTAATCCCAACCACCCGCAGCCACCGCGCCCGGCGGGATCCGCGCCAGCCGCAGGCGAAGTGATAAAACGCGAACCCCTCCAGAGCCAGGGCGGGAAAGCCCAGAAAACCCAGGGGCGGCATCTCGAACCAGTGCGTGCCGGTCAAAAACGGCACGCTGTAGATCCACTTGGCGGTGGCCCGATAGTTCCACGCCTCCCACAGTCCGCCGCAAATCAGCCCCGCCACCAGCAGCAGGATCAGGCGGCGCGGCTCGCCCCGCTCCAGGTCCGCCAGCAGGGACGGCCGTCCGGCGCGGTGGTTGAAAGGCTCCAGCAGCAGGGTCAGGCTGGCCCACACCAGGGCGAAAAAATAGCCTGGCCACAGCAGGGGCAGCAGCAGGCACAGGGTCCCGGACACCCGCATTGCGGTGCACAGGCGCGGGGTGACCGGCAGCGGCCGCAGCCGCAGCCGGAACATGCGCCCCGCGGGGAAAGTCCCCAGCAGTTCCGCCGTTACCCACATCAGGGGCAGGACGGTGGCGAACGACAGCAGTGTGCCGCTGGTCCGTACCAGCCAGTTTTCCGGCAGTCCCACGTAATGCCAGTTTTCCAGACGCAGGTTGAGGGCCTCGAACAGCAGCCAGAACGGCAGGGACAGCAGGGCCATGCGCCACAGGCGCGAAGGGGGCTCCAGCAACGAGGGGGCGCCACGCCGCCAGGCCAGCCGATCCACCAGCAGCACATAGGGCCACCACACCAGCGGATAGAACCAGGTGGTGATCGGCGTAAAACCCCGCGCCAGTCCGACGTGGGCCACGATCAGCAGCGCCGCGCAGGCCAGCCGTAGGGGCCGGTCAAAGGTCCGGGGCGGGTGGGGCGGCGGGGGTTTTGCCGCCGGTGTGGAGGGTGGCGATGGCATGGATTGTGCTGTTTCTACCGCATGGTCTCCGTGATGGGTCAACAAGAGTCCCCTTTGGCGGGCGGGATTGCACATAATGGTGCCCCGGTTTCCACCTTAACGCATTTCAGGGGAGTGGATGATGAACGGATTTCGTAACGGTTCTGGCGGCAGCGCGGTGTCTCTGGCGGTGTCCGCCTTGCTGGCCCTCGGGATCGGCATGGCCTCCGGCGCGTGGGCGGCGGACAAACCCGGCGCGACGGTCCCGGCGGCCGGAGCGACATTGCCGAACGGGGCGGAAAAGCCCACCGGCCCGCACCTGCGCATTCAGACCGAACGCGGCGTGGTGGTGATCGGCACCTACCCCGGTGAGGCGCCCAAAACCGTGGCCCGCATCGTGGAACTGGCCCGTTCCGGGTTTTACGACGGCGTGGTGTTTCACCGCGTGGTGCCGAATTTTGTGGTGCAGGGTGGTGATCCCACCGGCACCGGCGCCGGCGGCTCCGGCCAGAAGCTGAAGGCCGAATTCAACCGCCACAAGCATGTGGAAGGCAGCGTGGCCATGGCCCGCACCCCCGACCCCGACAGCGCCGACAGCCAGTTTTATATTGCCCTGGCGGCCCTGCCGAGTCTGGACGGCACGTACACCGTGTTCGGGCAGGTGCTGGAAGGCATGGACGTGGTGCGCGGCATCCGGCAGGGCGACCACATGATCAAGGTGACGGTGGAGTAGGCCGGCGGCCCCGATATGCGGATGACGGTGTCACAGCATTTTCCCTTCACCCACGGCCTGCCGATGTACCGGCGCGCTGCGTGGCTCCGGCTCGTTTCCGGGGTGTTTCTGCCCATGCTGCTGCTGGGCGCCGTGGCTTGCGCCCCGTCGCGGCAGGACAATGGCGCCGGGAGAAACCAGAACGCCAAGCCGCCCATTGTGCGCGTGGAGACTTCGGACGGCACGGTGGAGTTCGAACTGCTGTTGTCCGCCTCCCCCAATTCCGCCTCGACTGCTGCGGCGGAGGTTCTGGAGGGGGTATACGACGGCCAGTCGTTTTACCAGGTGGTGCCGGGCATGTTCGCCACGCTGGGCAGCGCGGACCCGACTCTGGCGCTGCTGCCCGGCACGAACCAGCTCGACCCGCCCCAGGAGCCGCTGGACCGGGGCATGGTGGCGCTGGGGTGGGTGGGTAACCCGCAACGCCTCACCCATCGCCTGATTTTTGTCCTGTCGCGTCTGGATCCCGCGCTGGACAAGAATTTTCAGGTGTTCGGACGGGTGACGGCAGGGCTGGACGTGCTGGACCGCGCAACCCCCCAGACCACGGTGTTCCGCGCCAGCGTGGGCCTGTCCAAACCCACCTTCCGCATCCGCACCGCCAAGGGCAACATCATCATCGAAATGATCCCGGACATCGCTCCCAGGACGGTGGACCGCATCACCACCCTGGTCTGCCAGGGGTTCTACAACAACCTCACCTTCCACCGTGTCGAGACGGTCCTCATCCAGGGGGGCGATCCGATCGGCGATGGCAGTGGCGGGTCCGGTCAGACCATCCCCGCCGAGCTCAGCAACTACCGCTTCCTCCGGGGAGTGGTCGGCATGGCGCGTCAAGCGTCCGATCTGGACAGTGCCGACAGCCAGTTTTTTATCACCAAGGACACGGTGCGGCAATTCGACGGCGCCTACACGGTGTTCGGGAAGGTCATCTCCGGCATGGACGTGGTGGACCTGATCACCGCAGGAGATGTGATGCAGGACGTGTCGCTGCAATCCGACCTGGAGGGACGCAACTGCACCACCACCACCCTGCCGCCCACGACCACGCCGCCACCCTGATCGGGGCGTTTCAGGCGGGCGCGGTGTAACCGCGGTGGCGCACCCACTCCAGTTCCTCGGCCTTGCCCTCCACCCGCCCCTCCAGACGGGCGCGCAACAGCCCCTCCAGAATCTCCCGGTACACCGGCCCTTCAGGGATCCCCAGTTTCTGCAGATCGCGCCCGGTGAGCGCCGGTCGCACCGTCTTGAGGCGGGACAGATAAAGGGCCACGGCGGTCTGCACCCGCTCTTGCTGCGATGCCGCCATCAGGTGCACCAGCACCTCGTCCGGGGCGCCATGCAGGCAGGCATGGACGGCCACCGGGTCGGCCTGTGGATCTGCCGGCAGGGTGGTGGCGACCGACTCCGCCAGGTGCCCCCAGCGGCGCCAGAGTTCGCTCAGGCGGCCCGCCAGTTTCAGCCGTTCCCACAGGGCGGACTGTTCCCCGGCTGACAGGGGGGCGGCCAGCGCCAGCAGATACACCTGCCAGACCGCCAGCGCGCGCCCGGCGAATTGCAGCCGGTACCAGCTGACCGCGTCCCGCGCCCGTTCCATGCGCAGGGTGAGTCCCTCCGAACCCTGCAGGCGGGGGTGGATGCCGGCGAGAATTTCCAGCCGGTCCAGCTCCTCCACGGCGCGCACCGGGTCGCGGTCCGTCAGCAGGTGGCGCAGTTCGGTGAGCAGCCGCTTGCCGGACAGGCGGGTGTACAGGCCGAGGCGCGCGGCGCCCAAAATCAGGTGTTCGGTCTGCTGGCCGATGCGAAAGTCGAGGCGGGTGGCGAAGCGCACCGCGCGCAGGGCGCGGGTGGGGTCGTCGATGAGGCTCAGGGTGTGCAGCACCCGCACCTTGCGGTCCTTGAGGTCGCGCTGCCCGCCAAAGTAGTCGATCAGGGTGCCGAAGGGTTCCCGGTTCAGGGCCACCGCCAGGGCGTTGATGGTGAAGTCGCGCCGGTACAGGTCTTTTTTCAGGGAGCTGTGCTCCACCCGGGGCAGGGCCGAGGGGTGGTCGTAAAATTCGGTGCGGGTGGTGGCCAGGTCCACCTTGAAGCGGGGTGGCAGGCCGTCCCGCTCCAGGGTGACGGTGGCGGTGCCGAAGCGCGCATGGCTGTGAACCCGCGCCCCTTGGCAGGTGGCCGCCCAGCGGGTGGCGAAGTCGATGGCGTCGCCTTCCACCACCAGGTCCACGTCCAGGTTTTCCTGTCCCAGCAGCAGATCCCGCACCAGCCCCCCGGCCATAAACACCCGCACCCCGGCGCGGTCGCCCTGGTCGCCGATCTCCCGCAACAGGGCGTGCACCGCCGGGGGCAGGTGGCGGCGCATCAGGTGGTCCACGCCCCGCATTTTGGCGGGCCGAACGGGCAACGGCCCCGCGGCCTCGGGTTGTGGCCTCAGGTCGTCGTGCAGGGTGCGCAGCAGGTCGGTGCGGGTGATGCACCCCACCAGCCGGTGGCCGTCCAGCACCGGGGTGAAGCGCTGGTTGCGTTCCACCATGCGCTCCCGCACCTCCCTAAGGGGGGTATCGGGGGTTACCGTGTACGGCTCCGTGTCCATCACCTCGGCGGCGGCCATGCGCGGCATCTGATGGGCAATGGCCTTCTGCACCGCCTCGCGGGTGATGACTCCGGCCAGCCCGCCGTCCGGCTCCAGCACCGGCGCGGCGTTGATGCCGTAGCGGGTGAGCAGCTCGCCCACCTCCTGCAGCGGGGTGGAACGGGGCACGCCGACCGGATCCGCAGTCATGATGTCGGCGGCTCGGGAGAGGGGAACCAGCAGGCGTTCGAGGGCCTCCCACACCGCGTCGGCGGCCTCCACCAGGGTGAATCCGTGCAGCATGGCGCTGGCGGCGGTGGGGTGGCCGCCGCCACCGAACTCCCGCGCCAGGTCCCCCAGGGGCACCCCGGTGCGGGAGCCGCGCGCCACCAGCAGGATTTTTTCCTCCATGCCGATCAGCACCACCAGACAGTCCATCGGCTCCATGGCCAGCAGCCGGTTGGCCAGCGCCGCCACTTCCGGCACATAGCCGCTGGCGTGGGTGGCGGCGACCCCGGCCTTGTAGCCGTCCAGGTAGCGCACCTCGACGCCGTGGGCCAGGGCGTCCAGCAGTTCCAGTTGCGGCAGTGACAGTTCGGTGGCCAGGGTGCGCCGCACCACCCCCAGGTCGGCGCCGTGTTCCAGCGCCCACAGCGCCGCCTTCAGGTCGCGGGGGGTGGTGGTGGCGAAGGTCAGGCAGCCGGTTTCCTCATAAATGCCCAGCGCCATCAGGGTGGCTTCCCAGGGGGCCGGGGTGATGCCGCGTGCGGCAAGCCGTTCGGCCATCAGGGTGGTGGTGGCGCCCACGGTGTCGATGTCGGCCATCTCCAGGGGCGCTTCGTCCGGGGCCAGGGGGTGGTGGTCGAAGGCGTGCACCGGCACCCGGCGGCACAGGGCGGCAAAATGCCCGGCGCGTTCCGCCGTGTGGGTGTCGCACAGGATCACCCGCCGCACCTGCTCCATGTCCACCTGGGCGGGGCTGAGGATTGTTACCGGGGCGGTGGCGAAAAACTCCCGCACCTTCTCCTCGGTGGAGCCGGAAAAGGCCAGCACCGCGCCGGGGTACAGGTGGCGTGCGGCCACCATGGAGGCGGCGCCGTCGAAATCGGCGGAGGGGTGGGTGGTGATCAGTTCCACGGCCTGACTGTGGCGACAGCGGGCGGAGGTGTCAAGCGCCGGGGAACGCCGGACCTCGGGATAGTGAACGGCCCCCGCCGCCGCCCGTCCCCCCCCCGGCCCGCAGCCCGCCCCGCGGGAGGGCGGCTACAGCAGTTCCTTGAGGGCCTCGGTGGAGCGGGCGAGCACCTCCTGGTGCAGGCTGCCGCCGTGGGAATCCATGGTGATGACCACGGGGAATTTCTCCACCTGAAACTCCCAGATGGCCTCCGGGCTGCCAAACTCCTCCAGCATGTACACGCCGTTCACGCGGGTGACACAACGGGCCAGCACCTGGGCGGCACCGCCCACCGCGTGCATGTAGACCGCGCCGTATTCGCGCAGGGCCGCCAGGGTCTTGGGGCCCATGCCGCCCTTGCCGATCACGGCGCGCACGCCGAAGCGGCGCAGCACCTCGCCCTGATACGGCTCCTCCCGGGCGCTGGTGGTGGGACCGGCGGCCTTCACCACCCATTGCCCCCCCTCCTTCACCACCACCGGGCCGCAGTGGTAGATGATCTGGTTGCTCAGGTCCACCGGCGACTCGCCGCCCTCGTACAGGTATTTGTGGACCGCGTCGCGGCCGGTGAACAGACGGCCGGTGATATTCACCATGTCGCCCACCTTGAGGGAGCGGATGTGGTCTTCGGTAAACGGTTCGGTCAGTTCAATCATCCGGAAACTCCCAGGCTCGGGTCGGCGGAAAGGGGGGGCGGCGGGGCCGGTGTGGGTACCATGGCCGATACTAGTACAGCCACTCGCCGATCTGGTGGTCGGCGCCCAGCAGAACCCCCTGACGGCGGAACGCCCAGCACATGTACGACACCGACACGAAAAAGCTGGCGGGCAGGCGGTTGAGGACGCCGATTTTGACCCCCAGCAGGGTGGTGCGGCCGCCAAACCCCATGGGCCCGATGCCAAGGCGGTTGGCGTCGTCCACCAGGGACAGCTCCAGTTCGTCCAGGTGCGGGTCGGGGTGGTGATCGTCCAGCCTGCGCAGCAACTGGTGCTTGGATTCGGCGTAGCCGGTGGCGCGGTCGCCGCCCACACACACCCCCAGAATGCCCGGCCCGCAGCCCTTGCCCTGGGCTTGCAGGGTGGCGTCCAGCACGCACTTGCGCACGCCGTCCAGATCGCGCCCGGCGCCGATGCGGGCGTCGGGCAGGGAATACTGGCCGCCCACGTTCTCGCAGCCGCCGCCCTTGAGCATCAGGCGCACGTCGATCTGCTCCTGCTCCCACTGCTCGAAGTGGATGTAAGGGAAGCCCGGCCCCAGGTTGTTGCCGGAGTTGGCGCCGGTGATGGAATCCACGGAGTTCTGCCGCAACCAGCCTTTTTCGGTGGCCAGCACCACGGCTTCTTCGGCGGCGGCGCGGAACGCCGTCTGGTCCAGACCGCGCGGGCCGTGGACGAAAAACAGGATGGAGCCGGTGTCCTGACACAGGGGCTGGCAGGCGGTCTGGGCCAGACCGATGTTGTCGTTGATGACCTGCATGGCATAGGCCCCGGCGCTGCCCTGTGCTTCCAGGGCGCGGCCGGTGTCGAGGGCGCTGGTGACGTCGGCGGGCAGTTCCGTGGAGGTACGGCGCACCAGGTCGAGCAGGCTTTCACGCAGTTGGGACATGGAGACGGAGTTCCTTCTTGCCGCGCCCGGCCCCGGCGGCTGTGGGTGAGCGCGTCCGGCCTCCGGGCGATTCGGGTGGAGGTGTGGCGGGCCGGTCCAACCGGGGCCGCGCTGCGGTGCACCGGGGCCGCGCCTGCGGTATTTTGATGCCGATACTATCCGGCACCGGGGCGGCGCCTGTCAATGAAAACGCCGCTCCGCAAGGCGGCTCCGGGGGCCTGCCTGCAAGGCGCGCCGGGGTATTCCGGGGCGTTTGCGAGTGTTCGGAAACTTTCCGGGGCAAAAAAAGCGGGAATCAGCGCGGGCTGGAAACCGGCAAGTCGGCAACCGGCGGGGCAATCACCACCGGGGCCAGGTCGACGATGGGCGCGCCGCCATCTGCGGCGGGTTCCGCCGTGGCCGTGGCCAGCGGGGCGGACGGCTCCGGGAAACCGGTGGCGATGGCGGTGGGCCCGGAGGAGACCGGGGCGTCGGGGGCGGATTGCACGGCGACAGACGCCGACTGCGGAGCGACAAATGCCGGTTGCGGAGCGACAGACGCCGGTTGCGGAGCGGGAATCGCGGCCCGGATCGCCGACGGCAACCGCCGCGCCCGCCGGGGGTCGCCCGGATCGGTCACCACAAAGGCGCCGTCCACCAGCGAGGAACGGATATCCCGGGCCCGGCGCGTGGCCTCTTCATAGGAGTCGTAGGAACCGGCCAGCAGCCGGAGCGCCCCGTTGGGGGTGCGCACGATGCGGATGTCCGGCAGGGAGGGTGCCAGCCGCACCATGGTGGCGTGGGCGCCGTCGGCATTGTTGAACACCCCCAGTTGCACCGCGTAGGGGCCACGGATGCGGCCACGATAGGTGCGTTCGTCCTCGTTCGGCAGCTTCACCACGCGCAGCCGCACCGGCACCACGCCGGGGCCAATGGCCCCCAGTTGCTCGGCCGCCCCCCGCGAAAGGTCGATCACCCGTCCGCCCACGAACGGCCCCCGATCGTTGACCCGCACCACCACGCGCTCGCCGCTGTCGCGGCGCTCCACCTCCACCAGTGTGCCGAAGGGCAGGTACTTGTGGGCGGCGGTCATCGCCGACTGGTCATAAATTTCGCCGTTGGCGGCGCGGCGACCGTGAAAACCGGGGCCGTACCACGAGGCGTAGCCCACCTCGGTGTAGCCCGTCCCCTGTCCCCCCGGCAGTCCGGCGCACCCCCACAGGGCCAGCGCCACGCACAGGGCAGCCAGACCGTTGCCGACGTGCAGCCGGCGGTGGCGCGGGACGCAGCCCGAGGCACGCCCCAGGGCACGGAGAAGGGTATGTGGGAAATCGCTGGGCATGGGCGCTTGCGACGGCTCAGCTCAGGAACAGGGCAACCAGTCCGAACGCCAGGGTCAGCAGCATGGTGGAAGCCGCCGTGCGATGGGTGCGGGCAAAAGCCGCCTGATCCCCGGCGGCCTTCGCAGCCGCCAGCCGGGGCGCCAGTGTACCAAAATCGTAGAGCACAAGCACTACCATGATGGCCAGACACCCCCAGCGCGCCGTCAGCCAGGGGGTCAAATTGCGTTCCCACAGCAGGAATTTGGCCACGCTGGTGCCGGTGAGCAGGGCGATGGCCACTGTCACGGCGGAACGGTAGTAGCCCAGAAACGCGCTGATCACCCGCCCGGCGGTGGGGCGGTCCAGGGTGGTGGTCAGGGAGGGGACGAACAGCACCACAAAGGTGATCATGCCCCCCACCCACACCATCAGCGCCAGCAGGTAGACCCACTGCACCAGCATGAATGCAAAGTTCGGCACGTCGGTGTTCTCCTCTGATTGCAGTCGGTAACCATGCGGCGGCCGCGGCCCGCTGCCGGGGTTCAGTGTCTGCCGCCACCCCACAGGCCGCGACCGGCGGCCTGCGCCTGCCGCTGGGCGGCGGCCAGCCGCGCCGCATGGCGCAGGTTGGGGGGATAGTCGCGCACCCGTGCCAGCCCCAGCCGCGCCAGTTCCTCGTTGACCATCACCCCCTCCACCCATACATAGGCCAGCAGGCGTCCGTAGCGGTCGGTGCGTTCCACGTCGAGCTCCAGCCGCACGCGGCGACCGGCCACCAGCCGCCGGTTGGCTTCCGTGGCCTCCAGGGCGAACGGCTGCGGATCGCGCACCCACCGGCCGTTGACACGATGCCGCACCTCGGGGGTGTCCACGCCGATATAACGCACCAGCTTGCCCTTTTCCGTGCGGATGGTGTCGCCGTCCACCACTTCCCGGACGACTGCCTGACCGACTTCCTTCCGGCTGGCGGCCATTCCCTCGGGGGAGGCCGGGAACAGCCCCGCCACCGGCACGGCAAGCCAGATGGTCAGCCACACCGTCAGCCAGATGGTCGGCCAGATGGTCGGCCAGATGGTCGGCCATTTGGTCGGCCGGGCAAAGGACCGGATACCAGGCCCGCCGTCACGGGGGGCAAACAGGGCATGAACGCGGCGGGGCGGCTGCATCGGCCACAGCGTAGGGGGTGCGCAGACGCGGGTCAAGCGGACGCGGGTCAGGCGGACGCGGGTCAGGCGGACGCGGCAACGGCCCCGCCGCCACCGGGCCGCTTTGCCGGACAGGGGGCAGGTCTGCTACCATCATGCGACGTGCGGTCGTCA
>JAOUFN010000010.1 GCA_029858285.1 Nitrospirota bacterium | reverse complement strand
GCTGCCCCCCGATCACCCCACAAACCGCCGGAGGCTTCACCTATGGCGGAGGCGATCGAGCGCGCAACAAACCCCCGATCACCCCACAAACCGCCGGAGGCTTCACCAACGGAAGTGATGAGAATCTTCTTAAAACTCCCCCGATCACCCCACAAACCGCCGGAGGCTTCACCTACGATGTGGTGTGGTCGGGCTCGCTGTTCCCCCCGATCACCCCACAAACCGCCGGAGGCTTCACCTTGGGCCAAGCCGGACAGCATTGAGGCGCTCCCCCGATCACCCCACAAACCGCCGGAGGCTTCACCTGAATTTGTCCGGTCCACCGGATTTCCCTGGCGATTCACCTTCCGGAAGTGGCGGAATTTCGCTCGAAGAGCTGCCCTGCGGCGGCTTGGCCGCAGGCGTTTTTTTCCGCCGGGATGTTCGGGCCAGAGCATGGCTATCCGCCGCCGTTTCCGGCGGCGGGATTGGTCCAGCCACATCCAGCCCACCCCCCTCGGAGGTACCGGCCTTGCGGCCACCCGGGGGGCTGTTGCCGCGCTCACGCGCGCAATTTTTCAAAAACTCGTCAAACTGGTCAGCGGCATCCAGTTCCTTCTCGAGCTTCTTGCGCTTGCCATCCGGCAACCCCTCGCGCCACAGACGCTTGAGGGCAATCACCCGCGCCGCGTTCAGGTCGGCGTCCGCCTCAAACCCGCACCTGACACACCGGAACCGGTCCATCCTGAAGCCGTCGCCCTCCGGCAGTTTTTGCCGGTTTTCCCGATCCCGGAGACCACACTCCGGGCAGGTCTGCGACGTGTAGGCAGCCGCCACTGTCACCGGTCGGGGAAAACCATTCGCCCGCAGTTTGTATTCCACAACCCGCTGGAGCTTCTGGTATTGGCTGTGGCCCAGCAGCCGGTTGAAATTGTTCCTCCGGCGTGGACCGCCGGAACCGGAGCGCGCGAGACCCAGTTCCTCCAGCACCACCCGCGTCCGGTGCTCCCGCGCCATGTCCACAACGGCGTTGGCCGCCCGATGCACCGCTTCGTCGGCCATTGCCCGACGCACTCCAGAGGTATAGTGCCGACCGCGCTGCTGCGCCGCGCGCTGCCGCCGTTCGTGGATGCGCTGCACATGGCGCAATTCCATGCCGTCCACGTTGCGCGCCGCCAGCGCCCGACCCTGATCGTCCACCACCACCAGGCTCGCCAGGTTGTAAATGCCCCGATCCACACCCAGCACGCGTGCCGTGGCGACCTCCTCGTGCCGGAACTCAAACGTGACATGCAGTTCGAAAGCCCCGTCCCGCTCCAGCAGCTTGGCGGACTGCGGCCTTCCCACCCGGATGAAACGGTCCATCTGGTGCTGCCGCCCGAACGTCAGCGGAAACAGGGCGCCGGTTTTGCTGGAAAATTTTTGTGGCTCTCCGGTCCGGATGTCCACCAGTCCATCCACCTGGACCTTCCGCGCGAAGCGGCTGTCCTGGGGGTGCAGGTTCAGCCAGGCGTAGTAATCGTCCTTTTCCGGGTGACACAGCACCAGAAACCCGTCAGCCGGGCGGTTTTTCAGGAACAGAACCGGCCTGCGCCACCCCGCGCGCCGCTGCCGCGCCAGATCGTCGCGCGCGGCGCCCTCCTCCTCCAGCGTGAGGGAAGCCGCCAACCGGTCCAGCGCGGCATCCCACCCGGACGGGTCCGCGCTCAGCGGCGCCGCCGACGGGGGCGAGACGGTCTCCTGTTCCTTTTTTTTCTCCCGCAATTCGATGTGCGACGCAAGTTGCCCCGCCACATCATTCGCCAGCCCGGCCTTCGCCCCGATGGCCAGCGGCAGCGGCTTTGCGAGTGTGGCCGCCGCCTTCTGGATGGCCGAGGTGCGTTTCAGGCCGCGCAGCCCCGCGTAGCTCTCGACCTGCGGCAGAAGCTGCGTCAATACCTTGGAGTAGGCCCGGTGATTGCGGGTGAGGGCGTCATCCAGCATCGCGCGCTTGCGGTGCGACGGGTTGTGAATGCGGAACACCGCCGTCTGGTACGTGGTGACAACTTTTTCCGGTGTCTGCCCGCCCATTCAGGCCCCCATTCGCCTCGCGTGGAGCCGTCGGTGTACACAAGCCGGTGGGCGGAGGCTACCGCTCTCTACCCCCCCGGATTTTCCACCAGCAGTGACAACCCTTCGCCGCCACCGATACAGATGGCGGCCACGCCGTAGCGTTCGCGCCGGGCGCGCAGGGCGTGGATGAGGGTCACCAGAATGCGCGCGCCGCTGGCGCCGATGGGGTGGCCCAGCGCCACCGCCCCGCCGTGGATGTTCAGGCGGTCTTCCGGGATGCCCAGCTCGGTGGCCGCCACCATGGACACCACCGCGAAGGCTTCGTTGATTTCCCACAGACCGATGTCGGCCACACTCAGACCGGCGGTGTCAAGAAGTTCGCGGATGGCCGCCACCGGGGCGGTGGTGAACCACTCCGGCGCCCCCGCCGTGCCCGCCTGCGCCAGCACCCGCGCCAGCACCGGCGCGCCGTGCTCCGCCGCCACCGCCGCCGTGGTCAGCAGCAGCGCCGCCGCACCGTCGTTGAGGGAAGAACTGTTGGCGGCGGTGATTGCCCCCCCCGACTCGAAGGCCCCGGTGAGGGTGTCCACCTTGTCCGGCCGGTAACGCTGGGGCTCTTCGTCCCGCTCCACGCGGGTCTTGCCGCAGGTGATCGGCACCAGTTCGGCGGCAAAGGCCCCGGACTCGTGGGCGGCCAACGCACGGGCGTAGCTCTGGCGGGTGAAGGCGTCCATTTCGGCGCGGGATACGCCATAGCGCTCGGCGGTGCGCTCGGCGCATACGCCCATGTGCATGCCGCCATAGGCGTCGGTGAGGCCGTCGTGGAGCAGGGCGTCCAGCGTCTGGGCGTGCCCCAGCTTGCGGCCGGAGCGGTGTTCGGGGAGCAGAAACGGCACCCGCGACATGCTCTCCATGCCCCCCGCCGCCACGATGTGGGGGGAGCCGGAAGCCGCGGACACGGCCACCGACAGGGCCGCCTGCATTATCGCCTTGAGGCCGGAGCCGCACACCTTGTGAATGCCGGTGGCGCCCACCGCGTCCGGCAGCCCCGCAGCCCGCGCCGCCTGCCGCGCCGGGGCCTGCCCGCAACCGGCGGACAGCACATGGCCAAGCAACACCTCGGCCACCTGCTCGCGGGGCAGACCGGCGTCGTCCAGCACCGCGCCCAGCGCCGTGGCCCCCAGTTGCGGGGCAGTCAGTGCGGACAGGGCGCCCATAAAGGCGCCGATGGGGGTGCGCCGGGCGGCGCAGATCACCACCTGCCCCGGTTCAAAACGGTGCGCGGCCATGTGTTGCCTCAGCGTCCGCCGCGAATGCCGATAGGAGCGGACATTGCCATCAGAACAGCTTATCCAGCATGTCGTGGGAGGTGAGGATCACCGTATCCCACAGACGCGTGGGCAGGCTCCCTTCCGCCACCGCCTCGTCGGCCACCAGGTCCACCTCGCGCACCACCTGGCCGTCCAGGCTGATGGTGGCCTTGCCCACCATCTGTCCCTTGGCCACCGGCGCCACCACGTCGGTCATGGTGGTGGCCACCTGAATCTTGTCCAACTGGTCGCGGCGCACGGTGACAAAGGCTTTTTCGCGGGGCACGCCGGACACCGAATCCCCGGCCCCCTTCCATACCTTGGACTGGGCCACCTGCACCCCCTGACCAGACATGGCGTCCACCGTGGCGTAGCGGCTGAAGGCCCCCTGCAGGTAGCTTTGGGCCAGGTTGGCGCGCACTTGTTCGCCGGGGGCGCCGAGAATCGCCACGATGAAGCGCTGGCCATCGCGCTGGGCGGTGGCCACCATGTGGTAACCCGATTCCTCGGTGTGGCCGGTCTTGATGCCGTCCACGCCGATGTCGCGCCACAGCAACAGGTTGCGGTTGGTCTGGCGCACCTTCTCGTGGGTCATCTCCCGCGCCGACAGCAACGGAATGGATTCCGGAAAATCGCTCACCAGTGCCCGCCCCAGCAGGGCCATGTCGTAGGCGGTGGTGACCTGCTCCGGGGCCGGCAGGCCGGTGACGGTGACGAAGCGGGTGTGGGCCATGCCCAGCCGCTGGGCGGTCAGGTTCATGCGGTTGGCGAATTCGCCGGTGGTGCCCGCCAGATGCTCCGCCGCCGCGATGCTGGCGTCGTTGCCGGAAACCACGGCGATGCCCAGGGCCAGGTCGTGCAGGGTGACCGTCTCGCCCGCGCGCAGGAACATTTTGGAGCCCTCGGGGCGCCATGCCGCACGGCTCACCAGAACCCGGTCGCCCCAGGTGGCCCGCCCCTCGCGCACGGCGTCGAACACCAGATAGAGGGTCATCATCTTGGCCAGGCTGGCGGGGGCGATGAGGTCATCCGGGTTGATGGCCTCCACCACCTGACCCGAGAGCGCGTCCATCACCACCACGGCGCGGGCGGCGGAGGTGCTTGCCGGAGAGGCCTGCGGGGCCGTTTCTGCCCCGGCGCCGGCAATCATGCCCGGCGCCCACGGCATGGCAAGGATGGCCAGTACGGCCAGCCAGCCAAAGACCGGCCGCAGGCCCCGGCGCGGGCTACCGGAAATTCCGGTGCGCACCTTCGGATGACTCGCAAAGCGGCGCGAAAAATAGTTCATTGAAATACCTCCATTCCCTTCCCTGCACGCAGGACGGTGTAATTTTCTTCGTCAATTTCGATCACGGTGGAAAGTTCCCCGGCCAGCGGGCCGCCGTCGATGATCAGGTCCAGGCCGTGACCGAAGGCATCCAGAATGTCCTCGGCGTGGGTGAACGGCGCCTGACCGGACACGTTGGCGGTGGTGTTCACCACCGGGTGTCCCAGCAGCCGCACCAGTTCCAGGGGAATGGGGTGATCCGGCACGCGAATGCCCACCGAACGCTGGCGCGTCTGCAACACTTTGGGGGGCAGCTTGGTGGCCCGCAGCACGAAGGTATAAGGGCCGGGCAGCAGGCGCTTCATCATGCGAAAGCCGGTGTTGGAGACCACGGCGTAGTCCGCCAGGTGCGACAGGTCGGAGCAGATGAACGACAGCGTGGCCTTGCGGTCCTTGCTCTTGAGCTGGTAGATGCGGTCAATGGCCCGCGGATCGCGGATGTCGCAGCCGATGCCGTAGGTGGTGTCGGTCGGATAGGCAATGAGTCCCCCTTTTTCCAGCACTTCCACCACCTGCCGCAGCAGTCGTTCCTGGGGATTGACGGGATTGATGGAAAGGATGCGGGCCACGGACGCCTGTGGTTTGGGCGCCCCGGAGTGGTCGGCCCCTCTGCCGGGACCGGGACGCAAGGGTATATGGTAACGGAAGCGGCGACGTCTGTCAGGGATTCGATGCCGGATGGTTTGCCAAACCGGCTTCGGGCAGTATGGACAGGGCCGCCCGCACCCCCCGTGCCAGGGACAACATGGCCTCCGGGTCACGCGCCGAGGTGACGACCCAGTGCCTGCCACCATGGGTGAAAAAAGCCATGCCGACTTCTGACATGGAGGCCAGCCGCACCCCGTCCGGCCCGTCCTCGCCGGGGAGCGGCTCGGCATCCAGACCGTGGGGGGACAGAATCAACACCACGGGGGGCTGCGCTTCGGTGCCGGGAAGTGCCGTGCCGCCGGGCTGCTGGAAGACCTGCATGGGCGCGGGTTGCTTCAGCAGCCGCAGCAGGCGGCCACCGCTCACCTCCAGCCCCATGCCTTCCAGGTCCGGCACCGGCACCGCCGCGCCCGATTCCTGCACAAACCACGCGGACAGTTCCGCCGGGTCGCCGGTGCGGATCTGATACACCCCGGCGCCGGTGGCGGCGCGGTGGATGGCCATCAGATCCATGCCCAGGGCGATGCCCGCTCCGTTCTGCGCGCCCCCCGCCTGGGGGCCACCACCGCCGACCCCGCCGCCCGGATGTCCCAGTTCCATCACCAGCAACATGGCGCCCATGGCGGCAATCACCCCGGCAACCAGCGCCAGGGGCAGGCGCCAGTTTTTGTCCGCAGGGGCGGCCTTTGTGGCGGCGTCCGAATGGTCTGGATGTGGGGCTTCCGTCATGCTTTGCCTCTCCTTACACCACCCAGTGGTGGGCTTCATAGTCCCGGTCCGGCAGGGTCACCGCCAGATAGCCCTGGCCGGGCCAGCGCTCCAGTTCGGCCCCGTCCTCCAGCACGCGCACGAACAGGCGCACCTCGTCGCCGGGCTTCCAGCCCATGGGGGCGAACGGCATGGCAATCTCCAGTACCTCGGCAAAGGCGCAGCAGCCCTCGAAGGGGGAGTCGCTCCACTCCCCGTCGCCCGTCGGACGCTGCAACGTGGCGATGCACCCCTCGGGGCCTGGACGAAAGGTGACCCGGCCCTCCACCGGGGCCAGCACCCCGACGGTGAAATTGAGGGTGCGCACCCATTCCGGCCTCACGTCCGGCCCAAAATCCAGACGCAGGTACAGGTGATCGTGGTCAAAGCCGTAATGCACGGCAACAATCGCCCGGTCCCCGGCGTGCATGGCCCCGCCGCCCCCACCCTGCTCCAGCAGCCCCGCCGCCAGCCACTCGAAGTAGCTCTCCACGCGGCCGTCGATGGTGGGGGTGATGAGGGCCGCCTCACGGCGGGTGGGGGTGGCCTCCTTCACCTGACGCAGGATCGGCACGTGCAGCGCCTCGGGCACCGGCTGGCCGATCAATTCATAAATATTCATGAGGTGGCGGCGGAAAAGCTGGTCGAAGGCCACCAGCATGCCCGCGTGCTGGCCGCCGTACCACCAGCACCAGTCGCTGCCCTCGGCCACGTACAGTTCTTCCCAGGCCAGTGCAAGCTTGTCCGCAGGCACACCGTGTCCGGGGTTGTTGGTGCACGCGGCCAGCGCCTCGCGGGCGGCGCCAAGGTGTTCCCAGGCCTGATTGTCCTCGTCGCGGCCGATCCAGATTTCGAAATCCCGGTTGATCCACGAACCGGCGAACAGGCGCGGCAGCCGGTCCGACGCCGGGTGGCCGTCCAGATGGTCGGAGACCGTGGTGCAGACGATGTCGGGATCGTCGCTGAGGCGGCGGTAGAGGGCGTTCAGGAAGTCGTGACCATCACCGGAATAGTATTCCCAGCAGTTCTCGCCATCGAGGATCACCGACACCAGGGGCGGGCGGCCGTTGCCATCCACGCCGGCGCGAATGCGGTGCAGGCTGGTGATGAAATCCTCCGCCGCCGCCTCTGGCTCCATGCGCGCATAGTGGAAGCCGATGCGGTCGCTGAGGCGCTGGTCGCGGAACACGATGGACAGCCTTGTCCCTCCGTCCCGCTCCAGCAGGTAGGGGCGAAAGTGGTCCCCGGCGGTGGTAGGCTCGCGGGTGTGGGATTCGGCCAGAATGCCCTGATCCGTGGCGATCCACTGGATGCCCGCCCCCGCCACCAGGGGCAGAATGGCCTCGGACACGCTGCCCTCCGACGGCCACATGCCGCGAGGGGCGCGGCCAAAGGTATCGGTGTGGAAGGCCACCGCGCGGCGGATCTGCTCGGCGGCGTCCTCCGGGTGGACAAAGCGGCCCGGCAGCGGGTGGTGGGGCATGGCCTCGCGGGCCACCTCGGTGTCACACAACAGGGGCAGAATCGGGTGGTAGAACGGCGTGGTGGTGAGTTCTACCTGCCCGCGCTCCTGGGCGGCGCGGTATTCGGGCAGAATCATGCCCATGATCACCTGGTGCCGCTCCACCAGCGCGTGCTTGTCCTCGGCGCTGTAGTCGCGGCCTTTCTCCAGCAGGGCGCGGATGACCGGGTCGGTGCGGTGGAACAGGGGGTCACACCAGGCCAGATTGAACCACACCTGCAAATCCACAAAATCCTGATCGGTGAAGTAGGACGCCACCCGCGCCAGGTGGTGCGGATCGTCCCCCGCCCCGCGCTTGGTAAGCAGGTCGGAGTACCGCGCATGGGGCCGCACCATGGTGTCGTGGGCGGCGTAAAAGAAGGTGGTGAGCAGCCGCACCTTGTCGTCCACCGTCAGTTCGGCCGGATTCTTGAGGGTGAGGTTCTGGTACTCGTCCTCGGCCTTGCCCTCGGCATATTCAATGATCTGCTGCGCCAGAGACGGCACCACGTTCACGGTCTGCCGCACCCTGGGGTACTGCTCGAGCACCTTGACCATGTCGTAATAGTCCTTGGTGCCGTGCAGGCGGGTCCACGGCAGGACGTAGCGTCCCGTCACCAGATCCTTGTAGTGGGGCTGGTGCATGTGCCAGACCACGGCCAGGTGCAGGGGCGGCGGACTCATGGCGATTTTTTTCCGTCCACCGGAACGGCGGTGCCGGGCTCGAACAAAAACACGGTGTCGCCGTCGCGAACCATGCCAAGCCGCTCGCGGGCAAGGCGCTCCACGGTGTGTGGGTTGCGGGTAAGGGCCTCCACCTCGCCCGTCAACATGGCAATGTCGCCCCGGGTGCGGGAAATTTCGTTGTCCACCCGCTCGGCCTCCTCGGCCAGCCGCAGGTGGGCGATCAACCCCATGCGCCCGAAGACCAGGAAAAACAGCAGATAGGTGGAAAACAGCGCCACCCCGCCCCAGAACAGCATGCGCCGGGGGCCGGATTCGGCAAAATCGCTGCGGCGGTTACGGCGGGGAAGGGCCATGGCTAGTAGTGGTAAAGCATCTGCATCGACCAGGAAAGCTGGTTGAGCATGCGCAGTTCGCTGGTGACGCTCAGGTGCCGGTAAAGGCGGAACCGCATCCCGGCGTAGCCACCGAGCACGTCCGCCTGCTCCAGATCGGTGGCGCGGTCCGGCAGGGCCAGTTCACCCTTCAGCCAGGAGGCGTCCGCGCCGTAGTAGATGCTGATGAACGGACTTTCATGGATCGCCCCCACATAGGCGTCCCACTCGTTGTAGCGCAGGCGCATGGCCGGCAGGTGGGTGTCGGTGCTGGTAGAGGTGAGAATCTGCCCGCCAAAGCCGAAGCGTCCGTTGCCGATGCGGAACAACTGGGCGCGCGCCCCCACCCCGTAGCTGGCGCCGAAGGTCTGCCCGAAGGCCAGCGCCCGGCGGGAACCCACCGCGCCGGTGTTCGGGGCATAGGTATTCCAGAAGGTGCCGCCGTCCGTCATGTCCACGGTGCCGAAATTCAGTTCCGCGCGGGAGATGCCGAACAGCGCCTCCACGTTGATCGGCATCCCCAGCAGCCGGGTCAGGCCGTAGGTTTCCCGCACCAGGTAGCGGGTACTGTGGAAGGTCAGCAGGGGGTTGAAGCGGCTGGAGGTGACGGTGCGCTGGGAAAAGTCGACGTCCATGCCGTTGCGGAAAGTGTACAGGGGCACGGGCTGAGGCGGGCCGATGTAGGCGGCCGCAGCCGGAGACACTCCTCCCGGACCCCACACCCCCGCCACCGCGAGGGCCAGCAGGAACGGCAGCAGGCGCGGTAACAGACGACCGACCGGCAATGGTCGTGCGGCCATCGGAAAGAGGGACAACCGGCTCGATGGGCGCGCAGGCAACTCCATAGCCGCAAAGTATAGCGCAGGATTCCGGCAAAACCGAGACGGGGGCTCCCGTGCGCGTGCCCCAACCACTTCCCGCCACCACCGCGCAGTGCAACGCGATACCCCATCCGCCTCCCGGAGGCGGGGGCGATCAGACCTTGCGGATCACGATACGGTGGTGCTTGCCGTCGCCCAGGGGCTCGTTAACGAACACGTCGTGACCGTCGTTGGCCACGCTCTTGGGCACGTTGTGGATCGGCGCGCCGTCGTCCAGCAGCACCTCCAGCACCGAGCCCTTGGGCATCATCTCGAGCTTGAGCTTGGTCTTCACGTAATTCATCGGGCAGGCCACCCCCTTCAGGTCCAGGGTAAGGTCCACCTTGGCGCCGCCCGCCCCACCCCCCGCCGCCACGGGCGCGGTCGGAGCGGCCGCAGGGGCCTGCCCGCCGACCGGCTCGCCGCTGCGCACCGCCTCGGCGGCGTCCATGGACAGGGGGCGCGTCAGGCGCAGGTCGTTGCCCATGCTCTGGTAGGCCGCCTCGCACAGCAGCACAAAGCGCTCCGCCTCGTCCAGGTGCTTGCGCACCGCGGCCCCGTCCGGGCTGCCCTGGGCATGACGGCCAAGGCTGAAGAACAGGGTGGCGCAAGCCGCCGGAAACAGCCCGCTGGCGATGAATTTTTCGGTGAACTTGGCAGCCGCTTCCGGCACCAGTTCCACCTCCTCGCCCTCGGTGACAAGCAGGGCCTGTGCGGCGGAGAACACCGCCTCGTCGGCACGGCCCGCCGCTTCCGCCCACTGGCCCGCGTCGCGGGCGCTCTGGGACAAGGCGATGCCGGTGCGCGCCTCCTTGAGGCCGACCTCGATCAGGTCCAGCACGCCACCGGCACACTCGCCGGGGCCCATGTCCTCAAGGGCAAACTCTTCGCTGGCGCCCAGGTCGCGGTAATAACTGGGGTCCTCGTCGTGGGACGGCATGTGCACCAGCGGCTCCAGCAACGCCTTGAGGGACTCCTTGCCGACCCGCTCCACGAAGGCATCGAAGGATTCACCGCCGCTGCGATTGCCCCGGTAGTGGTCCAGCAGGGTGTCCACCACCTTGGGGCCGTGCTGTGCCGGTACTCGCAGTGTGGGGTTGGCGATGACGGTGCCCGCCGCGTCGGCATGGCCGCCCAGATGAACCTCGTAAAACGGCGCCATGTGCCCCTGATGCTTGCGCGCGGTGCCGTGGAAACCGATGCTGGCGATGTGGTGGTGGCCGCAGGAGTTGGGGCAGCCGCTCACCTTGATGCGCGCGCCGCCCGCGTCGTCATAAGCCGCGGAGGACGCCTCGATGTGCTCCACCAGCAGCCCGGCCAACTGGCGGGAGGCCACCAGCCCCAGGTTGCAGGTCTCCGAGCCGGGGCAGCTCATGACGTCGGCCGCGGTCTCGGCACCGGAACGGGCCAGACCCGCCGTCAGCAGTTCCCGGTACAGCGCCTCCACCTGCCCTTCGGCCACCGCCAGGATCACCAGATTCTGCCCCACCGTGAGGCGCACTTCCTCGCGGGCGGAATAGCGGCGAACCATGTCGGCCAAGGTGCGCAACTGGTCGGTGCGGATGTCGCCGCGCAGCAGGTTGAGCTGCACCGACACCAGACCGGGCTCGCGCTCCGGCAGCACGCTGGTGGCATGCCAGCGCCCGAAGGCGTCGCCATTCGGGGCGACCACCGGCCACGGCCGCACGTTGCGGTTGGGTTCCGGCTCCGGCAGCGCCGGGTAGTGGTCGGCATCGCGGGAGAGCTTGGCGCGTTCCTGCTCGTAGCGCGACCGCACCTCTGCCACCCCGAGCCGCTCCACCAGAAACTTGAGGCGGGCGCGGGCACGCTGCTTGCGGTTGCCGTACAGGTCGAACAGGCTGATCAGCGCCTCGCACAGGGGTAACAACTCTGCCACCGGAATGAAACTTTCGAAGGGGTGGGCCACGCGCGGCGCGGAACCCAGACCACCGCCCACCACCACCGAGAAGCCGTGCACGCCGTCGCGGACGGCGGCGGTCAGCCCGATGTCGTGAATCCGGGTGCGGGCGCAGTCACTGGCGCAGCCGGAAAAGGCAATCTTGAATTTGCGCGGCATGTTCTGCGTCAGCGGGTGGCGCAAAAAATGCTCGTACACAGCCTGGGCGTAGGGGGTAACGTCGAACAGTTCCTGGCTGCATGCCCCCGCCAGGTGGCAGGCGGTGACGTTGCGCACCGTGTTGCCGCAAGCCTCGCGGGTGGTAATGCCCCCCTCCGCCAGATCGCGGAACGCCGCCGGGGCGTCCGTCAACTGCACATAGTGGAACTGAAAATCCTGGCGCGTGGTGACGTGGGCCGGGCCACCGCTGTACTTGTCGCCCACGTTGGCCACCGTGTCCATCTGGTCCGGGTCAATGCGTCCGTAGGGCAGCTTGAGACGCAGCATGTGGCCTTCGCCGCCGCGCTGGCCGTAAAGCCCCTGGCGCAGGCGGAAACCCTGGAATTTTTCGGCGGCGATCTCCCCGGCCTTGAAGCGGGCGGCCTCGGCCTCGAAGTGGGCGATTTCCTCGGCCACTTTCTCCGGGGTGCCGATGGCGGGACGCTGCCCCTTGCCGAGGGACTGCCCGAGGACATTGATTTGCTTGCTCATGGGGGGACACTCCAAACAGGTTCGATCGCCATATCATACTATTTCGATCGGAATTTGTACATTCGCACCAGTATACCGCCCCTCCCCCACTTCGGCAACTGCGCGCCAACGCGGAACGGCGCGGCCTGCCGCCGGGGTGACCGGGCAACGCGGACAACTCCACCCGGACCACCATGCCCACCGGGATTCCCGACCGTTTCGGTCAAAATGGCCGCCGCGTCAAGCGCGGTGCCGCTTGCAAGACCGTGATTCGGCGCCCGGCAAGCACCGCGAGGCCTCTCCTCCCCGGCCCGGCTAGCCTTGGGGGCGGCAAAACGGGTACCCTGTGGAGCGGTCCGGGCCGGTCTGGCCGGGGGCGAGCCCCGGAGTGATCCCGGGCATCCATCCACACAGAAGCAATATAAGCGATACCGATGACCGAAAATCGACCCAGGATCGGCCTGGCATTGGGCGGGGGTGGTGCCCGCGGACTGGCCCACGTGGGCATCATCAAGGTGCTGCACCGCGAGGGCATCCCCGTGGACGCCATCAGCGGCGCCAGCTTTGGCTCCATCGTCGCCGCAGTGTATGCCGTCACCGAAGACGTGGACCACATGTGCGCCGAGGTCGAGCGGGTGCTCTCCAGCGACCGCTTCCACAAGGCCAAGCTCAATTTCGTGCGCCACGAGTTCGAGGAGGAGCGGCGTATCGGCCTGATCTCTAACCTCAAGAACTACCTCAAAAAACAGCTTTTCTACAGCGTCGCCTTCCGGGTCCGGCAGTTGGTGAGCGAGGCGGAGTTCACTTCCATCATCGACGACCTGATTCCGCCCCTGGAGTTCCACGAGACGCGCATCCCCCTGGCCTGCGTGGCCACCGACATCAGCCACGGCGCCGAGATGGTGCTGGACGACGGCCCCCTCAGGCCCGCCGTATACGGCAGCAGCGCCATTCCGGGGGTGTTTCCGCCCATCCAGTACCGCGGTCGCTATCTGGTGGACGGCGGCTGGGCCAACCGCGTGCCGATCGCCCCGGTGCGCGCGCTGGGGGCGGACCTTGTAATCGGCGTGGACATTTCGGAGGGATTCGACCGCGAGCCGGTGGAAAACCTCAAAAACGGCCTGGAACTGCTCATCCGCGCCAACGCCGTCACCGGTCGTCTGCTGTGCGATCTGCAACTGGCCGACGCCGACGTGGTGGTGCGTCCCCGGGTCGGTCACCTGCATTGGGCCGCCTTTGACCGCGCCGCCTTCTGCATCCGGGAGGGCGAGCGCGCCATGGAAGCGGCTCTGCCCGCCCTGCGCCAGGCCATTGCGCACCACGCCGGAGGGGGCAGTGAGCACCTGGACCCACTCATCCGGCACACCAAAGGCTCCCCCCCCACCCCCAGCGGAAAACCGTGAACGCCCCGGTTACCGTGCTGGTGATCGACGACGAGGCGGGCATCCGCCGCTCCCTGTCCGGCATCCTCGCCGACGAGGGCTACCGGGTGCTGACCGCCGCCAGCGGCCGCGAAGGCATCGACATGGTCACCCGCGACGGGGCCGATCTGGTGCTGCTGGACATCTGGATGGAAGGCATGGACGGCATTGCCGTTCTGGGACATCTGCGCAAGGAACTGCCGCACCTGCCGGTCATCATGATGAGCGGTCACGGCACCATCGAAACCGCCGTTTCGGCCATCCGCATGGGGGCCTTCGACTACCTGGAAAAACCCCTGTCGCTGGACCGCGTGACATTGACCGTGTCCCACGCCCTGAGTCAGGCCCGGCTGACCGCCGAAAACGCTCGCCTGAAGGCACAAATCCACGACCGCTGGCGGATGCTGGGGGATTCTGCGCCGCTCAATCACCTGCGCCAGGACATTCAGCGCGTGGCGGGCACCTGCGCCCGGGTGCTCATCAGCGGTGAAAACGGCGCCGGCAAGGAACTGGTGGCCCGCGCCCTGCACGAAGGCAGCCCGCGCCACGACAAGCCGTTCATCGAAATCAACTGCGCCGCACTGCCCGAACACCTGATCGAGAGTGAGCTGTTCGGCTACGAAAAAGGGGCGTTTACCGGCGCCGACACGCCCAAGCCCGGCATGTTCGAACTGGCCCACGGCGGCACCCTGTTTCTGGATGAGGTGGGCGACATGTCCCTGGCCACCCAGGCGCGGGTGCTGCGGGTGTTGCAGGAAGGCAAAATCCAGCGGCTGGGGGGGGTGGCCCCCCGCGACGTGGACGTGTGGGTGATCGCCGCTACCCACCGCGATCTGAAGGCCGCCATCGCTGGCGGGCAGTTTCGCGAGGACCTGTTCTACCGCCTCAACGTGGTGCCCCTGCGCGTCCCCGCCCTGCGCGAGCGGCCCGGCGACATTCCCCTGCTGGCGGCCCACTTTGCGGAACGCGCCAGCGCCGAACAGGGGCTTACCCTCAAGCGCTTTTCTCCCCGTGTCATGGATATACTGGGGGCGCTGCCCTGGCCGGGCAACGTGCGGGAGTTGAAGAACATCGTCGAGCGCCTGCTGATCATGAGCCGGGGTGACGCGGTGGAGGTGGCCGATTTGCCCGCTGAACTATTGAATGGCCTGCCATCCGGGCAGGTAGCGGGTCTGCCATCCGGGCAGGTAGCGGGTCTGCCATCCGGGCAGGTAGCGGGTTCGGCGGCAGGCGTTTCCTTCGCGGGAATCGGCGGGGCGGCGGTTGTTTCCCCCTCCCTGCCCCTGCGGGACGCGCGGGAGAAGTTCGAGGCCGAGTACATCCGCCGCGTGCTGGAGTCCTGCGGCGGCAACATTTCGCGGGCGGCGGAGCAATTGAAGGTGGAACGCAGCAACCTGTCCAAGAAAATCCGCCAACTGGGCATCACCGTGGACAGCCGTCAGGTGGCAGGAGAATAGCCGTGCCGGAATTTCGCCAGGACCCCATCACCACCCGTTGGGTCATCATCGCCAGCGAGCGCGGGCGCCGACCCTCCGACTTCGAAACCCCGCCCCCCAAGGCAGACAACGCCTTCTGCCCGTTCTGCCCCGGCAACGAGCACACCACCCCGCACGAAGTTTATGCGGTGCGCCCCGCCGGCGGCGGCTGGGACCTGCGGGTGATCCCCAACAAGTTTCCGGTGTTGCAGGTGGAAGGCGATCTGGACCGTGCCGGGGACGGCCTGTACGACAAGATGAACGGTCTGGGCGCCCACGAGGTCATCATTGAGGGGCCGGAGCACAAAATTCCCCTGGCCCACCGCAGCGTGGAGCGCATCAATCAGGTAGTCCGTGCCTACCACGAGCGCTATGTGGACCTGAAGCGCGACTTCCGCTTCCGCTATGTGCTGATCTTCAAGAATCAGGGCGAGGCCGCCGGGGCTTCCCTGGAGCACCCCCATTCCCAGCTCATCGCCCTGCCGGTGGTGCCCAAACGCGTGCAGGAGGAACTGGCCGGCGCCCGCCGTCACTTCGAATACAAGGAACGCTGCATCTTCTGCGACATCCTGCGGCAGGAGATGCGGGAGGGCAGCCGCGTGGTGCTGGAGAACGAGGAATTCGTGGTCATCTCACCCTACGCGGCGCGCTTTCCGTTCGAAACCTGGATCCTGCCCAAGCACCACGAATCCTCCTTCGAGACCCTGTCCGCCAACCAGTCCCTGGCGCTGGCGCGCATCCTCAAAAACCTGCTGCTGCGCCTGGACCGGGTGCTGAACGATCCGCCCTTCAATTACATGCTGCACACCTCGCCGTTGCAGGAAGGCCCCAGCAGCTACTACCACTGGCACATCGAGGTGATCCCCAAACTGACCAAGACCGCCGGATTCGAGTGGGGCGCGGGGATTTACATCAACCCCACCCCGCCGGAGGAGGCCACCCGCTTCCTGCGCGAGGCGCGGGTGGATCGGGAGTTCTAGGTGCACATCCTGTACGCCGCATCGGAGATGGTGCCGTTCGTCAAAACCGGCGGACTGGCCGACGTGGCGGGGGCCCTGCCCGCGGCGCTGGCCGCCCGTGGCCACCGGGTGACGGCGGTGCTGCCCCTGTACGACGGGGTGAACCGGGCCGGGCTGGAGCCGGGGGAGGAGTTCATGGTGCCGGTGGGCACCTGGCAGGTGGCCGCCCGCCCCTGGCGCTCGCGCCAGAAATGGGGCGACGTGTACCTTGTCGAACAGTCCGACTACTTCGCCCGCCCCCATCTCTATGGCCCCCCCGGCGGGGAATATGCCGACAACCCGGAGCGCTTTGCCTTCTTCTCCCGCGCCATCCTGGCCCTGTGCCGGGAACTGCGTCTGGCGCCGGACGTCCTCCACGTCAACGACTGGCAGACCGCCCTGGTGCCGGTGTACCTCAGGGAACCCGACGACGGCGACGGACTGGAACAGTCCGCCAGCGTACTCACCATCCACAACCTGGCCTTTCAGGGGCGCTTCGACGTGACCGCCGTCAACGTGCTGGGGCTGCCCCCCCGTGTGCTGGGCATCGACGGGCTGGAGTATTACGGCGACATGAACTACCTGAAAGGCGGCATTCTTTATGCCGATCAGGTAACCACCGTCAGCCCCACCTATGCCCGGGAAATTCTCGAACCACAAAACGGCTGCGGCCTGGACGGAGTGCTGCGCGCCCGCTCGGCGGACCTGTCGGGCATCGAAAACGGCATCGACACCGAGTTGTGGAACCCGGCCTCCGACCCGCATCTGGCGGCGCCGTTCTCGGCGGCTCGTCCCGAGGGGCGGCGCGCCAACCGCCGCCTGGTGCAGCGCACCCTTGGCCTGGAGGAGGCCGACGCCCCGCTGCTGGGCTTCGTGGGCCGCGTCACCGGCCAGAAGGGGCTGGACATCGTGCTGGACGCCATGCCCGCCCTGCTGGACCTGGGGGTGCAACTGGCCCTGCTCGGCGACGGCGACCCGCTGTTGACCCGGCGACTGGTGGAGGCGGCGCGCTTCCGCCCCGGCCGCGTGGGTGTCGCCACCGGCTTCGACGAACCGCTGGCGCGCAACATTTATGGCGGCAGCGACCTGTTTCTGATGCCCTCGCGCTTCGAACCGTGCGGTTTGGCCCAGCTCATCGCCATGCGCTACGGCGCGCCGCCGGTGGTGCATCGCGTGGGGGGGCTGGCGGACACCGTGGTGGCCTGGAACGACAATCCGGACAGCGCCACCGGCTTCGCCTTCGACCGGCCGGACACCGCCGCCCTGCTGGCGGCCGTCGCCGGGGCGCTGGAGGTGTGGAAGGAACACAAACTGTTCGCCCGCATCCAGCGCAACGGCATGCAGCGGGACAGTTCGTGGCAGGCCCGCGCCAGCGCCTGCGAGGCGGTGTACGAGAAGGCGCTTGAAGCGCGACGAACCCGGAAAATTGGTGGGGCACTCAAACAGGCCGCGTCCCCGCGGCCGCACGGGAGGGGATAGGGTATGTCCACGGGGCCGAAGAAGACCGTGTTCGTGGTGGACGACGAGGAAAGCATTCGTCTGTTCCTGCGCGAGGAACTGGTGGAGGAGGGCTACGATGTCACAACCTTCCCCAACGGCGAGGAGGTGCTCACCGTCCTGGAATCGGGCCGCCCCGATCTGCTGCTGCTGGACATCCGCATGCCCGGCATCGACGGCATCAAGGTGTTGCAGCGCGCCAAGCAGAAATATCCCGACCTGCCGGTGATCCTGTGCAGCGCCTACAGCGACTACAAGCACGATTTTGGCGCCTGGAGCGCCGACGGCTACTTCGTCAAATCCGCCCGGCTGGATGGCCTCAAGGAGATGATCCGCGAAGTGCTGGAGCGGAAACCGGCCGGGTAAGGCAACCTGGTCTGCTCCCCCGACCCACGGCAAGCGGCGGGGGGATACAAGGAAGGACAGCGACATGGCTCCGAACAACCCCGCCTCCCCCCTCCACGACGTGGTCATCCTGGGCTCCGGCCCCGCCGGACTCACCGCCGCCATCTACGCGGCGCGCGCCAACCTGACCCCGGTGGTGATCGAGGGACCCCAGAGCGGCGGCCAGCTCACCATCACCACCGAGGTGGAGAATTTTCCCGGTTTTCCGGAGGGGATTCAGGGGCCGGAACTGATCCTGCGCACCCGCCAGCAGGCCGAGCGCTTTGGCACTGTATTCCTTACCGGCAACGTCACCCGCGCCGACCTGTCGGCCCGCCCCTTCACCCTTACCGTGGACGATACCCCGCTGCGGGCACGCACGCTGATCGTGGCCACCGGAGCCTCGGCGCGCCTGCTGGGACTGCCCAACGAGTCACGCTTGATGGGGGCCGGGGTTTCGGCCTGCGCCACCTGCGACGGCTTTTTCTTCCGCGACAAGCGGGTGATGGTGGTGGGTGGGGGCGACTCCGCCGTGGAGGAGGCTATCTTCCTTACCCGTTTTGCCAGTCGCGTTACCCTGGTGCACCGCCGCGACCAGTTGCGCGCCTCGAAGATCATGGTGGACAAGGCCAAAAAGAATGAAAAGCTCGACTTCCTTTGGAACAAGGGGGTCGAGGACATTTTGGGGGACAGCGTGGTCACAGGCCTGCGCCTGAAGGACACGGTCAGTGGCGAAATTTCGGAGCACCCCGCGGACGGCGTGTTCATGGCCATCGGCCACACCCCCAACACCGGCATCTTTGCCGGACAACTGGAGATGGACGAAACCGGTTATTTGCGGGTGCGCCCCGGCACCACCCGCACCAACGTGACGGGGGTGTTCGCCGCCGGAGATGTGGCCGACCGCCACTACCGGCAGGCGATTACCGCCGCCGGAACCGGCTGCATGGCGGCACTGGACGCGGAGCGCTTTCTGGAGGCCGAGGCCGGATAGGCCGGACAGGTTGATCGGGCGGGAGGGACCGGGCTGGAGCAGATCAGGTCAGGTGTACGGCGGTGCCGGTGACCGCCACCAGCAGTCCCCCGCCCACCCCCGGACAATAGGCGACACTGACCGAGATCACCGCATCGGCGCCGAGCGCTGTGGCGCGCTTGCGCAGTTCGCCGAGGGCGGCATTGAAGGCGTTATCGATGGCGTCGCCCGCGCCGCTACCGGCCATGGGGCCACTGGCCCGGGGCAGGGTTTCCGGCGACAGGTAGACCAGCGACTGGGCCGACACCACCCCCAGAACCTCGTGACCGTGGCGGCCCGGAATGCCGGGGGCCATGGTGATCACCACCCCCTCCGGGGAAATTTTTTTGTGCACCGCCGGGGCGGCTGGTTTGGGGGTCGCGGTGGAACGCACGGGGGCGGTCGCGGGCGGGGGGCTCTTTTCCGCCACCGGCGGGGTGGCCGGAGTTTTCTCTTCCGCCTGGAGAGCGGCCTTGCGGCTGAATAATTCTCCCTTGAACTCTTCTGACTCTGCGTGCACAGGTTCCGTCGGGGCTGGAGCCGCAGGCGCGGGGGGCGGTGTTTCGGCCACCGGCGCAGCCTCGGCGGGTGCCGGTGGCTCCGGAGTGGGCTCCAGTTCCAGGGCGGCGGGCGCAGCCGGTGGAGTACTCACGTCGGCAAGATGCGAGGAGGATGCCAGCCCCCGGCTCCGATGTTCCGAAGGCGACTGTTCTCCGGAGGCGCGCCGCACTTCCTCCGCCAGGCGGCCCATGGGGGCCTGGCAGCGTACGCAGGCGGGGCCGTCCGGTTGGGACATATTGCAGTTCGGGCACTTCACAGTTTCCCTTTTCGGCGGAACTGCACTCGACCTTAACGTCTGGATATATCTCGGAACGGATGGCCCGTGGCGGCGGGCGACCGGTCGGCTGTCTGGAGACGGCGGAGGAACATCCGCCGGTCGGTTATTTCCTGGGCGCGCGGATGAAAATCCGCCGCCCTTCCACCCGCACCCGCTCCTCGGCGAAGGCGCACACCGCCTCCACATAGATACGGTGCTCCTGCTCCAGGATGCGCGCCGAAAGTGATTGCGCCGTGTCGTCGTCCATCACCGGCACCGCCGCCTGCATCACCACAGGGCCGGAATCCATGGCCAGTTCCACCAGGTGCACCGTGCAGCCCGCCACCTTCACCCCATAGTCGAAGGCCTGCTGTTGGGCGTCCAGACCCGGGAACGACGGCAGCAGCGAAGGGTGGATATTGAGCACGCGACCCGCGTAAGGGGCCAGAAATTCACGGGTGACCAGCTTCATGTAGCCCGCCAGACACACCAGATTCACCCCGCGTTGCCGCAATTCGGCCACCAGCGCCCGGTCGTACCCCTCGCGGCTGCCGTGCTGGCGCGGATTCAGGTGAACGGCATCCACCCCCATACGGCGGGCGGTCTCCAGCGCCCCCGCCTGCTCCCGGTCCGACAGTACCACCGCCACCCGCGCCGGAATCTCGCCGCTGGCGCAGGCCTCCAGCAGCGCAGCCATGTTGGAACCCCGGCCACTGGCCAGGATGCCGATCACGCAACCGTCCTGCTCAGGCATAGGTCACCACGCCGTCTCCGGCGACAATTTCTCCAATCACCCAGGCGCGCTCTCCGGCCGCGCCCAAGGCGGTGACCACGTCTGCCGCCTGCCCGGCGGGCACCACCACGCACATGCCGATGCCCATATTGAAGGTACGCAGCATTTCCGGACGGGCCACGTTGCCCAGCCGCTCCAGGGCGGTGAACACCGGGGGAATTTCCCAACTGGCCGCGTTCAGCCGCGCACCGCACCCCTTGGGGAACACCCGGGGCAGGTTTTCGGTCAACCCGCCGCCGGTGATGTGGGCCAGGGCACGCACGTCGAAGCGGGCGATCAGGTCCAGCACCTGGCGCACATAAATGCGGGTCGGCGTGAGCAACGCCTCGCCCACACTCTTGCCGCACTCCTTCAAGGGGTCGGCGAGCGTCAAGCCGCCACGCTCGAAAAATACCTTTCGGGCCAGGGAAAAGCCGTTGCTGTGCAGGCCGGAGGAGGCCATGCCGATCACGGCGTCCCCCGCCGCCACGCGGCTGCCGTCAATGATGCGGGGGCGATCCACGATGCCCACCGCAAAACCGGCCAGATCGTATTCGCCGTCGGCGTAAAAACCGGGCATCTCGGCGGTCTCGCCCCCCAGCAGGGCGCACCCCGCCTGACGGCACCCCTCGGCGATGCCCGACACCACCTGGGCGGCGTCGTCCACGCTCAGGCGGCCGGTGGCGAAGTAATCGAGGAAGAACAGCGGGCGCGCGCCGGTGACCACGATGTCGTTCACCGACATGGCCACCAGGTCGATGCCCACGGTGTCGTGGCGGTTCAGACCAAAGGCAATTTTGAGCTTGGTGCCAACGCCATCGGTGCCGGAGACCAGCACCGGCTCGGTCATGCCGCCCAGGTCGGGGGCAAACAGGCCGCCAAAACCGCCCAGCCCCCCCAACACGCCGGGGATGGCGGTGGAGCGGGCCATGGGCTTGATGCGTTCCACCAGCCGGTTGCCCGCATCGATGTCCACCCCCGCATCCCTGTAACTCAGTTCGCTCATGCGCGCTCCGCTTGTGAAAGGAGAGTAATGATAGGGGGCGGACCGGGTTCCGTCAAACGCTCCGCAGGGGTTGTGCAGCGCCGGGAAGCGGGCGAGAATGGCGGACAGGAAGGCGCCTTCCGCGCCCGGCAGCACCGACATTGAAGGAAGCCCATGACCGCCAGCCGCATCGCCCAGTACCAGGTTTTTCTGGACAAGGACCCCAACAACAGCTTTGCCCGCTATGTAATCGCCCAGGAGCACCTGAAGCTGGGCGCGCTGGACAACGCCATTGCCGAATTCACCGAGGTGGTGCGGCGCGACCCCGATTACGTGTCCGCCTATTACCACGGCGGCAAGACCCTGGAGAAGGCGGGGCGGATGGACGAGGCGCGGCAACTGTACCGGACCGGCCTGGAAGCCGCCGCCCGCACCGGCAACAGCCATGCCGGAGCGGAGTTGCAAGAGGCCCTTTCCGCATTGGGTTGACCGGGCGGTTTTTGGGATACCCCCCTGGCGGCAGGCCTGCGGACGGAATTATTTGGCGGGTTTTCCGGAAAGTCTGGTGGAAGGTTTACCGGAAGCCCTGGCGGCAACGGGACGTCTGCCTCCCCTGCCCGCCCCGTCCGCGCCGTCGCCGCAACCGGCGCAGCGGCCAAACAGTTCCAGCCGGTGGTGGGTGAGCCGATAGCCGTGGCGCCGGGCGATCTGCTCTTGCAGGTCCTCAATTTCCTGACATTCAAACTCGACGATGGCGCCGCAGGTGTCGCAGATCAAATGATCGTGGTGGTGGGCACCCACGGCCTGTTCAAAACAGCTTTTCCCCTCCTGAAAATGGCGCTGCTTGGCCAGCCCCGCGTCGCAGAACAGCCTGAGGGTGCGGTACACCGTGGACAGGCCGATGCCGCCGTCCTGATGCGCCACCTTGCGATGCAACTCCTCGGCGGTGAGGTGGGGCGGCATGGACAGAAACGCGTCGAGGATCAGGTCGCGCTGCTGCGAGCCGCGCAGACGATTCGCCTGCAGGTAGCGCGCAAACACCGCCTTTGCCTTGGGGGACACCATGGATGAAGCCATGGGCGCGATGATAAGGCACGCGGCGCCACTGCTCAAGCGCAAGGCTCACACCCGTGCTGCACGTCCGCGTCGCCTCCACCACATCCGTCAAATTTCCGACCCGACCGTGATATCCTGACCGGGGACAGGTTCACGGTCCGGGCTGGACCCCAAAATCGCCCCCCGGCGGCGTGTGTGCTGTGGCGGTATGCTATTTTTTTCCTACGAATACATCTTCGCTTTTTTGCCGTTGGCGGTCGTCGGCTATTTCTGGCTGGCGCGGAGGCGATTGACCGTGGCCGCACAGGCCTGGCTGGTGTTCTGCTCGCTGTTTTTCTACAGTTGGGGGCGCGTCGAATTCCTGCCGGTCATTCTGGTCTCCATCCTGTTCAATTACGCCGTCGGATCCTCCCTCAAGCGCGGGGGTGACGGAGGGAACGGCACCCGCTTGCTGGCCTTCGGCATCCTGGGCAATCTGGCCGGTCTGGCCTGGTTCAAATATACCGACTGGGCCATCGCCAACATCAATCTGGCCACCGGAACCCACATTGCCGCGTGGCACCTGGCCCTGCCCCTGGGCATCAGTTTTTTCACCTTTCAGCAGATCGCCTATCTGGTGGACACCCGGCGCGGTCTGGCCCGGGAACGGCATTTTCTGGACTACTGCCTGTTCGTGACCTTTTTTCCCCAACTCGTCTCCGGCCCCATCGTGCACCACACGGAGATGATGACCCAGTTCGCCCGCCTGCGGAACATGACCGTTCACTGGCGCAACATTGCCCATGGCGGGGTGATCTTCACCATCGGTCTGGCCAAAAAGGTGATTATTGCCGATACCCTCGCGGTGTGGGCCACCAGCGGTTTCGACAAGGCCCCCGAGCTGAACATCGTCGAGGGGTGGGTCACCTCCCTGTGCTATTCGATGCAGCTCTATTTCGATTTTTCCGGCTACATGGACATGGCACTGGGCGCGGCGCTGCTGTTCAACATCCGTCTGCCGATCAACTTCGACAGCCCCTACAAGGCAGTGTCGATCCAGGATTTCTGGCGCCGCTGGCACATGACCCTGAGCCGCTTTTTGCGCGATTATCTGTATGTGCCGCTGGGGGGCAACCGCAAGGGCGAGCCCCGCGCACTGGGCAACCTGATGGTCGTTTTTCTGCTCGGTGGTCTGTGGCATGGGGCCGGGTGGACTTTCGTGTTCTGGGGATTCCTGCACGGGCTGGCGTCCACCGTACATCGGGTGTGGACGCGGCTGGGCGGTCGGTTGCCGGTGGTGGCGGCGTGGCTGGTGACGTTCCTGTTCGTGAACTTTGCCTGGGTGTTCTTTCGCGCCAAAGAGTGGGCCGACGCCACTCGGGTGATCAAGGCCATGTTCGGCATGGGCGCGCCACTGGGCGGCTTATACCCGTCCGGCGCTCTCGCGCACCTGGGGCCGACCCCGGAGGTGATGCAGAACCTGGGCAAGCTGGTCGGGTTGTTGATGCACCGGCCCGGAACCACCTTGACCGATTTGGGAGTGGCGGCGGCCCCCTACGTCATGCTGGTCCTGCTGCTGGCATCCACCCTTGCCTGTGCCGTGGCGCCCAACTCCCACGCCATCGCAGCCCGCTTCCGCCCCACCCTGCGCGGGGCCTGGGGCTGGGGACTGGCGCTGGGGGCCATTGCCCTCTATGTGGTAATGGACCGCAACCGCGTTACCGAGTTCATCTATTTTGGTTTCTGACGTGTCGCACTTCTTCCATCCCGCCCCCATCCGCCCGCGTCGCTTTGTCCTGTGGTTCCTGTGCGCCGCGCTGGGGGTTCTTCCTGTGGCCGTTGCCGCACTGGTCCTGTGGACCGACCCGCTGCAGAACTGGCGGGCCTCGGAGTGGATTATGGGAGACGAGCGCTACATCATGCCGGGGCTGGCGCGCCATCAGGACTACGACACGGTGGCGGTGGGCACCTCGCTGGCACAAAATTTCACCCGTTCCCCCACCGCCAGCGTGCTGGGCGGAAAGGTCATCAACCTGTCCATCAGCGGTGGCACCCTGTTTGAAGTCCGCCAGGTGCTGGATGTGGCCTTGCGTACCGGCCAGGTGCAGCGGGTGCTGTGGGGCATCGACGACCGGGAAACGATGATGTCGGTGGAGACCCGCGCCGCCGGTTATCCGTATTTCTTCTACGACGACAACCCGTTCAACGACGTGCAGTACGTCTACAACCTCAGCGTGGTGCAGACGGCGGTGGCCAAGCTGCTGTCGCCGGGACACAGCCGCCTCAATCTGGAAAACATGATGGCCTGGTACCGCAATCCCAGGTACCGGCCGGGAAGGGCAAAGGTGCTGCGGGAAATTGCCGGGGACACCGCGCTCGCTGCCATCCCCGGCGCAACCGCACCCGATGCAGGTACGGACCCCAGGTTGCTGGTGACGGCGGCGGACAATATTGACCGCAATGTGCTGCTGGTGATACGCGCCCATCCGGAGGTGCGCTTCGACATCTTCGTGCCACCATTTTCCACCCTGCACCACGCGCTGATGGCAAGACTCTCGCCGGGGACATTTTCCACATCTGTGGCGATCCTGGAGAGCCTGGTTACAAAGCTGCTCCGGGAACCCAACGTCACCTTGCACTTCTTTGGCGATTTTGCCGGCGTGGCCGACAACCTGGACAACTACAAAGACACCTCCCACTACTCGGTGGCGGTGAGCCACCGTATCCTGCACGAGGTGCGCCAGGGGAGCTATCGTCTGACGCCGGAGAATTACCGCACCCGGCTCGACGCATGGGTGGCCCATGTGCGCGCCTACGACCTCGACCGGGAT
The DNA here is from genome assembly GCA_029858285.1 of Nitrospirota bacterium. Lineage (GTDB taxonomy): Bacteria > Nitrospirota > JACRHL01 > JACRHL01 > JACRHL01 > JAOUFN01. The sequence goes on along the minus strand of JAOUFN010000010.1, from coordinate 51,961 downwards.
CTGTCGGCCGTTCCTCCCCCCTAGCCGGACTCCTGTCCGGGTCCCTGCCCCGGTGCGGCCCCCCGCCCCTCGCGCCAGGTGAGCACGCGGGCGTAGACCACCGGCAGCACCACCAGACACAGCAGCGTGGTGGTCACCATGCCGCCGATCATCGGCGCGGCAATGCGGCGCATCACGTCGGCGCCGCTGCCGCCGCCCCACATGATGGGCACCAAACCGGCGGTCACCGCCACGGCGGTCATGGCAATCGGGCGCAGGCGGTGCGCGGTACCCGCGTGGGCCGCGTCCAGGATTTGTTGCGCCGACAGCCGCTCGTCGCCGCCTGCGGATCGCGCCTCTGCCCGTTTCTCTTCCCGCAGGCGCTGCACCTCGTGGTCGATGAAGGTGAGCACCAGCACGCCGATCTCCGACGCCACCCCGGACAGGGCGATGAACCCCACCGCCACCGCCACCGACAGGTTGTAGCCCAGCAGGTACACCAGCCACATGCCCCCCACCATTGCAAACGGCACGCACAGCATCACCACCAGCGGCTCGACCGGGTTGCGGAAATGGAAATACAACAGCAGGAAGATCAGCAGCAAGGTCAAAGGCACCACCAGTTTGAGGCGCTCGGCGGCGCGCTGCATGTATTCGAACTGCCCGGACCACACCAGCGCGTAGCCGGGGGGCAGGGTCACGGAGGCGTTCACCGCCTCCCGGGCGCGGGCGACGTAGCCGCCGATATCGGAGGTGTCGATGTCCACATACACCCAGGCGTTGGGACGCGCCCCTTCGCTCTTGATGCTGGCGGGTCCGCGCGCCATGCGCACGTCGGCCACCTGACTTAAGGGGATTTGCGCGCCGCTGGGGGTGGGAATGAGCACCCGCGCCAGCCGCTCCGGATCGTCCCGCAGGTCACGCGGATAGCGCAGGTTGACCGGGTAGCGCTCCAGCCCCTCTACCGTGTTAGTGATGGTCATGCCCCCCACGGCGGTGCTGATGACGTCCTGCACGTCGGCCACGGTCAGGCCGTAGCGGGCTGCCTCGGCGCGGCGGATCACGAAATCGAAAAAATTGCCGCCCACGGCGCGGTCGCCAAATGCCGAAACCGTCCCCGGCACGTTTTTGAGCGCCCGTTCCACCTCTCCAGCCAGACGCTCCAGTTCGATCAGGCTGGGGCCGCTGATTTTGACCCCCACCGGAGTTTTGATGCCGGTAGAGAGCATGTCGATGCGGGTCTTGATGGGCATGGTCCAGGCGTTGGCCACGCCGGGGAAGCGAATCGACCTGTCCAGTTCACGGATCAGATCGGCGGTGTCCTTGTGCGGATCGGGCCACTGGTCACGGGGTTTGAGGCGGATGGTGGTCTCCAGCATCGACAGCATGGCGGGGTCGGTGGCGCTCTCGGCGCGGCCCACCTTGCCAAATACCGTGTCCACCTCGGGGAAGGTGGCGATCACCCGGTCGGTTTGCTGCAACAGCTCCTTGGCCTTGGTGACGGAGATACCGGGGAAGGTGGTGGGCATGTACAGCAAGTCGCCTTCGTCCAGAGGCGGCATAAACTCGCTGCCAACGTGCAGCACCGGCCAGGCGGTGGCGGCCACCAGCAGCCCGGCCCCCACCAGTGTGGCGGTACGGTGGCGCAGGGCCATGCCCAGCAGGGGCCGGTGCGCGGCCCGCAGCCAGCGGTTGAGGGGGTTGGCCCCCTCAGACGGAATGCGGCCGCGGATGAAGAAGCCCATCAGCAGCGGCACCACGGTGATGGAAAGCACCGCCGCCGCCGCCATGGCGTAGGTTTTGGTGAACGCCAGGGGCTTGAACAGCCGCCCCTCCTGGGCCTCCAGGGTGAACACCGGCAAAAAACTCACGGTGATGATGAGCAGGGAATAGAACAGCGCCGGCCCCACCTCGTGGCTGGCGCGGGTGATGGCCGCCCAGCGGGTGCGGGCGTCCGCTGGCCTGCCGTCGGGGCCGGTGGCGGCGGCCAGATGGCGGTGGGCGTTCTCGATCAGCACGATGGCGCCGTCCACCATCGCCCCCAGGGTAATGGCAATGCCCCCCAGACTCATGATGTTGGCGTTGATGCCCTGGGCGCGCATGACCAGAAAGGCGGCCAGCATTCCCAGCGGCAGGGTGAGGATGGCCACCAGCGCGGAGCGGGCATGGAACAGGAACAGCACGCACACCAGGGAAATGACCAGAAACTCCTCCAGCAGCTTGCCGCTGAGGGTGTGTACGGCGCGTTCGATCAGGTCGCCCCGGTCGTACACGGGGACGATCTCCACCCCTTCCGGCAGGCTGCGCGACAATTCGGCGAGCTTTGCCCGCACCAGACGGATGGTGGTCAGGGCGTTTTCGCCGTAGCGCATCACCACCACGCCTCCGACCACTTCGCCCTTACCGCCGAGTTCGGTGATGCCCCGGCGCATCTCCGGGCCGATGCTGATCTGCGCCACATCCTGCAAACGCACCGGGGTGCCGCGTGCGTCCACCCCTACCGGGATCGGTTTCAGGTCGTCCACGGAATGGATATAGCCCAGGCCGCGCACCATGTATTCGGTTTCGCCCATCTCGATGGTGCCGCCGCCCACGTCGTTGTTGGACTGCATGATGGCCTGCCGCACCCGCGACAGGGGGATGTTGTAGGCCAGCAGGGCGTTGGGGTTGACCTCCACCTGGTACTGCTTGACGTAGCCCCCCACCGAGGCCACCTCCGCCACACCGGGCACGGTTTGCAGGGGGTAGCGCAGAAACCAGTCCTGAATGCTGCGCAACTGGGCCAGATCGTGACCGCCGCTGCGGTCCACCAGGGCGTATTCGTAAATCCAGCCGACGCCGGTGGCGTCCGGGCCGAGGGAGGGGTTGACGCCCGCCGGCAGCCGCCCGCGGGCGAAGTTGAGCAGCTCCAGCACCCGGGAACGCGCCCAGTACATGTCGGTGCCGTCGGCAAAGATGATGTACACGAAGCTCAGGCCGAAGAACGAGTAGCCGCGCACCACGTCCGCCCCCGGCACCGACAGCAGGGTGGTGGTGAGGGGGTAGGTGATCTGGTCCTCCACCACCTGCGGCCCCTGCCCGGGGTATTCGGTGAAGACGATGACCTGCACGTCCGACAGATCGGGGATGGCGTCCAGCGGCGTGGAACGCACCGCCAGGAGGCCAGCCGCCACCAGCAGGGTAGTGGCGATGAGTACCAGAAAGCGGTTTTTGAGGCACCAGTCGATGATGATTTTCAGCATGGCGCCCCCCTATTTGCCCATGTCCATGCCGGGCATGTCGTGGCCGGGCGTGGGGGCCATGTCCATGCCGGGCATGTCGTGGCCGGGCGTGGGGGCCATGTCCATGCCGGGCATGTCGTGGCCGGGTACGGCGGGAGTGGCCGGGGCCGGGTGGGGCGCGGGCGGGGCCTTTTTTCTGGCCGGAGCCGACCTGGCAGGTGGCGTCGGTGCCGGCGCTTCCGGCGCCGCCTGCCCGTCGCCGACCTCCATCATCTTGGCGGTGGCCTCGCGCAACTTGGATTCGGAATCAATCAGGAACTGGGCGGAGGTCACCACCACGTCGCCCTGTTTCAGCCCCTTGAGCACCTGCACCAGATTGTCGGAGGCCATCCCCAGTGTCACCTCACGGGGTTCAAAACGCCCCTCCCCGCGCACCACAAAAACATGATCGCGGGCACCGGAGCGCAGCACCGCCTCGGTGGGAATTACCAGGGCGTTGACCAGCCGCCCGGCGTGGATGGTCACGTCGGCAAACGTCTCCGGCTTGAGCAGGCCGCCGGGATTGGCGAATTCCAGCCGCACCTTGACCGTGCGCGTCTCCTTTTCGGCATAGGGGTAGACGTAGCGGATCAGGCCGCCGAAGGTGCGGCCGGGCACCCCCTTGAGGGTCATCTCCGCGTGGTCCCCGGCGTTCACCCAGGGCAGTTCGGCATCGAACACGTCCACATAGACCCACACCTCCGACAGGTCGGCGATGGAATAGAGCTCGGTTTCCGGCGTCACGTACTGGCCCTGGCGCGCCCCAACCGCCACCACCACGCCGTCGAAGGGGGAATGGATGTGCAGGCTCTTGCGCACCTGCCGGGTGGTTTCCAGTTCGTGAATCTGGTGTTCCGGCACGTCCAGCATGTGCAGGCGCTGGTGGGACGACTCCAGTAAATCCACCGCGCCCTTGCGGATGTGCTCGAAGGGGCTGTCGCTCACCGCCTTCATGTTCTGGTAGGCCAAAAGGTACTCCTCCTGGCTCTGCACCAGATCCGGGGAGTAGATGGACAGCAGGATGGTGCCCTGCTGCACCGGTTGGCCGGTGGCGTCGATAAAAAGCTTTTCGATCCATCCTTCGGTCTTGGGGTGCAGGCGCGCCAGACGTTCCTCGTCGTAGTCCACCCGCCCCGAGGTGTGGATCACCCGGGTGAGGGTGCGCCGCTCCACCACCGCCGTGCGCACGCCGATGCTCTGCGCGGTGGCGGGGTCGATGCGCACGGTGCCGGACGGCGATCCGGGGCCGTCCGACCCCTGACCACTCCCCTCCTCCCGGTAGACCGGAACGTAATCCATGCCCATCTCGTCCTTGGCCGGAATCGGCGAGGTCACCGCCGGGTTCATGGGATTGCGGTAGAACAGGGGGCGGCGCTCTTCGAGGTCGGGGCTCGCACCCTGACGCTCACCCGGGGCCATCAGGTATCCGGCGACCAGTCCCACAGCGAGCATGGCCACAAGGCCCAATACAATGCGAATTCTGGCGTTCATGACGCTTATTGCTCCCCACCGGGATGATTGTGATGATTTGATTCGGCCCCGGAGGGCGGCGCGGGCGATTCGGGCCGTACCGGCATGGCGGGCACGAAGGGCGCGGGCAGGGCGGGGAATTCCTGAACGCCCATCCCCACCTCGGCCCCCACCGCGCTGTTCAGCTTCACCCACGCCACGCGGGTGTCGGCAAGGATGTTCCAGTAGCGGATCTGGTATTCCAGCAGGGTCACCTGGGCGCCCACCAGATTCAAAAAATCCACCTTGTTCACCTGATAGCCGGAGGCCATGGAGGCCACGGTCTGCGCCGCCTGAGGGATGATGCCGCCGCGCAACAACTCCACCTGGCGGCGACCGGTGTCGTACTCGGCGGCCAGCCGGTTGATCTCGTTCTGCACCTCGAGGCGCGCCGCCTCCAGTTCGCGGGTGGCGGCGTCCAGTTCGTGGCGGCGTTCCGACACCAGCCGCCGCTGGCGGGCGCCGTAATGCACCGGCAGTGGCACGCCGAGGGTCAAGGAGACGCTGTCCGGGCGGTCCATGCCCGTGGCATCCACGCCCGGCCGCCATTCGTAGGTGCCGCTGACGGTGATGTCCGGCAGGTGGTCGCGCCGCGCCAGCGCCAGCATCGCCTGCGCCGCTCCCACCCGCTGCCGGGTCTCGGCCAGCCGGGGGCGGGCGGATTCCGCCAGCGCCATCAGCCAGGCCGGCACCGGGGTGCGGCCCAACTGCTCATCCACCGTCTGGGGCATCTGCAGCAACTGCTCCACGGGGCGGCCCATGAGCGCATTGAGTTCGGATTGCACGCCGATGCGGTCCCGCTCCAGCCCCAGTTCGGCGTCGATCAACTTTGAGTATTCCACCTGGGCCAGCAGCACATCCTGTTGCAGCCCCTTGCCCACCTTGTAACGGGTTTGCGCTATGTCCACGAACTGCCCCATCAACACCTGGGTCTGGCGCACGATGTCCAGCCCCCGATCAAGACTCAGCAGCCGCCACCATGCCTGCTGCACACGGGCGATCAGTTCCAGCCGCGCCTCGGCCACCCCTTCCCCGGCGGCCAGCGCCCCGGCGCCGGCGGCCTGGCGCATCAGGCCGCGTTTTCCGGGAAACGGCAGCATCTGGGTGAAGCCGATGCCCACCTGGGTCATGGATTCACGGGTCAGGGAAGGGTTGTCGGCGGGCACCGACATCACCCCCAGCATCAGCATGGGGTCGGGCAGCGCCCCGGCCCGGGAGGGAACCTCCGCCATGGCCCCGGCGGCAGCCTCGCGGGCCAGCAAGCCCGGATTATGGGCCAGCGCCTCGGCCACCGCCGTTTCCACGTCAAGGGCTGCGGCGCCTGCTGGGGCCACCGGGAACAGACACCAGACGGGGGCCAGAGCCAGAAGCAGCACCAGGAATCGTCCCACGGGGGGCCGTGGGCATGTCGGGGGAAGACAGTGCATTCCCCACCTCCTCACCTTCAGCCGCCGCGGCCCTGTTTCGAAAAACTGGCCGCGGCGGACGTCACACCACGGGGGCGGCCGCACACGGCCACCCCGCCAGAACATCACCGGGTGCGGACCTCCGCCCCGGGGCGTGAGGAATCAAATGCGGAAGATTTGCAGGTGGGCGCGGGAGTGGCCCGGAGGAGCCTCGGAGACTCCTCCCCGCCAGCCCGTGGCGGTTTTGCCGTGGGGGGTGAGGGGCCACTCCGCCGCCAGTACGGCGGCCAGCGCCAAGGGAGAGGGGGCGAAAACGCCGCCAGCCAACCACTTGGGAGACAGGGGGGCGCGTTCGGCGGCCAGATAGGGGGCGGTTCCACACGGGGCCATGGGCGGCGCGGACACCGTCTGGTGCTGCGGGATGTGGGCCAGCGGCGCGGCGGCGCGCCCGTGTCCGGCATGCCCGGAAGGCATCGCCCCGGAGGCCATTGCCGTGTCCCCTTGCGCCATGTCCCCCTGCGCCACGCCCGCCACAGCGTGGGACGGCAGTGTCACCATGCAGCAATGCCCCACCACCAGTGCGATCACCAGCAGCAACCGACCAGACAACGGACGGAGGGGGAGTTTTTTGGGCCACAGACGCAACATGAAATCTCTGCCTATCACCCTAACTGGTGGCCAGGGCCGTGTCAATCGCAGCAAACGTGCGGAGGACCCGTGCGCCACCGGAGGAGGGCGACCGTTTTCCGGCGCCTTCCCGCCCCCTTTCGGTCATTTTTCCCATCCGCAACAGCGCGCACCACCCGATTGCGGCCCCGCCGGTGGTACCATGTGCGGCCATGCGCGACACCCGGGGCATTCTGTATGTGGTGGCCACCCCCATCGGCCATCTGGAGGACATCACCCTGCGCGCCCTGGCGGTGCTCAAGGCGGTGGACGTCGTGGCGGCGGAGGACACCCGACACACGCAAAAACTGCTCACCCACCACGGCATCCACGCCCAGCTCACCAGCTATCACGATCACAACAAGGACATGAAGGCGCCGGTGCTGATCGAGCGTCTGCTGGCGGGCAAAAACGTGGCGCTGGTGACCGACGCGGGCACGCCGCTGATCTCCGATCCGGGCTTCTTTCTGGTGGGTGAGGCGCACCGGGCCGGTATCACGGTGACGCCGGTGCCGGGGCCTTCCGCACCGGTGGCGGCCCTGTCGGTGGCGGGGCTGGCCACCGACTGCTACACCTTTCTGGGCTACCTGGCGCCCCGCTCCGGCGCGCGCCGTAACCGCCTGGAGGCGTTTCGCGAACACCCCTGCACCCTGGTGCTGTTCGAGGCCCCGCACCGCATTTTGAAGACCCTCGAAGACATCGCCGCCGTGCTGGGGGAGCGTCAGGTGGCGGTGCTGCGCGAGATGACCAAGCAGCACGAGGAGATCGTGCGCGGCACGGCGGCAGAGATCGCGGCGCGCCTCGGGGAGCGCAGCAAAATATTGGGGGAGTTCACCGTGGTGATCGAAGGGTGGACGCGCCACCACCGGCAGGCCGCCCGCCGCGAGGAAAAAATGGTCAGGGCCGCGGCCCGCAAGGGTGGACCGAAGGGGGAAAAAAAGAAATTGGCGGCCAAAAAACTGGCGGGAACAGGGCGGGCAGAAAAAGGGCGGGCAGAAGACCCGGAGTAGCCCGCGCCGGAATCAGGCGGGCGCCCGCGTCAAACCAGCGCGCCGCCGCAGGACGATCCGGCCCCGGCGGTACAACCGTAGCAGTGATCCATCACCTGCACGCGGCGGTTCAGCACGTCGGCGTCGTTGGCATCCTTGATGTGCAGGGGGCGCGCGCCGCCAATGCGCATGCGCAGCATCTGGTTGAAGTCGCAGTCGTACAAAAACCCCTGATGGTCCACGCTCACCAACCGGGTACACATCAGATTGGCAAGGGTGGCCGGGTTGAACGCCTCCGCCAGCCGACACATGTAGCTGTCGGTCTCGCCGTTCCTGCCCAGAAAATCGGCAAAGCGCGCGATCGGCATGTTGGCAAGGGTGAACAGGCGGTTGAACACGATGCCGTGCCGTTCCTCCAGTTCCTTGCGGTAATCCGCCTCCAGCTCCGCCTGAGGGCCGGGCAGCGCCGTGCCCGGAGGGTTATAGGCCAGGTTCAGGATCAACTCCGGGTGGTCGCCATAGCCCTGTTCATTGAGCTTTTTGAGGGCCTGAATGCTCTTTTCAAACACCCCCCTGCCGCGCTGGCTGTCCACGTTTTCGGCCTCGTAGCACGGCAGGGAGGCCACCAGTTCCACCTTGTTTTCGCGAAAAAAGCCCGGCAAAAAACCCTGTCCCTGCTCGAATATCACCGTCAGGTTGGTGCGCACCATCACCTTGCGGTTCAGCTTGCGCGCCGCCTCCACCAGATAGCGAAAGTGGGGGTTCAGTTCCGGCGCGCCGCCGGTGATGTCGAGGGTGCGGGCGGCGGAGTCGGCCAGAAAATCCAGCACATGGTCCACGGTTTCCAGGGACATGGCCTCGGTGCGGTTGGGGCCCGCCCCCACATGGCAGTGCGTGCACGTCTGGTTGCAGACCTTGCCCAGGTTCACCTGCAGGGTTTCCAGGTGCTCGCGGCGCAGGGTGACCCCCATGGTGGACAGGCGCCGGGAGAACTGGACGAAGGAAACGGTTTCCATATTTGAGCACCCCCGGAGTACAGGTCTGGCCGCCCGGACACAGCACGGACGGCGCGAAAAGCTGGCGGAATGGGGTTAATTATCCCAGACCCGGCCCCGTCTGACAAATACCATCGCCCCGCAGGGCCGCGTGCGGAGGTGACCGCCGTTGTTCACAAGCCACCCCGCAAGCTACTCCGCAAGCCGTTCCGGTGCCCCATCCCGATGGAGCGGAGACACCGTCCGCCCCCCTTCCCGACCCTGGAGACAGGGATTTTTGCGTCGAACCGGTGTGATTTGCACTGTTTTTGCATATCATTTCGGGCAGATATGTTCCGCTCGTCCCCCATCGCCGCCCCTTTCCGCGCGCCCCGGCTGCCAACCCGGCGCCCCGCGTCGGGGTTCTCCCCGCTGTTCGCGCTGCTGGCGGCGTTGCTGCCGGTGCTGCTGCTCGGCTGCGGTCCGGGGGGCGACAACAATCTGGCCACCCCCACCCCCTATTCCGGCGTGGTCAAGGTGCCCGCAGGCGTCGTCCTGGTCAAGCCGACACTGGTGGCGAAGGTCTCCTCGCAGTTGTCTTCCGCCCTGTTTCCCGAGGCCTGGGCGCTGTCGGGAATGACCGCCGTGGGGGCCGGGGTCGAGGTGCGCGTGTTCGCCATCGACGCCAGCGGAAAACAGTTCGGCCCGGTGCTGTCCACCACCACCACCGACGGCAACGGCCGTTACACCGTGATGCTGCCAAGCTGGAGCCTGTACCACCCGGACTATCCGTGGGTGGTGGCGGTAGGTTCGGAAGCCGTCGGCACCCTGATGCGGCGTCTGGTGGACGATTTGACCAACACCCCTACCGACCGCGACATTGATCCTGCCACCGAGGCCGCCGTGCGCCTGCTGGTGGAAGACAACGAGCCGCTCCAGTGGAAGCGGATCACCCCCGCGGAGATGGCCGCAATTACCGACGAAGTGGTGGCGGCGGCCAAACCGGTGGGGGGTGCCACCGTGCTGGAGGTGGCAGTCCTGGCGCTGGAGGCGGCACGGGACTACGAGCCCGCCCAGCGCAAGCTGGTGGAGATCGGCAGTCCGCCGGAGAACCACCGACCCCTGGCGCTCGCGGGGGTGGACTATCGCACGGAAACCGGCGCCTCCCTGAACGTGGTCGGCAAGGGCGAGGACGCCGACGGCGATCCACTGACCTTCCAGTGGAGCGTGGATTCGGCCCCCGCCGCCTCGATGGTCCTCCGCACCCCGTCTGCGGGCGCCGCGTTCACTTTCCAGCCGGATGTGGACGGCGTGTACCGCCTCAAGCTGGTGGTGACCGACGGCAAGCAGCAGGGTCCACCCGATTACACCACCTTTATTGCCACCACAGCACCGGTGCAGATTACCAACAACACCGTCCCGGACTCTGAAGGGCACATGACCCGGGACCGCAACCTGCTGATCTACACCTCCGTGGTGCGCGACGCCGCGAAAAATCTCAACTCCACCAATGTGGAGTTGCAGCGGTTCAGCGCTGTCGGCCCGGTGGGGATACCCACCCCCCTCTACCCGCCAGGAGTTCCCCAGCAACCCACGAGCATCCTCCACACCGTGGAATCCAACCCGTTCATTTCCGGGGATGGCACCATGGCGGTGTTCGCCACCGACGTCAACCTGGCCCTGGCTGGAACCGGGGAGGGTGGCGCGGATTTTGATATTGTCGCGGTGCCGGTGTCCCAGCCCACCGCCCCCCTGTGGATTTCCAGCAACACCACACACGAAAGCCAGCCGGTGGTGGAGTGTGCCGCGGGGTGGGCCTGCACGGCGGTGTACCTTTCGGCTCTGGACCCGAAAACCACCACCCACCTGGTGGCGGTGGATCTGGTGGATTCGGGAACAGGCTTCGTCGCCGGCCCCCCCCGCACCCTTACTACCGGCCTCGGGTTCCGCTTTTCTCCCCGGCTCACATCGGACGGCTCCCAGGTGTTCTATCTGGCCCGCGACGCGGATGGCGACCTGGAGGTGTTCCGGTTGCGCACTGACGGCAGCCAGGGCGCTCCCGATCAGCTTACCTTCAACACGCTGGACGACGACGAGTTGCAAATTGATCCATTCGGCACCCAGGTGGTGGTGCGGCGCGGGCTGCACGAAATCTGGCGGCTGACGGTTCCACCCACAGGCCCCCCCGTGGTCGCCGACGTGCTGCTTTCCGGCACCCAGTTGATCGCCAGGGAACCGGTGATCGCCGGAAACGGCATGGTGGCGGCCTTTGTGGCCAACACCACCGACACCGCCGGCGGCACCGACCTGTTCACGGTGGAACCGGACGGTCGCGCCCTCACCCGGGTGACGGCAGACGGCACCATCTCCAGCCCGCAGTTGGACGACACCGGGCTGCACATCCTGTTCCGTTCAGCCCGCGACGGCGATCACGATTACTACCTGCTGAATCGTTAAACACCCCGGCGCGGCGAAGGCGCCCGGCTATCGGACGGGCGACTGCGCATAGAACACCCGCACCAGGGTCAAACCCCAGGCCGGGGCCGTCTCTCCGGCCACGGTGCGGTCGCGGGCGGCCAGCACGTTACCCACCCAGTCCGGCGAGTGCCGGCCCCGCCCCACCACCATCAACGTGCCCACCAGATTGCGCACCATCTGCTTGAGGAAGGCCGGGCCTTCCACGTCGAACACCACCTCATCGTCCACCCGGCTCACGTCCAGGCGGGTGAGGGTGCGCCGGGGGTGAGCGGCGCCGCAGCCGGAGGCCCGAAAGCTGGAAAAATCGTGCTCCCCCAGCAGCCGTCCGGCCCCCTCGCCCATGGCCTCCACATCCAGTTCCCGCGGCACGTACCAGGCGTAGCGGCGACGGAACGGACACGGCGCCGGGCGGTTCAGCACCCGGTAGCGGTAGTGCTTGCCCTGCGCCGAATGGCGGGCGTGGAAATCCCCGGCCACATCGTCCGCCGCCACCACCGCAATGTCGGGGGGAAGCTGGGCGTTCAGGGCGCGCAGGAAGGTGTCCGCCGGGTATCCGGTGGCGGTGTCGAAATGGGCCACCTGCCCCAGGGCGTGGACCCCGGCGTCGGTGCGTCCTGCGGCCACCAGCGCCACGGGGCGCTTTTCCATGCGCGCCAGAATCCCCTGCAGGGTGGACTGGATCGACACCGCGTCCGGCTGCTCCTGCCACCCGGCATAGGCGCCGCCGTCGTACTGGAGGGTCAGGCGGATGCGCCGCGACGGCCCGGCTTCCGAGGGCATTTCGGCAGGCCGTGTTTCGGGGAAACTATCGGCCATGCGCCCACTCCGGCACGCCGCCCGGCTCGATGCCCAGCACCGGCAGCGCCAGCAGATAGACCACGGCCAGAATCAGGGGCGGCGCCAGCAGGTTCAGCCAGATCCCGGCGCGAGCCATCTGCGGCGCGGTGACCAGCCCGCTGCCGAACACGATGGCGTTGGGCGGCGTGGCCACCGGCAGCATGAAGGCGCACGAGGCGCACAACGTGGCGGCAAACATGAACAGCAGCGGGTTGTAACCCAAACTCACCGCCAGCGCCCCCAGCACCGGCATCAGCAGGGTGGTGAGGGCGGTGTTGGACATGACCTCGGTGAGGAACGTCACCAGATAACACATCACCACCAGCATCACCGCCAGAGGCAAGCCGGAAAACACCCGCAGGCTGTCGCCGATCCACACCGACAGGCCGGAGGTTTCCACCCCCTTCGACAGGGCCAGTCCACCACCGAACAGAATCAGCAGGCCCCACGGAATGGTGCGGGCCGTGTCCCAGTCCAGCAGGGCGCCGGTGCTGGTGGGGGCGATCCCGGCAGGCAGGTGTTTTCCGGCGGGAAGCGCAAACAGCGCCAGCGCCGCCACCACCGCCACCGTGGTGTCGTCCACCCAGCCGTCCAGCCCGAGCAACGAGGCCCAGCCGGGGATGCGCACCACATCCAGGTCCAGGTCGGCGCGGAACACCCAGGCCAGGGCAGTGAGCAGAAACACCACCGCCACCCGCCGCTCCGGTCCCGCCAGCGGCGGCAGCGCCCGCAGGCGCGCGTCGATCACCTCGCGTCCGCCGGGCAGTTCATGCAGGTGCAGCGGGAACAGCCAGCGGGTGAGCAGCCACCACATGAGCGGCACAAACACCACCACGAACGGCAGCGCCACCTTCATCCAGGCGACAAAGCTGATGTCGGGGGCGTCCGGGAACAGTTGGGACATCTGGGCGGCGAACACGATGTTGGGCACCGTGCCCACCAGGGTGCCCATGCCGCCCACGCTGGCGGCGTAGGTAATGCCCAGCATCATCACGGTGGCCATTTTGGTCAGTTCCGGGTGTTCCTCCACCCGCGTGCCTGCGGCCATTGCCGCCTCCAGCAGAATGGCGGTGCCAATGGGCAGCATGATCAGTGTGGCGGCAGTGTTGGAAATCCACAGGGACAAAAACGCCGTGGCCACCATCATCCCCAGCACCAGCCTGCGCGGCGACACCCCCACCGCGTGCACGATGCGCAGGGCAATGCGCTCGTGCAGGTTCCAGCGCTCCACGGCGCGGGCCAGCATGAAGCCGCCCAGAAACAGGAACAGCAGGTTGTGGCCATACTGGGACGCCAACCCCTTGCCGTTCACGATGTGCAGCAGCGGGAACAAGGCCAAAGGCAGCAGGCCGGTGACATACAGGGGGACGGCCTCGGTGATCCACCACACGGCCATCCACAGGGCCACCCCGCCGGTGCGCTGTCCCGCCGCCGACAGCCCGCTCGCCTCCGGCAACACCAGGGTCAGCAAAAACAACAGCGGTCCGGTCAGCAGCCCGGCGGTTCTTACGGCGTTGCGCATGGCATCCGATCTCCCTTTCGCAGCGCGTGGTGTGGCGGATGATACCCGCCCCGGCGCCACGATAAAAGGCGGACCCGCAAATACGCGACCGAAAAGCCGCGCAGGAGAAGGGACGCTTCCACCCCCATCCGGCCATTGCGCCAAGGGGGCTTTTGCGGATAGTGTCCCTTCCCATGATGACCGGATGGAAACACGGGCAAGGGCACCGCAGACGGCTGCGGAAGGCCGCCTCATGAGCACCCCCCTGCGCATTACCGGCGGCAGCGCCCGCAGCCTGGGCCTGCAGTCGGTGCCCGGACAGGGGGTGCGCCCCACCGCGTCGCGGGTGCGCGGGGCGATCTTCAACATTCTGGGCGGACGGGTGGCCGGGGCGCGGGTGCTGGACCTGTTCGCCGGGGTCGGCACCCTGGGGCTGGAAGCCCTGTCGCGGGGCGCCGCCCATGCGGATTTTGTGGAATGCGTGCCGCGCCACGCGGATCGGGTGGTCGAAAATGCGACACATTGCGGCTTTGAAGGGCGCTATACCCTGTTCCGCATGGACGCGGAGCGTTTTTTGACCCGGCGCCCCGGTGGCCAGGCTCCCCCCTTCGACGTGGTGTTTCTGGACCCGCCCTACGGCTCCGATCTGCTGGACCAGGTGCTGCCCCTGCTGGCGGCGCAGGGCGTGGTGGCGGCAGAGGGCGTGGTGGTGGTGGAACACGAAGCGCCCCTCCCCGCCCCGGCCCTGGCCGAATGGGAAGAAGGCCGTACCTACCAATACGGCAGGACCGCAGTCACGTTGGTGTACCCCCGACACCGGGAAACGGCCTCCCTGCCGTGATGCCCAGCGGGCCGGGTTCTCGCCTCCGTCGGTGCCCGGAGAGATGTTACCCCGCCGGTGTAAAGCGCAGGGCCACGCCGTTGTTGCAGTAGCGCAGGCCGGTGGGCTTCGGGCCGTCGTCGAACACGTGGCCCTGGTGGCCGCCGCAACGGGCGCAGTGATATTCGGTGCGGGGCAGGATCAGCCAGTAGTCGGCCTTTGTCTCCACGCGGCCCTCGATGGGAGCGTAAAAACTCGGCCAGCCGGTGCCGCTGTCGAACTTGGTTTTTGATGTAAACAGCTCCAGATCACATCCGGCGCAGGCATAAACGCCCTCGCGGTACTCCTTGTTGAGGGGGCTGGACCCGGCGGGCTCCGTGTCCTCGTGGCGCAGCACGCGGAACTGCTCTTGCGTCAGGCGTGCGCGCCATTCGTCCTCGCTCAGGGTGAGGCGGGCGAACCCGCTGCTTGCTCCGGCGGCCAGCCCGCGCACGGGCCTCAGCAGCCCCGGCGCCGCCAGGGCCACCCCCAGAATGGCCAGCCCCTTGATGAACGTGCGCCGTTCGATGCTATTCATGGCCAACTCCTTCGCTGTTCCCGGTTTTGCCCCAAACCTCCTCCAGGCGCCGGTCGCGCCCGCAATTGTAGCGGTAGAACTTGTAGCGCACCGGATTGCGCAGGTAAAAATCCTGGTGATACGCCTCGGCGGGGAAAAATTCGGACGCCGCCACGATCTGGGTGACGATGGGGCGTTCAAACCGGCCGGAGGCGGCCAGCGCGTCGCGGGAGGCCGTGGCCGCCGCAGCCTGTTCCGGGGTGTGAAAGAAAATCGCCGAGCGGTATTGGGTGCCGCCGTCGCAGAACTGCCGGTTGGCGGTTAGCGGGTCCACGTTGTGCCAGAAAACCTCCAGCAGCTTTTCGTAGGACACCACCGTCGGGTCGTAGACCACCCGTACTGATTCCGCATGCCCAGTCCCCCCCGCCGAAACCTCTTCGTAGGTGGGCGACGGGGTCTTTCCGCCGGTGTAGCCGGAGGTGGTGGAGAGGACGCCGGGAAGGGCGTCGAACGGCCCCTCCATGCACCAGAAACAGCCTCCGGCGAAGGTGGCGATGGCGGTGCGGGGTGCCGGTCGGCTGTCCATGGCCTGCGCCTGCATGCGGGGTGTGGCGGCGGCGAAAAGGGCGGTGCACAGCCACGTCAGGGCCAGGCCGATGAGTATTTTGCGTTGCATTCGGTTCACCTTGCGTGAGGGCTGCCGTTCCGCGCCTGCCCCCGGGCCTGCGTCCGGGTTGTGGCGGCGGCATTGGTTTGAGCGTAACGCACCCGGGTAACCGGCGCATTGCAGCCAGGTAACAATCCGGTAAAGACAGGGGGGGACGCCCCCAGGCGATGGGGGGGACGCCCCCAGGCGGTTACCGGGGCGGTTGCCGGGCCGTGGGCTTCCCACCCCTGCCATTCCTTTTGCGGTGGAGGGGCGGGGACCGATATAATCGGCACCGCTGTCGGCAGTGGTCGGGGGGACACAAAAAATGGCCCCCGCACGACCGATCCTCCATTGTTCAGGCGCGCCGCTCAGGCGCATACAGGTACCCATGACCCGGCACGCAATCTATCCCGGCAGTTTCGACCCCGTCACCAACGGCCACCTGGATATTGTCCGGCGCTGCCGCCCCCTGTTCGACCGGGTTACTGTGGCGGTGGCGGTGAATCCCTCCAAACACCCCATGTTCTCGGTGTCGGAACGGTTGCAGATGCTGTCGGAGACGTTTGCCGAGTTCGACCATGTGGAGGTGGCCTCGTTCTCCGGACTGCTGGTGAATTTCGCCCGCGACCGGCAGGCCCAGGCCATCGTGCGCGGCCTGCGCGCGGTGTCGGACTTTGAATATGAACTGCAAATGGCGTTGATGAACCGCCGTCTGGCGGGCACCATCGAAACCATCTTCCTGATGCCCAGCGAAGAGTATACTTACCTCTCTTCAAGCATCATCAAGGGCGTGGCCCTGGCAGGGGGAGACGTTTCGTCCCTGGTCCCCCCCGGTGTAGAAACCCTGCTTAAAAAGAAGGCGCACAGATGAGTACGGAACCCGGCACCACGGCCTTTGCAGAACGGGTGAAGAAGGTCAAACCCTCCCCCACCCTGCGCATCACCGCCGAGGCGGCGCGCCTCAAGTCGGAGGGGGTGGACATCGTCAGCCTGGCGGCGGGCGAACCGGATTTCAACACGCCCGACCACGTGCAGGAGGCCATCGTCAAGGCGCTGCGCGACGGCAAGACGCGCTACACCCCCACTTCCGGGGTGCCGCAACTGACCGATGCCATCATCCAGAAACTCAAAAACGACAACGGCCTGACCTACGGCCGCAACCAGATCAACGTGGGGGCGGGGGCCAAAAACGTGCTCTACGCCATCGCCCAGGCGCTGTTCGACGCCAGGGACGAGGTGGTCATCTGCGCGCCGTTCTGGGTTTCCTATCCGGATCAGGCGTTTCTGGCCGGGGCGCGGCCGGTGATCATCCGCACCCGCGAGGCGGACGGTTTTGTGGTCCACCCCGAGGTGCTGCGCAAGAGCGTGGGGCGCAAGACCAAGGCCATCATCCTCAACTCGCCCGGCAACCCCACTGGCGCCGGTTACACCCGCGACGATCTGAAGGCGGTGGCGGAGATCGCAGAGGAGTGCGGCTGCTGGATCATCTCGGACGAAATTTACGAAAAAATCGTCTACAACGGCTTCGAGCACGTCAGCATCGCCTCGCTGTCGCCAGAAACCTGCGCCCGCACCGTGGTGGTCAACGGCCTTTCCAAGAGCTACGCCATGACCGGCCTGCGTCTGGGCTATGCCGCGGGCCCCGAGGAACTGATCCGCAACGTCAACATGATCCAGAGCCAGGACGTGAGCAACGCCCCCTCCATTGTGCAATGGGGTGGCGTGGCGGCCTTGACAGGCGACCAATCGTGCTTAAAAACGATGGTAGCGGCGTTTCAGGGCCGCAAGGACTATGTGGTGGGCCGTCTCAACGCCATGGAGGGGGTGTGGTGTTTTGAGCCTCGGGGCGCGTTTTATGTGTTCCCGCGGGTGGCCCGTTATTTCGGCATGCAGGACGCGGACGGCACCGAGTTGAAAGACTCCACCGCCCTCGCCGGGTTTTTGCTGAAAACCGCGCGGGTCTCGCTGGTTCCGGGCGCCGCCTTCGGGGGAGACGAGTATCTGCGCATCTCGTTCGCAACCTCGATGGACCAGTTGAAGGAGGGGCTCGACCGCATCGAGGACGCCTTGGGGCGCCTCAAGCCCGGGCCCCATTACGCCAACTACCAGGTGCACCTGGAACAAAAACGGTTCTGACCACGACACCATGCCGATTTATGAATATCGCTGCCGCGAATGTGGCCACCTGTTCGACGCCATCCAGAAGTACACCGACACACCGCTGACCGATTGCCCGGAGTGTGAGAAGCCGACGGCGGACCGTTGCCTTTCCACCCCCGCGATCCAGTTCAAGGGCAGTGGCTTCTACATCACCGACTACAAGGGGGGATCGGGCAAGGCGGGATCGAGTTCGGGCTCGTCCGGCTCGGGCTCGTCCGGCTCGGGCTCGTCCGGCTCGGGCTCGTCCGGCTCGGGGGCTTCCAGCAAGGACTAAACCGCGCCCCGGCCCCCGCCGACGTGGCGCAACAGGGAGTCAGGGGGCGGGCGCGACGGGAGTTGCGGGCGCCTCGGTCGGGGCCGGAGCGGGAATTTCCTGTGCCGGAGGCTCCAGCCCGGTGGTGCCCTGGAACAACCGCACAATGTCGTTGTAAAACGCAAAGGCCATCAGGGTTAGCAGCAGGAACAGCCCCGCCTGCTGGGCCACCTCGCGCACCCGGTCGTTCACCGGGCGACCGCGCAGCCCCTCTGCCAGCAGGAACACCAGGTGGCCACCGTCCAGCACCGGGATCGGCAGCAGGTTGAGAATTCCCAGGTTCACCGACAGCAACGCCACAAACACCGCCACGTTCATGAACCCCTGATCGGCCTGTTCACCGGTCATCTGGGCGATCAGGATCGGCCCGCCGATGGTGTTGGCGGGGATTTTTCCCTGCACCAGCTTGACCAGCCCCTGAACCAGCATGGACGTCACGTCCCAGGTGCGTTCCAGCCCCATCCACAGGGCAATGTGGGGCGGCTCGCGGTGCGGGATCATCTGCCCCGTCGGCTGAATGCCCATCTGCCAGGTGTGGACGTCCTCGCCGAACAGGTTTTGCACCACCGCCGCACGGGGGGTGACGGTCAGTTCCACAACCGCGCTGTTACGCTCCACAACGACGGGGATGGCGTGCCCCTCCGAGGCCCGAACCAGGTCGGGAATGTCGTCCCAGCCGCGCACCGAATGGCCGCTGATCGCGGTGATGCGGTCGCCCTTCAGCAGGCCGCCCTGCTCTGCGGCGGAATCGGGGGTGACCACGCTGATGTCGGCGGTCATCATCGGCACGCCGTGCAGGAATACTCCGCAGAAAATCAGCGCGGCGGTGATCATGTTGAAGGCCGGACCGGCAAATACGACGGCCATGCGCTGCCACACACTCTTGCCGTAAAAAGTGACGCTGCGTTCCTCGGGGGACATTTCCTCCTGGGGGTCCTCGCCGAACATCTTCACATAGCCGCCCAGAGGGATGAGCTTGAGGGCGTATTCGGTGTGGCCGGAGGTGCGGGAGAACAGGGTGGGGCCAAAGCCGATGGCGAAGGTCAGCACCCGCACCCCGTTCCAGCGCGCCACCAGAAAATGCCCCAGTTCGTGCACGAAGATGAGTACGGCCAGAACGACGAGAAAATAAAGAGTGTATTGAACGGCGTGCATGAAGAAATTGTCCGTGGTGATCCGTCAGGGGCGACCGCTGCGGTGGCGCCGATCCGGGGAAGGGTTGCAAAAAAGCAGCGGCTGCATGGATGGCTTCAGTCTAAACGGCCCTGGAAACATGCGTCAATACGCCGGAGCCCCGGCGGCGGGGTCGGGGGAGGAATGGCGACGGGCCAGACGCCTTGCCACCGAAGGTCCTGCCGGCGGGGGGCTCATGGCAGGACCATTCCCGGAAACCCGGCGCGCCCCGGCGCCGGGGTAAGGGAGCCCAGCACCACGGCCTGACGCGCGCCGGTGACGGCGGGGATGTTGGCGGATTCGCCCCACAGGTAGCAGCAGGCCAACTCTGCAAACGCCACCGCCTCCATGCTGTCGGAGGCCACTCCGCACGTTTCTACCGAGGCGACCCGTGCCTTCGGCAGCGCGGCCTCCAGCATTCCCATCAAGGTGGCGTTGCGGGCGCCGCCCCCGCACACCAGCACCTCGGCGCGGGCGCTCTGTCCCTCCACTGCCCGGGCGATGGTCTGGGCGGTCATGGCGGTGACGGTGGACACCAGATCGTCCCCCTGCACCCCGTATTTTTCCGCCCGGTCGAACAGTTCGCGCACATAATTGGCGCCAAACATCTCGCGCCCGCTGGATTTGGGGGGCGCCATGGTAAAAAACGGGTGCCGCAACAGGTCGTCCAGCAACATCGGCTGCACCTTGCCGCGCGCGGCCCGCTCGCCACCCCGGTCGCACAACTCCACCCCGCCCGTCTGGTGCGCGGTAACGGCGTCGATGACCATGTTTCCGGGGCCAGTATCAAAGGACACCACCGACTCGGTGCCGCGCCCGCCCGGCAGCCACGACATGTTGGCGATGCCGCCGATATTCACCACCGCCCGGTCCCGCTGCGGGTGGGCCAACAGCAGGTGATGCAGACGCGGGGTCAGTGGGGCGCCCTGCCCGCCCTGGGCCAGGTCGGCGGAACGGAAATCGGCCACCACGGGAATCCGGCAGATGGCGGCAATCTGCGCCGGGTTGCCGATTTGCAGGGTGGCGGGCGGGGTGGCCTCCGGAGCATGCCACACCGTCTGTCCGTGGGAGCCCACCACGTCCACCTGTTCGGCACTCACTCCGGCGGCGCCGCACAGGGAGCGGGCGGCGCTGCCAAAGGCCTCGCCCAGCGCGGCGCCGAGCAGGCACTGGTCGCGGCTGTCGGAGGTGCCATTGGCGGCCGCCAGGATGCGCGCGCGCAGGGGCGACGGCATGGGCAGTTCCAGGTAATGGCGCAGGGTCACCCGGCGCGGGGCGCGCTCCACCGTCACCAGCGCGGCGTCGATGCCGTCCGCCGAGGTGCCGGACATCAGTCCGATGGCCAGCAGCGTGTCCTTTACAATCATGTCAGCCGACACTCCGTGGGGTCTCGCAGTTACCGGAAGCGGTGACGCAGGGTGAACAGCACCCGCGCCACGTCCTCGTCCAGCAGGTAGGAGTTGGTCAGCGACAGCCCGGTGTTGCCGTCGCTGAATTCGAGCCGGTACAGGTCCATCCACATATAGGCCGACAGCGGATCGTACATCAGGTCGCGGGTCAATCCGGCGCCCTGCACCCGCAGCCGCACCGTTTCTCCCAGACGCAGGCGCATGCCGAACGCCTCGGGTGTCGCCGGAGCGGCGGTGGCCGGGGCACCCCCGTCCGCGCCGCTGCCGCCGAAGCCGAAATCGCGGTGGCGCAGACGCTCCAGGGGGGTCAGCACGCTGCCCCGGGCGGCCCACTCCTCCAGCACGCCGGTGAGTTCCCGGTTGGCCGCGCCGACGGCCTCGTGCCTGTGGGCGGAGAGCCAGGCGTCGTCCACCTCCCAGGGGGGCGGCGCGATCTGGCGCAGGTCGTAGCGGGGCACCGCACCGTTTGACGAGGTTCCCATGATGTTCTGCCGCAGCGCGGTCATATCCGGGGGATCAGATGCCGTGCCGGCGGAGGGCGTGGCGGGTGATTGGGCGGGTGATTCGGCTCCGGCCCACACCTGGCTCAGGAACAGCAGCGCCGCTACGCACCAGGCCTTGCGGCGCAGGCGCGGGGCGGCCGGTCCGGAGGGATGCGGGGCGCGGGTGGCGCGGTGTGAAAAATCGCCAGCCATATGCCCCAAGCATACCAGAGCCGACGGGAACACCCGTGCGGCCGGGATTACCGAAAAGCCTGCCGAAAAATCGGTCGGAAAGCCTGCTGGAGCCTCTGCCGGATACATTCAGGAGGCTGTGCCCCCTCCCCGCCTGTGCTTGCCGTGCTGTCACCGCACCGCCGTGCGCATCCGGGCCAAAAAGGTCTGCACCAGCCGGTATGCGGCGGTGCGGCGACCCTCGCGGATGGGCAGATGCACCTGCCAGGCCAGGTTACCGGCGCGGATCACCAACCCACCCCCCTGGGCCCCGTTTTCGGAGACCAGGTCGCAGGCGTCCAGTTCCTCCAGTTCCAGATCCACCCGGCGGTCGGGGTACAGGAACACCAACCGGCGGTTGCCGATCATCACGGCGCAGCCGGCGAACTCCGTGGGCTGCCCCTCCTGGATCACTCCGACCCGCGCCCCCTGGCGGAACAGTGTGTCGCGGGGGGCAAAGTACAACACCCGCCCCTCCATGGTGGGGTGCATCTGAAACTTGACGCGCTCCGCCGACTCGGCGGACTGGAGCAGGTCCAGACGGCGCAGTCCGGCCAAAAACTCCTTTTCCGATTCCCGCGCCCAGGCATTGATGGGGAACGAGCAGTAGCCGCAGCGGCTGCGCAGCACCGATTGCAGGGAACGGCAGCGGCCACAGGCCACCTTGATGACAGTCTGGCACTTGGGGCAGGCCTCTGCGCTGTGGGCCACGGCGGTGGCGCACATGGGGCAGTGGACCGGCTCCCGGTTCAGGCGCGCCACGGCCTCGGGATCGACCACCGGGAGCGGCGGCATTTCGACCGCCACGGCGGGGCCGTTCCCGGCGCCCGGGCGGGACGGATTCCCGGAATCGTCTCCGGAATCACCGCCGTCGCCACCGGCATTTCCAGGGGTACTTGCGGGAGCATTTGCGGAAGAGTTTGCCGAAACACCTGTGGACTCGCCCGCCGCCGACTCCAGCGGCTGCCATTGGGCGCTGGCGGCGGCGCCAGGCTGCATTTCCTCCGGCAGCGGGGCCGCCCCCTCGGCACTGGCCGCCGGACGCCAGTCCGGGGGGATCGGGTCGGTGGGCAACACCCGTGGCGCGCCGCGTGGCCGCACCGGCTGCTCCGTATCCGTGGCCAGGCTGAAGGCCACCTGGGGCAGGGTGGGCGCCATGGTGTAGGCGGCCGGATCGGTGCGCAGGGCCGGAGCGGCACCCGGACCCGCCGCCCAATGGGGCATGGTTCGGCCGGATGTGTCGCCGCGCCGCGCGCTCCCCGGAGCGGCAGGCGCGGGCCAGGCATTGGCGTCCGCCGGGGCATTGAGGAAATCGTAGTAGTGGATGGAGGAACTGGAGTGCTCCATGTCGGAGCAAGCCTGCGTCACCTCGGCAAAATCCACATAGCGGGAGCGGTTGCTGTGGCCCACCACCAGGGCCAGGTCCGCCACCGCGCAAATGACACGGGGGCAACCTTGGGAAAAGCGGAAAACACCCTCCAGGGCGGTGTCGGTGAACAGGGGCCGCGCCGCGCCCGCAATGGCCAGCCGGTGATGCACCAGATTGCGGGTATCGGCGGCGCCCAGGTTGCGCAGCATGTAGCGCACCGGCAGGCGCTGCCAGAATTCCGGAAAGGCGCGCACTGCGGCATCCAGCGGCGCCTGCCCGGAGAGGATGAAGCTGAGCAGAAACTCACCGCCCACGCAAAAATTGAGGAGGATGCGGAACTCCTGGAGCAGTTCCGGCTGCTCCGCCATCATCTGCCCCTCGTCCACCACCACCAGGTTGCGGATGCCCCGGCCGTGGCAGGCGCGCAGGTGTTCGCGCAGCAGGTTGATGTCGCGCACCTTGTCACCGCTGACCCCGTCAACGCCGAGCTGGCGGGCGATTTCGGCCACCATCTGGGCCGGGGTCATGGTGGGGTAATCAAGGAACGCGATGCGGATGCGGTCGTTGGTTTCTTCCACCAGTTGCTGCATCAACAGTTGCAGTGTGGTGGTTTTGCCGTCACCGGCGTGTTCGGAAACCAGCAGCGCCCCACCCTTGCCCGAATGGATGGCGTACTTGAGGCGCATCAGACACTCGCGGTGCTGATCGCTCAGGTAGAACATCCTGGGGCTGGGCGCCAGCGAGAACGGCGGCTCCTTGAGCCCCCAGTACTGCAGATAGGCGGATAACATGAACCCTCTCCCGGAACCTGCGGACCTCGGGGTCCGCATCAAAGGCCAAAGGTAACAAACAGTCGCGAATCCGGCAAACCCGCCGTCACCGGCACGGGCGTGTGACGCAGACAGGGTACCCGAGAAAACGCATTCTCATGGAGATGCCGGGGTTGCCGAAGCGCCCGAACCCTCCCCCATTCCCTCCACCCCACCTGCTCCGGGCAACGGCAGCCGGAAGGTGACCCCCAGGGTCATGCGGACGCCGCCCCGCTCCAGCACCAGTTGGCCACGGTGGCCGTCCTCGACCAGGGCCATGGCGGCGCGCACCTCGGACATGGAGCCCAGGGGGTGGCCGTCCAGGGACACCAGATGATCCCCGGCCAGCACACCGGCCCCCTCGGCGGCGGTGCCTTCCAGCACCTGACGCACCGTCATGCCGTGGCCGTCCGGCTCCAGCGCCACACCCAGCAGCATGCGCTTCCCCTCCCGATCACGATAGTCCACCGACCAGACAAAATCGGCGACGGGGAAGGGGAAATCGGGCACCGCCACCTCCATGCGCAGGTCGTCGCGGTTTTCCGGCACGTTGGTCACCGGCACCACGCTGCGGTATGGCAACGGACGCCGGATGTAGAGCTGGCGCGGAATGCCAAAGCCGTACTGCACATGGCCGGAACCCGCCAGCACCACCAGAGTTCTGCCCTGGCCGCGTTCGCTGTCGAGGGCGTTGGCGGCGTGTTCGGCCATGGTCGATTCCCACAACCGCTGCACGCGGCCAAAGCCGTCGCTCCCGGCATGTTCGTGGCCGCCCAGAATGGCCTTCATGTAGGCCTTCTGGTAGGGGTCGGCCTCTGCCAGCAGGGTGTGGTTGGGCGCGGGCACGTCGGCCTTGCCGGTGGAAACCTGCCGCACCTCCTCTCCGGTGGCGTTGAGGGCGATCAGGGGAATGTGGCGGTCACGCGCGTAACGCAGGATATCGGCGTAGTAGGCGAAATCCTCCGACCAGTTGTCGTACCACAGGCGCAGGAACTCCGCCTCGTCCATGTCTCCGGCCACCCAGCGGTCCAGACCGGGCTGGGCGGTGTGCTGGAACATTTCCATGCCCACCATCACCCGTCCGCCGCTGCGCTGGTCCAGGGCGCGGATGATGTCCAACTGCACGCGGTGGTCCTCGATGCTGGTGTGCATCTCTCCCACGTACACCACGCGGGCGCCCGCCAGGTTGTCCATGAGTTCGGCGGGGGACAGTTCGCGGCCGCTGGCCACATGCACGATAGTGCCCGCTGGCAGGTTGTCCAGATCGCGGTAGGGGGAACTGGCGGCAAACGAGGCGAAGCCGACGGAGCCGTTCGCGTCAGAGTCGTTCACCCCGGTCCCGCCGCCATCGGCCTTGGGGGGATGGTGGCGTGCCGCGTGAACGGGAGCGGCGGCGGACGCCACAGGAGACGCGCCTTCGGACGCCGTGCCGGGGGCCGCGGGTGGCAGCGTGGCGCAGGCCGCGCCCAACAGGGCCGTGGCCAGCCCGGCGGCGGCCAGCGCGCGCACGGGGCAAGGGGCGAAAGAGCCCCAGACACGCGGAAACAAGGCGCGAAGGCGGGATGTTCGGGAAGTCATGAAGTCTCCGAAACGGGGGACAACCGGGCCGGGCGGCGAAACGGCCAGACTGGCGGATTCGCCCGAAGGCGTGTCAGTACAGGGCGCGTCAGTATAGATGGTATTCACCGCTGGGGCGCAGCAGCCGGTTCAGATCCACGTCGGTGCGCAGCATCTGCAACTCGTAGCCGCGCACGTCGACCTGCAATTCGATGGCGCGGCGCAGCACCGCCGCGTGGCGCCGGTCGCCCAGCAGCACGGCACCGATGAGCGCCCCCTTGCGGAACACCAAACGCCGGTAATCGGGGCCGCGCGGGTGGGTGGTGACGGCGGCGTCACCGGCGGCATCGCAGGCGCCGATCAACACTGCGGGCAGGTCGTAGAGGGTGGTGGCGTGATAGTAGTGGCTGGACTGGTAGGTGGCGTCGCCCCCGGCCATGTTGAGCCCCGCAACCCGCCCCTGGGTGACTGCCGCCAGCCAGCCGCCGGAGCGCAACGACTCTCCGCCCTCCCGCACCGAGCAGACGTCGCCCGCCGCGTAGATGCCGGGCAGCCGGGTCTCCAGCCGCGCATTCACCTCCACCGCCCCCTCCGGCAGCCCGGCGCTGACCGCCAGGGGCGAACCGGGGGCCCCATCCGTTCCCACCCCCAGCCAGCGACAGGGGTGGTGCCGCCCGTCGCCGGTAACCACGATGGACCCGGAGGCGGGGGCGGTAGCGCCACCTTGCCGGGCGTGTTCGACGCCGGTGATGTGCTGCCCGAGGCGCACCTCCACACCGTCGTCGGTGAGGCGGCGAAACAGCAGCATGGCGGCGGCGGCATCCAGCAGCGAGGCGGCCAGCCGCTCCTCCGGCACCAGCAGCAGCACGTCCATGCCCAGCCTTCTGGCCACCCAGGCCAGGGCCAGCGCGCGGGCGCCGCCGCCGGCGATGATCGCCCGCCCGTCCGGGGAGCCTCCGCCCTCGCGGGGGGGTGAACCGCCACCCTCTCCGCACAGGGCACGCACCCGTTCGGCGTCGTCCAGGGTGTCGAAATGCACCACGCCCGAAGCGCTTTCGCCGGGGCAGCCGATGGCCGACGGCGCCGCGCCGCAGGCGATCAGCAACCGGTCCCACGGGTGCTCCCCGCCGCCCGCGTCCCGCGCCACGCTGCGGGCGGTGTCGATGGCCACCAGGGGCACCGGATGGTGGCGGAGGCCCAGACGCTCCGTTTCTCCCGCGGGGAACGCCCACAGGCCGTCGCGATCAATGTGCCCCAGTGCATAGTGAGGCAGGGCAGCGCGGAAGTAGAACGGGTGCCTTTCGGCGGAAAAAATATGGATGGCGCCGTGGGGGTCGCACTCGCGGATAGCGGCGGCGGCGTGCGCCCCGGCGGGGCCGAATCCGGCAATGAGGTAGTTCACATGCCCTCGATGGGAATCTGGTCCCCCTTCTGCACCGGCGGCGCAAAGTGGACCGGCCGGGCCTGAGGACGGTCGCCGCTGGGGAGCAGGTCGTAGACCAGGTCCACCAGACTCAGCACCTCTACCTGAGCCGCCTCCGCGCCGGGGGCAAAGGACTCCTGACAACGGACACATTCCACCACCATGCGCGCCGCCCCGGCGTCGCGGGCCATGGCCAGCCGGTCGGCGCGCAGCGCCTCCACCTGCGCCGGATTGACGCCGAACTGGTGGTGCCCGCAGCACGGGGCGTCGTCGCCAAAGCGGCGCATCTCCACCAGCGCCCCCAACTGGCGCAGGATGCGGCGCGGCTCCTCCCCTTCCCCCAGCTTGCGGCTGCTGTGGCAGGCGTCGTGGAAGGTCATGGTGCCGGGGAAGTGGCGCAGGGGAAAGCGGTGCAGGTTGCGGCGCAGCCAACTGGCCACGGTCACCGGCGTGAACGGCGTGCGGTGCACTGCGGCAATGCGCGACAGGGCCGCGTAGCATTCGGAGCCCGGGGTGATGACCTCCTTGGGGGCGACCTTGGCAATACGCCCCGCCAGATGGGACATCATCTCCCCGGCACCGTCCAGGTCGCCGCTCAGGTAGCTGGACCAGCCGCAACAGGACGACAGCCCGCCCAGTACCTCGTAGCGGCATTTGAGGTAGTCGGCGATAGCGAGAATTTTTTCCCCCATGCCGGTGGTGGAAAAAATGTTGCAGCCGAAGAAAAACAGGGTGTCGGCGGGTTGCAGGGAACGCTTGTCCACGTGGCGGGAGAGGGACCCCAGACGCCCCCGGTGCAGCAGGTTGTGCACCGTAACCCCGACCTTTTCGCCCACCGTCTGGGCCGGGCCACGCCGCCTGAGGCTGGCGTCGTATTCGGCAGGGCGCGGAGTCAGGCGACTTTTGAGCCACAGCACCATGGCGTCACGCTCCAGACCGGAAGGGCACACCGGCACGCACATGCCGCACTGGAAACACTCCTCCGCCAGCCGCGCCACCATGGCGGCGGGGGGGGCCGGGGAAGAAATGGCGGCATCGGCGACGGCAACCACCTCCGTGGCGGCGGGGGCGGGGGATACTGGAGTCGGTATCGGGGCGGACGCGGCCAGCGGGGCATCCCCGGCGGTCCAATGGTTGAGGTCGGCAATGCGCAGTCCGGGCGGCGCCACCGGGCAGGCGCGCAGGCATTCGCGGCAGCCGATGCAGGCGCTGAGGCCGTCGGCCACCTTGTCGCGAAGCGTGTCGCGGATGATTCCCACCAGATTACCCTCCCACGGGGGCCGCGACGAATCCGGCACGGCGCACCGGTTCAGGATAGTCCAGTTGCCGACAAGGGTGCCAGTCGCCGCAGGTGCTCCACCCAGCGGACGGCCATGGCCGGGGTCACGGGCAGGTGGCACCAGGTGGCCAGCAGGTTGCCGGTGCGGTAGCCCTCGGGGCGGGATTCCGTCTCCCCGCCCCCGCCCCCGCGCCGGGCCACCGCGAAGCTGGTGCTCACCCCGGCCTGCTCCAGGGCGGCGGTGTCGATGGTGGCATAGTGGAATTCGTGGCCGCGCAGCACATCGCCCGCCGCTCCCAGCGGAGCGTCGGCCAACAGGGTGACTTCGCGGTAGCCGAGGGCGGCGCGCTTTTCCTGCAACCGGCAGGGGGCGGGCAGCACGCCGCAGAAGGGGTAAAACGTCCCGTCCGCGAGGTGAATCCCCTCGCTGAGGTAGATCAGCCCGCCACATTCGGCGTACACCGGCGTGCCGTCGGCGACCGCCCGGCGTACCTGCTCCCGCATCGCCCGGTTGGCGGACAGCGCCGCCCCATGGACCTCCGGGTAGCCTCCCGGCAGATACAGGCCGTCCACCTCCGGCAGGGCCGCGTCGACGAGGGGACTGAAGGGCATCACTTCCGCCCCGGCCTGTTCCAGCGCCTCCAGGGTTTCCGGGTAGATGAAGCAGAACGCGGCGTCTCGCGCCACCCCCAGACGCACTTTTTTGCGAGTGGCCACAGGCAGGGACTCAGGCGTGGACACCGATGCAGGGGGCGTCGGCAGGGAGGTGGCGGTGACGGCCAGCAACCGCTCCAGGTCCACCCCCTTCTCCACCCGCTCGGCGATGCGCTCCAGCACCCCGGTGTCGGCCAGTTCCCCGGCGGTGACCAGCCCCAGATGACGCTCCGGGATGGCCAGTTCCGGGGCGCGCCCGAGGTAACCAAGCAGGGGCACGCTCACATGCGCGGCAAGGGCTTCGGCCAGGTGCGCCAGATGTTGGCCGGAGGCCACCCGGTTGAGGATCACCCCGGCCACCCGCAATGCCGGATCAAGGGTGGCATAGCCATGCACCACGGCGGCCACCGAGGCGGCCATGCCCGAGGCATCCACCACCAGAATCACGGGAATGTTCAGGAATTTGGCCAGATCGGCGGAGGACCCGGCGGCATCCGCGCCCCGGGCGCCGTCGAACAGCCCCATCACCCCCTCCACCACCGCCACGTCGACGGTGCCCGCCTCCCCGGCCTCCCCCGCCCCACGCTGGCAACCGCGGGAAAAGCCGTCCGCCACCGCCTGCGGCGACAGCATCCAGGTATCCAGATTGCGGGAAGGGCGGCCCGCCGCCAGAGCGTGCAGACCGGGATCGATGAAGTCGGGACCGGCCTTGAACGGCGCCACGCTCAGGCCGCGCCGCCGCAGCGCCCCCATCAGCCCCAGGGTGACGGTGGTCTTGCCCACCCCGGAACGGGTGCCCGCGACCAGAAAGGCGGCGGGCCCGGAGGTAGACGACATCGGCGCGGACGGCATCGAAATGACCGCGGACGCCGGGTGGCGTCCTAGCCTGTGAACTTGCGGAACACCAGGCAGGCGTTGGTGCCGCCAAAGCCGAAGGAGTTGGAAATGGCCACATTCACGGCCATCTCGCGGGCGGCGCCGGGGGCGCAGTCCAGGTCGCACTCCGGGTCGGCGTTGTCCACGTTGATGGTGGGGGGAATCACCCCGGTCTCCAGGGTCTTGGCCGAAAAAATCGCCTCAATGCCCCCGGCGGCGCCCAGAAGGTGGCCGGTCATGGACTTGGTGGCCCCCACCACCAGCTTTTTGGCGTGGGTGCCAAAGGCGGTCTTGATGGCGCGGGTCTCCAGGGCATCGGCCATGGTGGAGGTGGCGTGGGCGTTGACGTAGCCCACCTCCTCCGGGTTGATGCCCGCGTCGTTCAGGGCCATGCGCACGCAGCGCACGGCGCCGTTGGCGTCGTCCGGCGGCGCGGTGATGTGGTAGGCGTCGCCGGTGCTGCCGTAGCCGATGACCTCGGCATAGATGCGCGCGCCACGGGCGCGGGCGAACTGCAACTCCTCCAGCACCATGACACCGGAACCCTCGCCCATGACGAAGCCGTCGCGGTCGCGGTCGAAGGGGCGGCTGGCGCGCTGGGGCTCGTCATTGCGGCTGGAGAGCGCGCGGGAGGCGCAGAACCCGGCCACGCCCAGCTTGCAGATGACCGCCTCGGCGCCGCCGGAGATCATGGCGTCGGCATCGCCGCGCTGGATGATTTTGAAGGAGTCGCCAATGGCGTGGGAACCGGCGGCGCAGGCGGTGGCGGCGGCCTGATTGGGGCCGCGCGCGCCGGTGCGGATGGCCACCTGACCGGAGGCCAGGTTGACGATGGTCATGGGGATGAAGAACGGCGACACGCGGCGCGGCCCCTGCTCCGCCATTTTGTAGGCGGTTTCCTCGATGCTCGGCAGGCCACCGATGCCGGAGCCGATGTACACCCCAACCCGGTCGCGGTTAGCCTCGGTAATGGCCAGGCCGGAATCGGCCACCGCCATGTCGGCAGCCCCCATCGCATAGTGGATGAAGAGCCCCATCTTCTTGATTTCTTTGGCATCAATGTAGAGGGCCGGGTCGAAACCCCGCACCTCGGCGGCGATGCGCGTCGGCAGGTCGGAGGCGTCGAAGCGGGTGATCGGGCCAACGCCCGACTTCCCCGCCACCAGCGCCTGCCAGGTGGTGGCCAGATCGTTTCCAAGGGGCGTTACCGCCCCCATTCCTGTGATGACAACACGCCGTTTCAGGGCCAACTCTCCGTCTGGCTATCGGTCACCCGCCCGTGCACCGGCACGGACGGATGACCGGGATAAACCGGGCCGCGGGCCCGGATCAGGCGCTCACCTTCTGGGACACGTAGTTGATCGCGGCAGACACCGTGGTGATCTTCTCCGCGTCCTCGTCCGGGATCTCGATATCGAACTCTTCCTCGAAGGCCATCACCAGCTCGACGGTGTCCAGCGAGTCGGCCCCCAGGTCGTCCACGAAGTTGGCTTCGGGCTTCACCGCGTCGGCCTCGACACCCAGCTGGCTGCAGATGATTTCCTTGATTTTGCTGTCGACTGAAGACATGGCGTTACTCTCCTTTTCGCTACAGATGCCTGTTTTTCACAAACCACCGGAGGGAAAAAAGCCCTCCGGGCCGGACCGGACCGCCAAGGCGGCCACAGTCCCCAAAAAATCTTCCCCACCCGCCGCCGTCCGGCGGCCCTTTACATCAACATGCCACCGTTGACATGCAGCACCTGACCGGTAATGTACGCGGCCTCGTCGGAGGCCAGGAACACCACCGCCCCGGCCACATCCTCCGGCTGGCCGAAGCGTTCCATGGGAATCTGTCCCATCAGCCGGGCGCGGGCCGCCTCTTCCATGGCGCGGGTCATGTCGGTGTCGATGAACCCCGGCGCCACGGCATTGGCGGTTATGCCCCGGCTGGCATATTCCCGCGCCAGGGTGCGCGTCAGCCCCTCCGCGCCGGCCTTGGCGGCCACATAGTTGGCCTGCCCGATGTTGCCCATGCCGCCGACAATGGAGGTGACGCTGATAATCCGTCCCCAGCGCTGCTTCATCATGCCACGAATCACCGCCTTGGCGCAGGCGAAACTGCCCTTGAGGTTGGTGGACAGCACCGCGTCCCAGTCCTCTTCCTTCATGCGCATCACCACGTCGTCGCGGGTGATGCCGGCATTGTTGACCAGAATCGCGAACGGCCCCAATTCCTTTTCGAGCCCCTTGACGGTCTCCTGCACGTCGTCGAAACGCGACACGTCGAGGGCCACGCCCCGGCATTCGCCGCCAGACTGGACCAGTTCTTGTGCGGCCTTTTCGGCCCCCGCGCTGTCGCGGCCGGTGATCACCACGCGCGCGCCGGCCTCCAGCAGGCGGCGGGCAATGGCGTTGCCGATGCCCCGGGTGCCGCCGGTGACCAGCGCCAGCCGCCCTTCCAGCCCGCGGCCCGCACGGCCCGACGGGTGGCCTGATGGATTGCCGGCCGGGTGACTCATGCGCGCACCTTTTCCAGGGTTGCGGCCAGGGAGGCCGGATCTTCCACGTTATACCCGGCGGCGCGCCGGTCGATGCGTTTGAGCAGTCCGCTCAGCACCTTGCCGGGGCCGACTTCGATGAAACAGTCGATGTCGAGGCGTTCGATCATCAGCTTGACGCTGTCCCCCCACAGTACCGGGGAGGAAATCTGCCGCCGGGCGGAGGGGATGACGTCGGCGGCGACGTTGACCTCCAGCGCCTCGCAGTTATTGATGAGGGGAATCGACAGGTCCTCGATGGAAATGGCGCGCATGTCGGCGTCCAGCCGCTCTCCGGCGGACTCCATCAAGGCACAGTGGGAGGGCACGCTCACCGGCAGGGGGATGACCCGCGAAGCTCCGGCGGCCTTGGCCCCCTCCTCGGCGCGCTCCACCGCCTCGCGGTGTCCGGCAATGACGATCTGGCCGGGGCAGTTGAGGTTGGCCAGGGACACGATCTGCCCCTGCTGGGCCGCCTCGCACACCTCGCCCAGCGCCTCGCGGTCCATGCCCAGCACGGCGCTCATCTTGCCCGTGCCCTGGGGGACCGCCTCCTGCATGTAGCGGCCACGGGCGCGCACCAGACGCAGCGCGTCGGCAAAGGTCAGGCTGCCCGCCACCACCAGCGCGGTGAATTCACCCAGAGAGTGCCCCGCCACCACATCGGGCCTGACCCCCTCCTGCTCCAGCACGCGGGCGGCGGCGATGGAGGCGGCCAGCAATGCGGGCTGGGTGAACTCGGTACGGTTGAGTTGCTCGGCCGGACCCTCGAAACAGAGCTTGGACAGGGCGAACCCAAGGGCCTCGTCGGCCTCCTGAAAGGCCTGCTTGGCCACCGGGAACGTGGCGGCAAGGTCGCGTCCCATGCCTGCGCACTGAGACCCCTGGCCGGGAAACAGAAATGCGGTCTTCAAAATCTTGTCCTTTGGTCGATCTGGCGGTCTGGCCGGACGGCGTGGGTAGTGTGATTCTGTGAAAAGCCCGCAGCCTTGTCAACCAGGGGGCCGCCGCCGTGCCGAAATCCACCCCCGCGCATCAGGCCCACCGCAGCAACGCCGCGCCCCAGGTGAGGCCGGACCCAAATGCCAAAAACAGCACCAGATCGCCGCTGTGGACGCGCCCGCCCCGCACCGCCTCGTCCAGGGCCAGCGGCACCGAGGCCGCCGAGGTGTTGCCGTAGGACTGCAAATTGACGAACATCTGGCCCTCACTGAGTTCCAGCCGCTCGGCCACGGCGTTGAGGATGCGCATGTTGGCCTGGTGCGGCACCACCAGCGCCAGATCCTGAGGTTTGATGCCACCTGCGGCGTCGAGCACCGCACGGGCGGCGCGTTCCATGTTGCGCACCGCCACCTTGAAGGTCTCGTTGCCGCGCATTTGCAGGTATTGCAGGCGTTTTTCCACCAGATCGTTGCTGGGCGGCAGGCGCGAGCCCCCACCCGGCACGCAGATGTAGTCCCAGGCGGCGCCGTCGGAGTGGATGCGGCTGTGCAGGATACCCGGCGCCCCGGCCCGGCTGTCGCCGGGGGCGGCCTTCAGCACCACGGCTCCGGCACCGTCACCAAACAGCACGCAGGTGCTGCGGTCGGTCCAGTCGGTCACCCGGCTCATGGTTTCGGCGCCGATCAGCAGCACGTTGCGGTAAGTGCCGGAACGGATGTAGGCATCCGCCACGTTGAGGCCGTAAATGAAGCCGGAGCAGGCGGCGGAAAGGTCGAAGGCGGCGGCGTTGGTGGCGCCGATGGCGGTCTGCACCAGACAGGCGGTGGCGGGAAAGAACATGTCCGGGGTGGCGGTGGCCACCAGCACCAGTTCCACCTCCTCCGGGGCCATGCCGGCCGCCTCGAGGGCGCGCCGGGCCGCTGCGGCGGCCAGATCGGAAGTGGCCTGATCGTCGGCCGCAATGCGCCGCTCGCGGATGCCGGTACGGGCGGTGATCCACTCGTCCGAGGTGTCCACCATGCGCTCCAGATCGGCGTTGGTGAGCACCCTGTCGGGGACGTAGGAACCGGTCCCCGCGATAATCGTTGCCGTCACGAAACCTCCAGCGGCTGCTGCGCGTCGCGGGCGACGTCCTCTGCGATGTGGCGGCTGATCCGCTCCTCCACCATGCGCCTGGCCACGCTCACGGCGTTACGGATCGCCCATGCATCGGACCGCCCATGGCAGATGATAGAGACCCCGTTCAGCCCCAACAAGGGGGCCCCCCCATATTCGGAGTAGTGAATCTTCTTGCGGAAGCGGCGCAGGGCCGGTTTGAGCAGCAGATACCCGAGCCAGCCGCCCCACTGGGCGCGGATTTCGCGGCGCAGCAGTTCCATGAGCGCCTCGGCCAGCCCCTCGCTGGTTTTCAGGGCGACGTTGCCGATAAAGCCGTCGCACACGATCACGTCGCAGTTGCCGTTGTAAAGGTCGCGGCCCTCGACGTTGCCGATGAAATTGAGCGGGGACAGTTTGAGGCGGGCGTGGACCTCTTTGGTGAGGGGGGAGCCCTTGGCCTCCTCCTCGCCGATGGACAGCACCCCCACGCGGGGGTTGGGCAGACGCAGCACGCGCTTGGCGTATTCGTAGCCCATGAAGGCGAACTGCACGATGTGCTCGGCGCGGCAATCCACGTTGGCGCCCACGTCCAGCATCACCGAGGAACCGGTGAGATTGGGCAGCACGGCGGCAATGGCGGGGCGCTCCACCCCCGGCAGGGGTTTTAGCACGAACAGGGACATGGCCATGCAGGCGCCGGTGTTGCCGGCGCTGATGACGGCGTCGGAGGCGCCATCGGCCACCCGCTGATTGGCCACCCAGATGGACGACTGGCGTTTCTTGCGCACCGCCTGGGAGGGTGATTCGTCCATGGCCACGGTCTGGGGGGCGTGGATGACCTGAATGTCGAGACCGGCGGTGTCCAGCCCCACCAGGGCCTCCCGCACCCGCACCTCGTCACCGACCAGATCAATGGCCACCCCAAAATCACGGGCAGCGAGCAACGCCCCCTCGACGATCGCGGCGGGGGCGTGGTCGCCACCCATGGCATCCACTGCTATGCGCACGTATCGGCTCCGTTAATCGCCGCCTGGGTTCCCGAACCGGGAACAACGGCACCGGCACACATGGCCGTCACTGCTCGCGGCGGCGGGGGTTGATCAGCCCCGTGCCGCAAACCGCGCCGGGACTACATGGTGGTGGTGCTGAGAACCTCTTGCCCGCGGTACTGACCGCAGGAGGGGCACACATGGTGCGGACGCACCGCCTCGGCACAGTTGGGACAACTGATGACGGTGGGGGCGGTCAGCTTCTTGTGGGTGCGGCGCTGACGCGCCGACGATTTGCTGGTTCTACGTTTAGGATGTGGCATCGGTCCAACCTCGTTGCCGCGTGCGTGGCCGCCCTGAAGCGACGCCGCACGCGGTGAATTCAACCCTCTAACAACTTCTTCAGCGCCGCCAGGCGCGGATCCCCCTGCGGGGGACAACCGCACTCGCCCAGATTCAGGTCGGCCCCGCATCTGGGACACAGCCCCCTGCACCCCTCGTCGCACAGCGGGGCCATGGGCAACTCCAGCAACACCTGCTCGCGCACCAGCCCGTCCAGATCCACCACATCCCCCTCGAGGTGGCAGACGGCCATGTCGCGCTCGCCCAACTCAATCTCGTCCGCGTCCACATCCAGGGCGATCGGCGTGAACAACACGTCGAAGCGCGTGATGAAGGCCGCCGGAAACACGTTCAGACAGCGTGCGCAGGGCAACTCCAGCACGGCTTCGGCGGACCCTTTCACGCGCAGGCCGGAACCTTCCGTATCGACCCGCGCCGCCACCGGGACACTGCCCTGGGCGACCACGCCGTCCCCCGCGTCCGCAAACAACTCCGGGCCTGCCGCATAAGAGACTTGCAGGCCTTCGGGCGGGACTTGGGAAAGGGCAATCTTCATGGCCACCGAAGCAAACGGGGAATGGTACTTGGCTGTCAGCCCCGCTGTCAAGGCGTGCGGTGCCCCTTCCCGGCCCCTCACGGGTGATGCCGGCGGCGTATTTTACGGCGACATGCGGACGCATGCAGCGAACCGACGCAAAGGTCTGGATGCGGGGGGCTGACTGGTGGGGGAAGGGGGCGGTGATCCGGGCCGTGCGGCACTGCCGGAGTTGCGGACCGGAGCGCGGGGGATCAACCCCCGCCCACGCCCGGCGGGTAGCGGGCGTGGGCGGGTGAAAAATCAGATGGAAATCTTCAGGGACTTCAAAAAGGCGCGGTCAAAGAAGTTGCTCCGCTTCGGTTCCTGCACCGGCACTTCCGGGGCCGCCAGAGGGGCGGCGGACTGCCGGACAGCGGCATCGACACCATGTCCCGTATCGTTCTCCAGGCCGCTTTCCCGGGCGTCGCCAACACCGGCCAGGGTGCCGCCATCGCCGTCGTGCATCATCCACCCCTGCACCACCTTGGGCCGGTAGGGCTCGCCCGCGCTGCCGGGTGCGGACTGTTCCTGCTCCACCATGCGCAGCAGGGAACTCATGTTGAGCAACACCTGACGATTGTCCTGCTCCTGCATGCGGACCATCTCCTGCAGGCGCGGGTCTTCCGCCAGCACGGTCTTGAGGGCCGCAAACAGCTCCCCAAGGTATTGCTGACGCACGCTGGCTTCCTCGCGGTTGTTCATCACTGTGTCCTTCATTTTTACGAGCGTTCCGCCCGGCTTGTTTACAACCGCGCCGGGGGGCAACACACACGTTCCGGTTTTCACACCGCACTCACCGGCGGCACCTTCTGGCAGCAACTGCCACCCGATGTCGGGGGCACTCCCCGGCCCTTCCCCATCCCCCCTTCATTCCTGTGGATCACCACCGGGAAGGGATCAGCGCCGCGTCACGTCCGCTCCATGCCCGGAAAGATATCCAAGAAAGATGCCAAGCGCTTTCCACTCTGCCCGACCTTGTTCGAAAACCATGTTTGCGCCTGCAGCGGCGCGGCATTCTGGGCTTTTTCCCATTTTCGGGCCACGCTCGGAGCCGCTTCGGAAAACCGCGTGAAATGTGAAAAAAAATGCCTGCTTTTTGCCTTATTACCCCTTCCCGGACGGCATTTGCCATACGCTCTCCCCACCTGCCGCCACCCGTCCCCGGGGCGTTGACGCGGCGGGGCCGTACGGGGATAATCCGCCTGCCCTGCCAGTCCAACACAAGCCCCCGTCAGGAGTCCGCGACCCAGCGCCATGACCCAGCGTATCGACAACGCCTTCCGCGCCGCCCGCAAGGCCGGCCGCAAGGTGCTCATCCCTTACGTCATGGCCGGTGACCCGGACCTTGCCACCACCCTGGCCCTGATCCCCGCATTGCAACGCGCCGGGGCCGATATCATCGAACTGGGCATCCCGTTTTCCGACCCCATCGCCGACGGCCCGGTGATCCTGCGCGCCGCCATGCGCGCGCTGGCCCACGATACCTCCCTGGACGACGTGCTGAAACTGGCCGCCAGGGTGCGCGCCGCCTGCGACGTGCCGATGGTGTTCATGTCCTACTACAATCCCATCCACCATTACGGCGTGGAGCGCTTTGTCCGCGACGCCGTGGCGGCGGGGGTGGACGGCGTCATCGTGCCCGACCTGCCTCCCGAGGAGGGGCACGAATTGATTGTGGCCGCGCGGGCCGCCGGGCTGGCCACCATCTTCCTGCTCGCCCCCACCTCCGACGAGACGCGCATCCGCAAGGTTTCCCGTCAGGCCACCGGTTTTGTCTATTACGTTTCCCTCACCGGCATCACCGGCGCCGGCCATGCGAACGCACAGGACGTGGCCACGCACCTGACCGCCATCCGCGCCCACACCAACAAGCCGATCGCCGTGGGCTTTGGCATCTCCACCCCCGAACAGGCGCGGCAGATGGGCCAGTTCGCCGACGGGGTGATTGTTGGCAGCGCCCTGGTGAAGGAGATCGAGACCGGCGTCGAAAAGGGCCGGCAAGGCGACGCACTGGTGCGGACCGCCACGGACTTCGTGGCCCGCCTGCGCCAGGGGCTGGACGGCGGCGGACCGGGGCACTGACCCCGGTGGCCGCACCGCGCACCCGTTTCGTCTGCCAGTCCTGCGGTGGCGCCACCCCCCGCTGGGCCGGGCGCTGCGGCCAGTGCGGCGAATGGCACACCCTGGTGGAGGAGACCGCCACCCCCGCCGTGCGCCCCCAGGGGGCCGTGGCCATTGCCCAGGGGGCGGACGCCACCCCCCGCCCCATCACCCGGGTGGACGGCAAGGACAGCCGTCACATCGTCACCGGCATCGGCGAACTGGACCGCGTGCTGGGGGGCGGCGTGGTGCCCGGCGCGGTGATGCTGGTGGGCGGCGATCCCGGCATCGGCAAATCCACCTTGATGCTGCAGGCGTGCGCCTGTCTGGCCAGGCGCGGCACGGTGCTGTATGTCTCCGGCGAGGAGGCCCCGCATCAGGTGCGGCTGCGCGCCGAGCGCCTGAACGCCATGAGCGATTCCCTGCTGGTGCTGTGTGAAACCCGGCTGGAGGCCATCGAGCGGCACATCGAGGCCACCTCTCCCACCGCGCTGGTGGTGGATTCCATCCAGACCACCTGGACCGAGCGGCTGGAGTCCGCCCCCGGCAGCGTGGGCCAGGTGCGCGAGGCCAGTGCGCGCCTGATCGGCATCGCCAAGGGGCGCGGCATCCCGGCCTTTCTGGTGGGGCATGTCACCAAGGACGGCGCCATCGCCGGTCCGCGGGTGCTGGAGCACATGGTGGACACGGTGCTCTATTTCGAGGGCGACCGGGGCCACGCCTGCCGCGTGTTGCGGGCGGTCAAAAACCGCTTTGGCAACACCAACGAGATCGGCGTGTTCGAGATGCAGGCCGAGGGGTTGATGGGCATTTCCAACCCATCCGCGTTCTTCCTGGCGGAGCGCCCCATGGGGGCTACCGGATCGGTGGTCACCGCCGCGGTCACCGGCACCCGCCCGGTGCTGGTGGAGGTGCAGGCACTGGTCAGCCCCGCCCCCTACGGCAGCGCCAGGCGCACCGCGCTGGGGGTGGACGCGGGGCGACTGGGGCTGCTGCTGGCGGTGCTGGAAAAGCGCGCCGGGCTGGCCATGGGGGGCGAGGACGTGTTCGCCAACGTGGTGGGGGGGTTCCGCCTCGACGAACCGGCCGCCGATCTGGCCATTTTGCTGGCGGTAGCGGGCAGTTTTCGCGACACACCCCTGTCCGGCGACACCCTGGTGGTGGGAGAGGTCGGGCTGGCGGGAGAGGTGCGCGCCGTGCAGCAGATCGAAACCCGCATCCGCGAGGCCGAGGGGCTTGGCTTTACCCGCTTCCTGATTCCCGAACGCAACGCCGGACGCATCCAACACCCCGGCGCGGTGGGGGTGTCTTCCGTGCGGGAGGCCATTGATCTGGCGTTCCAATGAGCATCTCGCGGACGGCGCCGTCGGGTTCGAGGTTTTTTTTCCAACACTGGCTGCTGGCGGGCTGCTGCCTGCTGTGGCTGAGCGGCTGCGCCACCCTCACCGACACCCTTACCCGTCCCGCCGCCACCCCCGAGGCGATGGCCCTGGCCCAATCCATGGAGGCGCGCCGCGCCGGGGTGGTGGAAGTGGCGGCGCTGGCCGAGGTGCGCGTCCACGGGCTGGCGCGATTGCGGGTGCCGTTTCCCGCCGCCTTCACCGCCACCCTGACCCATCGCCCCGGCGACCGGTTCTTTGCCCTGTCCGCCTTCGGACCCATGGGGGCGCCCCTGTTCACCTATATCTCCGATGGCGACGTCTGGCGGTTGTCCAGCCCCGGTACGGCGGACGCGAGCGGCACGCTGGGCGAAACCGCCGGAGGGGACGACATGGCGGCGGTGGTGCTGGGCACGTTGTGCCACCTGCTGGACGGCGCCGTGGGGGTGGACCTGCACGGCCATTCGCCGCGCCCCGGCAAACGCGGTGAGTGGCGCGCCGGGCGCGGTGCCGGGGCCATCCGTTTCCGCATGGACGGCGGGCGGCTGGTGCAGGCGAATTTCAAGCGCCCCGGCCTCGGGCGCGTCCATATCGCCTATGCAGACTACCTGTCGGTAGGCGGGCCACAGGGGGCGGACAACGGCACCACCCCCGCGCAAGAAACCCCCCGGCACATGCGGCTGGAAGTTCCCCGCCACGGTCTGGTGCTGGAGGTGGAGGTGACCGAGTGGGTCATGGGGGGTGGGCACGGACCGCTGCGATAAACGGCGGCGGGCACGGACCGCTGCGTTTTACGCGATTACGCCGGAGGGGCTCGCCCCGCCGGGCCATGCCTGCCGCCGCCTTGACTCCCTGCCCGGTTCCTGCTTGAATTCCAGTTCCCTCGCGGCGGCGCAGCCCCCCACTCCGGTGGCAACGGGCACGGCTTGCGGACGCCGCCCGGGTGGGGCCCCTTTTTTGACCCGCGTGACAACGCACCACACTGTTTTTTAGTAACTTTTCGTCTCCGGAAAACGGGTCAAATCCCCCTTTTCCGGGACCAGCAATCCAGCTTAAGGAGTCACAGCAATGGCCGTACGGGTTGGCATCAACGGGTTTGGGCGCATCGGTCGTTGCGTGTTCCGCGCCGCCATGGGCCGTTCGGATATCGAAATCGTCGCCATCAACGACCTCACCGACGCCAAAACCCTGGCCCATCTGCTCAAATACGACTCGGTGCACGGCAACCTGTCGGCAGAGATCAAGCCCGGCGACGGCCAACTCACCGTGGACGGCAAGGCCGTTAAAATCCTTGCGGAGCGGGACCCCGGCGCCCTGCCGTGGAAGGCGCTGGGGGTGGACGTGGTGGTGGAATCCACCGGCCTGTTCACCGACCGCGATCAGGCCGCCCGCCACCTGACGGCGGGGGCGCGCAAGGTGCTGATCTCGGCCCCGGCCAAAAAGCCCGACCTCACCGTGGTGCTGGGGGTGAACGACAAGGCCTACGACAAGGCCACCCACCACATCGTCTCCAACGCCTCCTGCACCACCAACTGTCTGGCCCCGGTGGCCAAGGTGGTGAACGACAGTTTCGGCATCGTGCATGGCCTGGTGACCACGGTGCATGCCTACACCAACGACCAGCGGTTGCTGGACCTGCCCCACTCCGACCCGCGCCGCGCCCGCGCCGCCGCCCTGTCGATGATCCCCACCTCCACCGGCGCCGCCAAGGCGCTGGGCGAGGTGCTGCCGGAACTGAAGGGCAAGCTGGACGGCATGGCGATCCGCGTGCCGACCCCCAACGTGAGCGTGGTGGATGCGGTGTTCACCCTGTCCCGCGCCGCCACCGCCGAGGAGGTCAACGCCGCCCTGAAGCAGGCCGCCAGCGGCCCCATGCGCGGCATTCTTGAGGTATGCGACGAGCCGCTGGTGTCCATCGATTTTTGCGGCAACCCACTGTCCAGCATTGTGGACGGCGCCCTCACCAAGGTGATTGGCGGCGGCACCATGGTCAAGGTCATTTCGTGGTACGACAACGAGTGGGGCTACTCCAACCGCGTGGTGGACATGCTCACCCGGCTGTAAGAAGCCCCCCATCCACCCGGCACCGAGGTACCGCCGTGAAACGCTCCGTCGACAGACTTTCGCTCAAGGGCAAGCGCGCCTTCATCCGCGCCGACTTCAACGTGCCCCTGGATGACGACCTGAACATCACCGACGACGCCCGCATCCGCGGCGCGCTGCCCACCATCAACTACGCCATCGACGCCGGGGCGAAGGTGATCCTGGGTTCCCACCTGGGGCGCCCCAAGGGGGCCCCGGATCCGCGCCTGTCCCTGGCGCCGGTGGCGCGGCGTCTGGGCCGCCTGCTGGGCAAGGAGGTGGCGTTTGCCCCCGACTGCGTGGGACCGCAGGTGGACAGCATGATCCAGCGCATGAAGGACGGCGATGTGCTGCTGCTGGAGAACCTGCGCTTCCACAAAGGCGAAACCGCCAACGACCCGGCCTTCGCCAAACAGTTGGCCGGGCTGGCCGAGGTGTATGTGAACGACGCCTTCGGCGCCGCGCACCGGGCCCATGCCTCCATCACCGGCATTACCGAATACCTGCCCGAGGTGGCCTGCGGCTACCTGATGCAGCGCGAGATCAATTACCTGCACGGGGCGCTCAACAACCCGGTGCGGCCTCTGGTGGTCATCATCGGCGGCGCCAAGGTGTCATCCAAGATCGCCGTGCTGCAAAACCTGGTGGAGCGCGCCGACAAGGTCATCGTCGGCGGCGGCATGGCCTTCACCTTCCTGCGCTCCATGGGCTACGGCGTGGGCGCCAGCGCGGTGGAGGAAGACATGCTGGAACTGGCCAACAAGATCCGCCTCGACGCCCGCAGCCGGGGCAAAAAGTTCTACCTGCCGGTGGACTGTGTGGTCTCCACCAGCTTTTCGCCCCAGGCCGAGACCAAGATCGTCACCACCCAGGAGATCCCCGACGGCTGGCTGGCGCTGGACATCGGCCCGGCCAGCGTAAAACTGTTCCAGGAGGCCATCAGCGACGCCAAGACCGTGCTGTGGAACGGCCCCATGGGGGTGTTCGAGATGGACGCCTTTTCACGCGGCACCTTTGCCGTGGCCCACGCGGTGGCCGACACCTACGCCCTGACCATCGTCGGCGGCGGCGATTCGGCGCTGGCGGTGCACCGCGCGGGGGAGAGCGAGAACATGTCGTTCATCTCCACCGGCGGCGGCGCGGCCCTGGAACTGCTGGAGGGCAAAATCCTGCCCGGCCTGGCGGTAATCCCGGACGCCAGGGACTAGAGCGAAGGCACCCAACGCCCATGCACCCCGCGCGCAAACCGGTCATGGCCGGCAACTGGAAGATGCACAAGGGCATCCACGAAACCGGCGGCTTCGTGCGGGAACTGGTCCACGGCCTCAAGGCCCACCAGTCGCCGGTGACCGCCGAGGTGGTGATCGCGCCGGTGTTCACCGCGCTGGCGGTGGCGTTGCAGGCGGTGTGGGGCTCTCCCATCAAGGTGGCGGCGCAGAATTGTCATTGGGAAGAAGCCGGCGCGTTTACCGGCGAAATCTCCGCCGCCATGCTCAAGGAGGTGGGGGTCGGCCACGTGATTCTGGGCCATTCGGAGCGGCGCCAGTATTTTGGTGAAACCGACGCCACCGTCAATGGCCGCCTCAAGGCCGCGCTGGCGGCGCATCTGGTCCCGATTTTCTGCATCGGCGAACTCATCGACCAGCGCCGCGCCGGCGAGACGGAGCGGGTGCTGGAGCGGCAACTGACCGACGGTCTGGCGGGGCTGGACGCGGCGGCGCTTGCGACGCTGATTGTCGCCTATGAGCCGGTGTGGGCCATCGGTACCGGCGAGGTGGCCACCCCGGAACAGGCTCAGGCGGCCCATGCCTTCATCCGCGGCTGGCTGGAAAAAAACCGCGGCGCCGCGCTGGCCGGAACAACCCGCCTGCTGTACGGCGGCTCCGCCAAGCCCGACAACGTGGCGGAAATTCTGGCCTGCCCGGACGTGGACGGCTGTCTGATCGGCGGCGCCAGCCTGAAGGCAGAAAATTTTCTGCCCATGGTGGAGGCGGCGGGGTAAGGGCGTGCGAAAGCGGGGGGAGGTTCCCGGTCGGCCTTTACTGGTGAAAGCCCCCCACGTACAATAGAACACCCTGCGCCGGAATGTCCGGCAGGCACAGGTTGACCCACCCTCCGCAGTACGGATCCCCCAATCGCCCCCATGAAACGCATCGAAAGAGTCCTGGAAACCGTCATCTTCAACAGCCGCTGGCTGCTGGCGCCGTTTTACCTGGGGCTGTCCCTGGCCATCGGCCTGCTGCTGGTCAAGTTTGGCCGGGAATTCCTGCACATCGTGCCCCTCGTCCTCCACGGCGAGGGCGAAGAGGTGATTCTGGGCATCCTGTCCCTGGTGGACGTGGCGCTGGTGGCCAATCTGCTGCTGATCATCGTGTTTGCGGGCTACGAAAACTTCGTCTCCCACATCCACACCGAAAATCACGAAGACCGTCCCGAGTGGATGGGGCATGTGGACTTTGCCGACCTCAAGATCAAGCTCATCGGTTCAATCGTCGCCATCTCGGCCATCGAACTGCTCAAGGCCTTCGTGAACCTGGAGGAGCTCAACGACAACCAACTGGCGTGGAAGGTGGGCATCCACCTGACCCTGGTGTTTTCGGGTGTGATGTTCGCGTTGATGGACCGGCTGGGGGTGGCCAAGAAACTGGCCCAGAGGGAACACCGGGACCACTGACCGGCGGGGGGAGCGGTGAACTTTCCCGCTCCGTGGCAGCCTTATGTGGCGGCCTTTCAGCCCATGCGCGCCAGACCGGTGAGCATGCCGAAAAAACCCTGCAGCGCCAGAATCGAGTTGAGCGTCATCTCCAGCCCCGCGCCGCTTTCGGTGATCTCCAGACACGCCTCACGGGGACCTTCCGGATTGTAGTACACCCGTACCGGGGTGCCCGCCGGGTAGCGCGCCACCACCGGTGCCCACAGGCCGTGCTGGCTCTCGAGCAAGGGGTCGTCGCTGTCTCCCAACCGCACGTTGGTGCCGG
Source organism: Nitrospirota bacterium (assembly GCA_029858285.1). Classification (GTDB taxonomy): domain Bacteria; phylum Nitrospirota; class JACRHL01; order JACRHL01; family JACRHL01; genus JAOUFN01. Next base: position 7,596 of record JAOUFN010000010.1, on the reverse strand, counting down.
TATAGTTCTTGTTGCGCACCGTGTAGTGGTACTCGATATCCGGCAGGTATTCGTGGGAGTGCTTGTGGCTGGAGGGGAACTGTTTCAGCCGCGAGCGGACGATGGTGCCCTCGACGGACGGCCATTTTTCCCGCTCTTGCGCCCCGCGGAAGCGCTTGCCGTGAACCCACGCCCCCCAGCCGCCACCCACCAGGAACAGCGTTCCGGAGACGGTGATGACATAGGATGAAATGGCGTCGATGAAATACAGGGCCGGGCTGATGAGCATCAGCGCGCCGAGCCGGTAGTAACGCTGGAAGATCGCCTTTTCCGCCTTGTCGCGCTGGATGCGCAGGCGTCGGCCCTCCATTTCGCGCTCGCTGGGCAGGCGGGTTTTCATGCGGGGGCGGGGCCGCCCGTCGGGCATGCCGCCGGAAGGGTCGGCGGCGGAATCGCTGCGGATACCCGGCTGATTGTCCATCGTTGCTCCTCCCACCGCTTGCAGGCAGCCCACGCGGGAGGCCGCCGGGAAACCACGGGGTTTTCCCCTTTCGGCATTCGCCGGATGACACATAAGCCGGGACGGCCCCGTCACCCCCCCTAGGAATTGCTTTCATCCGGCGCTATAATGGCCGGTCCATGGCCTCACCGCCATGCTGCGGGCGCGAGGGAACCCGCACCGAGGGGGCCGGTGGTTACACCGGAAACCTGGGCGCGGGTCGAGCACACCCGGAGGGGATTTCAGGAACCAGCCGCAGGAACCAGCCGGAGGATCGAGGCACCCATGTCTACCCTGTTCACCATCATCCATGTGACGGTCTGCGTTCTGATGATCGGCATCATCCTGCTGCAGCGCGGCAAGGGTTCCGATATCGGCGCGTCCTTTGGTGGCGGCAGCCACACCCTGTTTGGCGCCCGCGGCGCCACCTCGTTTCTGGCCAAGGTCACGGTGGCCTGCGCGGCCATTTTCATGACCACCTCCCTGGTGCTGGCGATCATGGCCCGCCACGGTTCGGGCAGTTCGGTGATCAGCACCATCGGCGAGACCAATAACTTCTTTGAAGGCGACGTCACCCCGGCGGCGCTTCCGGATCTTTCGGCTCCCCCCGCCGCCAGCCCCGAAAACAGCGCTCCCCAGGAAAAGGCACCCAAGGCGAAGTAGGGTAGAATGAGGCTGTCCGGCCGCCCCCCTGGCACCGGATACGCCCTGCGTCCGCCACACCCACAACCCCGAACCGAGCATTGCCCCCGCCATGTCCGGACATTCAAAATGGGCCACCACCAAGCACCGCAAGGCGGCTGTAGACGCCAAGCGGAGCAAGATCTTCACCAAACTGGGCAAGGAGATCACCGTCGCCGCCAAGATGGGCGGGGGTGACACCGAAACCAACCCGCGCCTGCGTCTGGCGGTTATCAAGGCGCGCTCCTCCAACATGCCCATGGACAACATCCAGCGGGCCATCCAGAAGGGCACCGGGGAATTGCCCGGCGTGGTCTACGAGGAGATTGTCTACGAGGGCTACGGCCCCGGCGGCGTGGCGGTGCTCATCGACGTGGCCACCGACAACCGCAACCGCACGGTGGGCGAAATCCGCCACATCCTCGGCAAGCACGGCGGCAAGATGGGCGAAACCGGCTGCGTGGGCTGGATGTTCCACCGCAAGGGGGTCATCACCGTGCCCGCCGAAGGCCGCAGCGAGGACCAGATGATGGAAATCGCCCTCAGCGCCGGCGCCGAGGATCTGCAAAACCTGGAAGACAGCTTCCAGATCGTCACCGACCCTGCCGACTTCGAAACCGTGCTCGACGCCATCAAGGCGGCGGGCATCGCGCCGTCCGGCGCCGAGGTGCAGCGCATGCCCGACAACCAGGTGCAGATCGAAAGCAAGGACGCGGCCAACATGATCAAGATCATGGACCTGCTGGAGGACCACGACGACGTGCAGTCGGTGGCCGCCAATTTCGACATGTCGGACGAGGTACTGGCCCAGGTGATGGGCGGCTGACGGCGTGTCGCCACGCCAGCAAGGCCGCGCATGATCGTGCTGGGGGTGGACCCGGGCACCGTGGCCACCGGCTACGGCGTGGTGCAGCGCATCGGCTCCCGTCTGATCTGTCTGGAAGCCGGAGAGGTGCGCTCCAGCCCGCGACTGCCCATGCCGGAACGCCTGCTGGCGATTCACGACCGCATCCGGGACCTGCTGCAACGCCACTCCCCCCAGTCGGTGGCGGTGGAGACCGCATTCATCTCCAAGCTCAAAAGCCCGCAAACCGCCATCAAGCTCGGGCAGGCGCGGGGGGTGATCCTGCTTGCCTGCGCCCGCGCCGGGGTGCCGGTGGCGGACGTCAACCCGGTCACCGCCAAGCAATCGGTGGCGGGCTATGGCAGGGCCGACAAGGAGCAGGTGATGTTCATGATCCAGCGCCTGTTGGGGTTGACCTCCCCGCCCTCCTCCGAGCACTCGGCGGACGCCCTGGCACTGGCACTGGCCCATTTGCAGACCAGCCGCCTGACGGCCCTGACGGCAACCACCGCAGGAAAAACCACCGTGATGAGGAAGCCCGCATGATCGCGCGCCTGTGCGGAAAGGTGGTGGAGCGGGACGAACACCGCCTGGTGCTGGACGTGCATGGCGTCGGCTACGAGGTGTTCGCCCCCCGCGCCGCCCTGCTCACCCTCCCCGAGGGGGCAGAAGTGACCCTGCACATCCACACCCAGGTGCGCGAGGACGCCATCCACCTGTACGGCTTCGAGAGCCGCACCGACAAGGCCATGTTCCTGCTCCTGGTGGGGGTGACCGGCATCGGCCCCAAGCTGGCGCTGGCGCTGCTTTCGGCCATGCCGGCGGCGGAGCTGGCGGGGGCCATCGCACGGGCCGACATCACCGCCCTGTCGCGGGTTTCCGGGGTGGGCAAAAAAACCGCCGGGCGTCTGGCCCTGGAACTGAAGGACAAGGTGCTCACGGTGGGGGTGGTTCCGGCAACCGTGCGGGCGGCGGTCGTTGCCGCTTCGGCGCCGGACGGCGTCGGCGACGCGATCAGCGCCCTGGTGAACCTGGGATATCCCCGAAACCATGCCGAAACCGCCATCCGTCAGGCCGCCGAAACCCACCCGGAACTGCCCGTGGAGGGGCTCATCCGCTTGGGACTGGCGGCGCTGGCCAAGGGGTGACGGCGCACCGCAGACGGTGGTGGAGGCGGATAGAAAGCATTGACAAGACCTGCCGCCCCTGCCCCCTGGGCCCTGCGCCGTGCCGTAACGTCCTGCGCCGGACATGCTATCCTAGTCCCCCATGCAGCCTGATTTTTCCGCCATTCCCGATCTCGACGACGAGGGCCGCCTGACCGATCCGGCCGCCGCCTCCGGCGAGGTGCGCCGCGAACCGGCCCTGCGCCCGCGCCTGCTGGCGGATTACGTCGGGCAGGAACGCATCAAGGAAAGCCTGACCATCTTCATCGACGCCGCCCGCGCCCGCGGCGAGGTGCTCGACCACGTCATCCTCTACGGCCCGCCGGGACTCGGAAAAACCACACTGGCCCACATCGTCGCCGCCGAACTCGGGGTCAACATGGTGGGCACCAGCGGCCCCGCCATCGAACACGGCGGCGATCTGGCCGCCATCCTCACCAATTTGCAGCCCCGCGACGTGCTGTTCATCGACGAGATCCACCGCCTCAACCCCGCCGTGGAAGAGGTGCTGTATCCGGCCATGGAAGATCACACCCTCGATCTGGTGATCGGTCAGGGGCCGGGGGCGCGCACCGTCAAAATTGATCTGGCCCCCTTCACCCTGGTGGCCGCCACCACCCGTGCCGGATTGCTCACCGGCCCGCTGCGCGACCGTTTCGGCATTGTCAGCCGGCTGGAGTTTTATACTCCGGAAGAGCTGGTGCAGATCATCACCCGTTCCGCCAGCCTGCTGGGCGTGCCCCTGTCCCGCGAGGGGGCGCTGGAGATCGCGCGCCGCTCCCGGGGCACCCCGCGCATCGCCAACCGCCTGCTGCGCCGGGTGCGCGACGTGGCCCAGGTGAAGGCCGGGGGCGTCATCGATCTGGAAACCGCGCGCATGGGGCTGGCCATGATGGAGGTGGACGAGGGCGGGCTGGACGGCATGGACCGGCGCCTGCTCGCGACTATCGTGGACAAGTTCGGCGGCGGGCCGGTGGGGCTGGATACCCTGGCCGCCGGGCTGGGCGAGGCCCGCGACACCATCGAAGATGTGTACGAACCTTTCCTGCTCAAGGAAGGGTATCTGGACCGCACCCCGCGCGGTCGCGTGGCCACTGCCCGGGCGGTGGAACATCTGGGCCGCGCCCTGCCCGAGCGGCCCCAGTCTACCCTGTTCGGCGAGGCCTAGGCAGGCGCGGGGGCCGAGGATTACTGGCGGAGACAAACGGATTTCATCATGTGTGGCATTGTCGGATATGTGGGGCCCCAGCAGGCGGTGCCCATCCTCATCGAGGGGCTGCGGCGCCTGGAATACCGGGGCTACGACTCGGCCGGAATCGCCGTGCTGGAGCCCGGTGGAAACATCACCGTGGAACGCAATCAGGGCAAGCTGGCGGGGCTGGAGACACTCATCGCCGGGCGTGAATTTGCCGCCACCACCGGTATCGGCCACACCCGCTGGGCCACCCACGGACGCCCCTCGGTGCCCAACGCCCATCCCCACAAGGTGGGGCGCATCGCCCTGGTGCACAACGGCATCATCGAAAACTTCATCCCCTTGAGGGAACAACTGGTGGCCTCGGGCCGCACCATGAGTTCGGAAACCGATACCGAGGTCATCGCCCATCTCATCGATCAGCACATGCAGAGTGGATTGCCCGCCGAGGCCGCCCTGCGGCAGGCGCTGGGCGAGGTGCAGGGGGCCTACGCCCTGGGGCTGGTGTGTGCCGACGCGCCGGGCGTGGTGTATGCGGCGCGCAAGGCGTGCCCGCTGGTGGTGGGGCTGGGCAAGGGCGAGAATTTTATTGCCAGCGACATCCCCGCCATCCTCGCCCACACCCGCCGGGTGATCTACCTGAACGACGGCGAGGTGGCGGTGCTTACCGCCGACAAGGCCGTCATCAGCCGCGTGGACGGCACCCGGGTGACCCCGGTGGTGAACGAGGTGGAGTGGAACCCGGTGATGGCGGAGCGCGCCGGGTACAAGCACTTCATGCTCAAGGAGATCCACGAGCAACCCAACGCCATCAGCGATACCATGATGGGGCGCGTGACCCCCGATCGGGACGGCGTACTGCTGCCGGAATTGAAAATCAGCGACGACGACCTGCGCTCCCTGGGCCGGATGACCATCGTCGCCTGTGGCACCAGTTGGCACGCGGGACTTTTGGGCAAGTACATGATCGAATCCATGGCGCGTCTGCCGGTGGAGGTGGACATTGCCTCGGAATACCGCTACCGCGACCCCCTCACCGGCCCCGGCCAGATGGTGCTGGCCATCACCCAGTCGGGCGAAACCGCCGACACCCTGGCGGCCATGACCGAGGCCAAAGACAAGGGCGCCCGGGTGCTGGCGGTGTGCAACGCGGTGGGTTCGTCGGCGGCGCGCGCGGCGGACGGCGTGGTTTATACCCATGCGGGCCCGGAGATCGGTGTGGCCTCCACCAAGGCGTTTACCACCCAGCTCGTGGCCCTGTACCTGCTGGCGGTGCATCTGGGCCGGGTGCGCGGCGTCCTGACGGCAGACGCCGCGCGGGAGCTGCTGGACGATCTGGCGCGCCTGCCGCGTCTGGTGGAAGAAGCTTTGGAGCAGGCCGCCGACATCGAGGTCATGGCACATCAGTTTTTCCGCCACCGGGACTTTCTGTTCCTGGGGCGCGGCCCTATGTTCCCCATCGCCCTGGAGGGGGCGCTGAAGCTCAAGGAAATTTCCTATATCCACGCCGAGGCCTATGCGGCGGGGGAGATGAAGCACGGCCCCATTGCCCTGATCGACGAGGAGATGCCGGTATTGATCCTGTGTCCGCCGGGTCCGCAGTACGACAAGGTGGTGTCCAACACCATGGAGGTGAAGGCGCGGGACGGCAAGGTGATTGCCGTGGTGGCCGCCGGCGACCGGGAGCTGGACGGGCGGGTGGACGCCCTGTTGCGGGTGCCGGAGGCCGGGGTGTTTACCGCGCCGATCCTGTACACCGTGCCGTTGCAGTTGCTGGCCTATCACATCGCCGTGCTGCGCGGCTGCGACGTGGACCAGCCGAGGAATCTGGCCAAAAGTGTGACGGTCGAATGACCGGCACACGGAGGCAAACAGTCTGTGACGGTCGAATGACCGGCACACGGAGGCAAACAGTCTGTGACGGTCGAATGACCGGCACACGGATGCCAGCCGTCTGCGACGGTCGAATGACCGGCTGACGGAGGAAGGGGCTTCGGCGCCCCCAAGGCTCGATCCGACAGTGAACCCACCTTTTTCCCGACCCATTCAGCCGTCCCGAAAGGCAGACTGACGTGTTCCGCTGGTGGCGCGAAAGAAAGGCGGCCCAACAGGCCAGCAGACGGCGGCCCGGCTTTCTGGCCAGGCTGCGCCTGCGCCTGCGGCGCATCGTGGTCATCACCCTGCTGGTGGTGATACTGGGACCGCCGTTGCTGGTGGTCGGTTATCACACCCTGCCCCCCCCGGTCACCCTGCTGATGCTGGTGCGGCTGACCGAGGGCCACGGCCTGCACAAACAATGGATACCGCTGAGGGAGGTCCCCCCCCACGTTGCGGACTCCGTGATCGCCCTGGAGGACAACCTGTTCTGTCAGCACAACGGCTTCGACTGGGAGGCCATTTCCGACGCCATGGCCGACAATGCCCGCCCCGGCGCCCGCCTGCGCGGCGCCAGCACCATCTCCCAGCAGACCGCCAAGAATGTGTTCCTGTGGCCAAGCCGCAACATGGCCCGCAAGGCGGCGGAGGTGCCGTTCACCTGGATGATCGAAAATTTCTGGGGCAAGTGGCGCATCATGGAGGTTTATCTGAACGTGGTGGAGTGGGGTCCGGGCGTCTACGGCATCGAGGCCGCCGCGCAACACCACTTTCACAAATCGGCCCGGAATCTGACCCGCCACGAAGCCGCGCTTCTTGCCGCGGCGCTGCCGCGCCCCCTCAGATGGAACCCCGGCCACCCCTCCCCGCGCCTGGAGAACCGCGCCGACCGGGCCATGCTGCGGGCGGTGCAACTCGGCGAAATGGTGGATTGCGTCCACCCGGACACGGGCCGGGGCAAGGCGCAACGCACCGCCACCCGCAAGACACCGCGCGCCCGCCCCGCTGTCGTCACGGAACCGGTGGTGGAACTGCGGGCGGGCCCGCTTCCTGATGACGGCGCGGCACAGCCGGGGATGGGGGATGCGGTGCTGGAAAGGCCGTGGGATGGGGCCGATTTTGACACGGCGGGCGAAGGGCCGGACACCGGAACTCCCGTAACGGTTCCCCCTGCTTCGCCCTCCCGGACGAACGGAGAGGTGGCCCCGGTGGAATCACCACCGGAAGATTCCGGCGGCTGAGGCCGCCTTGCCATCTGCCCCTGCAACTGGTCAAACGGCGGCCTGTGGCATAAACTGGCGGGCGCGCCGCAAACCCGCGGCAAGGCATGGGTGGCGCCCGGCGCAATCCACTGTTC
>JAOUFN010000044.1 GCA_029858285.1 Nitrospirota bacterium | reverse complement strand
CGCTCCGCCGTGCTTCGACAGCACCGTGGTGATCGCTGCCGTCAGCGTCGTCTTGCCGTGGTCCACGTGACCAATCGTTCCGACGTTGACGTGTGGCTTGCTCCGATCGAACGTTTCCTTGCCCATGCCGCTCTGTCGCTCCTTCTACCGCTGATAACCGCGCAATGCGCGTTAAACCAAAATCTGCTTACCGAATCCCTTGCCGAATCCCCGTCAGGAACCCTTCACCCGGGCCACGATTTCCTCACCGACGGCCTTGGGCACCGGTTCGTAGTGGGAGAAAATCATGGTGAAGGTGGCGCGGCCCTGACTCATGGACCGCAACTGGGTGGCGTACCCGAACATCTGCGCCAGGGGCACCTTGGCGCTGACCACCTGGGCGCCGGCGCGGGCTTCCATCCCCTGGATGCGGCCGCGACGGGAGTTCAGGTCGCCGATCACGTCGCCCATGTACTCCTCCGGCACGATCACCTCGATGGACATGATCGGCTCCAGGATCTGCGGACCGGCCTTGGCCGCGCCTTCCTTGAAGGCCATGGAACCGGCCACCTTGAAGGCCATTTCGGAGGAGTCCACGTCGTGGTAGGAGCCGTCGAAAATGGCCGCCTTCATGTCCACCACCGGATAACCCGCCAGCACGCCGTTGAGCATCGCTTCCTCGATGCCCTTCTGCACGGCCGGGATATATTCGCGGGGCACGGTGCCGCCCACGGTGTCGTTGACGAACTCGAACCCCGAACCCGGCTCCAGCGGCTCCAGACGCAGCCACACATGGCCGTACTGACCGCGGCCACCGGACTGGCGCACGAACTTGCCTTCCACCTCGACCTGCTTGGTGATGGTTTCGCGGTAGGCCACCTGGGGCTTGCCGACGTTGGCCTCCACCTTGAACTCGCGCTTCATGCGGTCGACCAGAATCTCCAGGTGCAGCTCGCCCATGCCGGAGAGGATCACCTCGCCGGTCTCCTCGTCGGTGGCGACGCGCATGGACGGATCTTCCTGCAGCAGCTTGCCCAGGGCGACGCCCATCTTCTGGTGGTCGTCCTTGGTCTTGGGCTCGATGGCCACCGAGATCACCGGCTGGGGGAAGATCATCCGCTCCAGCACGATGTGGGCGTCTTCGGCGCACAGGGTGTCGCCGGTGGTGGTGTCCTTGAGGCCCACCACGGCGCCGATGTCACCGGCGCGCACCTCGCTGATGTCCTCACGCTTGTTGGCGTGCATCTGCAGCAGGCGACCGATGCGCTCGCGCTTGCCCTTGGTGGAGTTGTAAACGTAGGAACCGGACGGCAGCACGCCGGAATAGACGCGCACGAAGGTGAGGTTGCCCACGTAGGGGTCGGAGGCCACCTTGAAGGCCAGCGCGGAAAACGGCTCGTCGTCCACGAAGCGGCGGACCAGCACGCCGCCCTCGTCGTCCTCGCCTTCCACCTGCTGCACGTCGGCGGGGGAGGGCAGGTAGTCGACCACCGCATCCAGCAGGGTCTGCACGCCCTTGTTCTTGAAGGCGGTGCCGCACACGCAGGGGACAATCTCCATCGCCAGGCAACCCTTGCGGATGGCGGCGCGGACCTCCTCGGGGGAGACGTCGCCGCCGTCCAGGAAGCGCTCCATGATGGAATCGTCAAAGTCGGAGGCGGCCTCGATGAGCTTCTCGCGCCACTCCTGGGCCTTGGCGCGCATGTCGGCGGGAATTTCTTCCACCACGTACTCGGCGCCCAGGGTCTCGTCCTTGAACAGGATGGCCTTCATCTCCACCAGATCCACGTGGCCCTGGTATTTCTCCTCGGCGCCGATGGGGATCTGCAGGGCCACCGGACGCGCCTGCAGGCGGGTCACCAGGGTGTTCATGCTCATGAAGAAGTCGGCGCCCACGCGGTCCATCTTGTTCATGAAACAGATGCGCGGCACGTGGTACTTGTTGGCCTGGCGCCACACCGTCTCGGACTGCGGCTCCACGCCGCTCACCGAGTCGAACACCGCCACGGCGCCGTCGAGGACGCGCAGGGAGCGCTCCACCTCGATGGTGAAGTCCACGTGGCCGGGGGTATCAATAATATTGACGTGGTACTGGTCGCCGAAGCGCTTCCAGAAGCAGGTGGTGGCGGCGGAGGTGATGGTGATGCCGCGCTCCTGCTCCTGCACCATCCAGTCCATGGTCGCGGTTCCGTCGTGCACTTCACCGATCTTGTGCGAAACACCGGTGTAGAACAGGATGCGCTCGGTGGTCGTGGTCTTGCCGGCATCGATGTGGGCCATGATGCCGATGTTGCGCCACCGGTCCAGCGTGTGGTTGCGTGCCATGGTTACTGATTCCGCTTCAACTACGTGTCTTCAAAATCCGTTACCGGAAAAACCTAGAACCGGAAGTGCGCAAAGGCGCGGTTGGCTTCCGCCATCCGGTGGGTGTCTTCCCGTTTCTTGAACGCGCCGCCGGTCTTGGCCGCGGCGTCCATCAATTCCTGCGACAGCTTTTCGCTCATGGACTTGCCGGCGCGGCCCTGGGCGTACTGCACCAGCCAGCGCAGGGCAAGGGCGGAACGGCGGTCGGAGCGCACCTCGATGGGCACCTGGTAAGAGGCGCCACCCACGCGGCGGGACTGAACCTCCACCGCCGGCCGCAGGTTCTCCATGGCCTCCTCGAACACCTCGCGCCCGTCGCGACCGGTCTTCTCCTGGATGCGACCAAAGGCGCCGTACACCACGCCTTCGGCGATGCTCTTCTTCCCCTGACGCATGATCACGTTCACCAGCCGGGCCACCAGCACGTCGCCGTACTTGGGATCGGGGATGGGAACGCGCTTCTGGGCTGAACTCCTGCGGGACATCTACGAGTCTCCTACTTGGACTTGGGCCGCTTGGCGCCGTACTTGGAACGGCTGCGGCGACGGTTGGCCACACCCGAGGTATCGAGCGCGCCGCGCACGATGTGGTAACGCACACCGGGAAGATCCTTCACACGACCGCCACGGATCAGCACGATGCTGTGCTCCTGGAGGTTGTGACCCACACCCGGAATGTAGGAGGTGACTTCCATCCCGTTGGTCAGACGCACACGGGCCACCTTGCGCAGCGCCGAGTTCGGCTTCTTCGGCGTGGTGGTGTAAACACGCACGCACACGCCGCGCTTCTGCGGACACTGCTTGAGCGCCGGACTCTTGGTCCGGACGACTACTTTCTTGCGACCCTTGCGGACCAACTGATTGATCGTCGGCATGCACTACCCCTAAAAACAACCGGCACGTCATGGCCGGCAACGGAACAACCGGGGTCAGCCCCGGCGAAACGCGACACGCACGGTTTTCGTGTCCTTGCGGAAAAGCTCAGTATTCTAGGCTGCTGAAGAGCCCGCGTCAATCCCCGCCCGGACGTAATTTTGAAATTTTGGCGCACACACCGCCAGAAAGGCGACGCAGAGCCGTGCCGACCCCTTTCGGGACGCGGGGAGGGGTTATTCCAGGATGTGGTTGTCGAGCAGCCGGGTGGCGCCGATACGTGCCGCCACCAGCAGCACCGTGCCCGACTCCAGCCGGGCGACCGGCTCCAGATCGACGGGGTCGCAGGCAGCCGCATAGTCCACCGCCGCCCCGGCTTCCCGTAGTTGTTCCGCCAGGGCGGCGGTGACGGCGGCGGCGTCCCGTTCCCCGGCGCCAAACCGCTCCTGCGCCCGTTCCAGGCCGCGACACAGGGCCAGCGCCCGCTGCCGCTCGTCCGCCGACAGGTAGCGGTTGCGGGAGCTCATGGCCAGCCCGTCCGCCTCGCGCACGATGGGGCAGACGACGATCTCCGGTTCCAGGGCCAGGTCGGCCACCATGCGGCGAATGACGCTGGCCTGCTGATAGTCCTTCTGGCCGAAATAGGCGTGGGTGGGGCGCACCAGACCGAACAGGCGCGCCACCACCGTGGTCACGCCGTCGAAGTGGTCGGGCCGGTCCAGGCCGCACAGGCGGCGGGTGAGGGGACCGACGCTCACCGTGGTCTGGAAGCCGGGGGGATAGACCTCCTCCGGCGCCGGACAGAACACCGCATCCACCCCGGCCTCCGCGCACAGGCGCAAGTCCGCCTCCAGGGTGCGCGGGTAGCGCCCGAAATCCTCCGTGGGGCCGAACTGGCGGGGATTGACGAAGATCGACACCACCACACGGGGGCATTCGGCGCGGGCGCGCCGCATCAGCGACAGGTGCCCGGCGTGCAGGGCGCCCATGGTGGGCACGAAACCGACCGCGCCGCCCCCCGCTCCGGGGTCTGTCCCCACCGCTCCCGCTCCCACTCCCGGCCCCGCGCTGCGCCAGCCGTCCACCCGCCGCCGCAGTTCGGCGGCGGTGGCGACGAGCCGTTCGCTCATGGGGTGGATCCGGCGGCGCGTTCCAGCCCGCGCGAGGGGCGGGCGCCGTAATCCGCCGGGCCGCCCAGCTCCGCCAGCAGGCGGGCGACACTGTAGCCGAACACCGGGTGCCGGGTGTCCGGGGCGATTTCCGCCAGGGGCGCCAGCACGAAGTGGCGCAGGTGCATTTGCGGGTGGGGCACCTCCAGCCCCGGCTGGTGGATCACCGCGTCGCCGAACAGCAGCACATCCAGGTCGATGGCGCGCGGCCCCCAGCGCACCTCCTCGTCACCGCGCACCCGCCCCAGGGTTTTTTCCACCTCCAGGCAGCGGGCCAGCAGGGCGCCGGCGCTCAGGGTGGTCACCAGCCGCGCCACGCCGTTGATGAACGGCCCCTGGGGCACCGGCCCCACCGGCGCGGTTTCGATCAGGCGCGAGACGCGCGCCACGGTGATGCCCGGAGTGGCGTTGAGTTCGCGCAGCGCCCGCAGGCAGGCGTCCACCCGATCTCCCAGGTTGGAGCCGCAGGCGATGAAGGCGACGGTTTCGCCGCTGTCCACGGCACTGTCCACGGCACTGTCCACGCTGCTGTCCACGGCACTGTCCACGGCACTGTCCACGCTGCTGTCCACGGCACTGTCCACGTTTGCGGCCCGGTCTGTCATCGGAACCCCCATGTCCCGCCGCGCGCCGGTCAGCGCAGCCCCAAAACGTCCTGCATGTCGTAATGCCCTGGGGCGCGACCCACCACCCAGCAGGCGGCGCGGATCGCCCCCATGGCGAAGGTGTCGCGGCCGGAGGCGCGGTGGCCGATCTCCACGCGCTCGCCGTCGGCGGCGAAGATCACCAGATGATCTCCGGCCACGTCGCCGCCGCGCAGGGTCTGCAGGCCGATGCTGCCGCGCGCGCGCGGGCCGGTGTGGCCGTGGCGGGTGAACACGCCGTCCTTCTCCAGGTCCACGCCGCGCGCCCGCGCCACCACCTCGCCCAGGCGCAGGGCGGTGCCGGAGGGGGCGTCGATCTTGTGGCGGTGGTGCATCTCGACAATCTCGATGTCGTATTCGTCGGTGAGGGTACGCGCGGCGGTGTCGAGCAGGGTCAACAGCAGGGTGATGCCGACGCTCATGTTGGGGGCCTGCACATACGGCAGGCCGCTCAGGGATTCGGCGATGGCGGCGTTCTGCGCGGCGGACAGGCCGGTGGTGCCGATGACCATGGGCACCCGCGCCTCCCCCGCCAGCCGGGCGTGGCGCACGCTGGCCTCGGGCACGGAAAAGTCGATCACCACATCGGCGCGGCCGATGTCGTGGGACAGGTCGGGCGAAATGGTCACGCCGATCTCGCCGATGCCCGCCACCAGCCCGGCGTCGTGGCTGATCTTGCCGTGGCCGCTGGCCTCGCTGGCGCCGGTGACCACGGTGTGTTCCCCCTGATGGGCGAGGGTCACCAGCCGCTGGCCCATGCGGCCGGCGGCGCCGGTGATGGCCACGCGCACCGCCTTCATGCGGTGCATTCCTTCAGCAGCCCGTAGTCGGCCATGGCGGCGCGCAGGGACTTGAGGGAGGCCGGGGACAGGTCGCACAGGGGCAACCGCAGGGAGTGCTCCACGCGGCCCATGATGGCCAGCGCGGTCTTGACCGGGATCGGGCTGGTTTCGATGAACATGGCGTTGTGCAGTTCGATCATGGCGTAGTGCAGTTCCCGGGCGCGGGCCAGGTCGCCCGCCTCCCAGGCGCGGTACATGGCGGAAAGGTCGGCGGGGATGATGTTGGCGGTGACCGAGATCCAGCCCACCGCGCCCATGGCCAGAAGCCCCAGGTTGGAAAAATCGTCGCCGGAGATCACCGCCATGCGCTCGCCGCAGCGGCGGATGATCTCGCCGGTGGCGGCGATGGAGCCGGTGGCCTCCTTGATGGCCACGATGTTGTCGAACGCCGCCAGCCGCTCCACGGTTTCCGGCTGCATGTTGACCACGGTGCGGCCGGGCACGTTGTAGAGGATTTGCGGGATGTCCACCGCCCGGGCGATGGCCGCATGGTGGCGGTACAACCCCTCCTGGGTCGGCTTGTTGTAGTAGGGGGTGATGAGCAGCGCCGCGTCGGCCCCGGCGGCCCTGGCGTGGCGGGTCAGGTCGATGGCCTCGGCGGTGGAGTTGGAGCCGGAACCGGCGATGACCTTCAGGCGCCGGGCGGCGGCTTCCACCACCACCTCCACCACGCGCTGGTGCTCCTCGAAGGTGAGGGTGGCCGATTCGCCGGTGGTGCCGCACGGCACGATGCCGTGGGTCCCCTGCTCCACATGCCACTCCACCAGCCGCGCCAGGGCCTGCTCATCGAGCACGCCTTCGGCATCGAACGGCGTCACCAGAGCGACGATACTTCCGCGGAACATGGCATCTCCTTGGGTGTAACCATGGTACATAACAACTAATGACGCCCCCCGAACTCCCCCCGGCCCTCCGGCCCCGAACTCCCCCCGACCCCCGACCCCCGGCACGGGC
>JAOUFN010000026.1 GCA_029858285.1 Nitrospirota bacterium | reverse complement strand
GCCAGCAGCAAGGCCAGCAGCAAGGCCAGCAGCAAGGCCAGCAACAAGGCCAGCAACAAGGCCAGCAACAAGGCCAGCAGCAGGGCCAGCAACAGGGCCAGCAACAGGGCCAGCAACAGGGCCAGCAACAGGGAATCGTCATGCGCCCCGACGAACTGGAGCGCATCCTGGCCGGGGCCGACGCCGCCGAGGCCCAGGTGCTGCGCGGCGCCATCCGCCGGTCCCTGGGGCCGGTCCCTTCCCACACGGAGCGCGATTGGTGACCACGACTTTTTTCAGCCCCCGGCGCCGCATTCCCGGCGGTGTTTTTCCGGGCCTCGCCCTGTTTCTGGCGGTCGGCCTCGGCCTCGCCCTGCCGGTCCTTGCCCCGCTGGCCGTCCGGCCGGCCCATGCGGGTGACATCACCGTGGAAGCCACGGTGGACCCCGCCGAGGTGGCTTTGGGGGAAACCCTCACCTACACCGTCACCGTGGGGGGCGACACCAGCGACGTGGGGGAGCCCGCCCTCGGCAAGCTGGATGGATTCGAGGTGGTCTCCTCCGGTAAATCCACCATGTTCCGCTCGGTGAATGGCGACATCAGCCGTCAGGTGTCCTGGAGTTTCACCCTGGTGGCCCGCGAGCAGGGGGAGCACGTGCTGGAGGGCACCACCGTGCGCGTCGGCGGCAACTCCTTTCTGGCCAACCGCGTCACGGCGCGGGTGGGGCCGGCCAGCAGCCGCTCCCGCCCCCGGTCTCCGGCCCCCGGAGCGGGCGGGCCCGGATTCCCCGGCATGCCCGACCCCTTCGGCCTGTTCGGGGGCAGCCCCGGCGGACAGGGGGTGGCGGCGGGAGACGTGGAAATCGCTACCGCGGTGGACCGCCCCGAGGCGTGGGTGGGGGAGCAGGTGATCCTCACCTTCACCTTCCGGCGCGCCATCGACCTGTTCGCCTCCCCCAACTACGACCCGCCGGACGCCCCCGGTTTCCGCGCCGTGGACCTGGAGTTCCCCAACGGCGAGGACACCGAAATGCGCCGCGAGGGGGGGCGCCGCTGGGTGGTGTTGCAGCGCAAGACCGCCCTCTTCCCCCTGGCTTCCGGACCGCACACCATCGGCCCCGCCGGGCTGGATTTTTCCGTCACTCCGTTCAGCCCCGCCCAGCACCTGCAAACGGAACCCATCCGGTTGCGGGTCAAGCCGTTGCCGGAGGAGGGCCGGCCGACGTTTTTCGACGGCGCGGTGGGCAGCTTTTCCATGCGGGCGGCACCCGACCGCAGCGCCCTGCGCGTGGGCGACTCCGTGACCCTGGCGGTGACCATTCAGGGCAGCGGCAACTTTGCCGACATCCGCCGCGTGGACCTGCCGGTAACCGCCGGTGCCGGTGCCGGTGCCGGAACGGGTGACGGTTTCGAGATTTACGACCCGGAGATCAGGGACCGCCTGGACAACACCCCCCAGGGGGTGAAGGGCAGCCGCACCCTCTCCTATGTGCTGGTGGCGCGCCGGGAAGGGGAGCAGGTGATCGGCCCGGTGCGCTTCGCGGCCTTCGACCCGAAGAGCGGCAGCTACCGCACCATGGAGGCCGGACCCTTCACCATACAGGTGTCCCCCGCGGCGGCTCCCGCGCCCGCCGCCGCTTCCGGCGCAGCCCCCGCAGCGGCTCCGGCGCGCCCTTCCCCGGCGGGGGACGGGGGTGAGCGCAGCCGTTCCCTGCTGTGGGCCGGGGCCACCCTGGCGGTCGGACTGGCGCTTCTGGCCTGGCGGCTGGTGACGCGGCGCCGCGCCGGGGACGCACCGGAGCGAAACGGCGGCCCCGCGCCCCTGACCCTGGAGCAACTGGCGGCGGCGCCGCCACCGGACGACGCCGACTTTGTGCGCGAACTGGACCGCAGCCTGCGTGCGGGGCTGGGGGCGGCGTGGGGCCTGCCCGGCCCCCAGGTGGACCCCGGCAGCGCCGCCTCCCACCTGGCCGCAGCCGCCCCCGAGGCGCGTCAGCGCGTGCTGGCCTTGCTGGAGCAACTGGCCGCGTTGCGCTTTGCCCCCGGCACCGCCCCGGTGGACCGCGCCGCGCTGCTGGACGGCTGTCGGCAGGCGCTCGCCACGGTCGCCGTCCGCACCCCGGCGGGAAGCCGATGAACGGGGTTTTCTCCGCCGCCCTCGACCTGCTGGTCACCGGCGACGCGGACGTGTACGCCATCGTGTTCCGTTCCCTGGCGGTGAGCGCCTGCGCCATCCTGCTGGCGGGATCGGTGGCCCTGCCCACCGGCTACCTGCTGGCGCACGGACGCTTTGCCGGGCGCAACCTGTGCATCACCCTGATTCACACCCTCACCGCCGTGCCCACCGTGGTGGTGGGATTGTTGCTGTTCGGCCTGCTGTCGCGTCAGGGGGCGCTGGGCGGCATGGGGTGGCTCTATACCCCCGCCGCGCTGGTGCTGGGGCAGTCCCTGCTGGCGTTTCCGCTGGTGGCCACCCTCACCCACTCGGCCCTGTCCGCCCTCGACCGGCGGGTGATCGAAACCGCCCGCTCCCTGGGGGCGGGGCCGGTGCGCGCCGGCTTCACCCTGCTGGTGGAGGGACGGGTGGCCCTGTCCGCGGCGGTGATCGCGGCCTTCGGGCGCATTGTCGGCGAGGTCGGCTGCGCCCTCATGGTGGGGGGAAACATCGCCGGATACACCCGCACCATGAGCACCGCCATCGCCCTGGAGAGCGGCCGCGGCGAGTTTGCCCTCAGCCTGGCCCTGGCCCTGGTGCTGTTGACCGTGGCCATGGGCATCAACGCCGGGCTGCGGCGGGTGCAGGGGGGGCGTTGAAAGCGGCCTGCCACATCCGCGGCCTGCGCCACGAGCTGGGGGGGCGGCGGGTACTGACCATCGGCCACCTGGACATCGAAGGGCCGGGGCTGGTGGCCCTGGTGGGCCCCAACGGCGCGGGCAAAACCACCCTGCTGCGCCTGCTCTCCGGGCGTCTGGGAACGCCCCTGCACGGCACCCTGGACGTCAACGTCCCGGTGCGCGGGGTGGTGCTGGTGGACCAGTCCCCCTACCTGTTTTCCAGCACCGTGGCGGGCAACGTGGCCTATGGCCTCAAGGCGCGCGGCGTGCCCCCGGCGGAATGCCGGGAGCGGGTGGAGCAAGTGCTGCGGGAGGCCAGCCTGTCGCACCTGGCCGAGCGCCCGGCGCGCCAGCTTTCCGGTGGCGAACAGCACCGCGTGGCCATTGCCCGCGCCCTTGCCGTGGACCCCCCCATCCTGCTGCTGGACGAGCCGGATTCGGGCCTCGACATGCAGTCCGGAGTGATTCTGGAAAGGCTCATGACCCATCTCAAGGCGGCCCGCCTGGTGGTGTTTTCCACCCACGACCGGGCGCGCGCCGAGCGTCTGGCCGACCGGGTGGTGGCGCTGGCGGGTGGCGCCCTCGAGGGCGATCCCCGGCCCCTGTCGCCGCCGGGTCGGGTGTGACCCGGCCTTCCGCCCGTGGCGCAAGGTGTGCACTGATGTTCGAACCGGGTATTCGCCGAAAAGAGTGAGTATCGGTCTTGAAAGGGCACAAGAGGTGTTGGGATGAGTCAGGCGACCATTGCCCGGGTGCGGGTCTATTACGGCGGCAAACGCTATGTGGGCGAGGTGACCCTGCCCTCGGCGGAACTGCGCGTCTCCGACGTGCTCAACGACCGCCGCCCGTTCTTGTGCCTCACCAACGCCCGCTCGGCGGACGACCCCGGCGCCGGTGGCCCGGTGGTGCTGCGCAAGGGGCGCATTTCCTTCATTCAGGTGATGGAAGAGACGCCGCGGGCCGGTGATCGCCGCATTCAGGGCAACTTCGTGGCGGTGGAGATCGCCCTGGAGCAGACCGACGTCGCCCTGCGCGGCAAACTGTTCCTGCCGGAGGGGGTCACCACCCTGGACAGCGTGCTCAACGACGAGCGCGACTTCCTCAGCGTCAGCGAGGTGACCATACCCGGTGGCGAGGATTACCCGTTCCTGGCCGTGGCCAAGGGGCAGGTGCTGACCATCCGCCTGCAACCCCCCGCCGCCTGATTTCCGCCGCGCCCGCCGCCTGCCCCCCCGACACGTTTCCAGCACATTCGCGCCGTTCCGCGCCGCCCCGCGCCAACTTCCATTTGGGGGTGTCACGCGGAGCCCCGCCGGGGGTAGAATGGACCCCTCCACCGGTTTTTTCGGCAAACCCTTTCAGTTTCCCCCCGGACCCCTGGCACCATGATCCTCCGGCAGCTTCAGGTTGGCAGCATCGGCAATTTCAACTACCTGATCGGTGATCCGGACAGCCGTACCGCCGCCCTGGTGGACCCGGCCTGGGAGCCGGAGCGGCTGCTGGGCGAGGCCGGAAAACTGGGGCTGACGGTCACCCACATCCTGCTCACCCACTGCCATTCCGACCATGTGCAGGCCAACGGCCCGGTCAAGGACGCCACCGGGGCGGCCATCCATGTGCACCGGGCGGAGTTCCCCTATCTCAAGCACTTTCTGCCGCCCCCCGGAGACGTGGCCATGGAGGACGGCGGCAGCGTCCGCATCGGCAGCCTGGAAGTCCGCTGGCTGCACACGCCGGGCCACTCCCCCGGCAGTTCCTGCCTGTGGGTGGAAAACGCCCTCATCACCGGCGACACCCTGTTTGTGAACAGCATCGGCCGCACCGACTTTCCCGGCTCCGACCCGCGCGAGATGTTCGCCAGCATCCGCAAGCTGCGCGCCCTGCCGGATCACCTGACCATCTACCCCGGCCACCACTACGGCCCCACCCCCACCTCCACCATCGGCGAGCAAAAACGCCACAACCGTTTCTGGCAGGTGGACACGGTGGAGGAGTTTCTGGCCATGACCCAGCCCGACAACGACATCCTGTGAGCGCGGCCGCCCCGCAACCGGTTCCGGAAGCGGCCTCGCACCCTGAGCCGCAACCCGCTGCGGAATCCGCGCCCGACGCCGGGGCCGTCGCGTCGCGCCTGATCAGCGTGGTCATCCCCAAGGGGCCGGCCCAGCCGTTGACCTACCGCGCGGCGGGGGAGTTGCCGCCCCTGGGCTCCCGGGTGCGGGTGCCCCTGGGACCGCGTCAGGTGGTGGGCTTCGTGGTGGAGCACCCGGCGCAGTTGCCCCCCAACGTGACGCGCCCGCGCACCGCCTCCGAACCCCTGGACAGTCAGCCGCCCCTGCCGCCGGAGTTGCTGGCGCTGGCCCGGCGCGTGGCCGGGTATTACATGGTCCCCTGGGCGCAGGTGCTGGCGGCGGCGGTGCCCCCGGTGGGGGCCAAAAAAGGCCCTGTCGCGCCCCGCAGCGTGCGCGTCGCCACCCTGTCCGTGCCCCCGGAGCTGGCCCGGCAGCGGGCCGGGGAGTTGCTGGACCGCGCCCCGCGCCAGTCCGAAGTTCTGCTGCGCCTCGCCGGGGAACGGGAGATCGCCCTGGCGCGCCTGCCGGCCGGCACCGCGCCGCGGCTGGCCGCGCTGGGGCTGGTGAAGATCGGCAGCCGCGAGGAGCGCCGCCAGCCCCTGCCGGGCGAAACCGGCCAGCGCCTGTCCCCGGTCACCGCCACCCCCTCCCAGGCCGCCGCCGTGCAGGCCATTATCGCCGCCCTGGGCGGTTACCTGCCCATGCTGCTGCACGGCGTCACCGGCAGCGGCAAGACCGAGGTCTATCTGTCCGCCGCCGAGCACGCCGTGGCCCGGGGTGGTCAGGTGCTGCTGCTGACCCCGGAAATCGCCCTGGCGGCGCGGCTGGTGGGGCAGGCGCGGGCGCGCTTTGGCGAGCGCGTGGCCCTGCTGCACTCGGCCCTTTCGGACGGCGAGCGCAACGACGAGTGGCGGCGCATCCGCGGCGGCCATGCGGATGTGGTCATCGGCACCCGTTCCGCCGTGTTCGCGCCCCTGCCGCGCCTGGCCCTGATCGTGGTCGACGAGGAGCACGACGGCGCCTACAAGCAGGAGGAATCGCCCCGTTACCACGCACGGGATGTGGCCCTGATGCGTGGCCGGGAGCAGGGGGTGCCGGTGCTGCTGGGGTCCGCCACCCCGAGCATGGAAACCTACGCCCGCGCGCTGGAAGGTCACTACCGCCACCTGCATCTGCCGGGCCGCGTCCACGACCGTCCGCTGCCGGCGGTGCAACTCATCGACCTGCGCGAGCAGCAGCCGGTGCGCCCCCGAGGCACCATCACCCGGCCCCTGCTGGAGGCCCTGTCCGACACCCTGGAGCGGGGCGAGCAGGCCATGCTGCTCCTCAACCGGCGCGGCTTTTCGCCCTTGCTCCTGTGCCCCGGTTGCGGCCACACCTGGCAGTGCAGCCACTGCAAGGTCACCCTCACCTTTCACCGCGAGTCCCGCTCCTTGCGCTGTCACTATTGCGATGCCCGGGAGCAGGTGCCAGCCTCCTGCGGCACCTGCGGCGAGCGCCTGCTGGTGACCGTGGGCACCGGCACCGAAGGATTATTGGACGAACTCACGGAACTGCTGCCCAAGGCGCGCATCGCCCGCATGGACCGCGACACCACGCGCACCAAGGACGCGCACCTGAACATCCTGCGCGACATGGAGGCGCGGCGCATCGACGTGCTCATCGGCACCCAGATGATCGCCAAGGGCCACGACCTGCCGGGGGTGACCCTGGTGGGGGTGGTGTGCGCCGATCAGGGCATTCACGCCCCGGATTTTCGCGCCGCCGAAGCGGTGTTCACCCTGCTCACCCAGGTGGCGGGACGCGCCGGTCGCCACGAGCGGCCGGGCCGGGTGCTGCTGCAGACCTACAGCCCCGACCATCCGGCCGTGCGCCACGCCATGTGCCACGATTACCGCTCCTTTGCCAGCGAGGAGCTGGACCTGCGCCGCGCGGTGGGTTTTCCCCCCGCCGGGCGGGTGATCCGTCTGGTGCTGCGGGGCCGCGCCGCCGCCCGGCTGGAGGCCGCCTGCGCACGGGTGGAGGAGTGGCTGAACGACCGCCCCGGCGGGGTCGGGGACGTCCGGGTGCTGGGACCGGCCCCGGCGCCGTTGCCCCTGTTGCGCGACGAACACCGCGCCCACATGCTGGTTTACGGCGCCACCGTGGGGCCGGTGCGGCAGACGGTACACTGGCTGCTGGAGCGTTTGGCCGCCGACGATCTGTGCCGCACCCTGCGCGTGGACGTGGACGTCGACCCGCAAACCCTCTCCTAGGGGGCCTCCCGCCTCAGGCGCGGTTGGGGTAGCGCAGGGAAAGGGCGTCGCGCACCATGGTGGTGAGGGGGGTGGAAACTCCGTGGCGGGAGCCCTCGCGGGACAGAAAGCCGTAGAACGGATCGTTCTCGATGCGGCGTCCGGCCTCCACATCCTGCAGCATGGAGGTCTTGAAGTCGTTCAGCCCCTTGGTCTGGGCGAAGGTGGCGTCCTCGACCCCTTCGGGCATGTCCACCCCGGCGGCGCGGGCCACCTGGGCGCCTTCGGCGATCAGCCAGCGGATCAGCCAGGCGATGCCGGGGCGGGCGATCATGTCGCCCACGGTGCCGCCGGTGAGGGCGGAGGGGCCGTTGAAGCCCAGGTTCCACAGCATCTTTTTCCACATGTCGCTGCGGATATCGTTGGTTTCCTTGATGTTCAGCCCCTTGTCGGCAAGGAACTTGATCACCTGCAGAATGCGCGGGTCGCTGCCTTCGGGATAGCGTCCGGCGCGGATGAATCCGGCGGCGGTGTGGCGCACCACGCCGGGGGCGGCCACGTTGGCGCCGATGAACACGGTGGCGGCGATGACGCGCTCCGCGCCCAGGGCCTCGGCGAGAATTTCGACGTTTTCGATGCCGTTCTGGAGGGACATCACCATGGTGCCGGGCGGCAGGTTGGCGGCCAGGTCCTGGGCGGCGGTGCGGGTGTTGATGGCCTTGACGGTGAGCAGCACCAGATCGGGGTCTTCGACCTCCGACAGGTTTTCGACGGCGTTGACCTTGACGGCAAAATCGCCGTCCACGCTGGTGACGCGCAGCCCGGCCTTGCTGAGGGCGGTCAGTTGCATGCCACGGGCCAGGAAGGTGACCTTGCCACCCCCTTGCGCCAGGCGTCCGCCAAAATAGCCGCCGACCGCGCCGGTGCCGTAGATCAGCGTGTGCATCCAACCCCTCCCAAAGGCGAAACGGCGGCGCGGCATCCCTGCCTTGCCGGTGGTCCGCGTCGCGAATCAATGGTCCCGCCCGGCGCTTTGCTGCGCAGGCGGGCGCGACCGCCCGGCCCCTCGTCGGCCCGGACGATAGATCCTGTATCGGCGAAATTGTCGTTGCTTACAAGTTTTTATGCAACCGCATCATATCGCAGATGGTACGCGAGATCACCCGCGGGCGCCGTTCTCCGGCACCCGGATGGGGCGGATTTTCCTTGCCCCCGCCGGTGTGGCGGCCCTTTTGCGTTGCCCCCGTTTGCACCGGGGGGGGAGGTCGCGGTATAATTCCGTCCTTTCTTTTTTGGTGTGTCCCGCCCCGTGCGGGGCAGGTATCCCGGCTTGTGTCCGGTTTGTTTCAAGGAGGCTCCCCATGGGTCTGAACGACCTGTCGTACGGTTCCGAGGATTTCGGCAAGCTCAACGTCATCGTCGAGATCTGTACCGGTTCCAACAACAAGTACGAGTACGACAAGGACGCCGGGGTGTTCCGCCTCGACCGCGTGCTTTACTCCGCCGTGCACTACCCCACGGAGTATGGTTACATCAACCAGACCTTGGGTGACGACGGCGACCCCCTGGACGCCATGGTGGTCACCAGTTGGCCGACCTTTCCCGGCTGCGTGATCGAGGCCCGTCCGGTGGGCGTGCTGTACATGATCGACGGCGGCGACAAGGACGAAAAGATTCTCTGCGTGCCGACCAAGGATCCGCGCTTCGCCCAGGTGCACGACATCGACGGCATCAAGCCGCACATGCTCAAGGAGATCGAACACTTTTTCCAGATTTACAAGGACCTGGAGAACAAGAAAGTGGACACCAAGGGGTGGGGCAACGTGGCCGAGGCCAAACAGGTCATTCAGGACTGCGTGAAACGGTACCGGCAGGGTTGACCGGCTCCGGCAATCATCCAGACGGCTGATCCGGCGCCGGGTTCCCGCACAAGGGGGCCCGGCGTCGCTGTTTTCGGGGCGGATTTCCGGCACCGGGCTTGCGGAGCGGGCGGTTTCGGGGTGAAGGTTAACGGGGTGAAGGTTAACGGGGTGGGGTTTCTCGGAAGGGAGCGGCAGAACGATGCGCAGCAACGAGATCAAATCGGGTTTTGAACGGGCGCCACACCGCTCATTGCTCAAGGCCTGCGGCATTACCGACGCCGACATGGGCAAGCCGTTCATCGGCGTGTGCAACTCCTACATCGACATCATCCCCGGCCACGTGCATCTGCAGGAGTTCGGGCGCATCGTCAAGGAAGAGATCCGCGCCGCCGGGGGGGTGCCCTTCGAGTTCAACACCATCGGCGTGGACGACGGCATCGCCATGGGTCACTCCGGCATGCTCTATTCCCTGCCCAGCCGCGAACTGATCGCCGACTGCGTGGAAACGGTCATGAACGCCCACAAACTCGACGCCATGATCTGCATCCCCAACTGCGACAAGATCGTGCCGGGCATGATCATGGGGGCGCTGCGGGTCAACGTGCCCACCATCTTCGTTTCCGGCGGCGCCATGGAGGCGGGAAAATTGTCCGACGGCACCCCGGTGGACCTGGCCAGCGCCTTCGAGGCCGTGGGCCAGTTCAAGGCCGGCAAGATCGACGCCGCGCGCCTGAAGGAGATCGAGGACAAGGCCTGCCCCACCTGCGGGTCGTGCTCCGGCATGTTCACCGCCAACTCCATGAACTGCCTGATGGAGGCCATGGGCATTGCCCTGCCCGGCAACGGCACCCTGCTGGCCACCAGCGACGCGCGCCGCGAACTGGTGCGCACCGCCGCGCGCCGCGTGGTGGAACTGGCCAGGGCGGGTGGCCCCAAAATCCGCGATCTGGTGGACGAGCGCGCCATCGACAACGCCTTTGTGCTCGACATGGCCATGGGCGGCTCCACCAACACCGTGCTGCACACCATCGCCATCGCCCACGAGGCGGGGGTGGAATACCCCCTGTCGCGCATCAACGAACTGTCGGCGCAGGTGGCGCACCTGTGCAAGGTGTCTCCGGCCCTGTCCACGGTGCACATCGAGGACGTGGGCCGTGCCGGGGGCGTGCCCGCCATCATGCGCGAGGTGCTGCGGCGCAACCCCGGCGCCCTGCACACCGAATGCATGACGGTGACCGGCAAGAGCATCGGCGAGAACGTCGAGCACGCCGTCATCAAGGACGCCCTGATCATCCACCACGCCGACCAGCCGTTTTCCGCCACCGGCGGGCTGGCGGTGCTGTTCGGCAACCTGGCCCCCGAAGGGGCGGTGATCAAGACTGCGGCGGTGGCCGAGTCCATGCAGCGGTTTTCCGGCAGCGCCATCTGCTACGACTCCCAGGAGGCGGCCATGGCCGGCATTCTGGCCGGAGAGGTGCGCGCCGGACACGTGGTGGTGATCCGCTACGAAGGCCCCAAGGGCGGCCCCGGCATGCAGGAGATGCTCAGCCCCACCAGCGCCATCGCCGGCATGGGGCTGGGCGAGAGCGTGGCATTGATCACCGACGGGCGTTTTTCCGGCGCCACCCGGGGCGGCTGCATCGGCCACGTGTCGCCGGAGGCCGCCGAGGGCGGCCCCATCGCCCTGCTGCAAAACGGTGATACGATCCGCATCGATCTGGCGGCCCGCAGCCTCGACGTGGAGCTGTCGGAGGCCGATCTGCAACGCCGCCGCAAGGAGTGGAAGGCCCCGCAACCCAAGGTGCGCGGCGGCTGGCTGGGCCGTTATCAGAAGCTGGTCACCAACGCCGCCCGGGGGGCGGTGCTGGAGTAAGCCGACCAGGGGCTTGCCGGTTTCCGGTTGGGTCGCGTCGTCCGTCCGTCCGATCGTCCGTCCCTATTGTCTGTCCCATAGCCGCCAGTGACCCGCGCCCGGCGTGGGGTCATTCTGGATCAACCGGCGCCGCCCGCTGCACCGGCGCCGCCCGCTGCAGCCGTTGTCGCCATCTGGAGTGATTTGAACATGCCGTACTCGTCTGGAATCGCCGGTGTTTATGAGCCGCCCCCCCTGCCCATCGGAGCGGTGCGCGCCCACGCCGCGCAGGGCGGCACCCCCACGCCCTACCTGCTGTGCGACATCGACATCGTGGAGCTCAAGGTGCAGCGCCTGCGCGACGCGCTGCCGGGGGTAACCCCGTATTACGCCATGAAGGCCAACCCGGACGTGCGGGTGATCGAGCGCCTCAAATCCCTGGGGGTGCATTTCGAGGTCGCCTCCATCCACGAACTGGAAATGCTGGCCAACTGCGGGGTGGACCCCCGCGAGGTCATCTTCAGCAACCCCATCAAGCCGCTGGAGGCCATCCGCCGCGCCTGGGAGATGGGGGTAACCACCATGGCCGTGGACGATCTGGACGAAATCGCCAAGATCGGCCGGGTTTCCGGCGACATCCGCATGTACCTGCGCATGGAGACCTCCAACACCGGCAGCGACTGGCCGCTGACCGGCAAATTCGGCTCCTCCATCTCCGAGGCCATGGAGATCATCGACCACTGCGCCGACCGCGGCCTGAAGCTGATCGGCCTGACCTTTCACGTCGGCTCCCAGTGCCGCAACCTGGACAACTGGCACACCGGCATCGAGGGGGCGCAGTTGCTGTTCTCGCGCATGCGCGAGCGCGGCCTGGCGCCGTCCCTGCTGAACATGGGTGGCGGCTTTCCCATCCAGCACACGCGGCCCATCCCCACCATGGCGGAGATCGGCCACACGGTGCAAAAGTCCCTGGCCGGGCTGGACCCCGGCATCCAGGTGATCGCCGAGCCGGGGCGCTATCTGGTGGGGGATTCCTGCTGGATGGTGACCCGCGTGGTGGGTACCGCCACCCGCAAGGGGCGGCGCTGGCTGTACCTGGACATCGGTGCCTTCACCGGCCTGGCGGAAACCCTGGAAAAGTTCGACTACGAACTGCTCTCCGACCGCGAGGGGCGGCTGACGCCGATGACCGTGGCCGGCCCCTCCTGCGACACCGCCGACGTGCTGTTCGAGGAAAAAATGCTGCCGGAGGACCTGGAGGCGGGGGATTTTGTCTACATCCCCAACGCCGGGGCCTACACCACGGCCTATGCCAGCACCTTCAACGGCTTTCCGCTGCCGGGCATGGTGCTGCTGGAGCGCTCCGGCCTCGCCTCCAGGGGCAAGGTGGAGCAGACCACGGCGGGCTGACGCGGCCGTAACGGCGCGGCACCGACGGTTTCCGGGGGACGGCGTTGTTTGCCGTCCCCCGGTTTTTTGTCTGCTCCAACCGTTTGGCATTCCATGTTTGGACCTGCCGGTTTGGACCTGCCGGTTTGGACCTGCCGGTTGACAGTCCCCCGCATCTCGCCTTTAATGAATCCGCTGATAGCGGCCGGTTCGAGAGGAAGAGGGGAGAGGGATGGGAATGGTCGCCGTGTGGCGCCCCTGGGGTGCTGCCATTCGCTTGCTTGCGCACGCCGCCGGGAGCCTGGTGCCTGATGGTTGCGCGGTGTTCCGTTCGCGATGTCTCCCTGCAGCACTGGAAAGGCGGGGCGTTTGTGCCCCGTCTTCCGCGCATCTCCCTTCAAGGCCCGCGTCTGTCGTCGTCCGCCGTTCCGGCGTGCGGCATGATCCCAACGACAACCAAGGAGAGGGTTATCCCATGAGGAAACACACACTACTGGCGGCCGCAGCCGTCCTGACGCTGGTGTCCGCACCGGCGTTCGCGATGAATCTGGCGGAGGGCGAGGATGGCGGCGGGCCGGGTTGCGGCGTCGGCACCATGTACGTATTCAAGGGGCAGAAGGGAATTTTGCCGCAGATTTTGGCGACCACCACCAACGGCACCTTTTCCAACTCCTTCGCCATCACCACCGGTACCTCGGGTTGCCACCCGGACGGCGTGGTGCTGAACGAGTACGAGCGTCGTATCTTCGCGGCGGCCAACTTCCGCAACCTGAAGCAGGACGTGGCGCGCGGCCACGGCGAATACCTGAACTCCCTGGCCTCCCTGATGGGCGTGCAGGGTGGTGATCAGGTGGCCTTCGGCGCCCTGGCCCAGGCCAACTTCGCGGCCCTGACCGGCGAAGGCGCGGCGGCGCCAGACACCTTCCTGGCGGCGCTGGATACGGCCCTGGCCACCGATCCGCAACTGTCGCGGTACGCCCGCTAGGACACGGTGTCCCGCGCGGTTCCCGATCGAACAACAATGCGCCGCCGGTGACGCCGCAGGCGTTCTCCGGCGGTTCGCGACAAGAGGTTGAACATGAAAAAAGTGATCATCGCCACCTGCGTGGTGGCGCTGTCGGCGGCACTGAGCAGCACCGCCTTTGCCGAATCCCGTGGCATGGGCTGCGGCCTGGGCTACATGGTGTGGAAGGGGCAGAAGGGCATCCTGCCCCAGACCTCCGCCGGCACCACCAACGGCACGTTCTACAACCAGTACTTCGGCATGACTGTCGGCACACTGGGTTGTTCGCCGGACTACACGGTGATGAACAACGTCGAGACGACCCTGTACGCCGAGGTCAACTTCGACCAGATCAAGCGCGACATGGCGCGCGGCGAGGGTGAATACCTGTCCACCCTGGCCTCCCTGGTGGGCGTGGAAGAGGCCGACCGGGCCGCCTTCTACACCCTGACCCGCGAGCGTTACGCGGCGCTGGTGGGCTCTGCGGGGATCACCTCCACCGAGTTCCTGAACAACCTGGGTCGGGAACTGGCCGCCACCCCGGCGCTGGCCCGTTACGTGGCGTAACCACGCCTGTCCGTTCGGGCGGTCCCCGTCGCAAGGCGGGGGCCGCCACCTTTTTTGCCACCCCTTCCCGGCTCCGGTGCAGGGCAAATTCCCGGCAATCTCCCAGATGCGTGGTGTCCCCCGTTGTGTTGATCCGCCCGCTCCGTTCCCGTCGAATCGTGCTGCTGCCGGCGACCGTCTGCGCGCTGTTGCTGGCGGCGGTTCCCGCCCGTGCGGTCGATACCGCCGTTGCCCCCGACGCCTCGGGAGGCGGCCCCTATCTGGCCGAACTGATGGTCCAGGCCAACACCATGGGGTTGGCAAAATCCCGCGAGTGGCAGGTGCTGCTGCACTACCGCAAGGATCCGCTCATCGGCTATACCAGCGAGGTGGACGGCCCCGATTTTTTTCGCGCCCGCCGCGGCAAGCACGATCCGGAGGCCGAACTGGCGGCCACTCTGAGCGCGTTTTTTGACCCGCCCCTCGACCCTGCCGTGAACGAGCGGCCGGGGGATCCGGGCGCGGAGCACCCCCAGTGCCGCATGCCCGCCCGCTACCAGTGGCTGCGCGAGCGCCTCGCCTTCGACCCGGCGCGCCTGCCGCAACAGCCGTGCCCGCGTCTGCAGCGCTGGGTGGCGGGCATCAACGTGCAGAAGGTGGTGGTGGAGTTCCCCTCCGCCTACCTGAACAACCCGGCCTCCATGTACGGCCACACCTTCCTGCGCCTGGACAATCCGCAAAAGCCCGACCTGCTCGACTACGCCATCAACTACGCGGCCATGGTGGAAAAGGATCCGGGCCTGCTGTATGCCGTGAAGGGCATTTTCGGCCTCTACCACGGGCAGTTCGGCGTGTGGCCCTACTACACCAAGGTGCAGGAGTACGGTGAATACGAAAACCGCGACATCTGGGAATACCCCCTCACCCTGACCCCCGCACAGTCGCGCGCCATGCTGCTGCACCTGTGGGAGCTGCGGGATACCTGGTTCGACTATTTCTTCTTCAAGGAAAACTGCTCCTACCACCTGCTCGCCCTGCTGGAGGTGGCGCGACCGGACCTGCACCTGACGGAGCGTTTTCACGTCTACACCATCCCCACCGACACCCTCCGGCTGCTGGTGGAGCAGCCGGGGCTGGTGGAAACCGTCACCTGGCGCCCGGCGCGCAGTTCTGTCATCCGCTACCGGCGCGACTCCATGCCGGAGGAGGACGTGGCCACGGCGCTGGACGTGGCCGCCGGACGGGAAGCGGCGCAGCCGGACCCCGCGCCAGCCGCCCTCTCCCCCGAGCGCTGGGCCGCCGTGCTGGAGCTGGCGGACGATTATCTGCTGTATCAGGAGGCCGGGGCCGAGGAGGGCAGGCTGTCGCCGCACCTGGAGGAAACCAAGGCGCGCATCCTCACGGCCCGCAGCCGCATCGGCGTGGCGGGGCCCGATCTGGTGGTGCCCCGGCCCGAGGTGGCCCCCCACCAGGGGCACGGCACCGGCCGGTTGCAACTGGGGGGCGGGCTGCGCTTCGGCAGCCGCTACTCCGCCGTGCAGTTCCGCGCCGCCTACCACGATTTTCTCGACCCCGAGGCGGGCTATGAGCACAACAGCCGCCTGACCTTCTTCGACATCGAGGGGCGGCACTACCAGCGGCAGGACCGCAAGGGCCGGTCCGGGCACCTGGAACTGAACCGGCTGACGGTGATCGAGGTGTTTTCCCTCTATCCGTGGGACGCCATGTTCCGCAAGCCGTCCTGGCGCATCAATGCGGGCTGGCGCCCCATGAACGACCGGGCCTGCCCGCACTGCGGCATGGCGGGGGCCAGCGTGGGAGCGGGCAAGGCGGCGGAGGCACACTGGATTGGTCGCGAACTGGTGTACCTGTTCCTGCACGCGGACGGCAACCATGCGGACAATTTCCGCCACGACCACGCCATCGGGGGCGGCGCGGAACTGGGGCTGATGTTCGACCCGGTGCCGTCCTGGAAATTCGCCTTCACCGCCATGTACACCGGCTATGTGCTGGGGGAGCGGTTTGAATCCCGCCAGCTTCAGGCGCGCACCAGCCTGCACCTGTCCGGCAACGTGACGCTGAATGCCGAACTGACCCGTTCCGACTTCCGGGACCGGGTGGGTTACGAGGGGCGCGGCGCCCTGAGCCTGTTCTTTTGAGGGCGGACGGCATGAGGCGGACGGCATGAGGCGGACGGCATGAGGCGGACGGCATGAGGCGGACGGCATGAGGCGGCTGCTGACACGGCTGGCGTGGGGTTTGGCGTTTCTGGCCGTGCTCCCGGCGTGCAGCCGGATGCTGTTCTACCCCGAGCCGCAACTGCTGGGCACCCCGGATCAGTTGGGCATGGAGTACCGCGACGCCATCTTCACCAGTTCCGACGGCGTGGTGCTGAACGGCTGGTTTTTGCCCGCCCGCAAAAATACCGGGGGGAATTCCGGCCAGCCGGGCGGTCGGCCAGCCAGGGAAACGGCCAGGGGAACGGCCAGGGGAACGGTGCTGTTCCTGCACGGCAACGCCCAGAACCTCAGCTACCATTTCGGGGCGGTAAGCTGGCTTCCGGATCAGGGCTACAACGTGTTCCTGTTCGATTACCGGGGGTTCGGGCGCTCCGGGGGCAAGCGCGGCCTGGCCGGTGCCATCCGCGACGCCTCCGCTGCCCTGGCCCATCTGCGCGCCCGCCCCGACGTGGACCCGGAACGCCTGATCGTGTTTGGCCAGAGCATCGGCGCGGCCATCGCCGTGGACATGGTGACGCGCAACGAACGCGACGGCATCCGCGCGCTGATCCTCGAAAGCCCCCCCGCCAGCTACCGGCGCATCGCGCGGGAAAAGCTCGGCGGCTTTTTTCTCACCTGGCCGTTGCAGTGGCCCCTGTCGTGGTTGATCCCCGACCGGGACAGCCCGGAACGCCTGATCGCCCGCGTCGCGCCCATGCCCCTGCTGGTCGTGCATGGCGACGCCGACCGGGTGGTGCCGATGCGCCACGGCGAGACCCTGTTCGCGGCCGCCGGGCCGCCCAAGTGGTTCTGGCGGATACCGGGGGGGAACCACATCGAGGCCTTTTTGCCCACCCGCCCCGCGTGGCGCGAACAATTGCTGACGTTCATGGACGACGCGCTGGCAGGCAGGTTGGAAACCACGCCGGAAAACATGCCGGAAAACATGCCGGACGCTGGCGCGGCCCCCCCCGCTGTGTACAATGGGCCGCACGATGATTCCCCCCGGCCCGCTCCCCCCATCCCGGCCCCGGTCACCGCAAGGTACTGATCCGACCGGCCATCCGACCGGCCATCCGACCGGCCATCCGACCGGCCAGACGGCGGGACCAACAGCCGGCATCGAAGCAACCGACACCGTCATCGTCGGCAACGGTCCGGCGGGCCTCTGCGCCTCCCTGGCCCTGAGCGGCTGGCGGCCCTATTACCAGGGGGTCCACCCGGATCCGCAACTGCACGCGCTGCTGTTCGCCCACCGTCATCGGCCCCTCACCGCCATGCCCCTGCCCGGCGGGGGACCTGGGTTGTCGGAGCGCGCCGGCAACGCCGTGGGGCGGCTGTTCGACGCCGTGCACCACCCGGTGGCCGACCACGGCGGGCATCACGCCACGTGCCTGCGCCTGCGCCACCACCCGGAGCTGGCGGTGCCCCACCGCATGCTGGGGCGGGAATTTCCCGGCGGCTCCTGGCACCGCATGCCCGCGCAGATGCGCACCCTCAGCCGCGGCTACTGGATGGAGCTGCCGGGGCTGACCCTGGAAGAGTGGGGCCGCAGCCGCGCGGGGGGCAAAAAAATCTGGCTGGACTCCCACGGCCTGCCGCAGCGCGCCGAAATCGCCGCCTATTACCGCGATTTTTCCCACCGCATGGGGCTGGCCGCCCACGCCGCCAGCGGCGTCACCATCACCCGCGCCGAGCGGATGGGGGAGCACTGGCAGGTGACCGGCACCGGCGTCGGATTCAGCCGCGACTTTACCCTGCGTTGCCGCAACCTGATCCTGGCCGTGGGCATGTACGACCACCCCGTCCGCCTGGACATCCCCGGCGAAGACCTGCCCTGCGTCACCCACCGCGTGCCGCAGGCGGAACGGGGGGCGGGGCGGGGGGAGGAATCGGACCGGGAAGACCGCGGCCCCCTGCTGGTGGTGGGGGCGGGGCTGTCCGCCGGGGATGCGGTGCTGGCCGCGCTGGGCAGGGGCAGAGCGGTGCTGCACGCCTTCATCGAAGCGGCGGCGGAATCGCCCATGGCGCGGCTGGCGGCCGACATTTATCCCGCATACCACGGTCTGGCGCGGCGCATGGCGGAGCCGCTGACCGAGTCCGCCGCCGACGGCTACCGGCCCCTGCCCGGCGCCCGCCTGACGGCCATCGAAGCCGACGGCACCTGCCAGTTCGCACAGGGGGGGCGGCGCTTCAGCCAGCGGGTGGGGCAGGTGGCGATCCTGATCGGCTCCACCCCGGACCTGTCCCTGCTGCCCGCCGGGCTGCTGGAGATGGAGGGCGTGCTGCCCACCGACCGCACCACCTTTCGCACCCCCCTTCCGGGGCTGTACGCCATCGGCCCGCTGGCGGGGGACAACTTCGTGCGCTTCATCACCGGCCACGGCTTTTGGGCCGCCGCCGCCATCGCCGAAGGGCGGGAACACCCCCCCGTGCCCGCGCCATGACATGCGCGGCGGACGGGTTTGCCGTGCCGACCGGTTGCCATGCCGGTATAATGGCCGCTACGGGGGTCGTCGTGAGGGCGGGCCAGGCCGGAATCAGGGAAATTCCCGGCAGTCCGCTGTCGGCAAAAAACGGAACCAGCTCATGACCGCAGACATCCGCAAACATTCCGCCGCGCCGCGCCGCGCCGCCCGGGCGCCGGGTGTCCGCCTGCTGGCCGCGCTGGTGCTGGCCATCGGCTGCCTGGGGGGCGGCGGCGCCGTGCAGGGGCAGGAACCCGCCGCCCGGCCCGACCCCCAGCACCCCGGCATGGAGGCGATGAACGTCGCCGATTTTCTGCAACGCCCCGACTACCAGTCGCTGCTGAACGAACTGGTGACGCGCCACAAGTTCGACCGCGCCCAGCTCGAAGGCTGGTTCGGCCAGTCCCGCGTCTACCGCAAGGTGCAGGACAAGTTCGACAGCCCCGCCGAGGCCAAGCCCTACGCCGAATACCGCAACATCTTCATCTCCCAGCGGGTCAAGGACCTGGGGCGGCAGTATCTGGAAGACCACCGCGAACTGCTCGCCGAGGTGCACCGGCGCACCGGCGTGGAACCCACCGTGGTGGCCGCCATCATGGGCATCGAAACCAAGTTCGGCAACGTGCGCGGCGGCTACCGGGCGTTCGACGCCCTCAACTCCGCCTTCGCCCTGCACCCCACGCGCCAGGAATTTTTCCGCAAGGAGCTGATCGAATACCTGCTGCTGTGCCGCGAAGAGGGGCAGGACCCGTTCGCCTATGACGGTTCCTACGCCGGGGCGCTGGGCATGCCCCAGTTCATGCCCAGCAGCTTCCGCCGGTACGCCGTCGATTTCGACGGCGACGGCCAGCGCGACATCTGGACCTCCAACGCCGACGTGGCGGGCAGCATCGGCAACTACCTGAGCCGGCACGGCTGGCGCTCCGGCGAGCCCCTGGCGCTGGAGGTGGAACTGTCCCCGGAGCAGGCGCAGCGCTTCAACCTGGGCCACAAGGAGCGCTTTCCCCTGCAACGGCTGCTGTCCGTCGGGGTAACCCTGCCGCCCTTCGCCCCCGCCGGGCCGACTTCCAGCGTGGCCGTGGTCTCCTACGACGAGAGCGACGGACGCACCCGCTACTTTGTGCTGTTCAACAATTTTTTCTCCATCATGCGCTACAACGTGTCGGTGAACTACGCCATGGTGGCCAAGGAACTGGACGACTTTTTCGAGGGATTGACGTGAATCAGCAATACAGGCGGGTCCGGGTATTCGCGCCCGCATCGGTGGGCAACGTGGGCCCCGGATTCGACACCCTGGGCATGGCCATCACCGGTCCCGGCGACACGGTGGAGGCCGAATGGTGCGACGAGCCGGGCATCCACATCGCCGACATCACCGGTGACGGCGGCCGTCTGCCGCGCAAGGCCGCCGACAACACCTGCGGCATCGCCGCCGCCGAGGTGCTGAAGCTGGCCGGAGAGGAAACCGCCGGAGTCAGCCTGATCCTGCACAAGGGGGTGCCAGGCACCGGACTGGGCAGCAGCGCCGCCTCCGCCGTGGCCGGGGCCTGGGCGGTCAACGCCCTGCTGGGCGAACGCTTTGCCAAGGAAGAACTGCTTCCCGCCTGCGTGGCCGGGGAGCAGCACGTCTCCGGCGGTGTGTTTCTGGACAACCTGGCGGCCGCCCTGTACGGCGGCGTGGTGGCCTGTCACACCACCATGAACCGCGCCTGGCGGGTGGGAACCCTGGAGGATTTGCAGGTGGTGGTGGTGACGCCCCAGACCCAGGGGCTCACCCGGGACAGCCGGGGACGCCTGTCGGACGGGGTGCCGCTGAAGGGCTTTGTGCACAACATGGCCGCCGCCTGCGCCATGGTGGCCGCCGTGGCCCGTGGCGACGCCGCCACCTTCGGCCGCGCCATCGACGACCGGGTGGTGGAACCCCAGCGCGCCGGACTGATCCGCGGCTTTGCCAAGGTCAAGGACGCGGCCCTGGAGGCGGGCGCACTGGGCTGTTCCATCAGCGGCGCCGGGGCCTCCGTGTTTGCCGTCACCGACGATGCGGGGCGCACCGAGGCCATCGCCCACGCCATGGCCGGGGCCTTTGCCCGCGCCGGCGCCAGCGCTACCGTGACCCTGGCGCGCATCGACGCGGACGGCGCCCGCACCCTGCCGGACGGCGCCCGCATTCCGGAGTGAGGGGCGCCGCCTCCCTGCTGCTGGCGGCAAGCCTGGCTGGCTGCGTGGCCGCCATCGCGACCGGGAGCCTGTTCGGCTGTACCGACCAGAACGCCCGTTACCGCGAAGCACTGGCGCACATGGAGGCGCTGGAGCGGCAGTCGGACGCCGAATTCGACGCCGCCCGCGCCCATCAGGCCGAAATTCTGGCCCCCGGCAACTGGCCCCGTGATGCCGCCCCCGCCCCCGCCCCCGCCGCGCTCCTGAACCATCTGGACGCTGCCGGGCGGCACATGCAGCGGGCCGCCACAATCCAGGAACAG
This sequence comes from Nitrospirota bacterium, assembly GCA_029858285.1. Classification (GTDB taxonomy): domain Bacteria; phylum Nitrospirota; class JACRHL01; order JACRHL01; family JACRHL01; genus JAOUFN01. The sequence continues at coordinate 7,036 of JAOUFN010000026.1, read as the reverse complement.
CGCATCGGCGCGGAGCGGGAAATCCTCGCCCTGCCGCTGCTGGATGGCGCGGTGGACACGCGCATCCTGTTTCATATGGACCTCGAGGCGCAGCAGGCCAAGGGCGAACTGTTCGCCGTCACCCTGGAAATGTACACCTCGCTGCTGGAAAAGGCCCGCACCGGAGACCGGGACGGCTACGCCGCCCTGTTGCCGGTTTACGCCGCCGGCATCGAAGCGGGCAATCGCCGCTATCAGGAACTCGACAGCGCCCGTCAGGAGTACCAGCAAAAACGGCTGGCACCCCCTTCCGGCGCGGCGCAACCGCCGTTTGCCGCGGAGCGCACGGGAATTTGACGCACGCCCCGGCAAATGTTAGTTTCTGCGGGTTCACCAGTGTGTGCGGGTGGTGAGTCCTTTCTGCCAGATGTGAGGTGCCGTGTGATTTTTTCGACCGTTCGCGCCAAAACCCCGGCCATTCTCGGCGCCTGCTTCCTGACCGCCGGGCTGCTGCTGGTCGGCGCCTGCAGCAAAAAAGAGGAAGAAGCCAAGACCCCGAGCGTCCACGAGGTGTTCCAGGAAGCGGAAACCATGTTCCGCAACAACGACATCGGGGGGGCCGTCGACCGCTTCAACCTGATCCTGCGGAACACCGTTCCGGGCACCCCGGAGCGCCCCCTGGCCGCCCTGTATCTGGCCGAGTTCGCCTACCGTCAGGGGCAGTGGGAGCAGTCGGTGCAGTTTGTGCTGGATGCCGAAAAAGAGATGCCGAACCTGCCGCCCCAGGCGTACATGACCCTCGGCAAGGCCTATTTGCAAGGTAACCGCCGGGACGACGCCATCGCGGTATGGGAAAAGCTGGCCGCCAGCCAGCCCACCCTCGCCCCGGTGCGCAACAACCTGGGCGTGGCCTATCTGGACGCCAAAAACTACGACAAGGCCATCGTGGTGCTGGAGCAGGCGGTGACCATCGAGCCGGATTACCTGCGGGCCTACCAGAATCTGGCCGAGGCCTACGCCAAAAAGGGCCTGACCAAAAAGGCCGAGGCCGCCCAGCGCAAGGCGGTGGCGCTCCAGCAGCGCCAGGCCGGGCAGGGCGCCGCCGCGCCGGGTGCAGTTCCCGCAGTTCCCGCAGTTCCCGCCACGCCCGCCACGCAGCCCCAGGGTTAGGCGGGCGGGTCCGTGAACGGGTCCGCTACAGCGATCCTGTGCCGCGTCACCCCCTGCGGTTAAGCCGATGAAACTCCCCATCCGCAAGGTTGGCATCATCACCAAGCTCCAGATGGACGGGGCTGCCCCGGTGTTGAAGGAGCTTCTGGCCTGGCTGGGCGAAAAGGGCTGCGAGGCGATCATGGACAACATGACCGCCCGGCTGGTGGGTGAAGTCTCTCCGCACCGCAAGGCGGACGTGCCGCGTCTGGTGGACCTGATCGTGGTGCTGGGGGGCGACGGCACCCTGCTGTCCATGGCCCGCCTGCTGGTGGACTTCGACGTGCCGCTGCTGGGGATCAACCTCGGTTCCCTGGGGTTTCTCACCGAGGTGCCGCAAAAAGAAATGATCGACACCCTGGAAAAGGTGTTCGCGGGGCAGGTCAGCATCGAGCGGCGCCTGCTGCTCAAGGCGGAAGTGCGGCGGCATGGCGAGGTGGTGGCCTCTTCTTACTGCCTGAACGACGTGGTGGTCAGCAAGGGGACGCTGGCGCGCATGATCCGCCTGCACATCCTGGTGGACGGCCAGTTCATGACCGGCCTGCGCGCCGACGGCCTGATCGTCGCCACCCCCACCGGCTCCACCGCCTACTGCCTGTCCGCCGGGGGGCCCATCGTCCATCCGGAAAACGACGTCATCGTGCTGACGCCCATTTCGCCCCACGTGCTCACCAACCGCCCGGTGATTCTGCCCCCCGATTCGAAAATCGAAATCCGCCTGATCAGCGAGGAGGAGTCCTCCATGGTCACCTTCGACGGCCAGGTGGGTTTTTCCCTGCGCTCCGGGGACGTGATCGCCGTGCAGGCGGCGGAAAACCGCCTCAACCTGATCGTATCGCCGGAACGGAACTACTACGAAGTGCTGCGCACCAAGCTCAAATGGGGCGGGGAACTGGTGCCTTGAGGCGGACGGAGTGGTATCCGGGAGCGGGCGGGTGAGTTTCCTGCGCACGGCATCGCGTCTGGCGGGCGCCCTGGTGCTGGCCGCCCTGGTGGTGTGGATGGTGCACCTGTCGTACACCTCCAAAAGTGCCGGGGTTCGCCCTCGGGACCCGGCGCTGGTGAAGCGCGTGCAGATCAACATGGGGGAGGTGCTGGAGTCGCCCCTGGGCCTCGACCCGCTGCCGATCCCCGAGGGCAACCCGCAAACCCGCGAGAAAGTGGCCCTGGGGCGGCTGCTGTTCTTTGATCCGCGCCTGTCGGTGGACGGCACCATTTCCTGCGCCAGTTGCCACAACCCGAAACTGGGCTGGAGCAACGGCCTGTCCGTGGCCTTCGGGGTGCGTGGTCAGATCGGCAAGCGCAGCGCCCCCACGGTGCTCAACGCCGCCTATTCCGACACCCTGTTCTGGGACGGCCGGGCCGGATCGCTCGAGGAGCAGGCCAGGGGGCCGCTGATGAATCCGCTGGAAATGGCCAACACCTCCGCCGGGGTGGTGGCCACCCTGAAGGCTATTCCCCACTACGTCAAGCGCTTTGAACAGGTGTTCGGCCGCCCCGAATTCGGCATCGACGAGGTGGTGGCCGCGATTGCCGCCTTCGAACGCACCCTGCTCTCGGGCAATTCGCCCTTCGACCGTTACAAGTACGGCGGCGACACGGCGGCGCTGAGCGCGTCGCAGGTGCGGGGCATGGAGCTGTTTCGCGACAAGGCCGGTCCCAACTGCGCCAAATGCCACCGCTTTGACGATTTCAGCGCCGACCTGACGGATTTCCGCTTCCACAACATCGGCGTGGGCATGGACCATCCCACCCCGGACACCGGTCGCGGGGCCGTGAGCCAGAACCCGGAAGACCGGGGCCGTTTCCGTACCCCCACCCTGCGCAATGTGGCCCTTACCGCGCCCTACATGCACGACGGGCGCTTTGCCACCCTGGAGCAGGTGCTGGAGTTCTACATGCGCGGCGCCACCTCCAACCCCGACCTGGACCCGGAGATCCACCGCTTCGAGTTGACCCCCGGCCAACAGGCCGATCTGCTCGCCTTTCTGGAATCCTTCACGGGCACGGTGGGGACGCCCGCCGGCGGCGGGAAACGGCCCCCGGCTGCCGACGCCGGGCCAGCCGCTCCAATGCCCCCTCCAGCCGCACCACCGGCCACCCCGCGGGCCACCCCGCCGGGTGCCGCGCCAGCCGCCAGGCCGGCGGGCAACCCTCCCGCCGGGCCATAGTCCCGGCGCGCCGCGGCCTCAATCCGTATAGCGGTGCAGCCAGCGGTGAATGCGGGACAGGTCCGGCGCCGGCTCCCCGACCAGCAGCAGCAGCCGGCCGGTGGCGCGGGCGAGTTGCAATTTGGCCATGCTCTGGTTATAACGGGCGCCCGCCAGGTCGCGGCGGGCGTCGCCCAGGGCGTTGCTGGCGTCAATCACGTCCAGATAGGTGGCGGCCCCGGCCTTGTGGGTCTCGGTGACGATGCGGTGGTTCTCCCCGGCGTATTCGACGCGGCTGTTCAGGGCCTCCACGATGCGCGTGGACACCTCCGCCGAACGCTGCGCCTGACGCACCTCCACCGCCACCTCGCGCTCCCGCTGGTCCAGTTGCTGGCTCTTTTCCCGGAACGCGGCGCGGGCGCGGCGCCGTTCCGCGAAATTTTCACCGCCGCTGAACAGGTCCCAGGTGGCGGTGAGCATGGCGTACTTGTCGGTATCCAGGAAAAAGCTGCTGGAGGGGTCTTCGCCCCGTTTCTGGTAGACGGCCTCGGCCTTGACGAAGGGCAGGAAGGTGCCGGAGGCGTAGCGCACCCCCAGCGCGGTGGCGGCGGTTTCTCCGGCCAGCAGGCCGATGTCGGTGCGGGTCTCCAGCGCGCTGCTTTCCACACTGGTGGCCTGCGCGCTGGTGGTGGCTGAGGAGCCGGAGGTGGGCAGGCCGGGGGCGGACAGGTCGGGCCCGTTGCCCAGCTCCGTGTCCACCGGCAGGCCGGAAAGGGTGGCAAACTCCTCCCGCGCCGAGATCAGTTCGTCCTCCGCACCCAGTTGCTGGGCGGCCAGTTGGGCCACCTCCGCCTCCAGGCGCAAGGCCGAGGCGCGCACCGCAGCGCCCAGCGCCACGCGGGCGCGGGCCGCCGCAAGGTGACGCAACATGCCCTCATGGCGCTCCTGGATGGTAATCAGGTTCTCCCGGGCGCGCTGCACCTGGAACCACGACTCGGCGAGGGAAAACAGCAACTGCTCGCGGGCCATCAGCACCCCCAGCTTGCCGCTCTCCTTGCCGATGGTGGCCACCTTGAGCTGGGTGCTGGCGCGGCCGCCGGTGAACAGGGCCTGACGCAGCCGCAGGGACGCCTCCCAGCTCTGCCGGGGACGCAGGGTGAAGGCGCCCGAACTCAAGGTGTCGGGACGCCGGGTCAGCGAGCTGTCCGCCGACAGGGACGGCAGCAACTGGGCCAGGACCTTGTCCTTTTCGAACCCCCGCTGCCGGGCCTGCTCCCGAGCCGCGCCGATGGACTCATGAAATTTTTCGGCGGCCGCGAAGGCCTGGAGAAAATCCACCGTTTCGGCCCCGGCCCCACCGGGGAGCGCGGTCAGCAGAACAGTGGACAGGGCCACGGGCAAAAACACCGCTGAAAGGACCCGCCGCGCGACGCGGACCGGCCCCAGACGCAGGCCATTCGGCTTCGGAGAACACCGCAAAATAATGTAACTCCCGTAATAGAAAAGGCTATTTTGCGCAACCCGGAGCGCGGGGGCAAGTTTTCCCGCAAGTTTGGGGGGAGGGTTGCCGAAGAGAGGGTAAGGGGTGCTCTGCCCCGGGGAGGGGGGAGGTGTTCCCTGGTGGGGTGATTTGCCCCGTTTTCGGGGGCAACCTGCCAGGATTGCGGATTGGAATTGCCTGGTAAAGTTGGCGGTGTGCTACCCTTGCGCAGATCCGGGGGGCACATTCCCGGTTCTCCAGGGCGGGAGGTCCGCAGACAGTGTGCGTCGGAATGTCCGGCGCACGAATAGTCACCGGGGGCAAGGATGTCCAGAAAAGGGGTGCGTTGCATGACCTGTTCGAAGCTTTTGCCACAAGCCGTCGCAATCGCCGCGTTGCTGGTGCTTTCAGCCTGCGCGTCGGGCAAGCAGATCGCCGGTGGGCCGGTGCAGGCCCCCGACGTGATGGTCGCCGATGGGGTGGACGCCGGCACAGAGGTGGTGCCGGAGGAAGCCGGCAGTCCCCAGGATGGACTGGTGGACCTGGTGGTGGACGAAGACGGTTTTGCCCCCCCGGCGGACTGGCAGGGGACGGATGCCGAAGCGGCCCTGGATGACAGCGCCCTGGTAGACAAACAGCGCCTCGGCACCGGCGCCGTGTCGCTGCGTTACGAAGACTCGTCGGCCCTGCAGGGGTCCGACGGCGCGGCCACTCCGGGAAGCCGCAAAGCGCGCAAGCGGGCCACCGTGGCCCACCGGCCCCCGGCCAAGGGTGGCGCATCCCCCGATCCGCTGTGGGACGTCCCCTGGGACATGCAGGTAGAGGTCAACGAGGCGGTGCAGGTCTATCTGGAGTACTTCCAGACCCAGTTGCGCCCGACGTTCACCCGCTACCTGATCCGCTCCGGCCGCTACGTGCCGCTGATGAAGCAGATTTTCCGTCAGGAAGGGTTGCCCGAGGATCTGGTCTATCTGTCCATGATCGAAAGCGGCTACAACCCCTATGCCTTTTCCCGTGCCCGGGCCAGCGGTCCGTGGCAGTTCATCTCCAGCACCGGCAGCCGCTACGGCCTGCGCCAGGACTACTGGATCGACGAGCGCCGCGACGTGGTGCTGTCCACCCACGCGGCCGCCGCCTACCTGAAGGACCTGTACGCCCGCTTTGGCGACTGGTATCTGGCTCTGGCCTCCTACAACATGGGCGAGGGCGGCATGGGCCGGGCCATGCAGCGTACCGGGGCCAGCACCTTCTGGGAACTGCGCGAGGCGTTCGCCATCCCCCAGGAGACCCGCGACTACGTGCCCAAGTTCCTGGCCGCCGCGATTATCGCCAAGAATCCGGAGGAATACGGCTTTTTCGTGGACCTGCATCCGCCCATGGCCAGCGACACCGTGACCGTGGACGAGGCCACCGCCCTGGAAGCGGTGGCCCGCGCGGTGGCCGTGGACGAGGAAGAGATCCAGTTTCTCAACCCGCAGTTGCGGCACAGCCTGACCCCTCCCGGACGCAGCAATTACGCGGTGAACATCCCGGCGGGAACCCGTGACCGGTTTGCCGCCAATTTCCCGGATATTCGTCGCGCCGAAGGCTCCACCTGGGCCAGCAAGGCCCGCGACGTGGGCAGTGGTGACGGTCGGCAACTGGTGCGCCACCGGGTGCGCCGGGGAGAAACCCTGTCTACCATCGCCAACCGCTATCGGGTGCGGGTTACGGCCATCCAGCGCGCCAACAACATGGGCCGCGCCACGTCGATCCAGGAGGGGCGGCTGTTGCTGATTCCCAGTGGCCGTTACTCCGGCGGCGGTGAAGCCGCCACTGCTTCCGACAGTGGCAGCACGGGCAGCGACGGGCTGCGCCAGATTCACCACCGGGTGCGCCCGGGGGAAACCCTGTGGAAAATCGCCACCCGCTACAACGTAGCCCTGAAGGATCTGCTGGCCTGGAACGGCCTGTCCACCAAGAGCGTGTTGATGCCCGGACAGCGCATTCTGGTAAAAACCCGCACCAGCGGCTAAGTCAACTGCGGCCGGCGGGCACGGCCCGCAGCGGTCGGGGAGCCCCGGCAGGCCTATTCGCGGCGGGCACGGCCCGCAGCGGTATTCGCGTAAAACATATGGCGCGGCCAGCTTCATCGCGGCCGGGGAGCCCCGGCGGGCGGCGGGCACGGCCCGCAGCGGTATTCGCGCAAAACCCAGGGGGGGACGCCCCCCGGCGGTAT
>JAOUFN010000043.1 GCA_029858285.1 Nitrospirota bacterium | reverse complement strand
CGGACGACAACTCAACCTGACAGCTCAGCCTGACAGCTCAACCTGACAGCTCAGCCTGACAGCTCAGCCTGACAGCTCAGCCTGACAGCTCAACCTGACAGCTCAACCTGACAGCTCAGCCTGACAGCTCAACCTGACAGCTCAACCCCTGCCGGGTTGCCGCTTCATGATTCACGGTTGACACAGGTTTCGTATCTCCGCCACAGTACCCGCCCTGCGGGGTGACCCGAAAGGACACGACCAAAAGTCAAAGGCTCCGGAAGGGCGCTTCCCGACCCCGCCCGACAGATTCAACCGACCGCAAGTCAATCAAGGGGGACCATGCCGCTTTCCACCATCCGGACACTCGCCCGGACACTCGTTCACGCCTCTTCCGGAATCATCCTGCTCGCCGCCACCGGGTGCGGCGGAGGCGGCGGCGGGGCCGCGACGCCCCCGGCGGCCTCCGGCACCACCAATGTCAGCCTGAGCGCCCTGCTGAGCGATGAAATCCGCTCCGCCATCGCCGCCGGCAGCACCGTTACCGCCCAGGCCACGCTGGATGGCGGCGCCCCCGTCACCCTCACCGTGGGCGCCACCGACGCCACCGCCACGCTGACCATGAGCAACGGCGCCCTGCACAGCGTGAACATCACCTTTACCGTGAGCAACGCCGGGGGCACCGTGACCGCCATCGGCGCCACGGCCCAAAAAACCGGCTTCAACCCGACGGTGGACGGCGCCACCCTGACCCTCGCCGCCTCGGCCCTGGGCCACCTCGACGACGACGGCGACGGCTTCATCAACCTGGTGGAAGTGGCCCTGGCCACCGATACGGCGCTGGCCACCAGCCACCCCGGTCAGTCCGGCACCATGGGGAGCGCCACCGGCACCCTGAGGCTGGCGGCCACCGTGGGCGTCATACCCGCCGCCAGCAGCGCCGCGCCCCCCGCCACCGGTCCGGTGATGGGGGTGTTCGGCAGCGTCGCTCCCGACCACCTGAGCGGCGGCACCATCACCCTGACCCCGGTGAACTGAACCCCGGTGAACTGAACCCCCCGCGCAAGCCCGGAAGGTGCGCCCCGGTGGTGCACGGACGGGTTTGCGCACGCCACGATTCCAACACCCACACGAGAGATGACCATGAAGACACGCATCATAACCGCGCTGCTCGCCCTGTTGCTGGTGGCTCCCGCCGCCTGGGCCCAGGCGCCGCTGACCATCCCGTATTCCGGCCTGCTCATTGACAACGGTGTGCCGGTAACCGCCAACGCCACCCTGACCTTCAGCCTCTACGGCGCGTCCACCGGCGGCACCCCGCGCTGGACCGAAACCGTGCCCGGCGTGGCGGTGGTGACCGGTCGGTTTGCCACCGATCTGGGCGGAGTCTCCCCCCTGACGGTCGCCGACGCCGCCGACCCGGCCTGGCTGGAGGTGAGTTACGGGGCCACCGTGCTCACCCCCCGTGTGCGCCTGCAAAGCGTGCCCTTTGCCTTCATGTCCCAGCAGGCCGTCACCGCCCAGACGGCGCAGACCGCCAGCGCCGTGGCCCTGAACTCGGTGGACGGGGCCAGCGTGCTGAACGGCAGCATCACCGCCGCCGACGTGAACACCGCCACCATTCAGGCGCGGGTGACCGGCACCTGCGCCGCCGGACAAAAAATCCTCCCCCTCGCCGCCGACGGCACGGTCACCTGCGGCATTGACGCCGACACCACCTACACCGCCGGAAACGGGTTGATGCTGACCGGACCGCAACTCTCGGTGGACACCACCGCCATTCAGGCGCGGGTGACCGGCACCTGCACCGCCGGACAAAAAGTCCTCTCCATCGCCGCCAACGGCACGGTCACCTGCGGCATTGACGCCGACACCACCTACGCCGCCGGAAACGGGCTGGTGCTGTCCGGCACCACCTTCGGCGTTCTGCTGGGGGCCAACAGCGTGAGTGGCAGCAATCTGGTCACCGGAGCCGCGTCGGTGGCGGGGGCGGCGTTCACCCGCGATGCATCCCTGCCCACCTGCGTCATCTACGGCGACCAGACTGGAACCCTCGCTTTCACGGCGGGAACCAATTGCCGGGCCGCCGCACCGATCTCCCTGCCCCACGGGGCCACGGTCAACGGCCTGACGTGTTTGGCATCCGACGGAGCCGTCGGCACTGGCGACATCACGGTCACCCTGTATCAAAAGGTGTGGTCGCCGTTTATCCTGAACACCGTCGCCACAACCGGCCCGTCGCTGGACGGGGTGACCAACCCGCAAATCCTCACCAGCCCCCCGTTCACCACAACCGTCGACAACACCATCGGCGTCTATGTGCTGAGGGTGGATTTTGCCAGCGATGCCAGCGCGTACACGACCAATTTGGCGCTTTATGGCTGCGTCGTAAATTACAACTGATCGCGTCGGCCGTCCGGGCCGTACATCCCCCGCCCCGCCGGAACGCTCCGCCAGGAGCCTCCGGCGGGGCCTTTTTGTTTTGCGGTGGAATCAGCCCCTGGCCACCAGCGGCAGCAGGGCGTGGAAGGTGTCGGTGACGGCGTCGCTCAGCCCGCTGCGGCCAAGCACCTCCGGGGTCAGGGGCAGCATGCGCCCGACCTTCAGAAAGCTGCTGGCCTCCAGCGCCTCCGGGGGTACCGAGTCCAGCGGCACAAAGCCCTCCCAGTCCCACGGGTCGCCGCCGAACCACGCCCCCATGCCCGGCAGGGGCACCAGCCGCCGTTCGGCCAGGGCGCGGCGCCGTTCCGCCAGGTGCGGCCCCTGCAAAATCCAGCAGATGCACAGCGCCCTGCCCCACCAGATCAGGGTGCGGAAGGTGAACGCCTCGTCGCGGCGGAAATATTTGGGGAAATCCAGGTATTGATACGGCGTGCCGTGCAGGCTTTCGCCCCGCGCCACCTGTACCGCGTGGATGTCGAACCCCTCCGGGCACAGCCAGTCGCGGTGCTCGCCCAGCACCAGGGGCATCAGGGCCAGGTGCGCCGCTTCCAGATGGTCGCGCAGTTTGGTGGTGGCACTGCCCTTGGCCAGCAGCCAGGGGGCGTTGCCGACCAGCGCGTTCTCCTCCGGGGTCAGGTCCATGCGTCCATTGTACCCGTTCCGCCACACTGCGGTCGTCATCCGAAGAACGTGGATTTTTCCCTATCTTTTCGAAAAGTTAAGGGCTGATAATGGGGGCGGTTCGGGATTCGATGGAGAGACGGAGGAGGATATGGACATCCGGCGCGGACTGAAGTTACGGCTGAAGTTACGGCTGAAGTTGCCCCTGAATGTGCTGCTGAATTTGCTGCTGGTTTCCCCCCTGGCGCTGGCACTGGCCGGTTGTGCCACCCACCGGGTGCTGGACCACGCGGCGGTGGATGCGGAACTGCGCATGGGCACGCCCGGACTGGGCACGGGGGGCGGCTATACCGGTGGCCCCCTGCGCTTTCCCCTGCGGCTGGGGATCGTCCACCGTGAGCCGGAAACCCGCCCCGACGCCACCCACGCCATGCGCTGGTCGCCGAACGAGATCGACCCCGGACGTCTGGAGCCGCTGCTCCGTGCCGGGCTGGTGTCCGAGGTGGTGGAACTGCCCGGCCATGTGCCCGCCAGCGCCACGCTGGCCGACCTGCGCGCCACCGCCCGCGAACAGGGGGTGGACGCGGTGCTGGTGCTGGACGCTGCGGGCGACACCGTGCGCAACACCAACAAGTGGGCGTGGACCTACCTGACCATCGTCGGTGGCTGGCTGGTGCCGGGCAGCCGCGCCGACTGCCTGGCGGTGGTGCGCGGCACCCTGTGGGGCCTGGACGGCGGCGCCCCCTACACCACCGTGACCGCCGAGGGCGAAGCCTTCCAACTGGCTCCGGCGTTCCTGCTGGATTCCGACAAGGTGATGCGCGAGGCGCGCGGCATGGCGCTGGACCAGTTTTTTCAGGAACTGGGAAAGGCCATGCGCAGGGTGGCCGATATCCACGGCAACCCCAGACTGCGCGCCCGCTCGAACGGCCGGTAAAACCGGTAAAACTCGAACCGGCGGCCTAGAAAAACACCGGACCGCTGAACACCGTCGCCTGCGCCGGTCCACCGCCACCAAACCCCACCATGGCGTCCCCGCACGGGTCCACAGGGTAGTTCAGCACCGTCATGTCGATCACGATGGCCTCGGCGGCCACGCCGTTTTCGATGCGGATCTGGCCGCCGTCCGGTTCCCCGAGCGCGGCGCCGCACGCCCCGCCCTGGGTCATGTTCACCAGCGTGACCGTGTAGTGCCCGGTGTCGTCGGCTACCGCAAAGCTGCCGTTGAAGGTGATCACCCCCAGAGCCGTGTTCCAGGTGACGTTGCTGAACTGGCGGTCCCACAGCATGTCGAAAGCGGGCGTCCCTCCACTCATCCAGTTGCCGCCGTCCCGGTTGCGGGTCCAGTAAAAGCCGTTGAGGTCGCCGGCCGCGGGGAGGCCGCCGGAATAGGCCACGTGGGCAGTCATGTCGACGCCGGTCTCATCCCGTGTGTCGTCCACCGACCCGTCCAGGCGGAACATCTCGTTGCGGGTCACGGTGGCGTTCAGGTTTTCATTGGTATAGCCGGAAAAACCGCTCACTGCGGTAGCTCCCAGGCCGGTAAGCACGGCCTTCCAGGCGCCACTGGCATACATTCCCGCCACCGTGCCGGTGACCTTGCAGGTGGCGGCGCCGTTGGCGTCCACCCAGGAGCCGCCATAGGTGATGCTGGCGGGATACAGGGTCAGGCCGGTGCGGCTGTAATCCCAGGTTTCCCTGGCGCAGGCGGTGGCGTTGGGATCCGGCGCCCAGGCATAGGGAATGTGGTTGGGGGTCATGGCCACATCGCCCACCAGCGCGCGTGCCAGGGAACGCACGTCGCCATCCCACACCAGCGGTTCGATGTTGCTGCCGAGGGTGGTGCTCCAGGTGACGGCGGCGGGCAGGGAACGCGGCTGATCGCTTGCGCCCACCAGCGGAGCGAGGGACGGCACACTGCCCATGCCGTCGCTGGTGCCGCTGCCACAACCCGCCAGAATCAGTGCCGCCGCCAGAACCGCAAAAATCGAGGGTGCCGCCAAAGGCGCCAGCCGTCCCGAAAGCGTCCGCCGGGCGCCGCTGCGCGTGGTTGTGCTGGATACGGGTGGGTTATCCGTATGCATGGGTGTCTCCCTCTCTTGTGGATCGCCAGCGCCGGGCACACCTGGGCTCCCCGATGTGGAGCGGGCGCCGGACACTCTTGTGAAATCGGCACAAATCCCCCCCGGCATGAGTCCTCCCCCTGCTTCCAAAAAATAAAAAGCCCCCCTCGGGGGATTAAACCTGAGGGGGGCCTTGAGGTGGTCACACGGCGCCCCGCGGGCGGGCGTCGTGGCGGAACCGGGTTCCGCTTAGTTGATCGCCGGGCCGGTGAACAGCACCAGCGGGTTGCCCGCCGCGGCGGTTCCGCCATGCGTCACTACCGCCGAACCGCAGTCCAATGTGGTCGGGGGGGCCAGGTTGTAGCTGAGGCTGGCATCGGTCATGTCGATGACGATTTCTTGCGCAGCCACGCCGTTGCTGATGGTGATCTTGCCGCCATCCGGCTGGCTAGCACCACCGGCGCAGACGTCGTTCTGGGTCACGTTGGTCAGGGTGACGTCAAAGTAGCCACCGCTGCTGTTGCCGGGCCCAACGGGGTTTGAGCCCGAGGAGACCCGGTAGCTGCCGTTGTAGGTGGTCACGCCCAACGTCGTGGCCCAGGTCACGTTGTTGTACGTCACGCCCTGGAGCCAGTCGAAGTTGGGATCAACCACCGTGGTGGTGCTGAACCAGTTGCCGCCATCCCGGTTGCGAGTCCAGTCAAAGCCGGTGAGGGAGCCATCCACGGGCAGGCCGGAACCGTAGGCAACGGTTGCCGTGTAGCTGTGACCCTTCTCGCCCCGTCTATCGTTGGCGCCATCCAGTTTGTAGTCTTCCCACGATCCGACGGTGGCCTTCAGGTACTCTCCGGTGAGGCCGGTACCGAGCAAGTCCGCCGCCAGGGTGTTGCCAAGGCCAACCAGGGTGCCCGAGGTATTGCCGGACATCGTGGTCCAGGTGGCAAAGCCGTCCGTGGTGCAGTTGGCAACTCCGACCGCGTCGGTCCACGCGCTGGTATAGGTGATGGAATTGGGGTACTTGCCGCCCAGGCTCACCAGTTGTGCCGCGTCGTAGCTCAGCTTTTCCTTCTCACAGGCCGCTTTCAGCACACTCTGATCGGAATAGTTGATGGCAAATCCGTAAGTATTATTGGCATCGCCCACCGCGAGCTGTGCCGTAGAGACAGGCGTCCCGACCGCAATGAATATCTCGAGTTGAGCGGCCAGCGTGGTACTCCAGGTCAGGTCAAAGGCTTGATTGCTGAGGCCAACCACCGGGGCGCCGGGGATGCCAGCGGCGCTGTCGCTGCCGCAACCCGCGGCCACCAGGCCCGCCACCGCCGCCACGGCAATCGTAAAAACCGCCTTGCTGGCGGTGCTGTTAAAAATCGTCTTCATCGTGTGTCCCTCTCCCTCTGCGTGGCAGAGTTTGTCGGAAAAAAATGACGGGAGACCCCATCGCCTGCGAAACATTCGGATATCGGGCCGCATCCCGACGGATGTTTCCCGAACAGTCCCATCGGCACCAATCCGCCCCGGCATAAGCCCGCCCCCCTGCTTTCAAAAAATAAAAAAGCCCCCCTCAGGGGATTAAACCTGAGGGGGGCCTTGAGGTGGTCACACGACGCCCCGCGGGCGGGCGTCGTGGCGGTCAAATGACCTTAGGGGTTCGTGAATACCGGACCAGTGAAGATGGCAGTCTTCACGGCCGCAGCGCCACCCACCGACACCATCGCCGAGCCGCAGTCCGCAAGGGTCGGGGTGCCCAGGTTGTAGCTGAGGGTAGTGTCCGTCATGTCGATGACGATCGTATCCGTAGTCACGCCGTTGCTGATGGTGATCTTGCCGCCATCCGGCTCGCCAAGGCTGCCCGCGC
>JAOUFN010000025.1 GCA_029858285.1 Nitrospirota bacterium | reverse complement strand
GGCGCAGATTGCCGAGGCGCAAAGGCTGGCACGGGAGTGGAAGCCGAAAAAAGACGGTCAATAATCGCCCCGCGCCGCCCGCTTTTGTCCGATCCCTCCCCTATCGGCTACGGCGAATGGCTGGGGAGCTACGACCGCAAGTCCCAGGGGGTGAGCGTGGGGCTGGTGTTTCCGAATTGAATTTGCCGGATGGAGGGCCGGGTTGTCGCGCGGGTGACAAGCCCCCTTTCCCGCCGGGTTCCGGAAGGGGTGACATGACAAACCGGGGGGGTGGTCCGATACACTCCGGGGCATGACCGATGTCCCCCCCACCATGCGCGCCATGCGCCTGCACCGGCCCGGTGCGCCGCTGCGGCTGGAAACCATCCCCACCCCCGCGCCGCAGGCGGGGCAGGTGCTCATCCGCGTGGCCGCTTGCGGCGTCTGCCGCACCGATCTGCACGTGGCCGATGGCGATCTGCCCCCGGCCACAAAAAGCCCCATCATTCCCGGCCATGAGATCGTCGGCTATGTCGCGGCCACAGGCAAGGGGGTTGTTGACATCACCCCCGGCGACCGGGTTGGCGTGCCGTGGCTCGGCCGTTCCTGCGGCTCCTGCGCGTTCTGCCGGAAGGGGCAGGAAAACCTGTGCGACCAGCCCGGCTTTACCGGCTATACCCTGAACGGCGGCTATGCCGAATATACCGTCGCCGACGCCCGGTTTTGCTTTCCCCTGCCACCCGGCGGTTCCCCGGCGGACGACGTGGCCGACGCCCCCCTGATGTGCGCCGGGCTGATCGGCTTTCGCGCCTACAACATGGTGCGCGACGCCACTGCCATCGGCCTGTACGGCTTTGGCGCGGCGGCCCACATCCTGTGCCAGATCGCCGCCTTCGAGGGCAAGCGGGTGCATGGGCTGGCGCGCCCCGGCGACAGCGGGGCCGCCGCCTTCGCCCGCCAACTGGGGGCGGTGTGGGCCGGAGGCTCGGACGAAACGCCGCCCGAGGCGCTGGACGCCGCCATCCTGTTCGCCCCGGTGGGGGAACTGGTGCCCATCGCCCTGGGTCATGTGAGGAAGGGCGGAACCGTGGTGTGCGCGGGCATCCACATGAGCGACATTCCGCGCTTTCCCTATGCCTTGCTGTGGGGGGAGCGGGTGGTGCGCTCGGTGGCCAACCTGACCCGCGCCGACGGCGAGGCGTTTTTTCCGCTCGCCGCGCGGGCCGGGGTGCGCACCGCCAGCACGGTGTTTCCGCTCGCGGACGCCAACCGGGCGCTGGCCGAACTGCGCGCCGGACGGGTGCGGGGGGCGGCGGTGCTGGTGCCGTAAGGCGGGGGACTGTTCCGATCCGCCCCGGCCTGCGTCGGCCGGGGCTATGGCCAGCGGAGGAAGTAGCGCGCCCCGGCGAAGGTGATGGTCTCCAGCGGGTCCTGATAAACGGTGGTGCCGTCCGCGTACTGCCAACCAACCCAGCTCCAGTCCGAATTCTTGCGCCGCTCGTGGGTCAGGTTCAGCCCGATCCCGGAGTGGGTGGTGAGGGCATAATCGGCGAACATCGTCAGGGTCCGGGTTTTGTAGATCAGCCGCGGCATGGGGGCCGCCGGGACCGGCGCCGCAAGGGGGTCGCCGTCCTGAAAATATTCCCCCGCGTCCAGGCTGAATTGCAGATCGGCGCCGGTTTGCAAGCGCTCGCCGGGTTTGCCGCGCAGGCCCACCCCCACGGCGCTGCCCCGGCTGGTCAGTTCGGCGCGCCACAGATCGACGGGCGCGCAGGGGGTGCCGTCCGACGGGCTGCCATTGCAGGAATTCTGCGCCGTGGTGGTGCGGTCGTGAGAGGCAAAGGCCGTCAACTGCCAGACCGGAGACAGACTCAGGGAGGCATCCAGCGCCACATGCTGCCAGGTGCCCCGGCGCGGCCCCAGACTCTGGACGGTGCGCGACTCGTAGCTGTCCCACGCGGCGTCGGTGACGAATTGCAGCGACAGGGCCTCGCCCGCCATGGCGTCGAAGGTCAGGCGCAGCTTGTCGCGCTTGCGGTCGGCATAGTGGACCGGCGCGATCTGGTTGGAGCCCGGCGATCCGTCGTT
The DNA here is from genome assembly GCA_029858285.1 of Nitrospirota bacterium. Classification (GTDB taxonomy): domain Bacteria; phylum Nitrospirota; class JACRHL01; order JACRHL01; family JACRHL01; genus JAOUFN01. The sequence goes on along the minus strand of JAOUFN010000025.1, from coordinate 26,161 downwards.
CAGCACGTTGACCAGAAAGGGCGAACCGCCCCGGGCGCTGTGGATCAGGGCCAACCCGCCGTTCACCGCCGCCATGGAGCGGCGCGCCTCGACGCGGTAGGTGGTTTCGTTGGTCTCCTTGCGGGCGCTCACGGAGCGGACGTCCGAGGCGTTGCGCTCGATTTTTTCGTAGTCCACGCCGCCGGTCAGGCGCAGATCGCCGGGCAGACGGTAGCTGGCCTCCGCCTTGCCGGCGGTGGTTTTTACGTCGCGGGGCTCGTTTTCGCCGTTGCTGCGCGAGGTGGGGGTGGCGCCGGTGTAATAGACCAGTACCGGGGTTTTGTCGTCGCGGTTTTCGTAGCGCAGGCTGGCCCCCAGGTCCAGCTTTTGGGTGGGCCGCGAGGTGAGGCCCAGTTGCGCCTGGGTGGTGTTGATCTCGCCGTTCAGGTTGTTGCCCACGCCGGGGGCCACGGTCACCGTGGAGATGAACGGGTCGTCCTGGGTGATGGTGCCGTAGGCCAGTTTGAAATTGGCGCGGGTGGCGGCGGTGAGGCTGTAGCCGCCGCTGAGGGAAAACTGGTGCGACTGGTTGTCCGGCGGCAGGCCGATGGGGCTGTACACGTTGTTGGGGCCATCGGTCACGCCGTCCACCACCATGCCGGTGTATTTGTTCTCGAAGGCCGTCAGGTAGTAGCCGCCGGAGACCTGTAAACGGTCGCCGGTGAAGGCCAGCACCGCCTCGATCTGGCGGGTGCTGGAGTCGATGGGCTCCACCAGAAAATCGATGCCGGTGCGGCCGAACATGCGCTCGCCGGTCTTGTCCTCGTTGCGGAAGCTCACGCGGACGTCGAACCCGGCGGGCAGGTCGGCGTTCAGGCCCGCGCGCAGGATTTCGCGGTCTGTGCCCAGGTCGATGCGGGCGCCCGCCCCCGGCGTGATGGCGGCGGTGGTGAGCTGGTCGGTGCCGATGCCGGTCAGCCCGGTGTTGATGTCGTAAGGGGTGGCGTGGGGGATGCGGTTGTATTCCAGGCTGATGCCCCAGCGCCCCTGACGGGAGTGGTCCAGGCGCAGTTCGCGGCTGTCCAGCCCCAGGTTGCGGCCGCGCACCCGCAGCCATTTGCCGGTGGTGGGGCCGAGGTGGTTCAGGTCGATGTCCACCAGCCCGACGCTGCCGTGCTGGTCGAGGCCGGTGTATTCGCCGAAGCGCTGGTTGTCGTGGGTGACGTTGCCGACCCCCAGCGAGAGGGTGCTGTGGGGGCCGACGGGCTCCTCGTCGTCCCACTCCGTGCCGCCGGTGGCGGCGGTGGCGGCGGCGGGGACAGGGGGGGAGGGTTCCGTGCCCGGCTCGACACCCGGTTCCACGCCCGGCTCTTCGGTGGCGGCGGGGAGGGGCCCTTCCTCCTGGGCAGAGGCGGGAAGGCTGGCCAGCAGCAGGGCGGCCAGCACGGTCGGGACGAAATAACGCAGCGTGTTCATGGCGTTCCCCCTTGATATCGTCAGCGCCGCAGGGACCGTTCGGTGGCCAGGTCGCTGGGGTTGTTGGTGCCGTGAATGTTGGTGTGGCAGTTCACGCAGCCCCGCGCCAGCGCGTTGGCGTTGGTGCTGGTCAGACCGGCGCTGCCGGGCTTGCCGCGGTGGCTGCTGGGCTCGTGGCACTGCTGGCATAGCCACGGGGAGCGCAGTTTCAGCAGGTTGGCGTTCACCGAGCCGTGGGGGTTGTGGCAGATGGAGCAGTCCTCCTGCACCGGCTGGTGGGTGCGCACGAACGGCCCGCGCTTTTCCATGTGGCACTGGTAGCAGGTGTGGTTGACGTTGTCGCGCACCAGCATTTTGGGAGCAAGGGTGCCGTGGGGGTTGTGGCAGTCGGAGCAGGCCACCTTGCCCTCGCGCACCGGGTGGTGGGAGGGGCGCCGCATCTGGGCGCGCTGCTCCTTGTGGCAGGTGAAGCAGACGTCGGACTGGGTGACGCGGTCGCGCACCGGGTCGTGTTCGGAATGGATGCGGTGGCACGAGGTGCAGGCCACCTGGCGCGCGTCGTGGGTGCTGCCGGCCCAGTGGGTGCGGACGCCGCCCTGGTGGCAGGTCATGCAGGCCGCGTTGCGTTCCGCCACCGGGCTGGCGCTGGCGCGGCCGAACAGGCGGTCGGGGTGGGATTGCCCCATGCTGGCCGCGTGGCTGGCGCTGGCGCCGTGGCAGTTGACGCAGCCGGGGGTGCGGGGGTCGGCGGCCACGCCGTGGGGGGTGGCCGCCAGGGCGTTCACCGGCTCACTGCCCGCATGGCACTGGAGGCAGACGGCGGAGGCGGTTCGGTCGCCGGGGGGGGACGCTTTGGCCACCGATGCGGATGCTGTCGGCAGCAAGGCCGCAAGGACCGCGCCGAGCGCAACGTAAAAGCGAATGCCACGCGCCGGACGGCTGCGGAAGACTGCCATGTTCCCTCCCCCCCCGCAACGGATGCGGGTTCCCCGAAGCTTCCCTTGAGACTTCTCTTGAGGCTCCCCCGAGGCCTCTCTGGTTTCCTCCTGTGATTACCGGGTCACAGGCACCGGCACAAGGTCTACTCCCCGAAGAGGGAAGCGTCAAGGGATATTCATTTTTTCGGGCCGCGCCCGGCGCGCCGGATGCCGCATCCCCGATCCCGTCGTCCCGGATCCCGTCTACCGGATCCCGTCGTCCCGGATCTTATCTCCCGGATATCGTCTCCCCGGTGCCTTGCGGGGGCGGGTTGGGCTATGCTGTCGCGCATGGTGCGCGGGGGTTGGCGGGTGCCGACCCCCGGTTTGGAAATGGAACCGGAACGGGCGCCGCCGGGTGCCGGATGGGAGCAATATGTCGTCAGCCGTGTCGGCCCTCAAGCAACGCCTGCGTGCGTTCAGCCAGTGGTTCGCCGCCGCCCCGGAGCGGCCATTTCTGGTGCTGCTGTGCACCGCCCTGACGGGCATGCTGGTGTTCGCCCCGCTGGAGGCCCCGGTGCGGCATTACGCCACCTCGGGCAGCTATCAGGACGTGGCCGACCTGCTGGGCGGCTTCGGCATCAAGGGGTTCTGGCAGGAGCGCGGCGCGCTCTATCCCCTGATTCTGGCCCTGAGCGGCGGGCTGGGCATGGCCCACTACGCGGCGGTGGGGCTGTTCAATCTGGCCGGAATCGGCGTGCTGGCGTGGCGGCTGGCCGCGCGCGGCATGGGGAGGCTGGCCCTGTATACCGCACTGGCCGGGGGCGTGATGCTGTTCTCGGCGGTGAACGTGGGCTTTGCCACCTCGCTGCTGCCGGAAGCGGTGGCGCTGGGCGGCGCCGCCCTGTGCGTGGCCCTGTGGCTGGAAGTGTGGGTGGGGGGGCGGTCGTTCCGCGCCACCTGCGGCCTGATGGCCCTGTCCATGTGGCTGGCCTACCACCTGGGCGGCGCGCTGTTCTATGCCGCTGCCGTCGGGCTGCCGGTGTGGTTGTGGGTTTTGGTGCCGCGCTGCGGCGTCGGCGAGCCGGGGCCGCGCCGCAACGTGGTGGCGCTGGTGTCGCTGATGGTGGTGGGCGGGGTGGTGCTTTCCAACCCCAACCTGAAGCTGATCGACAACGTGGGCCGCAGCGGCGCGGTGCGCATGGACACCTATGCCATGCAGGCCGAAAGCGCCGCCCGGGCGCGGGCGGTGGGGGTCACCTATGGCAGCCGCCTGCCGCTGGAGCTGGCGGTCAGCCGTCCGGCGCTGTTTTTTTCCTACACCTTCGGCAAGGCGGTTCCGGCGCTGTGGCACGGCTTTGCGTTGCCCCTCGGCAGGTACGGCGTCTGCACCCAGGAGCGCGGCAATCCCCACGGTCTGCCCGGCGTGGTGTGCGGCGCCGTCGCCTGGGGGGTGGGGCTGGGTTATCTGCTGCTGCTTGGCGCCGCCCTCGGGGCGTGGGCGCTGCGGCGCTCCCTGGAGGCCGAAACCGGCGCCCTGCTGGTGCTGTCCGGCGTGTTCTGGGGCACGGCGGGGCTGATCTGTCTGGTGGCGTGGAACGACGCCCCGCGCTTTCTGTTCCTGCCCCTGGCCTACGGCGTGGTGGCCATGCCCCTGGCGGCGCATTTCTTCCTGCCGGTGGCGGCGCGCCTGAAGGCGACGCGGCTGCCGTTCTCCGGCGGCAGGGGAGAGCGGGCGGACGGGCGCGGCAACGGGTTGGCGGAGGCGGGCAGGTGAGCGCGGAAATCCTTGGCACGCCCCTGGATCAACAATTTGGCGTGGAGGCCCGCAACCGGCTGGCGGACGCCACCATGCCGGGGTTGCAGGGGGCGGTGGCGGCGCTGGAAAGCTTTTATGCCGCCTTCAATGGCCGCGATCTGGAACTGCTGGGACAGGTGTGGGGCGATGGACCGCTGGTGCAGCTCAACAATCCCCTGGGGGGGATTTTGCGCGGCCAGGCGGCGATCCGCGCCCTGTACGGGCGGGTGTTAGGCGGCAACGTGCGGGTGTGGGTGGCGTTTTCGGACATCGTGGCCTACCCCGGCGGCGACATGGTGGTGTTTGCCGGGCGCGAGAACGGAGAATTCCAGCGCGGCGGCGTCATCGTGCCCCTGAGCATCCGCACCAGCCGGGTGTTCGCCTGCGCCGTCACCAACGGCCGCCGCCGCTGGGTGCAGGTGCACCACCACGGCTCCATCGACGATCCGCACCTGCTGGAGCGCTATATCGCCACGGTGCGCGGGGAACACCAGGAAGAGGTTCCCGCCGGGCTGTGACACGGCGCGGCTTTGGCGCCGTTCACAGGCGCGGCCCGGGCTTGTTTCCTTTCTCCGCCACGGGTGTATCCTTGCAGGCATATGTTGTGGTCGCGCAGGCGGTGATTTGCACGATTTGCGAGGAGGGGCCGGACCATGCGCAGGAATTATTCGGTTGGAAAGCACTCTTTGGCGATGGTGCTGGGGGTCGCCCTGGTGGCGACGGCGTCGGGGTGTGGGAACGACAACAATTCCGGGACAGTAGCCTATTCGGGAAAGACATCGCCTGCGATGATCTCGGACATGACCGGGGCCCAGGCCCTTGCGGGAAATTTCTTTGCCGCGACGGGTTCCGCCGCCGTCGGCTCCGGGGTGTTCAAGCCAATTCCGGGCGGTGGCATTGCAGGGGACGCGGGTAATCTCTGGTCGTGGGCCTGGGGGCTGGCACGGCAACAGACGCAGGCCGCACGCACCGCCGACGTTCAAACGGCCGACGTTCAAACGGCCGACGTTCAAACGGCCGACGTGCACACGGCCGACGTGCACACGGCCGACGTGCACACGGCCGCGGCGCAGGCAACGTCGGCCAGCGTGGCGTGCCCCTCCAGCGGCAACATCGCGGTCACGGACAACACGGTGAACCACCTGGGCACCGCGACGGTCAGCTTCAACAGTTGCAGTGACGGGGTCACCACCCTCTCCGGGGCGATCATTTTCACCGTCAATGCATACGACCCGGGCATCAACGCCGGGACGGCCACCAACGCGCAACTCAACATCGTGATGCTGACCGTTCGCGATGCCGTCTCGAATGTGAGCATGTCCGGCAAGATGACCTACGCGCTTGACGTGGGTTTGGCCGTCGGCGGCTGGGACGATACCGAAACCGGCACCATGGCCCTGGCGGTCCGCGACAACAACACCGGCGTCACCTTCTGGCTGGGTGGCCCGAATGCCACCGGCACGGCAAGCATTACCACGGTATACGGCTCCTTCGGCACCGAGGCGCCCCGGACGGAGGTTTTTTCGGGCGCGTTCTGCCTGTCCACCGCGGGGTGCGTGACGGTAGTCACCACGACGTCGCTGAACTACACGGCCATCGGGCAGCAGTTCCCCGATGCGGGGGTGGTGGTTCTCACCGCCTCCGGAGCGGCTGGTGGCACCGTGCGCGTCCGGCTGACCGCGATCAGTGCCACCGTGGTGGACGTGGATGTGGACATGGACGGCAACGGTGTTTACACGGACGCGGGGGTGGATCTGAACGCCTCCGGCGTGCTGTGGGCCAGTCTGTAACGGCAGGGTGAGACCAGACGGGCGGCGCCGGGGGGGGGCGGCGCCGCCCTGTTTTTGGGTGGGGGCGTGGCCCGTGTCGGCTGTGTGGACCGGCCCTAATCGGTGATGGGAATGGCCTTTACGCCGGGGGTGGGGGTGAACTCCTCCACCAGCCCTATGGCGGACAGGTTGGCCGCCACATATTCCAGCACCGCGCGGTCGGATTCGGCCTGGTGGGGGCTGACGGCCTGACCCGAGAAAACCAGCCGCATCCAGCGGGAGACAAACTCGTTGGTGCGGATGCCCAGATGGACCAGCACCTGCCCCTCGGCGCCGCCGCGCAGGGCCGGACGTATCGGTTCCGAAGGCCGCGCCGTGCCGCGCCAGAAGGATTGCTCGCCCAGGAATATGCGCCGCGCCTCGCCTGCCGACAGGGACTGCACCGGGTTGTCCGCATGCACCACCAGTTCGACGGCCTGGACCCCCTCGGGTACGGCCAGCAGCAGCGCCGTGGCCAGAATCCATGCGTGCCGGGCGCGCATCAGAAGGCCACCGAGATTTCCGCCTGGGACACGTCCCGGGCCCCGGCATAAAAGCCGTGCTCGAATTTCAGGAACATGTTGGGCACCAAATGGAGGTTCACCCCCAGGGTGCCAATCTCCTCCCGTTCACCCCCGGCGGGCCACTTGCGGTTGTGGTACACCTCGTGCCGGGCGTAGGGGGTAAGCCGGTGCATGGCAAACTCGGCCTGAATGTAGCGCCCGGCGCCCCGGTGGCGCGGCACCGTCAGGTGGGCGTCCACTTCCGCAACGCTCTGCTCTGCCAGCAGGGTCAGGTGTCCGGCCTTCAGTTGGGCCTCGGTGGCCCATACCGCGATGCGCGGATCGGGCGCGGAGTTGCCCAGCCCGGCGTGGCGCTCGGTAAAGTACGACCCGCCCAGGGACAGGTGGTTGGGGAGGCCCAGCAGCAGGTGGGCGCCGGTGGCCTTGTTCTGGTTTTCGTCCCCCGCCCCCTGGCCGACGCTGCCGTTGCTGCCCCGGCCGTTGCTCACATACAGGTCCCACGCGGCGTTCAGGTTGCCGCCGAGGGTGACGGCGCGCCCGAACAGCCAGGCCCCGGCCCCCTCCTTGAGGAACGCCCGGTCCTTGATGTCGACAAGGCCCGAACTGTCCTGCCCGATGACGCGCTTGGCGTAGACCGAACGCGGTTCGCCGATCTGGATGAACAGGGGGGAGGCGTCGTGGACGATGTTGAAATGTCCGAACGGCATCAGAAACTGACCGATGTTGAGGTTCAGGGTTTCGCGGGCGCGGATCTGGATGAAGGAACGGGTTTTGATTTCGCCGCGCGGCACGCCGTTGTCGTCGTGGATGGCGCCGTGCTCCATGGTCAGGTCGCCGTAGGCGCGCACCCACGGGTTCACCTGCCAGTTGAGCAGGGTGACCCAGTGGTAGACGTCGAAACCCGAGGTGCCGGAGGCGTTCTGGTTGTGGCCGTAGAGGGTGTCGATGTAGCCGTTTATCGACAGCTTGCCGGGAATGACTTCGGCGGCGCGGGCGGGTTCGGCAAGGGTGCCCAGAAGAAGTCCGGCGGTCCAGACGATGACGGCGATGCCGATGGCAAAACGCATATTCCCTCCTCCCGATCGGGGAGCGTACACGAACCGATACACTCGTGCAATGCGGCCCCGGCGTTCCCGAAGGCGGGGGAAAAAGGCGAGGGAAAGAGGTGGGGGAAAGAGGTGGGGGAAAGAGGTGGTCAGTTGTCCGAATCGCCCTCCGGCCCCAGCAGGATCGGCAGGTAACGGATCAAAAACAGGGCGAACGCGGCGACCCACAGCCCCCCGGCGGCCATCAGCAGGTGCAGGTGGTGCTCCACCGGCACCAGGGTGGCCGCAATGCGCGCCATGGCAGCCAGGCCCAGCAGGGCGAACGCCACGCCGATGAGCGGCAGGGTGGCCACCGGACGCCCGGTGTGGCCCAGCGCGGCGCGGGCCATCAGTCCCAGTGTCATCATGCCCAGGGCACCCACGGTGAAGGCGTGGGCGGAGACCCCCGCCGCCAGCCAGCCACTGGTCTCCATGGCCGTCAGGAACATGCCCAGCACCATCCAGGCATAGCCCGCGTGCAGCACCCAGATCAGGGGTTCGCGCCAGATGGAGCGGTGCCACCAGCCCCACAGGCGCACCCCGTGGACCACGGCCACGGAGAGTGCCGCAAGCTGATCCTGAACGGTGAACGGCACGAACACGTGGGTGAGCATGAACACCAGCATGGTGGCGGGGGCCAGCTTTTCCACCAGCGGCCAGACGCGGGGGTGGGCGCCTGCCAGACGCTGGGTGAAGCTGGGGATGACGCGCCCGCCGATGTAGGCAATGGCGAACAGGTACAGGGTCAGGGCCAGGTATAACCCCTGTTGCCCCAGGGGCAGGCCGCGCAGCCGCTCCAGGTGGGTGAACAGGTTGGCGGCGAACAGCCCCGCCAGCAGCGGCAGTACCACGTTGTCCAGAAAACCGCCGCTGCGCAGCATGGGTATGGCCACCGCCACCATCAGGGCGGGGATGAAGGCCAGGTCGATGAGCGCCACCACCAGCGGCGACAGGCCGTGCAGACCGGGATCGCCAGAGAAAAAAGGCGCCACCCGCCCCGCCAGCCACAGCAGGGACAGCCCCAGCACCGGCAGGCCGCGCAAAGGGGGAGTGTCGGTCCAGTTCGGTACCGCCGTGAGCAAAAAACCGCCCATGGCGGCGATGGTGTAACCGAACAGCATCTCGTGGGCGTGCCAGTGGGGGCCGTAGTAGCGGCTGAAGGGGGCCACGCCGTTCAGATAGGCCATCCACAGGGCCATGGCCCCTGCCGCCGTCAGCGCCGCACCCAGGAACAGGGGGCGCAGGGGGGCATCGAACAGGTGCGGAAAACGCCTGGCGTGCGGGCCGGCTGGCTGGCTGGAAGGGTGGCCGGGAGAGGTCGGGTGCAGGGGAATGCTCATGCGCGGTGCCTTTGGGGCGAGACGGCTGCGGGGCACCGGACACTGCACCGGGCAGGGCCGGGGCCGACGCGGCCATGGTAGCACATGCCGTTGAAAGACCGGAGGGCCGTCGGCGAACCGTGCGGTATCCGCAGGCCTGTCAGTCGGTCAGGGGCAGGGTACGGACGCCGGGCGTGGCCGAATATTGCTCCACATAGCCGATGGATCCGGGGTGGCTGGCCACGTACTCCAGGACCTCCTGATCCGACCGGGCCACGTGGGGCGGGTAGGCGGCGCCGGAAAACACCAGACGCATCCAGCGGTTGGTGAGTTGCTGCTGGCTGACGCCGAGCCGCCGAAGGAAATCCGTGTCGCCCTCTTCGCGCAGCACCGGCTGCACCGGGCCGGAGGGGCCGCCGCGCCAGAACTCCTGCTCCCCCAGGTAGATGCGTTTCAGTTCGGCGGTGCCGATCTGCGGTACCAGGTTGTCGCTGTTCACCACAATCTCGAAGGCGTGGGCGGGCAGCAGGGAGGCCGTTCCGGCCGTGGCCAGCAACAGCAGGACGGGCAACGCGGCCCGCAGCACGGCGCGCAGGGCGAGCAACGGGTATGGCACGGCAGGCGGCGCGGGGAGCATGGTGGTCGGCGGGTTGCGCATCAGAATGCCACCGCAAGCTGGGCTTCGGAGACGTCGTCGGCCCTGGCCACGGCCTTGTGCTGGAACTTGATGACCGCTCCGGGGGAGGCGCGCATGGCCACCCCGGCGCTGAAGGCCTCGTAGGTGTCATCGAACCAGCGGTTGCGGTAGCGCTCCTGGCGTATATAGGGGATGACGGCGCCAAAAGCCACCGAGGCGGTGGCGTACTGCCCCATGGCGTGGGTATCGGGCTGAACAAAGGGGATCGGCGCCAGTGGCACCGGGTAGCTCTCCACCCGGCTCCAGAGTTGCTCGCCCTGCAGGTTCAGGGGGCCGATCTGCCATTCGGCCTCCGCCGCCAGCGCCCGGCGCTCGGCTCCGGCGGGTGCGGGAAGGGTGGGGTCGGTGCCCAGGCCGCCGTGGCGCTCGCTGTACCACGATGCCCCCAGGTGCAACCCGGCGGGCAGCTCGAATTCGGTGCGCAGGCCGATGCCCTTGTTGGCATTGTCATCGGCCTGGGCGGGGTTGCGGCCATCCCGGACCTCGCCGTTGATGGCGTACAGGTCCCAGCGGAGGCCCCAGTTTTCGACGGGCAGGGCGTGCCCGGACAGCCACACCCCGGCGGCCTCCCGCGCGTACAGGTGGCTGTGCACCGGGGTGCCCAGCGCATCCACCCCGACCTGACGGTCGGCGTAGAAGGCGTCCGCCAGGTCCACGGTGGTGAAGGCGATGACGGCGTCGTGCACCTGGTTGTAATGTCCGAAAGGGGACTGAAAATTCCCCGCCGCCGCCTTGAAGGCATCACTGTGCTGGAATTGCACGAAGGCGCGGGTCTTGATGTCGCCGTTCTGGCCGTGCTCGTCGTAATGGGTGCCGTGTTCCAGGGTGATGTCGCCAAAAAAGCGTACCCGGGGCGACACCCGCCAGTTGACCATGGTCACCCAGTGGTCCACCTCCAGCCCTGTGGTGCCGGAGTCGTACAGGTTGTAGGCGATGTGTGTGTCGAAGAAGCCGTTCACCGACAGCTTGTTGGGGACGATTTCCACCGCGGCGGCGGGACGGGGGCCGGACAGGAACCACAGGGTTAGAACGGCCAGCAGGCTGATGGCCAGCGTGCGTGCGTGCGGGCGTGTGGCGTGCGTGTGGCGCATCCGGTTTGCCTTTCCTTTGTTACCGCGGTTGGCCGATCGGGTTCCGCTTCGGGCCTGCGGGTGACGGCCGAATATCCTGCCGGGATGCGATCTTTGTGTCAAACATCGGGCTGGAAGCGGGTTGGACTCACGGCGTGGAGCGCTTCGAACAGTGTGGCGAAAACAGGGGAAAAAACTGTGGAAAACGCCTTGAAAGCCACCTCGTCAGGTGGTTTACTTGAACTAGAGGGAGCGGGCCACGAAGGACCCGCGAGGGGGGCGTCGATCCCCGTGCGAGAGCCGGGGGCGCCCCGCAAGGCCGGGCAGAGAAAGCGCCGTAGGGCCGTGCCGGGAGGGGGGCGGGCAGAGGCAAAACGGCCACTGGTCGTGATGACCGATCGCTACACCGGAGAACGCCGCCGGGAGGCGGGGACACCGGGAAGGGCCTTGGGGCAAGAAGGTTTTACGTCCCCCTCGGGCGGCGCGGGCCGCCCTCTTTTTTGCGCAAAATTCCATCAAAAACAGGGGCTTTCGGGTAGTGGCGGGGTGCGCATGGTTGCCATTTTCACCCCATCGCCGCTACAATGCCCCACCTTACCCGCGCCGCCCGGTCTCCGGTGGCGGCGGGGTGCTGCCCCGGCGCGGAGGTTTTCTGGCCCCCTCTTCCGCGCCACTTCCTCGCCTGCCCCACAACCGGCATTTTGCCGGGGTGGTTGCGGGGGTTGCGGGGCAGTGACCCGGACGGAATCCGGCTCCGGGCTCCCCTGCTTCTGTTCCGCAACGGAATTCAGACGGAGTATCCGGAGGGTGGATATTCCGGGAGGCGCGGGCGGCAGTCGCCCGAACGGTTTTTTGATTCCTCCCGGACCGAGCGGCGGCCCGGTGGCGGAATTTGGTCCCATGTTGCGCGGCGCCCCACCGGCAGTCGGGAGACGGCGACGCGCAACCGGCAATCAGATAGCGTTGCGGTATGCAACCTAATCAACACAACGAAGGGGATGCGATGAAGAAACAGGTACTGCTGGCCGCCGGTGCGGCCCTGCTCGTCAGCGCCGCACTGGGCGCGGTGGTCACCAACGCGATGGCCGGGTCCGGCGACGTCAAGCTGGAGAGCCTGGACTCCAAGGTGAGCTACAGCATCGGCATGCAGGTGGGCGAAGGGCTTACCGCCGACCATGTGAACCTGGACGTGGCGGCGTTCACCGCCGGCGTCGAGGATGCCATTGCCAAGAAGGATCCGCGTCTCACCCAGGATCAGATCCGCGAGACCATGATGGCCTTCCAGCAGCAGCAGATGGAAGCCATGAACAAGCAGGCCGAGACCAACCGCGCCGCCGGCGAGGCGTTCCTGGCCGCCAACAAGAAGAAAAAGGGCGTGCAGACCACCGCCAGTGGCCTGCAGTACCGCGTGATCACCGCGGGCAAGGGCAAAAAGCCGACCCCCAGCGATCAGGTGACCGTGAACTACAAGGGCGCCCTGATCGACGGCACCGAGTTCGACAGCTCCTACAAGCGCAACGAGCCGGCCACCTTCCCGGTGGGCGGCGTGATCCCCGGCTGGGTGGAAGCGCTGCAACTGATGCAGGAAGGTTCCAAGTGGGAGGTGGTCATCCCCTCCGATCTGGCCTACGGCCCGCGCGGCCAGGGCGGCATCATCGGCCCCAACGCCGTGCTGGTGTTCGAGGTGGAGTTGATCAAGGTGGAGGCAGGTGCCCCCGCCGGTGCCAACCCCCACGGTCACTGACGCTCATCCGGTGAGGTCGCCGGGTTTTTCCGGCGGGTTTTTCCGGCGGGTTTTTCCGGCGGTGTAACGCGGATTGCATGACAAGGCCCCCGTCCGGGAAACCGGGCGGGGGCTTTTTTGCGGGCGGCCCCGGCCGTGGTGACTTCCGTGCCGACGGGTGCTACGATCAGCGGCGGCGTGGCCGCCCCGCGGGTGGCGGTGTGGCGGGCCGGGTTGGCCTGACGACCCCGGAACAGGATGGGAGCCCTCGTGAACACCCGTGTTTTGGAATTGTGGTGAAGGGCGGAACGGTGCCTCTGCGTCCGGTTGCGTTGCGTCTGGCCGCCCCGGTGGGGGTGCTGCTGCTGTTCGCAATCGCCCTGGCGTTTGCCGGCCGGGTGATTGACGATCAGCGGATTTTTTTGCAGGCCGACCCCCGCGTGTACCGCGATCTGGCGTTTGCCCACTGGGACGCCATCCATCATTCGTTCGGCGCCTTTCTGGCCTCTCTGGGGCCGGCCCGCTACCAGCCCTACAACGGGCTTTTTTCCCTGCCCATGCTGCCGGTGTTCGCCGTTTTCGGCTTTTCCCCGCGGATCATCATGTTGTGCCTGGTGGGGATGTATCTGGTGCCCGCCGCCCTGGTGATTGGTCTGATCGCGCGGGAGATGGCCCCTTCGCACCGTTCCGGGGTGTTTTGGGTGACGACGCTGGCGGCGCTGTCCTGCTCCGTTTCGTGGATTCCCACCCTGCAGATGCTGCCGGACGTGGGGGGGATGTTGTGGCTGGGGCTGATTGTCTGGCTGCTGGTGCGGGACCCGCTTCTGGAATCACGCCGCACGTTGGGCGCCCTGGTGTTGCTGACGGCCCTGTGTTTGCTGTTCCGGCGTCCCCTGGTGTATGGCCTGTTGGCTGTCTATTGCAGTTTTTTGTGCAGTTTTTTGGGTGGTTTTCCGGGCAGCTTTCCGGGCGGGGGTGGCCGTTTTGCACTGCCCCGCCTTTCCGGCGGGGGCTGGCGGGCGCTGCGTTCCTGGCTGGGGGTGCCGCTGCGTATGGGACTGGTGGGGGGGGGCGCACTCCTGGTCCTGGTGCTGGTGGCGCCGGGGGTGGCCCAACGGCTGGCCGGGAATTACGGCAATCTTTATGCCGGGTATGCCATGCCGCCCGGCGAGTACCTGCTGAATTTTCTCTTCAAGCTGGGAATCCTCCCGCTGCTGGTGGCGGGGGCCGGGTATGCCATGTACCTGCGGCAGTGCCCCGAGCGGGCGGGAAGGGTGGCGTTCCTGCCCGCTGCGGGAATTTTGTGGCTGGGGCTCTGGCTGGTGCTGGCCCGGTATCCGGGGGCCAAGCATCTGTTGCAGGTGTGGCCGATGGTCATCGCAGTGGGATGCGGACTGGGGTTCCATGCCATCTGGTGGGGGCACCGGCGTGATCGGATCTGGCTGCGCGGCTTGTTGGTGCTGGCGCTGGCGGCGCAGGCCGGGGCGGTGTTCCTGCCCGCTCTGGTCTCCACATCGTGGCGGGCCCCCTATCTGTTGCCGCCACCGGTGCTGCCCGAGCGCGGCCAGGCGCGGGACTACGACGCGTACCTGACGTTCGACCGATTTCTGCGGCAGGTGGCGGATGATGGCTCCCCCATTTACGTGGCCGCCAGTTCCGGTCCCATGAACAATTTCCTGCTGCGTTCCGTGGACGAGGCGGTACGGGGCGCGGGGGAAACTCCACTGGTGTTCCAGCGGGTGCCGCATGTGGATTCGCGCGATCCGTTGCCCATCACCGAATTGCTGCGCGCGCAAATTGTGCTTGCCGCATTGCCAGAGCAGTACCACCTGGGGGCCGACAACCAGCAGATCGTGGGGGCGGTGGCGCGCATGTTCGTCCGGGGCGATGGGGTGGCGGCGGATTTCGTCGAACTGGACCGGACTTTTGATTTTTACGGTCAGGACGCCCCGTTCACGGTTCATCTGTTCCGGCGGGTGCGCGAATCCTCCCCGCACACCGTGGCGGGTACCCTGGCGGCGTTCCGGGCCGCCATGCCCCGCTGGAGCGTGGTGCAGCCCGCGTGGGTGGCCGGTTCTTCGGCCACGTCGGTCGCCGTTGGGCCGGGACGGGGGGCGGTGGTGGTGGAGCCCGCGCAATCCGGAAGCTCCGCTCCGTCCCTGGCGGTGCTGGGCGTGGACCTGGTTGCGGCAGGGGCGGGCATTGGCGGCCTGGCGGAGGGCCGACCTTCAGGGGGGGGCGTCACCTGTGGCGACATGGAGATGACCGCGCTGGTAAGCGGCGCCCGTGGCGAGGTGGTGATCGGGCAGGGGATTGTGCCCGCTGGTGATACCGCCGGGTTCGCCCTGCGCGTGCCGGATGACGGCGGCGGGCAACTGATGCTGCAGTTTGCGCCGGCCACCGGGGACGGTACCGGGTGCGGTGTGACGCTGCGGGACATGGTGGTCTTCAGCCCCTGAGCCGCAGGGGGACAAGCGTGCCGATCCCCCCGGCTTTTTTCCGGCCCTGAAATTTTCCGGCCCTAAAAATGGTGGGTGAGGGTGAGTTGCAGGTAATCGTCGCGGCGCAGGTAGTAAAACGGCGTGGGGGCAAGGGGGGTGCCCCCGCCGAACAGGCGGGCCTCCAGCTCCACCCGCAGGTGGTTGCCGAAGCGGCGTGATCCCTCTGCAAAGGCGCCCCACTCGCCATCGGGATCGGCAATCAGTCCCGCCAGCAGTTCGGTGCTGCCCAGATCGTTCACCGCCAGCCGGGCGCCGAGCATGGCGTCCCCTTCGAACGGCGTGCTGAGGGTGTTGTTGCCGCGGCTGTCGCCCATCAGTTCGGTGAGGACTCCCAGGTCCATGTAGGTGCCCCATACGGCGGGAAAGGTGTATTCGTAACCCGCCGTCCAGGCCGACCAGCCGCCCCCGATCTCGCCGCTGCGGTGGATGGCCTCCAGCTTCCACAGCCAGTCGCCCGCAACCACCTGCGCCTCCAGCCCGGCCTGATTGATCTGCTGATAGTAGGGGACCAGCACGCCGGGGGGGCAGCCCAGGGCCAGACAGGTGGCGGAGGGGAGGAGCAGGGGCTCGCGCCCGGTGCCGTGGAAATACGACAGTGCCGCCTCCAGTGGACCCATCAATCGTTTGTAACGCACGGCGCTGTCGGGGTGACGGCGGCGGTCGGGGTGTTCGTACAGGGCGTAATCGGCGTCCACCACCAGCGGGGTGCGCGGGCGGCCGTCCGGGCCGGGGAAGGTGCGCGCGCGAAAATAGGGCAGCAGGAACAGGTCCAGGGTGCCGCTGGCGCCGGGAATGGTGGCCATCACCATGGGCTGGCCGAGCTTGTCCTCGCCGTCCGGGTTTTCCACTGCGTCGGTCTGGTTGATGATGTCTACCAGATGCTGGCTTTCGGTAACCCCCCAGAACACCCGCCGCAACCCCACGGCCAGCTCCACGCGGGGGTTGATCCAGCGCACGAAGGCCTCGCGCAGATCGCCGTGGGTGCGTTCGGAATCGGCGCCGTCGTGGCGGTAGAAGGGGGCCACGGTCAGGTCCCAGTTTCCCCCTGCCGTGGACTGATGGAACTCCACATCGGCAAAGGCCGAGGCGTCGCCGGACTGCTGGGCCGGATCGGCGGGGTCGGCGGGAAAATAGCGTCCCTCCACCCCCAGGCTGCCGGTGACCTCCGGCGCCGCCCACGCCGTGGCGCCGCCAGCCGGGAAAAGGCTGGGGAAAAAGCCGGGGAAAAGGCCTGTGAAAAAAGCGAGGAACAGGCCGATGAGCCGGAAAAATCCCGGCTGGATGAGCCGCCTGACGAACATCCGCCGTCCGCCTAGCGCGCCCGTTGCAGGGCGGCCTGGGTAAAGTCGGCGTCGGTGAGGCCGTTGTGGAATTTGTAGTCGGTCCACTTCAGTACCGTGCCCTTGCCGGTCTGGTGGTTCACCATGCGGTATTCGTGGGCGCGCCAGAAGCGGTCCAGATATTGCCGGTAGTCGTGGAAGGTGAGGGTCTTGAGCAGTGACCCCTTGCGGTCGTAGTACTCCACCTTCTGAACGCGCAGGTGTTCCACGTCCCACCACACGATCTGGCGCGAATAGCCGGAGTTGGGGTCCACCGGATCGCGCTCCACCACATGGCAGGGCTGGCCGTCCAGCGCCTCGTCCCTCAGGTAGCGGTGGGTGTATTTTTCCGGCTCGTCGCCGGAGATGTCCTCGTAGGCGAACTCGCTGCCCATGAAGGAGCCGCTCTTGTTGCCGGAGCTGATGCGCTTGACGCGTTTGAGGGCCGGAAGGTACAGCCACTGGTCGTCGGAGCCGGTCAGGTGGGCGAAGGAGAGCAGGGCGGTGCCCTTCACGTCGGCGGGGGAGTCGAACACGATCAGGGCCTTGTCGCCGTCGCCCTTCACCTCCATGTTCTGATTGTGCACCTGGCGCGTCGAGGATTCGCCGTGGCGGTTGGTGAGGATCATGGTCAGGGTGCTGGTGGCGTCTCCCCATCCGGTGTCGCGCTGGTCGGCCTCGCGGGCCAGACGCAGGCCCTGCTCCTCCGGAGTTTCGGCGCTGGCCGGGGCCGGGGCGAAGGCGATGGCGGCCAGCAGGGCGAGGGCCACGGCCCGGGTGGCGGCGGGAATGCGGGATGGGTGGTGCATGGGGGTATCCTTTCCGTTTCGGGGCCGAAGGTCAACCTTGGGGGCCGGACATGGGGGGCGTCGCGGCGGGGCCGCTTTGGCCCTGCTCCCCGTGAATCGACGCGGGGTGTCCGCCGGTTTCCGGGGCGGGCGGGGCGGAACGGTCCAGCAGCATCAACAGGGGCGGCAGCAACAGCAGATCGGCCAGCAGGGCGAACAGCAGGGTGGCGCCGGTGAGCAGCCCGAGTTGCTGGTTGAGCTGGAACCCCGACAGCGCCAGCACGAAGAAGCCGCCCACCAGAATGATGCTGGTGAACACGATGGGGGTGCCTACCACATGGAAGGCATAACGCACCGCGCGCACCTCGTCCAGCCCGTGCTCGCGGCGCCCGCGCAGGTACTTGGACAAAAAGTGAATGGAGTCGTCCACCACAATGCCCAGCGCCATGGCGGCCACCACGCTGGTGGCCAGCCCCACGCGGCTGACCGTCAGCCCCCACAGGCCAAAGGCCATGGCCACCGGCACCAGATTCGGCACCAGGGAGATCAAGCCGATTTTCAGGCTGCGCACGGCGCCGATGATGAGCCCGCTGATCAGCACCAGGGCCAGCAGGGTGCCACCGATCATGCTGTTGATGTTGCGGAAGGCGACGTGCGCGAACATCACCGTGGGGGACCCCAACTGCCAGGAGTATTCCGGGAGCATGTGTTCCGCAAGCCATCCGGCGGCGCGGTGTTCCACGTCCAGGGCCATGCGGGTGGTGAGCGGCTTGTAGGTGACGGTGAGCTTGGAGGCGCTGCGGCTGACGTTGACCTGGTTGTTCAGGTCCAGCCCGAAGGGCACCGACATCTCGTACAGCAACAGGTACTGGGCGGCCAACTGGCGGTTTTCCGGAATGGTGTAAAAGGCCGGGTCGTCCGCGTGCATGTTGCGGTTGAGGCGCTTGACCACGTCGGTGAGGACGTTGACGTGGGCGACCTCCGGCTGCTGACGCAACCAGACCGCAAAATCCTCCAGAAAGGTCAGGTAGCGCGGATCGGAGATGCCCTCCTCCTTCCCCGAGTCCAGCGAATAGTCGTAAATGGCGATGCCGGTAAGGTGGCTGGTGACAAAATCGGTGTCGGTGCGGAAGGCGTAGCGTTCGTCGAAGTACTGCACGAAATTGTCGTTGACCTCGATGCGGCTGATGCCCACGGACAGCACCGCGACCACCACCAGCATGATCCACATCAGGGGGCGGCGGGCCTTCACCACAAACTCGCCGGTGTGGTCCAGCAGGTGACGTTCCCCGTCCGGACGCACCCGGACCCGCACCGGCAGCACCGCCAGAAACGCGGGCAGGAAGAAGATCGAAAAGACGTACACCAGCATCACGCCGCCCGCCACCAGGTTGCCCAGGTCGCGGAACGGCGGCACGTCGGCGGCATTCATGGACAAAAAGCCGATGGCGGTGGTGGCGCAGGTGAGGAACACCGGCCACAGGTTGACGCGCATGGACTCGACGATGGCGTCGTGTTTGGATTTGCCCGCGTGCATCTCGTGCAGCATGGTCATCAGGATGTGGATGGAGTTGGCCACCCCCAGGGTCAGGATGATGGTGGGGCCGCTGGCCACCGGCGGGGTGATGCGGCCGTTCCACCAGCCGAACAGCCCCATGGCCGACAGCATGGAAAAGGCCATGATCAGCAGCGTTCCCACGGTACCGGTGATGGTGCGGGTGAGGAACAGGGTAAGCAGCACGATAGCCCCGAACATGAGGGGCACCAGGGTGCGCATGTCCTGCTCGGTGGCCTCGGCGAAGGCGGCGTTCATGGTCAGGGTGCCGGACAGGTAATAGGTGATGTCCGGGTGGGCGGCGCGGGCTTCCTCCAGCAGGCGGTGGACCTCGGCCATGGTCTCGCGCGCGGCGGTACTGCTGTTGCCGTCGGGCAATTGCACCGTAACGGTGATGCCGGTGACGTCGGCGGCGGGGGGGATGGCGCGGTTCAGCAGCAGGGGCTCCGCCAGGGCCAGCTCCTTGCGGCGTTCCAGGTCGACGTCGGTGATGGTGGACAGATCGGGGATCAGGTCCTCCACCACCAGTTCGTCGCCCCTGGCGTAGGTGTGCTGGAAGTTGGTGAGGGAGTCCACGCGCAGGGAGTGGGGCACCTGCCAGGAGGCCTCGGTGAGTTCGCGCACCGCTCCCAGGGTGGCGCGGCTGAAGGCGTTGCCGTCCTTCGGCGCCAGGGCGAACAGCACCGTCTCGTTTTTTACATAGGTGTTCTGCACCTGCTCGAAGGCCAGCAGTTCCGGGTTGTCGGCGGCAAAGAAAACCTTGTAGTCGTCGTTGAAGGTAAGCCGCTTGGCCCCCGACGTCATGGCCACCACCAGCAGTGGCACCGTCACCAGAATGGCCCAGCGCCAGCGGATGACCCATGCGCCGAATTTTCTTGCGGAGCCTTTTGGGGGGGTGGGTGTGGACATGGGGTGTTCCTCCGGGGTCACGCGTAAATTTCTGGCGGACGCTGTTTACAGCTACCTGTAAAATGTGAACGATTCAAACATTATTCACTGCAAGGCAAAAAAAATCATCGCGTCTTCAGTCCCTTCACCAGCAGGCGGGCCACGTCCCGCGCCATCTGCTCCATCTGCTCGCGGGTGAACACCCCGGCCATGACGATGAACGGGGCGTGGAAGGCCACGGTGGCGGCCAGCACGGTCTGCGCCGTCTGCACCACGTCGTCCACGGCGAACTCGCCGGTTTTCGCCCCGTCGGCGAGGATTTCCGCCAGCAGGGAGGCCATGGGGCGGATTTTGACCTCGTGCAGCATCTCGCCCTGGCCGTTCACCAGGTTTTCGATCAGTTCCGCCATGCGCGGCTGGGTGCTCCGGTTGTCGTACATGACGGACAGGGCGGTGAGCAGAAAGCGCTCCAGCCGGTCCGCCGCCGATCCCTGGCCGCGCGCCACCCGGCGCAGGCGGTCCATCATCTCGTCCACGCAGCCGCAGGCGATGGCGGTGCCGATGGCCTGCTTGTTCTCGAAATAGCGATACAGGTTGGCGGCGCTCATGCCGCAGTCGTCGGCGATCTCGGCCATGGTGGTTTTGCCGAAGCCGTACTGGCGAAAGCGCGCCGTGGCGGCTTCGAGGATGCGTGAACGGGTATCGGAATCCACAGTGTGCATGTGAACCAGCCTAGCGCGCCATTCATGAAAAGTAAATATTTTATTTTTTATTCATGTCGGGTGAGGAAACCCCCGAGCGGTGTCCGGAGGTGGGCGCCCGGAGGCCGGAATGCCACTAAAGGGGGAGGAGTCTGGACGAATTCCCGGTTGGTGGTAGGGTGCATCCATATTTCGTCATTTTTATGACGATTTGTGGATCGGGCAACGCGGGAGGCGGGTGGCGTTGTGGGTCCGTCGGCAATGGCGACACCGGACGAATATTTTCAGAATTCGGGGGGAAGTCATGGGCAAGCAGGTGTTTATGGCAGCCGGTATGGCTGTGTTGCTGCTGGGCGTAGGTGTGAACGGGGCCATGGCCCGGAGCGGGGCAGAGCATTTCGAAGGGGACAAGTCACAAAAGGGCGGGCTGGTGGCGGTTGAGAAACGGGTCCAGGCCCTGGAAGCCGGACTGGCCGCCATCCAGCTTATCCCCGGACCGCAGGGTCCGGCGGGTCCGGCGGGTCCGGCGGGTCCGCAAGGGCTGCCGGGCACCGACGGTTTGCAGGGGGCGCAGGGGGCAACGGGTCCGCAGGGCGCACAGGGGCAGGCAGGATTGAGCTGCTGGGACACCAACGGCAACGGCGTGGCCGACGCGGCGGAGGACACCAACCACGACGGCTTCTTCACCGCCCAGGATTGCACCGCCAGCGCCGATCTGGGCGACCTTCCGGCGCGCCTGCTGATGCTGGAGCAACGCCTCGCCAACAGCGATTTCGACGGCGACACCATCACCCCCGCCAACGGCGACTGCAGCGACGCCAACGCGGCCATCAACCCGAACGCTTACGAGGCTCTCAACGGGGTGGACGACAACTGCGACGGGCTGGTGGACAATGTGTCCACCACCACCACCACCAACGACTTCGACGGCGACGGCGACGGCGACGGCGACGGGTTGACCGACGCGGACGAGGTCTACACCTATCACACCAACCCGGCCAACCCCGACACGGACGGAGACTCCGCGCCGGTGGCGTATTACACCGAATCGGTACAGACCGGAAATTACTTTGTGTGCACCCAGTGGGGCGGCCTTTTCAACAGCGGCTCTTGCACCGGGGGCTATTACCAGCCGGTTTACTCCAACGTGACCCGCTCCCGGCCTGCGGTGAACATGAGCGACGGGGCGGAGGTGCTGACCTTCCACACCAACCCGATCCTGGCGGATACGGATGGCGACGGGGTGGAGATTCAGAACGGCACCGATCCCCTCGTCCCGTAAGGGGCGAAGCCGCCTCACGGCAGGGCCGGCGAGGGCGGCCCGCCCGGCCTTGCCGTGACAGCGCCGGGGGCCTTTTTTGGTCCCGGTTGCGGCCCCCCCCCGTCCTTGGCAAGTGGTTTGGCCGCAGGCCAGGGACGGCGGCTACGGGCGGGGCACGATGCGGTATACGGCGCCGGCCTTGTTGTCCAGCAGGTAGAGTTCGCCATCCCCCCCCTCGCCGAAGCTGCTGACGCGCAGGCCGGTTTGCAGCAGGGCGCGCATGGAAAAATTGCCCGGATCGCCGTCACGCGGTATCAGGGCGGTCAGAACGCCGCTGCACAGATCGGAGAACAGGTACGCGCCGGTCAGGCGTGGAATTGCCGTGCCGCGGTAAACGTAGCCGCCGATCACCGAGCAACCGGCGTCGTGGCTGTATTCGGCCACCGGCAGGGTGCCCCGGTCACACTGCTTGGTGCGCTTCAACCCGCGTTTGGTTTCGCGGAACTCGGAGCCGGGGGGAAAACAGTGGGTCCCCTCCATGACGTTCCAGCCAAAATCCTGCCCGCTGGCGGCATCCGCCGGAACGTAGTTGATCTCCTCCCAGTTGTCTTCCCCCACGTCGGCGATGAACATGTCGCCGCTGGCGCGGTCGAAGGAAAAACGCCACGGATTGCGCAGCCCCAGAGCCCAGATTTCCGGCCGGTAGACGGTGCGGCGCAGGAAGGGGTTGTCGTCCGGCACCGTGTAGGCGCGTTTTTTGTCTCCCTCCACCCCGATGCGCAAAATCTTGCCCAGCAGGGAATAGGTGTTCTGGGCGTTCTCGTAGAGGTCGCCGGAGGCGCCGCCGTCGCCCACGCCGATGTAAAGGCGGCCGTCGGGCCCGAAGGCGAGCATACCGCCGTTGTGGTTGGGTTGCGGGTTGTCGATGGACAACAGCGGGCGGAAGGTGGCGGGGTCTGCCCGGTCCGGGTTTTTTGGGGTAACGCGCAGTTCCCCCACCACGATGTTGCCCCGTGGATCGGTAAAGTAGACATAAAACTGTCCGTTGGCGCTGAACTGGGGGTGGAACGCCATGCCCAGCAGGCCGCGCTCTCCCACCCCCTTGCCCGCCAGCGGGCCGAGGTCGGCGAACAGTTTGTGGCTGCTGCCCCCCCTGGGGTCCAGAATGCGGACCTGTCCGGTCTGCTCGACCACGAAAAGCTGCCCGTCCCCGGTTCCGGAGTGGGTCAGGAACAGGGGTTTTTTGAAGCCATTGCCCACCGGCACCAGGTCCAGCGCCACCGGCGCGCCATCGGCCACCTTGGTGGGGGGCGGGGCATCGGTGGTCCGGGCCGGAGCCGGGTCGGAGTTCTTCCGCGCCGCGAGGGCGGGATTGACGCATACGGTCAACAGGGACAGTAAAACGGCAATCAGGATCGCGGTGCGCATCAGCGGCATCATGATGGGGTATCTCGTGCGGGGGTGGGTGGCTGCTGCGGGCAGCCGGGGTGTGAATGTCACCGGGGCGGCCCCTATTTCACCAGCCGCAGGCGCGGACCGGGACGGGGCGGTGGCGCGTCCGGATCGGGCTGTTCCCGATCAAGTTGCGGATCGGACGGTTTCCCGGCAGTGGCCGGTTGGGGCGTGGCGGCGCCGTCCGGCCCGTTTTCTGCGGCGGGGGCCTCGGTGCGGTGTGGCTCCGGCTCGCCGAACACCATGCCGTCGTGGGTTTCCGCCGCAAAAATCGCCACCAGGGCCTTGAGGGGCACCTCCACCATCTGCTGCTGGTTGCCAAAGCGGGCGGAAAAGCGGATGCGGTCCGGCCCCAGGTCCAGGGACTGCACGGCGCGCGGGCCAATGTTCAGGGTGATGCGGCCGTCGCGCTCGTAGCCTTTGGGGACGCGTACGCCGGGTATGGTGGTGGCGGCCAGCACATACGGGGTGTGCCCTTCGGCGACGCACCAGTCGTAAATGGCGCGCACCAGGTAGGGTCGGGCGGACAGGGGCAGCACCGGAAAAACTCTCCCTCCGTTGGCCAGCGCAAAGCCGCCGGGCGCGCAAAAGGCGGCCCGTGGCAAAAACAACCTTGGTATACTGTCCGCGCCCGCCACCGGCGTCCGCACCAACCGTTCCCGCCCCGATGTCCATATCCGGCAGGGGGGAGGGCGGTGTCGGCGGGCCGAGGGGCGCGGACCGGAAACAGGAATATACCACTCCGCGCCGGAATAGCACAGGCGGCGGACGCCGCTTCGTGGCCGGGACCGTTCCCGGCGGGAGAACTACGGGAGCCAGTGAACCAGCGCACCTTCCATATTCGCACCTACGGGTGCCAGATGAACGAGTCGGACTCCGAGCGCATCGCCGGAACCCTGATCGATCGCGGCTATTCCATGGTGAGTACTCCGGACGATGCCGAACTGGTGGTGCTCAACACCTGCTCCATCCGCGACGGCGCCGAGAACAAGGTCTATTCCGATCTGGGCCGCCTGCGCATGCTGGAGGCCGAGCGCGGCCAGCCGATGAAGATCGCCGTGGCCGGTTGCGTGGCCCAGCAGGAAGGGGCGCGCATCCTGGCGCGGGATCGGGGCGTGAACCTGGTGTTCGGTTCCCGCGCCATCAGCCAACTGGGAGACATGCTGCCACGCCTGGAGGCCGGCGAGCGGCTGGTGGAGGTAGACATCCACACCCGGCCCGACGCCCCCGACAGCCACGTCCGGCCCGACCCCTGGCGCGCCTTTGTCACCGTGATGGAGGGGTGTGACAACCACTGCGCCTTCTGCGTGGTGCCCGCCACCCGTGGCCCGGAGGTTTCCCGCGCCCCGGAAGGGATTGTGGACGAGGTGGAGCAGCTTGCTGCCGCCGGGTGCGTGGAAGTCACCCTGCTGGGACAGAATGTGACTTCCTACGGTCGGGGCCTGTCCTGCGGGACCGACTTTGCCGGGCTGCTGGAGCGCATCCACGCCGTCCCCGGCATCCGCCGTATCCGCTATACCACCAGCCACCCCAAGGATTTCTCCGAGCGTCTGATGGACACCCTGGCGCGGCTCCCCAAAGTTGCCCGCCACCTGCATCTGCCCCTGCAATCCGGTTCCAACCGGGTGCTGGAGCGCATGGGGCGCGGCTACACGGTGGCCGAATATATGCGGCGCATCGAGCGCATTCGCGCCCTGATTCCCGACATTGCCGTCACCACCGACATGATCGTCGGTTTCCCCGGCGAGACCGGGGCGGACTTTGAGCAAACCCTCGACGCGGTACGGGACATCGGCTATCTCAACCTGTACGGCTTCAAATACTCGCGCCGCCCCAACACCGCCGCCCTGGCGCTGGACGGCCACCTGGACGACGAGGTGCGCAGCGCCCGGCTGGAAAAACTGCTCACCCTGCAAAAAGCCATTACCCTGGCCCGCCACCAGTCTTTGGTGGGTAGCCTGCGCGAAGTGCTGGTGGAGGGGGTCAGCCGCCGCAATGCAGAGCGCCTTTCGGGGCGGCTGGAGGAAAACCTGCTGGTGCATTTTTCCGGTGACCCCGACTGGCAGGGGACGTTCCGCACCGTGCGCATCACCTCGGCCACCTCCAGCGCCCTGCTGGGGGAGGACCTCGGGGAAGAGGATCCCCTAGAAACCGCCGGGCTTGCCGACGGAAAAACTTTCGAACTGACGCGCGGGGCAGTCCGCTGATTCGCCGCGCCCTTTATCTGCTTCCGGCGGCGGCGCACGCGGGCCTGATCTACTGGCTGTCGTCCCAGTCCCAGCCGGTGCGGCACTATCCGTTCGTCGGCGCCGACAAGGTGGTGCACGCCGGGGCCTTTGGCACACTGGCGTTTCTGGTGGCCTGGGGGCTGTTCCGCGCGGTGCCGAACTGGCCGCACCTGCGCAGCCTGCTGGTGGCGTTTTTCAGCGCCGTTGTTTATGGCGGGAGTGACGAGATCCATCAGATTTTCGTGCCGCGTCGCTACAGCGACCCTCTGGACGTGGCTGCCGACGCCACCGGCGCCCTGATCGCCGTGGTGCTGGTTTACCTGTGGGAGACGCGGCCGCGGGGCCAAAAGGGTGGCTCCGCGCAAGGGCGGTAACCCCCGGAAGCCTTTTCTGAAATCGCCCCCAAAACAAAACGGCCCCACCGGATGGCGGGGCCGTTTTTATGTGGAGTCCGCAGGGTGCGGACGACCGCTGGCTGGAGATCAGGCGGTTTCCGGCTTGACGTCGCCCTTGCTGCGGGAGGCGGTCTTTTCCGCCTTGGCCTGCTCCGCGGCTTCGGCCGCCGCCTTCGCATCGGCGGCATGGGCGGTTTGGGCGGCGGAACGGATCTGATCGTGGTGCACGGTGGCGGCGGATTCGGCCAGCGCCTGCAGGTTTTCACCCGACAGCACCTCGGCCATGTCCAGCAGCATCACCAGACGATCCCCCAGCTTGCCCAGCCCGGTGATGTAGTCGGTGCGGATGTCGTTGGCGACCTCCGGCGTGTCCTGCATCTCGTTTTCCTTGAACGCCAGCACGTCGTTCACCTGGTCCACCACGGCGCCGATCACGCGCTCGCCCACCATGGTGACGATGATCACGCTGGTGGCGTCGTAGTCCTTGTGGCTCATGGAGAACAGGGTGCGCACATCCACCACCGGGATGACCACGCCACGGATGTTGATGACCCCGGACACCCAGCTCGGGGTGTTGGGGATCGGCGTCGGGCGTACGTAGCCGATGATCTCCTGCACGTTGAGGATGGGAATGCCATACTCCTCGCCACCGAGACCGAAGGTGAGGAACTCCTGGC
>JAOUFN010000009.1 GCA_029858285.1 Nitrospirota bacterium | reverse complement strand
AACCCCCGTTTCTTGCCAATCTGGCCGGGCATTTTTGTTTCTCTAAAGCATTTCCGCCACCACAACCCCCCAAAACCGCCCCTGCAACCCATTGAATTTCCGACCCACCCCCCGAAAAAACCCTGCGAAAAACCCGGTGACAAAAACGCCCGCACCCCGGTTTCTTATCCGAAATTTCAAACACTTAAAGCCGTTTCCGGTGGATTTTTTCCACACCCCGGGTTTCCCATCCTGCGAAAGCCAAACTCCCGCCCCACCAGCCGCCAGCCCACGGGCGCGCACACACCGTATATAGCATTCCGATAAACACCCGGCAAGCGCCGCAACCCCTTGTCCTTGCTGCCGTTCCCCGCCCCTGTGACAAACGCAACCGATTGTTCGGTCAGGATTTTCCCTTTTCCTTCCCGCGCCGCGAAAAAACCCCGGAGGCAGAACGGCGCGCCCCAATCCGCATCCACCCCCTCTGCCAACCGGCACAAATCGCCAATGATTTCGATGTGTTGTACGAATGGCGCGATGTCCCGCCCGGATCGGGGAAAAAACAGCCGTTGCCCCCGAACCGGCAGACGGGCATGTTGAGGGGGGAGGAGGGCGCACAACCCCGGCGGCCAGGCCGCACAGAAAGGCGACCATGCACCTGCCAAAAGGCATCAAAACCACACCGGACGGGCGGATCGTGTTCCACGTTCCGCGCCGCTCCCCCCTCCGGCGGGTGATCGACCGCGACCGGCAAGGGCGTTTTACCCCCACCCCGAAGTCCTGCCCGGAACGCCCGGCGCGTTTTCGCAAAAACACCCGCAAACCGCTCCGCCGCCGCCGTCACTACAGCCACCCCTGGCACGACGCCCGCGGCCGCTTTTGCGTGCGCCCCCCCATGTCGCTCAAGGAGATTCTGGCACTGGTCGAAAAACTCCGGCTGGGCCAGATGGGGGAACAGGTGGTGCGGTTGGCGTGGGAGCGGCAGTCCGACCCGCAGACCGATCCTTTCGCCCCGCCCGGCATCATTCGATCCGAGGGCTGGATGCTGGCGCCCGCCCCGCCCGACCCGACCGACCCGCCTTAACCCGCCGCCGGTTCCGACCGATACGCAGGGGGGGATCGGTTGTCCAGTAAACCGCCACCGCCGTAACCCCGGCAATACTCCCCTCGTGGAGATCGGGCGCCGTACTGGAAATCCAGCCCCAAAAACTTTTCCTGGTAGAGGGGACCCCCCATGCACTGCATTCAAAAACTCGTCACCCGCGCCCCGCTGGCGGCGCTCATCACCGCCACCTGCCTTGCCCTTGGCACCCCCGGCAGCGCGGCCGCCATCGGGCCGGTCACGCCGGGGAGCCTGCCCGGCGGCGTCACGGTCACCGACAGCGACACCGTTTCCGGAGCCCAGTGGGGCCGCTCCGGGGGCCGCACCATCACCTATGCGGTGGCCAATCCCGCCGGCTTTGCGGCCCTCAGTTGGGGCATCGTCAACGGCACCACCCCGGAGGCGGCCTTCGACAACGCCATCGACGGCCTTGATTTTGCGGTCACTCCCCGCCCCGGCGAGCGCATGACCTTCAACCCCGCCGAGTCCAGTCTGGCTTCCGGCGTGGCCCGCTGGACCGGCGAGGCGCAGATCCAGTTGGTCGCCCCCGGTGTCACCCGGGTGGTCCTGCCCACCCGCTTCACCCTGACCGTGACCAACCCGGCCCCCCTCGCGTTCATGGCGGGCGGAGCGGCTCCGGGGGTGGATGTGCTGGCCAACACCCCCGGCACCTTCACGGTCAACTGGCTGTTCGAGGCCAAGGCTCCGGGGAGCACCGTATGGGAGCCGCTGCTGGACCTGTTCGACCGCCTGCCCACCGGCATCGGCGCCGACGGCTTTGCCCACACCTCCCTGAGCAGCGGGTTTTATTATGAACTGCCCGGCGGCGGCGGTTTGACCCTCGAAACCCACGACGCGAACATCAGCGCCCAGGTGGCCGCGGTCAAGAACGACACCGGCTTTTTGAAGATCGAAGCGGTCAACCGCCTCGTCGGTCTGGCGGACGACCTTACCGCGCTCCGCAATCAGGTGAACACCCTGCCGAGGGATTTCCAGTTTCCGCAGATTCCGCCCGACATCGCCACCCGCAACGATGTGAACGGCGCCTCTGAACGGCTCAGCCAAACGCTGCTCACCCTGTTCGGGATCATGCCCTGCCCCCCCGAGGCGGGGCCGGTGTGCGACACGGCGACCTTCATCAACGATCTGGCCACGCTGGACGCGCTCAACGCGGCCAAGACCGAGGTGCTGGACGCCACCGGTGGTCTGGCCACGCGGGCCGGGCTGGACGCGGCGCGGGCCGCCGTGCTGGCCGCCATGGGCGATTTGATCACGCAGGCATCCCTCGATGCGGCCAAGGCCGACATCGTGGCCATGCTGGATGCCTCCAACGCCGCCCGTCTGGACGTGCGGGCCGTGGAAATCGGCGAATCCGAAGATGGAAAACTCCGCCGCTGGCTGCTGTTCACCACGCAGCAGGGCAGCCCGATTGAGGCCAGTCCGGCCACCGCCCTGGCGATCGTGGCCCGCAAGGGTTCCCCGGCCACGGCCGAGGACGTCACGCCCCTGATGCGTGCCGTTCCGGTCTCCACGGGGGTGCTGGATGTGACCATCGAACTCCCCAAACGCCTGCGTAAAACCGTGGCGTTTCAGTTCGACATGTTTGCGATGACCCCCACGGCCGCCGCCCGCGGCAGCGCGCTGGTGGGCGTGGAAAACGACGGCGAGCACCGGGACTAGGACAGCAAAGGCACGGTCTCGGGCCACGTGACACCCGACGGTACGGGATCACGTGGCCCGTGACAGGTGCCGGGGTTGAACGCCGCGGCATTGCCGGGCTGGCTGTTCACGAAAACGGCCGGGTGGAAGTTTCCTACCACCCGGCCGCATTGTTGACCGCCCACCGAACCGGCTTTGCGGTTCCCAGTGGGCGTAATTGGCTCCCCAGCGCGGACTCGAACCACGGACCCGGTGATTAACAGTCACCTGCTCTACCGACTGAGCTACTGGGGAATAACCCTGGCAATGATCCCGCACCGGCCCAAAAGCACACACCGGCGCGAAGCGCACCATTATATCCCGGATCACCCCGAATGCAAGGGGGTGGCGGCCAAAAGCCCCCAACGGCGGGCGCATCAGTTGTCGTCGGCACCCCCCCGCGACACCGGCAACACCGCCGGATCGTCCGGCTCCAGGCCGTATTTGCGCATTTTATAGCCGATCATGCGCGGCGTGATTCCCAGCAGCCGCGCCGCCCGCGCCTGCACCCAGCCGCAGCGGTTCAGCGCCCCCAGAATCTCCTCGCGCTCGATCGCCTCCACCCCCATTTTCAGTGATGCGCGCCCCGCGCCCGGCCTTCCCACCGGCCCCGCCCCCGGCAGCGCGGAGGCCGGCGCGGACACCCCCTCCACCGGCCCCGACAGGGCCCGTTGCGGCATCATGCTGAGCAGCTTGGCCACCGTCTCGCCGCCGACCTTTCCCGCCGGGGACATCACCACCAGCCGCTCCACGGCGTTCTCCAGCTCCCGCACGTTGCCCGGCCACTCGTGGTGCATCAGCTCCCACACGGCGGACTCCGAAAACTGCATCTCGCGGCGATTTTCCTCGCAAAAGCGGCGCCGGAAATGCTCCACCAGAAGGGGAATGTCCTCGCGCCGTTCCCGCAGGGGGGGTAAAAAAACCGGCACCACGTTGAGGCGGTAATACAGGTCCTCGCGGAATCGCCCGTCGGCGATCAGCGCCTCGAGGTTGCGGTGGGTGGCGGTGACCACGCGCACGTCCACGCGGATGGTCTGGTTGCCCCCCACGCGCTCGAAGGCCATCTCCTGCAACACCCGCAGCAGTTTGACCTGGGTGGTGGGGGTGATGTCGCCGATCTCGTCGAGGAACAGGGTGCCGCCATCGGCCATTTCAAAGCGCCCCTGCCGCGACTGGGTGGCGCCGGTAAAGGCGCCTTTTTCGTGGCCGAACAGCTCGCTTTCCAGCAGCGTTTCCGGCAGAGCCGCGCAGTTGACGCGCACAAACGCCGCCCGCGCACGGGGGCTGTTGATGTGGATGGCCCGCGCCACCAGTTCCTTGCCGGTGCCCGATTCCCCCCGCAGCAGCACCGTGGCGCGGCTGGGAGCCACGCTGGCCACGGACTCGTACACCTGATGCATCAGCGGGCTGTTGCCCACCATGTCCTCGATGCGGAACTGGGCCTTGAGTTGCGCCTCCAGATTGTCCGCCTGGGTTTTCAGGGCCTGGGTTTCGGCGCGGTGCAGACGGTGCAGTTCCACCGCCTGGCCGAACAGGGAGGCCACCGTGGACAGCACGCGCAGGTCTTCCTCCAGGGGCACGGTTTTGTCGTCAAAAAGCCGGTCGGCGGTGATTGCCCCCAGCACGCGGCCCTTGAACTTGAGGGGTACGCCGATGAATGCGAGGTGGTCTTTTTCCTCGGTGCGGGCACCGGTACGGTCCAGAAAATGGGGGTCGTTACCCAGGTTGGGCACGATGACGGGGCGGTTTTCGCAAACGATGCGTCCGATTACCCCTTCACCGGGGCGGTAGCGCCCCTTGTTACGCGCCTCCACGCTCATCCCCAGAGCCGAGACGATGACGATGTCACCGCTGGATTCCTCAATCAGCGCCAGGGTGCCCCGGCGCATACCCATCTCCTGGTAAAGAATCTCCATCACCCGGTGGGCGATACTCTCCAGTTCCAACGGGGCGCCCAGCGCTTCACCAATCTTGGACAGGGCGGTCAGTTCGCGCAGCTTATACTGGATACGCTGTTCGTCGCTGCCCGCTGCCGATACGGGGTTGTAACGGGTCATCATCTCCCTTTGTCCCCCCGCCCGTCCGGGGAGGCCATACGTTCCGGCCGGAGGGAGAGGCGCGACTACAGTGCGTCGTCGCCGCGCTCGCCGGTACGGATGCGAATGGCCTCGTCCACGTTGCGGAGAAAAATCTTGCCGTCACCGATGTTGCCGGTGCGGGCCGCGTTGACAATGGCCTCGACGGCCTTTTCGGCCTGGTTATCGGGTACTACCACTTCGATTTTGACCTTGGAGATGAAGTCCACGAAGTACTCGGCCCCGCGGTACATCTCCTTGTGCCCCTTCTGCCGACCGTATCCCTTGACCTCGGTCACCGTCATGCCGGCCACGCCGACCTCATTCAGGGCTTCCTTGACCTCGTCCAGCTTGAACGGCTTGATGATCGCCTCAATGTGCTTCATGTGCTTCAGTTCACTCCACTCGAATCTGCAAAACGCCGCCGCAGTCGGCACGGAACCGCGTATTGTACCCGCATCGGCTCCCGGCTGGACAGCGGGGGGAAAATGCCGGGGAAATCAAAGCACCCGCACCTTCCTACCGCAACGTCTGTGCCACTTTTGAAAAAAACCCCACCACCTCGACGGATAGCACTAATCCAATTGATATATATGGATATATTTCTTTATCTTCAGGCCACACCAGGCCCTCGGCCCGCCACCCCGACGCAGGCGTAACAACGCAACAGTAATAATTACGACATTATGGTAATAATTTAGACCAAACAGCCGCCCCCTGTGGCGGGAGCAGGCTTGCGGCGCCTCGGAAGGATTCTGGATGGGCCCTGGGCAGGCTGCGGTTTGGAAGAAGCGAGAGTAGCCTCGGCGAGCGTCTTCAGGGTGAAGCGGTCACTTGGGCGGCGGGATTGCCTACCTCCCCAACACCCCCTTCAAATACCGCCCCGTGTGGCTCTCCGCCACTGCGGCCACCTTTTTGGGCGGCCCTTGGGCCACAATGGTTCCGCCACCGCCCCCCCCCTCCGGCCCCAGGTCCACAATCCAGTCGGCACAGCGAATCACGTCCAGGTTGTGCTCAATCACCACCACCGTATTGCCCGCCTCCACCAACCGGTCCAGCACGTTGAGCAGCTTTTGCACGTCGGCGAAATGCAACCCGGTGGTGGGTTCGTCCAACAGATATAGGGTACGGCCGGTGTCCCGGCGCGACAGTTCGCGGCTCAGCTTGACGCGCTGCGCCTCGCCCCCGGACAGGGTCGTCGCGCTCTGCCCCAGCTTGACATATTCCAGCCCCACGTCCATCAGCGTCAGCAGCTTGCGGCGAATGGCGGGCACCGCCTTGAAGAAGTCGAACGCCTCCTCCACCTCCATTTCCAGAACGTCGGCAATGTTCTTGTCGCGCCACAGAATTTCGAGGGTTTCCCGGTTGTAGCGCCGCCCCTTGCACGCCTCGCAGGTGACAAACACGTCGGGCAGAAAATGCATTTCGATCTTGATCAGGCCGTCCCCCTGGCAGGCTTCACAGCGCCCCCCCTTCACGTTGAAGGAATAACGCCCGGCCTTGTAGCCCCGGGCGCGGGATTCCGGCACCACGGCAAACAGGTCGCGGATCAGCGTGAACAGCCCGGTATAGGTGGCCGGATTGGAGCGCGGGGTACGGCCAATGGGGCCCTGATCGATGTGGATCACCTTGTCCAGGTGTTGCAGGCCACGCACGGCGGTACACGCCCCCGGCCGGTCCCCGGCGGCATGAAAAAACCTGGCCAGGTGCTTGTAGAGAATTTCCAGAATCAGCGTCGACTTGCCGGAGCCCGACACCCCGGTGACGGCGGTGAACATCCCCAGCGGCAGGCTGGCGTCGACGTTTTTGAGATTGTTTTCCTTCGCCCCCAAAATCTCCAGAAACCCCCTGGGGGACCGCTCCCGGTACGGCAGGGCGATGCGCCGCTTGCCCGACAGGTACTGGCCGGTGAGGGATTTTTCCTCCGCCGCCACCTGTTTCGGGGTCCCCTCCGCCACCACCTCGCCACCCCGGTGCCCGGCCCCCGGCCCCATGTCGATGACGTAGTCGGCGGCCAGAATCGTCTCCTCGTCATGTTCCACCACGATCACCGTGTTGCCCAGATCCCGCAGAGTGGTCAGGGTGTGCAGCAGGCGGGTGTTGTCGCGCTGGTGCAGGCCGATGGACGGCTCGTCCAGCACATACATGACTCCGGTCAGCCGTGAACCGATCTGGGTCGCCAGCCGGATGCGCTGCCCCTCGCCGCCGGACAGGGTGGCGGCGGAGCGGTCCAGGGTCAGGTAGTTGAGTCCCACGTCGCGCAAAAAGCTCAGCCGCTCGCCGATTTCCTTCAGCACCCGCTCGCCGATGAAGCGTTCCCGCTCCGACAGGGGCAATCCGGCAAAAAAGTCGCAGGCCTCGTCGATGGACATGGCGGTCATTTCCACGATGGAGCGCCCCGCCACCGTCACTGCGCGGCTGATGGCCTTCAGGCGTTGCCCGTTGCAGTCCGGGCACGGCCGCGCCGCCATGTAGGCGCCAATCTCCTCGCGCATCTGACCGGAAGACGTCTCGTGGTAGCGCCGCGACAGGTTCCCGACTACCCCCTCGAACGGTTTGGTAAAGGAGTATTTGCTCCCTCCCTCCTTCTCCAGTCGGAAGGTGATCGGCGTGTCGCCGGAACCGTGCAGGATGACGCGCCGCTGCTCCTCCTTGAGCTTCCCCCAGGAGCGATCGAGGGGGATGCGGTAGTGCCTGGCCAGGCCTTCCAGCACCTGCTCGAAGTAGGCCGACCAGGTGCGCCGCCAGGGGGCGATGGCGCCCTCGGCCAGCGACTTGCCCGCATCCGGCACCACCAGTTCGGGGTCCACCTCCATGTGGCTGCCCAGGCCGTCGCAGGCGGGGCATGCGCCGTGGGGGCTGTTGAACGAAAAAATGCGCGGCGCCAGTTCCGGCAGGCTGACACCGCAGCGATTGCAGGCATGGCGCTCGGAAAACAGGCGATCGCTCCCCCCTTCTCCCGCCTCCCCGCCTACCTCATGGATGGTGAGCAGTCCTTCGGCCAGCTTGAGGGCGGTTTCCACCGAGTCGGTCAGGCGTTTGCGCATGCCCTCGCGCACGATCAGCCGGTCCACCACCACGTCGATATCGTGTTTGAGGTTCTTGTCGAGGCTGATGTCCTCTTCGAGCTCCCGCACCTCGCCATCCACGCGCACGCGCACAAACCCTTGTTTGCGCAGGGCGGCCAGTTCACGCTTGTACTCCCCCTTGCGGCCGCGCACGATGGGCGCCAGCACCAGAATGCGCGTGCCCTCCGCCATGCGCTCCACCGCATCCACCATCTGCTGCACCGTCTGCGCCGCGATGGGGTCGCCGCACTCCGGGCAGTGGGGAATGCCGATGCGCGCAAACAGCAGGCGCAGGTAGTCGTACACCTCGGTCACCGTGGCCACGGTGGAGCGCGGGTTTTTCGAAGTTGTCTTCTGCTCAATGGAGATGGCCGGAGAAAGTCCCTCGATACTGTCCACATCCGGCTTGCCCATCTGCTCCAGAAACTGGCGGGCGTAAGCCGACAGGGACTCCACGTAGCGGCGCTGCCCCTCGGCATACAGGGTGTCGAAGGCCAGGGAGCTTTTGCCGGACCCGGACAAACCGGTGAGTACCACCAGTTTGTCGCGGGGGATGGCGACATCAATGCCCTTGAGGTTGTGTTCGCGGGCGCCGCGAATGACGATCTGCTGGGGCTGCACGGACACCTGACGTGGAGGGTGTTGGGACAAAGCCGGGAGAATTTTTGCCGGGCGAGGCCCCATTTTACACCCGATTTTCCGCGTCCGCCCGCTCCGCACACTCAATCCCCGGATACCGTTTCCGGCTGGGTTCCCACATATCTCGCCACCATTTGCAACTGGTGGATTTTCTGGAAAATTTGCCCATTTTTCCGATTCGGAGTACCCTTGGAATCCATCCACCGGGGGAGACTTTGGATTCCGTTGGGGTGTTCGGTGAAATTGCCGGTCCCTGCAATTTTTTCTGCGAAGGAGGAAACATGAAACGCAACGTTTTGATCCTGATGGGCGCCTTTGTGGTGGCCTCGCTGCTGTTTACCGGCATGGTCCCCGGCACGGCCAGCATGTTCAGTGGTGCCGCCCAGGCGGCCTGGGGGGCCGATAATGGTCACGATGACCACGGCGACGGCGGTGGCGGTGGCAACATGGCCGAGATGATGGGGGCGCTGGGGCTGGACGACGCCCAGTGGAAAAAGTTCAACGAACTGCGCCGCAAGTACCGCCGCGACACCATCCAGATTCAGGCGCGCATCGACGTGGCCGAGGTGGACCTGGAAGACATGGCGGACAGCAATCCGCCGGACATGAAGAAGATCGAAATCAAGATTCGTGAGATTTCCAACCTGCAGGCGGAACTGCGCGTCTATCGCTACCGCGCCCTGGCCGACATGCGCGGCTTCATCACCGCCGAACAGTTCGACACCTTCCGCTGGATGGCCATGAAGATGGGTTTTAATTTCTCCGAGGGTGGCAAAGGCCACGGGCACTAAGGCTACAATCGTCCGGTTCAGTTCTGGAAGGGCCCCGCGAGGGGCCCTTTTTGTGGTCAGGAATTTCCCGCTCTTCCCCAAAATGCCGAGCGGGCCGTTCCCCCGCCATGCCCGCCTTGACCTGCCCCGGCTCGCCACCCTACCATGCGGCACAGCACTGCCGCGCCATCCGCCCCGGATATACCCATGACCGAATATTTTCAGGAAGGCAAGCTCGCCCCGTGGGCCTGTCATCCGGAGCAGAGCCGGGGACGCCGGGTGCCCGAGGAGCAACCCGTTGGTCGCACTGAATTTCAGCGCGACCGCGACCGCGTCATCCATTGCAACGCCTTCCGCCGCCTGGAATACAAAACCCAGGTATTCGTGAACCACGAGGGCGACCGCTACCGCACCCGCCTCACCCACACCCTCGAGGTCTCCCAAATCGCCCGCGGCATCTGCCGCATGCTGGGCCTCAACGTGGATCTGGCCGAGGCCATCAGCCTGGCCCACGACCTGGGCCACACCCCCTTTGGCCACAGCGGCCAGGCCACAATGAACGACCTGATGAGCGAATTTGGCGGTTTTGAACACAACCGCCAAAGCCTGCGCATCGTGGACTGGCTGGAAGACCGCTACATGGCCTTTCGCGGCCTCAACCTTACCTTCGAGACCCGCGAGGGCATCGCCAAGCACCGCACCACCTACGACGCCCCCGAATCCGCCGACGTTTACACCTTTTGCGCCACCAACGGCCCGTCCCTCGAAGCCCAGGTGGCCAATCTGGCGGATGAAATCGCCTACAACAACCACGACATCGACGACGCCATCAACGCGGGCATCATCACCCTGGACGACATCTGCCAGGAACCCCTGTTCGCCCGCCAGCACGAGCGGGTGGTGGCCCTGTGGCCAAACGCGCCGCTGCGCAAACAGCTGTATGAAACCAACCGGCGGCTGATCAATTACCTGATCACCGATCTGGTGCAGCACAGTCTGGAGAAACTCCGGTCGGCGGAAATCCGTGCGGCGGAGCAGGTGCGGGAAATGCCCGAGGATCTGATCGGCTTTTCCCCCGAAACCCGGCGCGAGAGCGTGCAGTTGAAGCGTTTTTTATTCAAGCGGGTATACCGCTACTGGCGGGTGGAGCGCATGGGGGCGAAGGCAGACAAGATGCTGCGCGAGATGTTCGCGGCTTTTGTGGAAAAACCCGCCCTGCTACCACCCCAGTACCAGGAGATGATGCCGGGCGACACCCCCCGCGAGCGGGCACGTGTGGTGGCGGATTATCTTTCGGGAATGACCGACCGCTACGCGATTGTCGAATACAAAAAATTATTTGATCCCGAGGAGCGCGTCTAGACCCGCATGCAGCAAGTGACCCTGAACATGTGGCGCAACGCGGCAGGATTTGTGGGCGCCATCGTCGCCGGACGCCTTATTGCCCCGGTGCTGATCCACCACAACGGCTGGACCCACGTGGGCACTGTGCTGGTCACGGCCATGCTGGTGTTCGTGGCCTACACCGCATACTACCTGGGCGTCGGCACGGCCTACATCGTGCGCCGCCGCGCCCACGACCGGCACATCTTTCCCGAGGGCATCCGCCTGGAGGGCGACCTGGCGGTCAAACTGGGATTACGCTACCTGGTGCTGGCAAGCATCGCGGCGTTCGGCGCCACGCTGTTGTACGCAGTGGTCCTGCGCGGCCTGCGTTACACCCAGTTGATGGGCCCATAGACCCGCCCTTCCCGCGGACAGGATCCGCCACTCCTCAAACCCCATCATCACCGACGGCAGAGTTCAAGGGGCAGCGTGAACGATGCTGGGCACGTTGTGCCACGCGGTGTGGTACGGCTGGAACACGGGGGGATCAAGAAATGGCTGAAAGTCGTGACTGGCACCGGCAGCAAGGAGTTGATTGGTGTCGCAATCCATGCACGTGAACAGATAGCCTTCGACGCTTTGCGAGTACAGGAAACGGAGGTGCGCAGCGTCACCGATACCAAGATCGGAGTTGGGAGCGCTAAACCCCAAATTCCGTGAATAATCGTAAATGACGTTTCCATTCCCGTCACGCAGGGCCACCCCGTTGGCATCCCGCGCAATGGCCCCGCCCCATAATGGATCAAGGGTAGAGTTGGTATGGCCCGCAGGCCCCACGCAAAGCGGATCCCCAGGCGTACAGGTGCTCTGAGGGCTGGCCGAACTGACGGCGAGCAGGAAGGCATAATTGTATGTGTCCGCCACGCTGCCGAATTTATTGCTGGCCAGATCCGGGTCCACATCGGACTGTTTGAGCAGCCAGTCGTTCGCGTAGCTAGCCTTTAGAATGTCGGCATTGCCAATAAACCCTGCCGCTGCCTGCATGTACTGGTACAGGTCCTGGACGGTCACATCTTTATTCATGTGGATGTAGCCGACCACAGCCTGGTCCACCCAGTAGTCCCGAGAGTTGGGGCTCCAATTCGTCGAGGCCGTAACAGGCGGGAGCATGGGGTCGAGGGAGATCTCGAGGGTGGCAAGATCGATTCTTTGGTCGTAGGGAGAAACGGGGGCGGTGGTCGAAAAATCACCCTCGTTCAATGTTGGCCCGGTAATCGGGGTAGTGGCTACCAGCATCAGGCAGTTGTCGAGTGCCTGCTGCCCCTGCTCAATGGTGGTAATTTGGGGATCAGGGGTGGTATTCGGGTGAAACAGGTCCGGATCACAACGCCCAAACAGCCTCGGATCGGCCTTGAAAGCGGGCGCACCCGCAGGAGTGTCAATTACACCATCCGTGCACGCGGGAGTTGTCAGTCGGCCATCACAGCGTGGAGTTCCGGAATTCAGCGCGTGGTACTCCACTGTGCCCAGGGCCTGGCGCACCGCCATGCGGGTAACTCCTGCTGGTGAGGCACCAGCCATCCGCAGGCCATCGGGGGTGTTCATCACCAGATTGTCCGAAAACTCCGGGCTGATGTACGAGGTGACCCCCCATGTGAACTGATCCGCCAGGGAAAAGTCCTTTTTCCCGTCGCCATCCAGGTCCAGCACAACAAAATCGCCCTGCAGCATGTGGCCACACTCGGGGCCAAAACATACACCCGGCACCCAGTCTTTCCCGGCCGAGGTGATATGGGACCCCTCGCTTTTGGTCGTGATTTCACCCAAGGTCAGAGACCACGAGTTATTCAGTATTTCGCTCCAGGAGGAGCTACCAAAAAAATTGTTGGCCCCCGCCGCAGCCACGGCAGCGGCCCCACGAGCTGAACAATTTCCAAGCCCAAAATCCGGAGGCGGAGGGGGACCCGGAGGAGAATGAAGGGGCGCTACACCGTTGTGGCCGGTACAGGAGGCAGGAGCCGACACAAAAATGTCGTTCATCATGTCATCGCTGCCGGTGCTGTTGATGGTCATCAGGTTGGAAGCGTGCGCACACCCCACCCCCAGATACCACGCACACAGCGCCAACGTCAGCAATTCGGTTAATCGGAGTCCCGACCGGTGTCTCACACGAACCATCCCTGGCTTCCCCATCCGCGTTGACTGGCCGCACCACCGGTCTGGCGTGCCCCCCCGGCACGCACCCCACATCCACTGTCCCTTCCGCCCTTCCGTCCCGTCACCGCCGGGTTTCCGGCAGGCGGGGATACGAAATCTACTCCTCCGCTATACCCGAGGCAGCAAGATCGGAGCCACACCCGGTTGCCATAGAAACAATCCGCGCAGAAACAAACAAAGCATGAACAATGGGTTGCCGGTATAATTTGATGTCGTTTGATGCATTTATTTGGTTTTAGGGTTGGCGTCAACAACGCAGTCATTCCCCAAATTAAGAAAAATTTTTCCCCTTCCTCCCGAAGGCCCATCACCCCGGCACCGTGCTACACTCGCCCCATGGGCATCCCGTTCTACAAGATGAGCGGCTCCGGCAATACCTTCGTGGTAATCGACAACCGCAAGCAGATCGTCGAAGAATCGCTGAAAAAAGCCGGACTGTCGCTGGATGCGTTCATCATCCGCGCTTGCTCGCCCGTACACGGCATTGGCGCCGATGGCCTGATTCTGGTCGAAAACTCGGCGCAGCACGATTTTGCGTGGCGTTTTTTCAACTCCAACGGCTCCACCGCCAACATGTGCGGCAATGGCGCCCGCTGCGCGGCCCGCTTTGCCCGCCTGTGCGGCGTAACGGGTGACGCCGCAGAATTTGAAACCGGCGCCGGGGTGATCCACTCCGAGGTGCATGAGGGCAAGGTACGGGTCACCCTCACCCCACCCGGCGCGGTCACCCCCGACATCGAACTGTCACTGGGCGGCAAGGAATTTATTGGCTATTTCATCAACACCGGGGTGCCCCACCTGGTGATTCCGGTGCCTCGGGTGGGCGATCTGGACGTGCGCGGTCTGGGGGCGGAGGCGCGCTTCGACAAGCGCTTTGCCCCAGATGGCACCAACGTGAACTTTGCCACCCAGATGCCCGGCGGGGAGTTGCGGGTACGCACCTACGAGCGCGGGGTGGAGGACGAAACCATGGCCTGCGGTACCGGGGTGACGGCCACTGCGCTGGTGTTTGCCCATCTGGGTAAGGTGCGCTCCCCGGTGACGGTGGCGCCAACCTCCGGGGAGGTTCTGACCGTGCATTTCACACGCGAGGGCGACGCCTTCCGCGCCGTCGTCATCGACGGCCCCGCCCGCGTCCTGTTCCGGGGCGAGATCGACCCCGAGGCGCTGACGTAGGCACCCCCCTCCCCTCACGCCATTCCGTCCCCGCCAGGCGGGGTGGGTCTGATGAACAAAAAACGGGTCCAGATTCGCGATGAACCTGGACCCGCCGTGTGATTTACGCGGTTACGCCTGGCGGGAGCTCCCCCGCAGCGCATACCGCTGCGGGCCGTGCGCCTAGTACCACTCCAGCGCCAGGTTGCTCTTGATGCGCACATCTTCGCTGGCGGGGGTGGTGCCGAACAGGGCGCCAACTTCCCAGACGAGTCTGCGACCAAGGCCCACCTTGAAGACCGGGCCGATGAGTTGGCGGTTTTTGGAGTAATGCAGGTCGCGCACTTCCCCCAGCGATCCAAACACCTCCAGCATCGGCTGCACCGGCCGGGCCTGCAGACTCACTTGCGCTGCGTAACCCAACTCGGCGCCGGGGGTTGTGGCCCCTGCGGTGGCCACACCAAGTTCCTTTTCCAGCACACCGTTGAAGCGAAACTCTGTCTTGCCCACGCTCTTGGCCAGCAGCGGCTTGAACTCGATCTTGTCCGCCTTCTGAACGCCGGTGGGGTCGTCCTGAATCTGGTACTCCAGATAAAATCCGGCGTCCCAGGAGCGCTCGTTGTGTTCGAAAATCTGGTGGATCCATTCGATTTTGTAGCGCACAAAGTTGAGTTCGCCCCCTTTGGAGCGGTCTTCCCACACGCCGTACAGGGATAATTTGTCGTGCTCGGCAAGGACGTTGACGACCTCCACCTCGTGGTTGACCGCCGTGGTGCGGTCGGCAGCGTCCTGATACCAGTCCACGTAATATTCGAGCTCTTTTTCCCCCTCATGCACAATGGGCGAATAGACGAATTTTTTGGCCTCGGCGGGAACCGCCCACAGCAGGGCGGACAGGCTTGCCACCGCCAAACTTGCCAGGGTTGCCGGTCGGGCACACATGGACACGGATCGGATCATCACTCCTCCACCACACGCACGGTTAACGATTTTTTATCCGGCAGCCCGTTGCAGAACCGGGGGACGGGAACGCTGCACCATCAGCCACAGCACCACGCTGCCCAGATAGCCGGCATAGACCAGCACTTCCATCAGTGTCGGGTTGGCATTGTACCCCAGCAGGATACTGGCCAGACCGCCCAGGCCACTGTCCTCGGGCAACACCGCGCTGGTGTCCCACACGGAGTAAGACAGGGCGGGCAGCCAATCCACCGCCACCCACGACCCGGCGGCCCCGGACAGCATCCCCGCCGCCAGCAGCACCAGAAGCACCATGGTGACATTGAAGAACACCGCCATGGGCACCTTGCGTCCACCAGTAAAGATGGCCCACGCCAGACCCGCAGCGGCGGCCAGACCCGCCAGACCCCCCAGAAACATGCCGAATCCGGAGGCTCCGGCGCCGCGCAAGGCCACCCCCCACAGGAACAGCACCGATTCGAAACCTTCGCGGAACACGGTCAGAAACACCAGCACAAAGATGCCCAGTCCCCGCGCTGCGGCGCGCTCCCGCACCTGGCGGGCCAACTCTTCACTCATCCCTTTTCTGCTGTTGCGCACCCACACCACCACATAGGTAAGCATCACCGCTGCGACAGCCATGATGGCGCCGTTCAGCACTTCCTGACCGGCCCCCTGAAACAGGTCGCCCACGCCGTCGGCAAATACCGCGAACAGCACGCTGGCGACCAACGCAGCCGCCACTCCCCAGCCAACGTGGCTGCGGCTGCCGGGATGCGGACCTTCCAACCGGGTCAACACCACCAGAATGATGCCAACGATGAGGGCCGCCTCCAGCCCCTCGCGCAACATGATGAGAAATGCTCCAGCCATACGCGTTTCCTCTACATCCAGACATCATCGTGACGGCGCCTGCGCGATTGCCGCCCGGGCCCTATTTGGCGATGGCGCGGCCCTGGGCGGTATCGCGATGAAATTCACCCCAGAACCGGTACTCCCCCGGCCTCATGGGGGGCAAAAAGATGGTTGCGGACCGCCCGGGACGGATCACCTTCTCGCTGTTGAAATCCTCGCTCTCAAACTCTTCCGGTTCCGCATCATCGTTGTGGACGATCAGCCGCACCTTGGTGCTGGCGGGAATCTCGATGACGTCGGGATGAAAGCGGTGGTCCTTGATGTGAATTTCGATGGGCGCCACCACCTCGGCAGCACTCGCCGCACCCACCCGGATCGCCACCGACAGCAGGCCAAGAACCAACATGCCCGCAAGGAGGGGCAGCGGTCGGGCGGAAAGGCCGGAATGCGGGGGAAGGCGGCGGGACATGGAAAGCATCCTGATCTCCAAAATCATGATAATGATTCTCATTATCATTAGATCGGCAACACGGGTCAAGCCCCCAATTCAGAAACCGGGAAACACCCGGCCCTTGGCGTCACTCCACCAAATGCCCGCTCAATCCGCTGCGCAGTTGCTCCAGCACCCTTGCCACCATCCCCCCATCCTTGCCGCGAAGGGTGAGGATGAGCCGCACCGGCGCGCCGGGTTCCTGTGGGTAGCTGCCAATGGCGACACGGGGAAATTCTCCCTGCACCTGTTCCAGAAAGGCGGCAATTTCCGGCTCACCGCAATTCACTGCCAGTTGCGCATTGCTAAAGGGTGTGCTGGCAAAGCGGTCACGCAAGGCGTCGAACTTGGCGCGCAGCAGGTGCGGGCTGCCGGGAAACACCCACACATTCTCCACCCGCACCACCGGAAAGCGCATCCCTTCAGGCATCACCAGTTCGGCGCCTTGTGGAATATCCGCCATGCGCAGGGCGGAGTCGTTCATAGCCGCGCCGTAAAAGTCACGAATGATGCGCTCGGCCTGGGGCGACCGCACCTGCCTGCAACCGAACGCCGCCGCCACGCCCTTGAGGGACACGTCATCGTGGGTCGGCCCAACCCCGCCGGTGGTGAACACGTGGGTGAAGCGATCCGCGCAGGCGCGGACCTCGGCCGCGATATCGGCCACCACGTCCGCCACCACCACGATGCGTCGCACCGCCACCCCCAGTTCCAGAAGGCCCCTGGACAGATACAGGGAATTGATGTCCTCCACCCGGCCCGACAGCACCTCGTCGCCGATCACCACAATGGCGGCAGTGGGTCCAGGGGCGTGACGGTCTTCGCCCACCGCTCCTGAAGGTTCAGGAACATTCCCCCCCCCCTTGCCGCCCCGGCTCACGGGGTGGCCTCCCCCATGGGATCCGCCACAAGTTTTCCCGCCTGTCCCCGGACAATGCCCTCCCGCGCCAGACGGTCGGCGTGTTCATTTTCCGGATGCCCGGCGTGCCCCTCCACCCACTTGAAGGTCACCTGGTGCAGTTCGCGCTGCTTGTCCAACGCCTGCCACAGGTCGGCGTTCTTGACCGGTTTTTTTGCGGCAGTGCGCCAGCCGTTGCGCTTCCAGTTGTGAATCCAGCTGGTAATGCCGTCGCGGACATACTTGGAATCGGTGGTGACCACCACACGACGAGCCCCGTTCAAGGCCTCCAGGCCGCGGATCGCGGCCAGCAGTTCCATGCGGTTGTTGGTGGTGGCCGGGCTGTAGCCGATCAGTTCCCTGTCGCGGCCACCGGCACGCAACAGCGCCCCGTAGCCACCCGGCCCCGGATTTCCGGAACAGGCTCCGTCGGTAAAAATGTGGACCGCCTCCGCGTCGCTCACTTCAATCCTCCGGGTTTTGTTGCGGTCGGGGTTTCCAGCACAAATCCGGCTGGCGGACCGCCCGAGCCTCGTCCAGCCTGCCAATGACCGTAGTATGAGGGGCGGAGGATACCATGTCCGGCGTGTCCCGAGCCTCGCGGGCGATCTGGATGAGGGCGTCGGCAAAACGGTCCAGCATCTCCGGCGGCTCTGTTTCCGGGGTTTCGATCATCAGTGATTCGGGCACGTTGATGGGAAACCCGACCGTGGGCGGGTGGACCCCGAAATCCATCAGCCGCTTGCATACGTCCCACGCGTGCAGCCCCTGTTCGCGCAGATTGCGCAGGGACAGCACGAACTCGTGCATGCACGGCCGGTCGTGGGCGATGGGGAACACGCCGCGCAGGCGTGCGCGCAGGTAGTTGGCCGACAGCACGGCGGTGCGCGATACGCGACACAGGCCATTGCCCCCCAAAGCTACGATGTAACAATACGCCCGCACCAGCACCCCCACGTTGCCGTGGGCGGCGTGCAGGCGCCCGATGGAATGGGGACGATCGTAATCCAGGTAAAACCCCCCGTCGGCATCCCGCTCCACCGTGGGCCGGGGCAGGAACGGCGCCAGACGCTCCGCCACCGCCACCGGTCCGGCGCCGGGGCCGCCCCCCCCGTGAGGGGTGGCAAAGGTTTTATGCAGGTTCATGTGCAGCACGTCCACCCCCATGTCCCCGGAGCGAGCGATGCCCAGCAGGGCATTGAGGTTGGCGCCGTCCATGTAGACCAGCCCCCCGGCATCGTGGACGATATTGGCAATGCGCCGGATATCCCGCTCAAACAGCCCCAGGGTGTTGGGGTTGGTGAGCATCAGACCGGCACAGTCGGCGTCCACAATCTCGGCCAGATGGTTGCCGTCCACCAGACCGTCGGGTCCGGAGCGCACCACCTTGACCTGATACCCGGCCAGTGCCGCCGAGGCCGGGTTGGTGCCGTGGGCGGAGTCCGGCACCACCAC
Organism: Nitrospirota bacterium; assembly: GCA_029858285.1. GTDB lineage: Bacteria > Nitrospirota > JACRHL01 > JACRHL01 > JACRHL01 > JAOUFN01. The sequence continues at coordinate 71,949 of JAOUFN010000009.1, read as the reverse complement.
ATAGGTCGGGTTCCGTCCCTGCGCCCGATGCCAGGCGCGGAACAGCAGCATGCCGCAAAACTCCCCATGCGCCCCCGCCGCCGGCTGCAGCGTGACCCGGTACAGCCCGGTGATGGCGCACAAGGCTCGCTCCAGATGCCACATCAGTTCCAGGGTGCCCTGGGAATATTCTGCCGGGGCGTCCGGGTGCAGCCCGGAAAAGCCCGGCAGCGCCGCCACCATCTCGTTGATGGCGGGGTTGTACTTCATGGTGCATGATCCCAAGGGATAGAACCCCCGGGTGATGGAATAGGTACGGTGCGACAGGGCCGTGTAGTGGCGCACCACCCCCAGTTCGTCCACTTCCGGCAGTTGCGGTGGCTCGGGGCGCAACAGGTGCGCCGGAATATCCGCCAGCGCCCCGGCGGGGGGCTCCGGCCCGCGCCGTCCGGGGCGGCCCGCCGACTGGTGGTCGTAAATGGTCAGTGCGCGCGACATCTACTGCTTCCCGTATTTTCCGTATTTTCCGCCGCCCGTAGTAGTTCGGGACTGCTCCCGCAACCGCTCGGCAGTGAGCAGAAGGGCCACAATGGTCTTGCCGTCGGTGATCGCGCCGGAACGGATACCAGCCAAGGCGTCGTCCAGGGGCATGCGCACCACTTGCAGCACCTCGTCGTGGTCCAGGTTCTGCTCCCCGTCCGTCAGCTCCGTGGCCAAAAACAGGTGGATGACCTCATCCGAAAAACCCGGAGTGGTGTGGTAGGCGGTAAGAGGCTCCAGGCCGTTGGCAGAAAGCCCGGTCTCCTCGGCCAGTTCCCGCCGGGCACAGTCCGCCGAATCCTCCCCGGGGTGCAACAGACCGGCGGGGATTTCGTACAAAAAACCGCCCGCCGCGTGCCGGTATTGATGCACCAGTGTCACGTCCTGATTCGGGTGCAGGGGCACCACGGCGGAGGCCCCCGGGTGGTGGACGATTTCCAGCCGCGTGGTGGCCCCGTTCGGCAGGGCCACTTCAACCATGTCGAGGGTCACGATGCGGCCACTGTGCAGCCGGGTGACGGACAACTCCCGCGCCCCGCTCACGGCGTCATCTCCCTCAGCAGTGACGCGAGTTGCGCCACCTCCTCCCGGGTACGCCGCTCGGTGGTGCAGAACAGCAGCAAGCCATCCCATTGAGGATCAAACCGGCCCAGTTCGGCGCCCCCCAGGATGCCATGCCTGGCCAGCCGTTGGTTGACCTCCGCCGGAGCAAGGGGGGGACGCACCGCAAATTCGTGGAAAAAGCCCCCGTCGCCCGGGCTGCCAAACGCCATGCTCCAGCCCTCGATTCCATCGGGACCCGCGATGAGCTGCGCCAGTTCCACCGCCCGTGCATGGCACAGTGCGGCAGTGCGCGCGAGCCCCTGTGGCCCGAGGGCCGAAAGGTAAATGGTATTGGCCAGCGCCAGCAGAGCCTGATTGGAGCAAATGTTGGAGGTGGCCTTTTCGCGCCGGATGTGCTGTTCGCGGGTCTGGAAGGTCAAACAAAAACCCTCGCGCCCCTGGGCGTCGACGGTACGCCCCACCAGTCGCCCCGGCATCTGACGGATGTGCCGCATGCGGGTGGCAAAAAACCCCACACCCGGCCCCCCGAACGCCATGGGCACCCCCATGGGTTGCCCCTCCCCCACCACAATCGCGGCGCCACAGTCGCCAGGAGCCGCCAGCACCCCCATGGCAATGGGGTTGGCAACCACCACCAGCAGCGGGTCGGCCTCGCCCTGCCCCACCGCCTCCCCTAGCGTTTTAAGGTCTTCAATGCGCCCCAGAAAATTGGGGTTTTGCACCAGCACCCCGGCACAAGTGACGTCGGTTCTCGCCGCCAGCGTGGCCGGATCGGTAACCCCGTCTGTCAGGGGAACCGCCACCAGTTCGGCGTCCAGCCCGGACAGGTATGTGGCCACCACCTCGCGGTAACGCGGATGCACTCCCTCGGAGATGAGCAGGCGCTTCCGGCCGGTCAGGCGCATGGCCATCAATGCCGCCTCCGCCAACGCCGAGGCACCGTCGTACATGGAGGCGGAGGCCACCTCCATGCCGGTCAGCCGACAGACGTGGGACTGATACTCATAAATGCTGGTGAGCATCCCCTGGGACAGTTCTGCCTGGTACGGCGTGTAGCCGGTGAGAAACTCGGAGCGGGACAGGAGCGTGGGCACCACCGCCGGGATATAGTGGTCGTAACTGCCCGCGCCGCGAAAGCAGACGCCGGTGTGGTTCTGCCGCGCCAGCGCCTGAAAGTGCCCCCACACCTCCATCTCCGGCAGGCCGTCGGGCAAGTCCGGGCGCGCGCTGTGGCGCAGCTCGGCGGGCACATCTGCCAGCAGGTCGTCAAAACGCGCCACGCCGATGGCCGCCAGCATGCGCGCTTCGTCCTCGGGGGTATGCGGAACGAAATCCACGTCAGTCCACCGACTGACGCACCGTTCCACGGGTGTAGAACGGCGGCTGTTCCACTACGGCGGGGATGCGTCGACCACGGATTTCTATCTCAATGGCGTTGCCAGGATCGGTGTGGGCGGCGGGCAACCAGGTCATCCCGATGCCGTGGCCCACCGAAATGCCCATGTTGCCACTGGTCACCACCCCCACCGAGCGGCCGTCCAGAAACACCGGGAAACCGTCCCGAGGCACCCCCGGTGCGCTCAGGGAAAAGCCGCACAAAAGCTGTTCCGGTGCCTTGCGGTCCCGCTCCAGTCGGGCGCGGGCGGGAAGGTCGGAACGCGACCAGTCCACCACCCAGCCGATACCCGCCGCCACCGGCGTGACGGATTCAGTAAGCTCATGACCGTAGAGCGGATAACCTGCCTCCAGACGCAGGGTGTCTCGCGCGCCCAGACCACAGGGCACCGCCTCTTCTACCAGACGCTGCCACAGGGATGGCGCGGCGGCGGCGGGGAGGAACAGTTCCACTCCAAGCTCCCCGGTATATCCGGTGCGGGAAACGACGATTTCCTGGCCTTCCCACTCCCCCCGCACGGTATGCATGTAGGCGGGGAAATCGGCTCCCGCCAGCAGCGGGCGCACCAGCTCGGCGCTGTCCGGCCCCTGCACCGCGATCTGCGCAGTTTCCAGGGTGAGGTCGGCCACCCGGGTATCGCCGCCATCAGCAGTCTTCCGCAACAGGTCCACCACCCGCTCCCGGTTAACCGCATTCACGCACAGGTGATAGCGGGTGTCGGACTCACGGGTGACGATCACGTCGTCCACGATGCCCCCATCCCCATTCAGGATCACCGTGTAGCGGGCACGCCCAGGGCGCAGTGTGGCGATGCGGGAAGGAGCCAGCCGCTCCAGCACCGGGGCAACGCCGGTGCCTTCCAGCACCAGGCGACCCATATGGCACAGATCGAACACCCCTGATGATTCCCGCACCGCCCGGTGTTCCGCCGCTACCCCGGAATAGGACAGCGGCATCTCCCAGCCGGCAAACTCGGTCAAACGGGCTTTCAGGTGTTCGTGTGCCCCAAACAATGGGGTACGCAGCAATCGAGTCAGGCCTCCTCGTAACGGGCCACGGTAAAAGTAATTTCCAGCAGGTCAGGATCGGAAAAACGGCGTTTCATGTTCAGTCGGCGGATGCGCAGGGCGTGGGGGGAACGTTCCACTTCGGTGAGCATCTCCACCACTGGCTCCAGACGCACGTTGGTAAGCTGCAACTCCACTGCCTGCTCCACCACCCCCTCGGCCACATCGCTGGTGATCGGCCGCATGGAACGGATGTTGCCCTTTACCTGCGCCTGTGACGCCAGTCCCTCCATGAACGACAGCAAGGAAAAGCCCTTGGGGGTCTTGGCCTGGGCGGCACTGCCCCCTGCGGAACGAGCCTTGAGTCGGCGGTACTCGTCCAGCACCAGCCCCAGTTCATGGGCCGAGGAGAGTTTGCGCTCCACCATCTTCCGGTTGCCACTGGCGCTCTGGTAGGCGGCGTCAATGCCCAACGCCCACACCAGCATTGCGCACGCAGACATGCCGCCGATCACAAGTACCAGGCGTTCGCGGAATTCCAGTTGCCGGTAATATTCGATAATCCAGTTCATGGCGGCTACCTAGGTTCCTTCCGCAAGCAGGGCGCTGACCCGGAACTTGACCTTGTTGTCCTTGGGAGTGGCGGTCGCGTCACTGATTTTCACGTCGGAAAACTCCGGCGCTGCCTCAATATGTTCGCGGACTTGATCGATGGCGTCAAAGGAAAGCACCTCGGCCTCCATGCGAAGTTTTTCGCCGTCCACCGAAAATTCGCGCACGTCGATGGTCAGATCCTCGGGAATCGCCCGGCTTACCGCCGACAAAAACCCCAAGGCGCTGGTCCCGCCACACCCGGACAGCAGGCAGCGGGCGCGCATCTGCAACACAGCGGTGCGCGCCTGCGCAACCGGATCCACCACCCGGGTGACACCGGGGAAGGTTTCCCGATAGGCCAGTTCCATGGCCGTGTTGACCGTATCCAGTTGCACCCGGGTGGCGTGCTCACGCGCCAGACCGTCCACCCACACCACCAGCAACAAACCCAGCAGGGCTGCGCCAATGCCCACCACGCGCCGCATTACCGCCACCTCCCCCCGGGTGCCCAAGGCGAAGGCCCCGGCCCGGAGATTCAGTTCGGAGCCGCGGGAAGCACCTGCCAGGGACAGGCCGATGGCGATGGCCGCAGCGGATAGTTGCCCCGGCGTGTGCCCGGCGGAGAGCTCCTGAAAGCCGGGGGCAGATTCCATCTCCAGCAATGGCAGGCCCATGGATTCGGCCAGAGATGTTTGTGTTTCGGGGGTGGGGCTGCCGTCCGGGCCGTTGCCCTCTCCGGTCACTACCATGCCCGCCGCCACCCGCTTGCCGCCATACAGGGATTGGGCTGCGCGCCTCAGGGCGGCGGAAACGTGTGCCGGAAACCCGGTTTCGGCGGACTCGTCCCACTGACAACTGACGGTGCGACTGCCGATCCATCGGCGCCCCTCCATCGCCAGCAACAGCACCCGTTCGCGACGTACATCGACAAACAGAACCGGCCCCTCCTCCCCAGCCAGGGCTCGGGCGAAACAGAACAGGGCGTAGGGCTCCGGAACGATGGTTTGCACCTGCCGGGCAGACTCGCCAAACTGCCCCACGATGTCGGCAATGTGTTCCTCGGGGGCCACACCCACCAGCAGGCGGGTACTGTCCGGCCCACCGTCCAGGCGCACCAGGGAGGTGACAACCTCGTCCATATCGAAGGGCACATGGCCCTCTACCTCGTAAGGGGCCACCTGCGCCGCCTTGCGCACATCGGTGAAAGGCACCGTCACCTCGCGCAGAGCCGCGGTGCGGGCCAGCACCGCCACCGGCTCACCGCCGTGGGGTTGCAACTCCGTCCCCAGGGTCTGCAACACATTGCCCTTCATGCCCACGCCCATGCGCGCCACATGGGCCAGGCCACCGTCGGCGGCGGCCGCATGTATACCGATCACACTCCGCATCGTCAGCCGCCCTTCAACATCAACTGGTCCAGCGCCACGTTGTTAATGTACACCGACGGACTCTCGATGGGGCCACGAATCGCCACGCTCACCGGGCCATCACCCGCCTTGACCATAGCCCGAACAACGTCGCGCATCGGAAATGCGGGTCCCAGGGTGGCCTGGAATTTCATGTCCAGCCGGGTGGTGAGCGACGTGCTGCCCACGGTGATGCGCCCGGACCCCTCCCCCTTGAGCAGATCGCCGTCCATGGTCAAGGATTCCACGTCCAGGCGACCGCGTTGCCAGGCGATTTTGGCCTGCACCTCTCCCAGGGGCAAGTTGAGCTTTCCCAGCGGGGTCAGCAGGTCCTTCAGCAGCAGATTGTGGGCATCCACCGTGGCGCGACCGTTGCCGCGCAATACCTCCTGGCCGCGCCACGCAGCGGAGCCATCCAGGTTGCTGCGACCGGTAACCGTCATGCCTCCCACCCAGCCACCAGGAGTGGCGCCAGGGGCGGTCAGGGGCACCGTGGACAGGTCCAGTCCCTGCCACTTCCCGCTCCAGGTATAGGCCGCGTTCACCCCCTGCCCTTCCACGTCCAGATGACCGGCCAGACCACCGCCGTAGAGCTGCATGTCGTGCTGCACCGAGATTACCCCCTCGCGCAGGCGCATGGGAGCAAAATTCAGACTCACCCGCTCCACCCGGACCGGAGCTCCCTTCGGTGGTGTGGCGTCCAGCCGCGCCATGCGCAGCTCTGCCAACGGTACCCAGCGCACCCCATGCACCTGAAACTGCCACCCGGTACGATCAGAGGCCAGCGCGGTCACCCGCTGCGCCACCTCCTGAACCGGAAAGGTAATCACCAGCCCCAACAGGAACACCAGGACGGCAAACAGCACATAGGCCGCAAAGCCGACGATCTTCATGGCCTTGTCCTTCGCCACGGCTTATCCTTCTCCCATCGGAATCCGGGTCACGGCAGACAGCGTCAGCAGGGCCGCCTCGTCGCTGTCTGCACGACCACCGTCCAGTTGGTCTTCACCCAGCGGGCGCTGGCCGGGAAATATCAATGTCACCTCCACCGCCTTGGGCAAGCGTGACTGCCCCACCCACTCATCCACCCACAGGTCGTTGTCCGGCTCCAGATAGCGTACCCGAAAACCGGCCAAACCTTCGGCCACCGGATAGGTGGCCCCCACCGGGGGCAGGTCCGAAACTTCCGACAGCATAAGGCGACCATCCTTCAACTGGTAGGAAATGCGCGCATGCCAGGAGCCCGCCCCCTCCTCGGGGACCGATGCGGAAAGGCTGTCGAATTCCAGCAGATCCGCGTCCAGTCCCCGGTCGCCCTGGATGCTTTCGCCACGAAACACGTCGCCGGAATCCCCTGCACGATAATAAACGCTCATTAACTGGTCGGTGATACGCGACAATACCAGGCGGCCCATGCGGTACTGCTCCGCCGTAACCTCCATGTGGCGCACGGCCTCGCTCGACTGGCTCAGGGTGCGATACAACATGCCCACCACCACCGCCAGGATGGCCACTGCCAGCAGCACCTCGATCAGTGTAAAACCCCGTGTGTGCCTCATTTCGGGGGGGGCGCCTCGACGAAGCCGGTCAAATTCAGGTGGTTGTTGCCGACCCACTCGACGGACACATCCACCTGGTACACCCGTTCGATCAAAAAAGCATTCACCGTGCGCTTCCACACAAACGGCACCCCTTCACCAAAATTGCCCTCCATGTAGCCCACGGTGAGTGAATCATCCTGTCCGGTCTCGAACATCAGATTGCGCGCCAGCAAAGTTGCGTGGGTGAGTTCCCGTGAATGGGCCTGCATCTGCACATCGCGGTTACGCAGCCCCAACAGCGCCACCAGCGCGGTACTGATAATGGCTACCGAAACCATCACTTCGAGCAGGGTGAAGCCGCGTTCCATGGCCTGCTGACGCATCATTTTCCGGATGCCTCCACATAGCCATCCACCACCACCACCCGGCCTGAGAAGGGATTCACCTCTAGGGTCACTGTTTCATTTCCCGAACGCATGTGGACCACGGCATAGTCGGCCCGCCCCAGTGGACTGAAGTAGGTGAAGGCGTGGCCATCGGAGCGCTTGCCCCGCAACGGCACCTCCACATCCAGCATCTTGACCCCCTGAGGCAGTTCCACCGGGTGCAGAAAGGTGTGGTCCACCGGGCCATAGCTCACCGCCCCTCCCGGTTCGGCTGGCGGCAGACCGGATTCGGCCCAGTAGCTCTGGGTATCCAAATCGAAAACCAGGCGGTGGGGCTTGCGGGTAAACGTGGCCTCCGCATACAGGCCACCAATGTACCCGGACAGGGCCCGCACTTCGTGTTTGAGATTGCCGCCACCCATGTTGGGGATACGCGGGAATACCAGAGCCGCCACCATTCCCATGATGAAGATCACCAGCATCAGTTCCAGCAGGGTGAACCCGCGCTGCGCGGGCGGCGCAAGGACGCCCTTCACCTGCCGGATAGTGGTGGCGGCGGACACGACTCAGTTGAGGTTCTTGGCGGTGACGTCCGCATCGTACCCGGCACCGCCCTCGGTACCGTCAGCCCCCCACGACAGAAGATCGTAGGGGCCAGAGGTGCCGGGGGACAGATAGACGTAATTGTTTCCCCAAGGATCTTTGGGGATCATCGACATGTACCCCCCTTCCTTGTAATTGTGCGGAATCACGCCGATGGCAGGCTTGCTGACCAAAGCTTCCAACCCCTGTTCCGTGGTCGGATAGACCGCGTTGTCGAGCTTGTAGAGATCCAGCCCCTGGGCGATGTTGCGGATCTGGATCTGGGCATCGGCAACCCGCGCCTTGTCCGTCTGTCCCAGCAGCTTCGGCCCCACCAACGCCGCCAGCATGGCAAGAATGGTAATCACCACCATGATCTCGATAAGGGTAAACCCACCCTCGCCCGGCACCACCGGCGGCGCAGTGCGTCGGGATTTCGGCAATTCGGATTTCATACTGTTCATGACACGCTCCTTTTAGGGGGCCACATCCGGCGGGGCGGGACGCCCCTAGCTGGCAAGCCCCGACAGTTCCACAATCGGCAGCAGAATGGCCACCACAATGGCAAACACCACCGCACCCATGAACAGGATCATCACCGGTGAAAGGATCGCCGTCAGGCTGCCCACGGTGGTGGTCACCTCGCGGTCATAGGCCTCGGACACCTTGACCAGCATGGCCTCCAGTTCACCAGTGGCCTCGCCCACGGTGACCATGTGCACCACCATGGGCGGAAACACCCCGCTGGCGGCCAGCGGGCGGGCGATACCCTCGCCCTCCTTGATGTTCTCGCGGGCAGTGGCGATGGCATCGGACAGCACCCGGTTGAGCACCACCTTTTCGGTAATGGCCAAGGCGTCCAGCAACGGAATGCCGCCGGTCAGAAGGGTACTCAGGGTACGGGTAAAGCGGCTGATGGCCACCATTTTCACCAGCTTGCCAAGTACCGGGACGCGCAACACCAACTGGTCATGACGCAACCGGCCAGACTCGGTGTTCATCCACCGGCGGTAGGCGGCCACCGCACCCGCCACCATGCCCGCCATCAGCCACCAGTAACTCCGCACCGCATCGCTGACGGCCAGCAACACTACAGTGGGGGTGGGCAAAGCCCGGTTCATACCGGTGAACATCTGCGTCACGCGCGGCACCACGTACCCCATCAGCAGCATCAGCACCGCCCCGCCCACCAGCACCATCAGGACCGGATAGTACATGGTGGCACGGATGGTGCCCGACAACTCCACCTGGCGCTCGGTGAACCCCGCCAGCCGGACCAGCATCGGGCCCAGGGTGCCGCTGGCCTCACCGGCCCCGACCATGCCCACGTACAGATCGGAAAACACCTTGGGGTGCAGGGCCAGGGAATCGGACAGGGACGCCCCCTCCTTGACCCGCTCGCGGACGTCCGCCACCACGTTCTTCAGGCGCGGACTCTCCACCTGCCCGACCATGGCGTTGAGAGATTCCAGCATCGGCAAGCCCGCTTCCACCAGGGTGGCCAACTGGCGGGTGAACAGGGCCACATCCATGGCGCTGACCCGGCCGCCGAACAGGGATACAGAACGCGCTTCGCGTCGCTCCACCTCCCTCCCCTCCACCAGTTCGGTGGGAAACACCCCGCCGGAGCGCAGGCGCTTGCGGGCCATGCGCGCGCTGTCCGCGTCCACGATACCGGACACACCGCGGCCCTGGGCATCCAGGCCTTTGTACTCGAACACCGGCACGGGGTTACTTGGTCTCTTCCTGACAGACGCGCAGCACCTCTTCGGTGGTGGTGGCCCCCTCCAGCACCTTGCGGGCGCCGTCCTCGCGCAAAAAGCGCACGCCGTGGCGCGCTGCATAATCGCGGATCGAAGTGGAATCGGGATGGGTCAATACCAGCGAACGCATCCCCTCGTCCATGACCATGATCTCGAACAGCCCCAGCCGTCCCCGGTAGCCGGTGCGGGTACATTCATCGCAGCCGGTTCCGTGGTAGAACGTGTACTTTCCGGGTTTCAGTCCCAGTCGCTGGGCCTCCGCCGCAGTGGGGATGTAGGCGGTGCGGCAGGCCGGACAGATGCGGCGCACCAGCCGCTGGGCCATGATGGCGGTAATGGACGACGACACCAGAAACGGCTCAATGCCCATGTCCACCAGGCGGGTGATGGCCGAGGCCGCATCGTTGGTGTGCAGGGTGGAGAACACCAAGTGGCCGGTAAGGGCCGCCTGCACGGCGATTTCGGCGGTCACCCCGTCACGAATTTCACCCACCAGAATCACGTCCGGGTCCTGGCGCAGGATGCTGCGCAGGCCGGAAGCGAAGGTCAGGTCGATCTTCGGGTTCACCTGCATCTGGCCGATGCCCTTGAGCTGGTACTCGATGGGATCTTCAATGGTGAGGATATTTCGGTCCGGGCTGTTGATCTGGCTGACGGCGCCGTACAAAGTGGTGGTTTTGCCGGAGCCGGTGGGGCCGGTGACCAGCACCACACCGTTGGGCATGGCCAGAATCTGGTTCATCTGCTCCATCTGGTCAGGTGCGAAGCCCAGGGTCTTCAACTCCAGGTTCATCGCCCCCTTTTCCAGCAGACGCAGCACCAGCCGTTCACCGTGTACCGTGGGGATGGAAGACACGCGCACGTCGATATCGCGCCCGGCCATGCGCAAGCCAATGCGACCGTCCTGGGGCAGACGGCGCTCGGCAATGTTCATATGCGCCATCAACTTGATGCGGCTGGTGATCGCCGCCTGTGCCCGGCGCGGCGGGGTGAGCACGCTGTAGAGCACCCCGTCGATACGGTAACGCACAACGAATTCCCGCTCGTAAGGTTCAAAGTGAACGTCCGAGGCGCGTTCCTTGACGGCCTGAAACAGTACCGAGTTGACCAGGCGGATTATGGGGGCCTCGTCGGTGGCATCCAGAAGATCCACCGGCTCGTCTAGCAGGGCGCCCAGCACCTGCTCACCGTCCAGGCTCTCCATCACCTCCTCGGTGGTACCGCTGGCCTGATCGAAGGCCATGTTCAGGCCGTGCATGATGAGGTTTGGGGGGGCCACGGCAAGGCGGATCGGCCCCAAAAGGGCCACCACGTCGTTGAGCGGATCGCCGAGCATGGTGTCGGCCACCGCCACCAGAGTGGTGCCGTCGTCACGCTCCTCCAGTGGCAGAATGTGATACAGCTTGGCAAAACTGATCGGCAACAGCTTGACCCAGCGCCCCCCCAGCACCTCCGGCAGGCTGTCCACATAGGGCAAGTCCCACTGGATCGCCAGCGCTCGGGCGAGTTGGTCCTCGCTGATGTCGCCATTGCGCAGCAGAATGTCGCCGATGCGACCAGCCTTTTTCTGCTGCGCGTCCAGGGCATTCTCCAGCGCCGGGCCGGACAGCCAGCCGTTGGCGCTCAGAATCTCACCCAACATACGGGGGGCAAAGCTCACTGCGTCACTCCGGCGGATTGATGGCCTGCTCAAGGAACTGAATACGGCTCTTCCTGTTGGGGACGTGCTGCTTCTTGATGAAATCGATCGTGTCCCGCGACTTGGCCTGCTGCAACTCGCGCAGATCCTCGGGATCCTTGATTACGTGGGGGGTCAGGAAAATCAGCAGATTGGTTTTGGTGCTTTCCTTGGACCGGCTCTTGAAAAACCAGCCCAGCAGGGGAATGTCCCCCAGCAGGGGAACCTTTTTGATGGTGTCGTTGACGTTGTCCGACACCAGGCCACCGATGACCACCGTCTGTTCGTCCTTGACGATTACCGTGGTGGTAGCCGATTTTTTGCTGGTAATCACCCCCTGGGACTGCACAATCTCGGCCGGCACATCCTTGCGGATGCTGGAAATTTCCTGAAACACATCGAGCTTGACCAGGTCGCTTTCCAGAATTTGCGGGGTAAGCCGCAGGGTAATACCAATATCCTTGCGTTCCACCTGGGTCTGAAAATTACCGCCCGAGGTCTGGCTCTGGCTGGTGAGAATGGGCACGTTGTCACCCACCACGATCTCGGCCTTCTGGTTGTCTGAGGTCAAAATCTGTGGTGTGGACAGGACGTTGACGTGGGAGTCGGTAGCCACCGCCTGCACCAGCCCGCCCACCGAAAAATAGTCCACCCCGCCCAGACTGAACTGGCGCACGGCGCCGAACGACAGACCTGACAGACTGTTGACCTGCTTCTGCAACTGGTCAGCGGTCACCATGCCGGCCCCCCCGCCGAAGGTGTTCATGCCGCCAAACCCGGTGTAGCGGGCCGGGTCCGGAACATCCAGCCCAAAGGCGTTCACCCCCCACTGGGAACCGGCGGCGGTGGTTACCTCAAGAATCACCGCCTCCACGTATACCTGGCGACGCTGCTGATCTAGTTGCTTGAGCACCCGCTGGATCATCGCGTAGTCCTTGGGGGAGGCGGTGAAGATCAGCGAGTTGGTGGGCGGGTCCGCCAGCACCTGCACCACCCCCTCAAATTCCTGCCCTCCGCCTCCCGGTGCCCCCGGCATGCGCGGCCGCGGCGCCTGCTGCTGCGTGGAACGCGACACGATGCCAGTGAGCACTTTGGAGATCTCCTCGGCATTGGCGTTCTGCAGGTAATAGACAAAGATGTCCCGCAGCGGCGGCATGTCGGTGAGAGGCAGCACCTGCACCACGTTGTCCGAAGGAACCAGGCCAAACCCCTTCAATTCCAACACCTGCTCGAACACCGGATAGACCTGGCTGACGGGAATTTTCTTGGGGGCGTAGATTGTCACCTTCCCCTTCACCCGCTCGTCGATAGCGAAGTTCTGGTTGGTGAGTTCGCTCACAAATTTGATGAAGGTGGGCAGATCCACCTGGTTGAAGTCGATGGTAACCATCTGCTCGCCCGAACTGGCCGAACCCGTACCGCTTCCCGAATTTTTTGCCGGGTTCTGGGCCGGGGCGACTGCCGCCTGCTGTGCCGCCACCGCAGCCGGCAATTCGGGAAGCGCCGGAGGCTGTGACTGGTTGGGGGCCGGCCGCGTGGGGACCTCCTGGGGAATTGCTTGGGCGGAGGGACCAACCTGCGCCACGGCCTGCGCCATCCACGGCCCCGGAACCAGCAGCGCCACCGCCAGCGCCACACCAACGAACACCCGGAACGACCGCCGGGCAACAAGCCTGGATTGCATCATCTGATTTCGTACTCAAGGGTTTTACGTTCGGTGCCGCGCACCAGGTCCACCGTGATGTGGCTTTGCGAGCGCAGGCTTTCGAACATGGAAAGAAACTGTGTGGGGTTTTCCAGCGATACATCGTTGATCTGGTGCAGCACGTCGCCGTTCTGCAGCCCGATCTTGGCGAACAGGCTGTCGGGCTGGATTGCGAACACGCGGAATCCGTCGGTCTGCCCGGCGCGGAAATTGGGAAGCAATCGAGCCTGGGTAAGCAAGCGCGGTAAATTTTCGGGGCTCAGGGATTCCTCCACCATGCCACGATCCAGGGTAAACCGGGTCTGCCCGGAGTCCCCCATCATCCCCGCCCGGCCCGGCGGTGCGGCTCCCGGAGGCAACGGCGCGCCTCCCTCCGGTGTCCCCTGATCAAACAGACGCAGGACCAGTTCCGCGCCACCCCGCTTCAGGCGCACGGAATCGCGTTGAATATCCACCACCACGATGCCGGGGTCCACCTGATCGCCAATGCGGTACACCTGCTCCTCGCGACGTGCCACATTCATGATGATACCGAACGACAGGTTGGGGGTAGGCCCGACCACCGTGCCGGTGAGGCGGAAGCTGCCGTACGGGATGGGGGGGTCGATCGCCGGTCCCTGATCCGCAGATGGCGGCGGAGCCGTGGACTCCGGCGGACTGGGATTGGAATTAAAAACATTGCGAACCACGATGTCGCCAAACGGATCCTGCACCACGCTCTGGCGCGGCCGGATTTCCGGCAGCACATCACCACCCCCCACCGACACCGGCATCTGCCAACGGGACAACAGCCACTGGTTCGCGGCATCGGCGGCAATCAACGCCCCCACGGCCACCAGCGCCAGACGCACCAGCGCCATGCCCACATCAGGCCGCACCAGACGGAAAACCGCCATCCATTTGTCACGCACCGCCAACAAATTGAAAAAGCCCTTTATTTTTCGCGCAGTTATATCACACAAAGTGCGATTATAGCCACCATCGCCCTACTGTCAAGCGGAGTTGCCGGGCCCCATCAACGTCCAAGCCGCGGCCACGGCGGCCAGTGCGGCAGTCTCGGTGCGCAGGATGAACGGCCCGAAGCTGGCGCTGCGGAACCCCGCGCTCCGCAAGGCATCCACCTCCTCCCGCTCCAGTCCGCCCTCGGGGCCGACGAATACCGTCATCTCCGGCCCGGCGGAACGCAACACCTGGGCCAGAGGTGTCCCGGTTTCGCCCTCCCACAGTACCACACCCGGCCCACCCGTTTGCCGGTGCTGCAAAATGAATGCCTCAAGGGACAAAGCCCCAAGCACCTCCGGCACCAAAAAGCGCCCGCTCTGTTGCGCCGCCTCCAGGGTGATGGCCGCCAGACGCTCGTCCCGTACAGGCCGCTCCCGGGCCACCGGCACGCTGCGCCGGGTGTACACGGGAATCACCCGCCGCACCCCCAGTTCCACAGCGTGCCGCACCACATCATCAAGCTTTCTGCCCTTGGGAACCCCCATGGCCAGAGTGATCGAGACGGATTCGGAAGGCAATGCCACGTCTTCCTGCACCACTCCCGCCAACATTCCGCGGCGCACATCTTCCACACGCACCGTGAGCCAACGGTCCCCGCACACCAGGCGCAGCAGTTCTCCCACCCGCACCCGGAGGCTGCCCCCCAAATGACGCGCCAGGGGGTCGGGTATTTCAACCCGCCCCCCCTTTTGCATGGATTTGTCGATAAAATAGTGTGCCACGGTCCCTGCGGCTTAAGATTTGCAGAGTCCGTCAGGCATCATCGGAAGAAACCCGGGAAGAGGCCGACAGAGTCCGGAAGATGAAAGATAAAGTGACGCGCCGTCCCCAAAAAAACCGCCGCAGAGGCACTCCCCCCGCAATTTCCCGGGGCTTCACCGGAATCTCCCGACGCCCGTCCTGCAACCGGCGCAGGGACTCCGTCTGGCTCACCGTTGGGTGGACATTCTACAGAAATCCGGCGCCGTGATCAGGCGTCCCGCCATATTTTTCGCGTTGTTGCTGTCCCTCTCCGGCACTGCGTGCGTCAGCACCTCGGCGGAGCAGGCGGAGAGCGGCGTGGAGTTGGCCGCCGCCATCACGCCCCTGACGCAGGATGCCGACGCCATTTCGCCCATCATGGCCGAGACCCACGACGGCACCATCCAGGTGCTGTGGGCAGCCAAAAATATCGTCTACCGCCGTGTTTCGACCGACGGCGGCGCCAACTTTTCTGCCGACGAAGTGCTGCTGGACATGAATGCCCTGGGCAACATCACCTCGGGCGAGGCGTTGGCTCTCCCTATTTCGGCGGTGGTTGATCCTTCCGGCGACCTGCACCTGTTCGTCCAGGTGTCGGCCCCCGGCACCACCAACACCGGGCGCTTCAACGCCGACATCTACTACGCCAATGTGGGTGCTTACCAATTGGGGGTAGAAAAGGCATTGGTCACCGGCGGCCGCGACGTTTCCGACGCCCCGGTGACGAAAGTGACCGCCTACGACCCGCGCGTACGCCAGTGGGAAACTGTGCCCAGAAATTCTTTCGATCAGCCCCAAACCTGCAATCTGGCACCCGCGGATACCGACTTTGACGGGGTACCCGACGTGAGGGACAACTGCCCTACGGTCCCCAACGGACCGCTCCAGGCGGCCATACCCGGCATCGGCAACCAGACCAACAGCGACGCCGACAAATTCGGCGACGCCTGCGACAACTGCCGATTCGTCTACAACCCCGGCCAGTGGGACCTCAATCTTGACCCTGCCACCACCGGCAACGGCATCGGCAACGCCTGCGAAATCTACGCTTCCTCGAGTTACGACGGCGACGGAGACCTGGTGCCCGACGGACAGAACAACCAGGGACAGGTAACTGAAGACAATTGCCCGACCGTCCCCAACTTCGACCAGGTCGATCTGGACCACGACGGCATTGGCGACCTCTGCGACACGGTGATTGATCCAGACCCCTACGGCCGCTGGGGACACGCCATGGCCACCTTGGGCGGGCGCATCTACAAGGTAGGGGGGGCTACCGCCACCGGTCTGGTGAACCGGGTCGACACATTTGACCCGACCAACGGCATCTGGTTCGAGGAAAAGGCCTTGCCCGCCCCCCGCTCCGGACATTCCATGGTGGCCGTCCGTGTGAACGGCAAGGACTATCTGTTCGCGTTCGGCGGCCGCACCGCACTGGGGCCCCCCGGCGCGGTGGACAGCGCCGCCCTGCGTTTCGACCCCGCTGGCGGCATCGCCTACACGGTGGACCCGGCGCTGGGCATCACCGCCTGCAACGTCCCGCCCGCCTCCCCCTGGCAGGTTCAGGCCACCGGGCTGTCCGTCGCCCGCGAGGACGGCGCAGCGGTCACCATGACCCGCCCCAACGGTGACGTGGAAATTTACGTCATTGGCGGCATGACCCCCGGTGGAGCCGTGGGGACGGTGGATGCGTTCCGGGTGGATCTGGCGGGCAACCTGGTGCCGATCGGCGCATTTCCATCTCTTGCTCTCCCCCGTTCCGGCCATAGCGCGGCAGCCATGGGTGAAGAAATTTTTGTATTCGGTGGCACCATCGCGGGCCAAAAAGATCCCATCGACCTGGTCGAGACCATCAATCTGGCCGACCCGATCCCCCAATGGACACTCCTCACCAGTGGTGGTCTGCCAAGCCGCATGCCAATGCCCCGCACCCGCCACACGGCAGCCCTGCTGGGGGGCAGAATTTATCTAATGGGCGGTCATGGTCTGGTCGACCCGCTGACCAAGGTAATCTCGGCCACCAACCAGGTGGACGTGTTCGATCCCATTGCCCGCACCTGGTCCACCGAGCCCGAATCCAGCTATCCGGGGGCAGCGGTAGACAGCGCCGTAGCCGTGTTTTCCGAAAAATCATTTCCACGCAACGTGTCCCGTCAAGCGGGCACCGCCAGTGAGGTCCGGGCCACTTACGACCCCACCACCGGCAGCCTGTACTACACCTGGCGCAACGAATACGATATCGCCTCCGGCACCAACCAGGCGGCCCGCGTGCTATCCGACGTGTTTATGGGCCGTTCCGCCGACACCGGGGTGAACTTCTTCCCCACGCCGGAACGCCTGTCCGGGCTGGGGTTCCTGTCAACCCAGAACAACAACCACTCCCGCGAGCCCCGAGTGGCCATTGGCCCTTCCGGGGCCATACACCTGACGTGGATTGAGACCGGCGAGCCGAACCAGGGACAAAGTTGGCCGTCGGACCTGGTGTACGTCCGCTGCATACCGTGGAATTTCGCCCCAAGCGGCGTCAACTGCGGCGGTGCCAATGCTACCGTCCTGCTGGTGTCCTCCGAGGGGCGTCCCGCAGGAGCGCCGCCCTCCGGGCTGCTGGCCTCCCCTTCGCTGTTGGTGGACGGAAACGAAACCGTATACGCGGCATGGGTGGACGCGGCGGGAAAAATCCAGTTCACCACCGGCTCCGCCTATAACGTGATCACGACAGGGGTGTACCTGTCGATCCTTCCGGAAGGAGGAAACTTTTCTCATCCGGTGGTGATTTCGACAGACGTACGCCTGCGCACCCAGGAATTACAACAACGTTTTCCCTACGATGACATCCAGCCCCTGCTCACCAAACTGGCCACGGGCGTGGCAAATCCCGACCTGGTTCTGGACGCCTTGGGAGGGCTGACGGTGGTGTGGACCAACAACAGTGAAATTCGTTTGCGGCGCAGCCGCGACGGCATCCGGTTTTTGGATGAGGTTGAGCTTTCGGACGGCATTCAGGTTGCCACGGTGCGACGCCGACCATCCCTGCACAGCGACCCGGTCAGTGGTGAGTTGGTGACCATCTGGCAAGACCTGACCGCCACGGGCACAGGGACCGGGACCGGCACTGGGACTGTGGGTCAAGGCACCCTCGGAAGCCGAATTGCGGCGCGGGCCATCACCCCCAAATAACCCGGCATCCGGCCAATCTGGCGCGCCGACTCCCGCCGACGCGCCGAACGAGTCCCCTCAGGACAACACTTTATAGCCGTTGCGCCCGGCATACACGGCACGTTTGCCGAGTTGTTCCTCAATACGCAAAAGCTGGTTGTACTTGGCAATACGATCGGTACGACAGGCCGACCCGGTCTTGATCTGGCCCGCGCCGGTGGCCACCGCCAGGTCGGCCAGTGTGGTGTCCTCGGTCTCGCCGGAACGGTGCGAGATGACCGCCGTGTAACCAGCCTTTTGGGCCATACGGATGGCGTTGAGTGTCTCGGTAAGCGTGCCGATCTGGTTAAATTTGATGAGGATGCTGTTGCCCACCCCCTCGCGGATTCCCCTTGAGAGTCGCTCGGTATTGGTGACAAACAGGTCGTCTCCCACCAACTGCACGCGTTTGCCCAAGGCTTTGGTCAACGCCGCCCACCCCTTCCAGTCGTCCTCTGCCATGCCGTCCTCGATGGACACAATGGGGTAGCGGTTCACCCAGTCGCTCCAGTACTCGACCAGATCGGGGTAATCCTTGCGTCCCTCTTTGGAGCGCGAAAAATTGTAGTGATTATCGCCATACAGTTCACTCATGGCGGGATCCAGGGCAATGGCAACCTGCTCGCCAGGGGTGTAACCCGCGCGCTGGATAGCCTCCATCACCATTTTGAGGGCTTCCTCGTTATTGGCCAGATTGGGAGCAAAGCCACCCTCATCCCCCACCCCCGTTGACAGCCCACGCTCCTTGAGTACCTTGCGCAGGGTATGGAAAATTTCGGTCCCGGCCCGCAACGCCTCACGGAAGGTGTCGAACCCCAAGGGCACCACCATGAACTCCTGCAGATCCACCGAGGAATCCGCGTGGGCGCCACCGTTCAGAATATTCATCATCGGGGTAGGCAGAAGGCAGGCTTCCTCTCCGCCCAGATAGGCGTAAAGGGGCAAGCCCCTGGAGGTCGCCGCCGCCCGGGCCGCCGCCAAGGACACGCCCAGGATGGCGTTAGCCCCCAGCCGCCCCTTGTTGGGGGTGCCGTCCAGGTCGATCATGCAGCCATCCACCCTGGCCTGATCGGTAGCGTCCATACCTTTGATCGCCTTGGACAGGTCGCCATTGACCGCCGCCACGGCGCGCGCCACCCCCTTGCCAAAATAGCGGGCACCACCGTCGCGCAGTTCCACCGCCTCGTACACGCCAGTAGACGCACCGGAAGGCACGATGGCTCGGCCCATCGCTCCATCCTTCAGCGTCACTTCCACCTCCACGGTGGGGTTGCCACGAGAATCCAGAACCTCCCTGCCATGCACCCCGGCGATTGTCCGCATCGCTAAAACCTCTCGTTACACCAAAAAAATCAAGTGCTCTGCGCTGCCGCAGCCGCCCCGTGGCCCTTGTCGGCCATCCCTACTAGAACACTCCCGGCGAACTTCCACAAGGAGCCCGCCGCAGTGTCACTGCCCTCGCCCTCAGTGAGCGGGGGCTGCAACACCTCCCTCTGCCCGAAAGAAGGCCGCCTCCGCCTCCCGATCCTGGCCCAGCCTGCGGTAAACCTCCCCCAGCCGCCGAAACGCCTCACGGTCACTCGTGTCCAGGTCGGTGGCCTGCTTGAAGGCAAGTGCGGCACGCTCAAGCAGCCCCTGACGGGCCAGCGCCTGCCCCAGATTGTAGTGGGCACGCGCCAACTTGGGGTCTGCCTCCACCGCACGGGTTGCAGCAGCCAGTGCCTCCTCCGGATCCCCCAGTCCATAGTAAGCGGCAGAGATGGTGGTGAGAATCTCCGCACGTTCCGTGGTGGCGTCCGGTTCAGCACTGGACAGCAGTTTTTCGCCCTTGCCAACCACTTCTCGCAGTTTGCCCTTGTTCACCAACACCTGCAACAGGTTAAAACCCGCGTCCCGGTGGCCCGGGTCCAGTTCCAGTGCATCCTGGCAAGCCGATTCCGCGTCGTCTGCGCGACCCCAGGCGAGGTAGGTAACGCACAGGTTGTTGTGTGGCACCGGACTGTCCGGCGTTTGCTCCGCAGCCATACGAAAGTGACCTTCCGCCATGGCGTAGGAGCCGATATGCAGGAAATTTGCGCCCTGGTTGTTCTGCGCTTCGGGATAGTGGTCGTTGATTTCCAGCACGTGCCGGTAGGCCGCAATGGAGGCGTCCACATTGCCAAGCGCAGCCTCCACCGCCCCCAGGCTGAAATGATAGTCCGGATCCCCGGAATCCAGGCTGACGGACCGACCGTACTCCTGAGCCGCCTCGTCAAGTTTTCCAGCGACCTGCAACGCGTTGCCCAGATTGTTGTGCACCAGCGCCCGGTTCGGGTCGCGTTCGATGCTGCGCCGGAACCAGACGACGGCTTTGTCTGGCTCCCCCGCGTCCAGGTAGGCGTTGCCGACCTGAAAATAGGTGTTCGGTTCGGCCGGATTGATCACCGCCGCCGCGTCGAACTGTTCCCGTGCGGCATCTCCGTGCCCCTGCCGCAGCAGCAGCGTGCCCAAGGCAACGCGCCCTCCCGGGTTATGGGAATCCATCTTGATCAGGCGCCGGAACAGCACATCCGCCGCCTTGAAATCCCCCGAATCAAGTTCCGCGCCACCAAGCCGCTCCACGACTTCAACCGAGTTGGAATCAATCTCGTAGGCGCGGCGGAACACGGAGATCGCCTCCTCCAGGTTGCCGCGAGACTGCAGCACCTCCCCCAGTTTGAGCTGCAACGACACGTCGCGGGGAGATTGGGACACAGCCTTGCGGTAGGCCTCTTCTGCCTCCTCCAGCATGCCGTGCCGCACATAGTGGTCACCAAAATCCCGATATACCGAAGGTGCGGGAGGTACCGGAGCGGCAGAGCGAAATGGCGCGGCTGGGGCGCTGGGATCGGAGGTTTCCCCGGAGGTTTCCCCGGAAATTTCTGTGTCAGACTCCAGATTGGCACCGCTGTCAGTGTCTGGCGCACCGACGCTCTTCAGGCCCGAATCCTCCCCACCATCGGTGGGCACTGCACCGCCCTCCTGTGCCCATGCTGACGGCGCCTCCGGGAACACTCCCGCCAGCCATCCCATGAATACACCGGCCAGCACACCTGCCAGCAGTCCCGTGCGCAGCACCGCTCTCGCCGACATCCTCACCGTCATGCAACTTCATCCTCCGTGGCGGACGATACCCTAACCTGGGTTTCCACATAGGTGCGATCCCGGGGGCTCCAGAAAAAGCCGCGCACACCGCGAGCACGGTTCCGGGTCACGTCCACCACCAGATACACCAGTTCCGGGTAGGTGGGCACGCGGGCAACTACCCGCCCCACATCGTCTGCCACCAGCCGCCCCGCGGCCAGTTCCTCCAGCACATCCGCCTCGGTACATCCCTCGCCACGGGCAAACGCTGCGACCGACAAAGGCATCTGGGGAGCCGCCTGCCGTTGGTCCTCGTCGGAAAAATAGGCCCCCACATCGGCATGGGAGTGCACCACCGCCTTGAAGTGTTCATCGCAGGCACGGCAGTCGCGAGTCAAAGTGAACAGCTCTGCCGGATCAATACGGTAGGCGCTACGAGCATCCCTCGGGTATGCAGAGGGGTCGCCCCGATGCAGTCGGTTCTGAATGTTGGTGCAAGGGCAAAAGCGATCCCCGGTCGGTCTCCCTTCGGGGCCAACAATGATGCCGCAGGCCTCCTCCGGATAGGCGAACTCGCAATGCCGGTACACCGCATCCAGTACCAACCGGGAGATAACAAAGCGGGGGGGGGAAAAGGCTTGGGACATTATCAAACGATGAGTTCCGGCGGCAACACGAACACCACATCCTCCGCAGGTCCTGGCATGACCTGCACCGACACGGCATGGCCCAGTTCCCGCAGCCGCTCCACCACCTCCTGCACCAGCACTTCCGGGGCACTGGCGCCTGCGGTAATGCCCACTGCAGGGCGGTTCGCGAACCATTCCGCCCGCACATCAGCGGCACGCTCAATCAAATAGGCGCGCCGCCCCATGGTCTGGGCCACCTCGCGCAGCCGGTTGGAGTTGGACGAGTTGGGGGCGCCGATCACCAGCACAACTTCCACTCCGTCGGCCAGACGCTTGACCGCATCCTGGCGATTTTGGGTGGCGTAACAAATGTCCTCGCGGGCGGGACCGGAAATATCCGGAAAGCGCACCTTGAGGGCCGCCACCACACCCCGGGTGTCGTCCACACTGAGGGTCGTCTGGGTGACAAAGGCCAGCCGTTTCGGGTTCCTCACCACAAGGGTGGCCACGTCAGCGACAGTGGAGATGAGCAGCACGCCGCCCGGCGCCTGCCCCATGGTGCCCAGCACCTCGGGGTGCCCGGCGTGGCCGATCAGGACTACCTCGCGCCCCTCGCGGCGGTGACGCAACACCTCCAGATGCACCTTGGTCACCAGTGGGCAGGTGGCATCAATCACCCGGAGGCCACGTAGTGCCGCTTCTTCCACAACCGCCTGCGCAACACCATGGGCGGAAAAAATCACCGTGGCTCCGTTCGGCACCTCGCCCAACTCCTCCACGAACACCGCCCCTTTGTCACGCAGGCCGTCCACCACATACCGGTTGTGGACAATCTCGTGACGCACATAAACCGGCAGCGGAAACAACTCCAGGGCCCGCTCCACAATCTCGATGGCCCGCTCCACTCCGGCGCAGAATCCGCGCGGACTGGCGAGCATCAAGTGCATTCCGTGCATCGAAGGTTGGGCCTGAGATTGCATGCCGCGGGCTCCCATGGTTGACCGAATAGTTTACCAGACACAACGCCGTCGCGAACGCGTTTTACCCGCCTTCACCCGCTGCATCCCCCTCAGAGCAGGTGCAGTGTCGCCTCGGAGATCCCTCCCACTGCCCCGGTTTCCTCCCGATAGCCACCGAGCAGGCGGGCGACGTACTTGCCGATCAAATCGGCCTCCAGGTTCACCCCTCCACCGGGGCGGATCTTTAGCAGTGTGGTATTTGCAGCAGTGTGGGGGATGATCATCACCGAACAGCCCCCCGCGTCCAGGGCATTCACCGTAAGACTGACTCCCTCCACCGCCAGCGACCCTTTGACCACCGTCAGGTCCAGCACAGTGGAAGGCACATCGAACCAGATTTCCACCGCCTCACCCACCGGCCGCACCGAACGCACATGCCCCACCGCGTCCACGTGGCCACTCACCAAATGTCCCCCCAGACGTCCCCCCAGAGCCATGGCCCGCTCCAGATTGACGGCAGAACCGGTACGCAGCCCCCCCAGCGTGGTTACCCGCAGGGTTTCCGTCGACACATCAGCGCTGAAAACACCACCCTCCTCCATCCGGGTGACGGTAAGGCAGGCCCCGTTGACCATGATGGAGTCGCCAATTTTGCCCCCTTCCAGCAGCGTGGCGCAGGCAATTTCCAGCGTCCTGCCACCGGGGGTTTCCGCCGCCCGGCGCACACTGCCTAGTTCCTCGACAATTCCGGTGAACATACCTGTCTCCTTCATCAGCCCTGAGCAAGAGCCCCGTAGCCCGCCACCACCGCAATCGGGCATTGCCCCTCCCGCAACACCCGCCATGGTGTGGCGCGCACATCCACGATGGTGGACCAGCTACCCGCTGGCAAAATCCCCCCGTCCAGCAACAAATCCACCCCCGGCAACCGCGCCACCACGTCCGGATCGCCGGTTGCACCAGCCCCGGACTGGTTGGCACTGGTAGCGGGCAGCGCACCACCCGCCGTCCGGATCAATTCCGCCGCGAATGATTCCGGCAACAAACGCACCCCCACAGTGCCAGTCCCCGCCGTGACTCCCGCTGGAAGTGCCGATACCGCCGGAACCACCAAAGTTACCCCTTGCGGCCACTCCTCCACCAGCCGCCGGGCGGCATCGGGCACGGCACTGGACAAGCTTGTCAGCGCGGCACGGTCGGCAATACCAAGCAACAGGGGCTTGTTGTCCGGGCGGCCCTTGACTACAAACAGGCGGGACACAGCGGCAGCATTCCACGGGTCGCAAGCGAGGGCGTAAAAATGTTCGGTAGGATAGGCCACCACGCCCCCCTGTCGCAGCACCGCGAGAGCCAACTCCACCGCTCCGGTGGCGCGGATGGCGATACGGCACGGCAATACGGTCGCGGCCCGGTTATTGTCCCTGGGCGATGCGGCGTTCAAGAGCTGCGGCCTTGGCTTCGACCTCGCGCACCATCTCCTCGCGATAGATCTCCAGACGCGCCGCCACCTCGGTGTTGCTGCGACCGATAATCTGCGCCGCGAACACTCCGGCGTTTTTGGCGCCTGCCTTCCCCACGGCCATGCACGCCACCGGCACACCGCCGGGCATCTGCACAATGGAGAGCAGGGCGTCCAGACCGTTCAGGCTGGTGGCCTCGATGGGCACGCCAATCACCGGGATGTTGCACTCGGCGGCGATCACTCCACCCAGATGGGCCGCAGCCCCGGCGCCGACGATGATGGCGTGGTAATTTTTGTGGCGGGCCGCATCCACCCAGGCACGCACCCGTTCCGGGGTGCGATGGGCAGAGGCCACCGTCGCCTCCCAGGACACGCCGAACTGGTCCAGGGCTTTGGCCGCCTGCTCCATCACCGGCCAGTCGGAATCGGACCCCATCACGATGCCAACAATGGGTCTGTCATTGGGGGCGGGCTGCTTCGTCATGACAAAAAAATCTCCTGCGTTGCCGGGCAAGCCGACGCCGCCACCTCGGGCGCGCACCGGGCGCCGGTTTACTTCCTGCTACCACCCCGGCGGATGGCCCGGGCACCGATGTCACGTCGGAACTGCATACCCTCAAAACGCACCCGCGCCACCGCATTGTAGGCCAGATCAATGGCCTTGCGGACGGTCTTGCTCCGGGCCGTCACCCCCAGCACTCTCCCCCCCGCTGTCACCAGTTTGCCGTTCTGGCGGGCGGTGCCGGCGTGAAACACATTGACGCCGTCGTACCCTTCGGCGTCCTCGATACCAGTGATCTCGCAGCCGCGGGTAGAGGTTTCCGGGTAACCGGCGGAGGCCATCACCACACACACAGCAGCATCGGAAGACCAGGTTACATCGGTCTGGTCGAGGGTGCCGTTGACGCTGGCCAGGCAGATGTCCAATAGATCACTGTCCAGCCGCGACAGGATCGGTTGTGTTTCCGGATCACCGAAACGGCAATTAAACTCCAGCACCTTGATCCCCTTGGGGGTGATCATCAGCCCGGCGTAAAGGATGCCCTTGTAGGGGACCCCCATGCCGCGCATACCGTCGATCATCGGTCGGAGCACCTGCTCGAAGGCCGCTGTCTCCAGTTCCGGGGTCATTACCGGCGCGGGGGAATAGGCTCCCATGCCGCCGGTGTTCGGCCCCTTGTCGCCATCAAAAATCCGCTTGTGATCCTGGGCGCTGACCATGGGCACGATATGCTCGCCATCGGTGAACGCCAGGTACGACACCTCCTCGCCGACAAGGAATTCCTCAATCACCACCCGGGCCCCGGCGGCTCCAAACACCCGTTCGTCGAGGATCTCGCGAACGGCGTGCTGGGCCTGTTCCAGTGTCTCGGCGATGATCACCCCCTTGCCCGCGGCCAGCCCGTCGGCCTTGATGACGTAGGGGGCAGTCATGTCGGCCAGATAGGTGAGGGCCGGTGCCGATTCGGTAAAGGCGTGGGCGGCTGCGGTGGGGATGCCGAAACGGGTCATCATCTCCTTGGAAAAGGCCTTGGAGCCCTCCAGCCTGGCCGCCTCGCGGGAGGGGCCGAACACCTTCAGGCCAGCCTCGGCAAAACGATCGACGATACCCATGGTAAGGGGCACCTCGGGGCCGACCACGGTCAGATCGATGGCCTCGCGGGTGGCAAACGACAACAATTCGTCGATGGCGTCGGCGGCAATGTCCACACACTCGGCAATGTGGGCGATGCCCGGATTGCCGGGGGCCACATAGAGTTTTTCCAGTCGGGGGCTATGGGCCAGCTTCCACGCCATGGCGTGTTCGCGACCACCGCCTCCCACGAGCAGAACTTTCATGCGTTTCCTGTCCACACACCCGGCCCCGGCGGGGCCGGCATATTGTTCGTACGACGGGGGCCTCATTCTACACCATTTCCCCCCACGATACCTCCCCCACCCCCTTCCGGGTGAGCGCCCCGCATCCTCCCTTCTCCCTTGACTTGTGGGCAACCCGGCCCTTAGCGTTGACAGTTCCATGAGCACCCGATCGAACACCGACCTCGGCGGCCCACACGGCCGAACCTTTCCCACCTCTGCCCGTCTGCCGGTTCTCCTGCTGGCCGCGGGGTTGTTGCTGATGCCGGGCGTACCGGCCGCGCAACCCCCCCCCAAGGGGGCCGCTGGGCCGCCCCCGGCCACGGTTCAGGTGGACAAGGTCACCCGCCAGTCCGTACGCGAAGGCGCCACACTGGTGGGCACCGCCGAATCATTCCAGACCAGTACCGTGGCCTCGGTAGTGGCGGCCCGCGCGGTGGAACTCCTGGTACGCACCGGCGACCGGGTACAGCAGGGGGCACCGCTGCTGAAGCTCGACACCACCCTTACCGACATCGGCCTTCGGCAGGCCCGGGCCCGTGCCGAGGCTGCGCGCGTGGGGCTCAGCCAGGATGAATCCGACCTCAAGGTGGCCCTGGCCCTGCTCCCCCAGGAGGCGGTGAGCACCGATCTGGTAGCAGCCCGCCAGCGCAATGTGGCCCGCGCCCAGCAGGAACTGGCGGAGAGCGAAACCGAGGTGGAACGCCTGACGTATCTGATGGAGCAGTCCACCGTGCGCGCGCCGTTTTCCGGTGTCGTGGCGGCAGAACTGGCGCAGGCGGGGGAATGGGTGCCCGCCGGGGGCGGCATCGTGCGGCTGGTGGAAATGGGACGCATCCGCGTGCGGGTGTGGGTACCGGAACACATCGTGGGCCGCATCCGCGTGGGCGACAAGGTGCCGGTGAGTACCGAGGGAGGAGAATTTTCCGGCACCGTGCAGGCGGTCATCCCGGAGGGCGACCCCAAAAGCCGCACCTTTCCGGTGGAGGTGGCCGTCAGCAACAAGGGCGGCAAACTGTTTGCGGGAATGCTCGCCAGCGTGACCTTTGGCGTCGGCAACTCCGAACCTGCCCTCACTGTCCCGCGGGACGCTGTTGTCACCAGCGGCAGCGGCTCTCTGGTCTGGAAAGTGGTGGACGGCGCCGCAGTGCGCGTGCCCGTCACCCCCGGCCGCGATGGCAGCGGCGGCCGCGTCGAGGTGCGCCCCATGGGTGAACTTAAGGAGGGCGATACAGTCATCACCCGCGGCAACGAACGGGTGCGCGACGGCCAGGCCGTGGCGGCACCCCGCTAACCCCCGCCCATGACCGGCACCGGAGAATTTCTTGGCCACATGATCCGCCGCCCCGTGGCGGTCACCGTGGGTGTGCTGCTGGTGGTGCTGATCGGCAGCGTGGCCCTGTTCCGCCTGCCGGTGCAACTCACCCCGGAGGTCATCAAACCGTCCATCACCGTGGAGACCAACTGGCGCGGCGCCTCGCCCCGCGAGGTGGAGCGCGAACTGGTGATCCGCCAGGAAGAGGTGCTGCGCGGCACCCCCGGCATGGTGGAGATGGAGTCCGAGGCCAGGGACTCCCAGGCCAGTGTGACCCTCACCTTCGCCACCGGCACCGACATGGATGCGGCGCTGATCAAGGTCTCCAACCGCCTCAATCAGGTGAAGGACAGCCCCGACGAGGCCGAGCGCCCGGTGCTCTACACCGTCAACGCCAATCAGGGGGCCATTGCCTGGCTGGTGCTGCGCCCCGATCCGGACAATCCGAGCCCCGTCGGCACTTACCAGAACTTTGCCGTCAACGTCATCAAGGGACGTTTTGAGCGTATCCCCGGAGTCGGCCAGAGCAACGTATTTGGCGGCTGGGAACAGGAACTGCAAATCATCGCCGACGCGGAAAAGCTGGCCGCCCGCGATATCACCTTGCCAGATTTGGCACGGGCCATCCACCGCGAAAACCAGGACACCACGGCAGGCTCCATCGACGAAGGCAAGCGCAGCATCACCGTGCGTGTCACCGGCGCCTACACCTCCCCGGAGGACCTCCGCCGCGTGGTGGTCTCCACCGCATCCGGGGCACCTCTTTTTCTGGGCGATCTGGCCGAGGTTCGCCTGGGCTACCGCAAACCGGCCCGCTCGGTGCGCCAGAACGGCCACCCCGCCATTGCCGTCAACGTCATCCGCGAGTCGGGCTCCAACACCCTGGAAATCATGCGCCAGGTCAAGCAAGCCGCCGCCGAACTCAATGCTGGCCCCCTCGCCGAACGCGGCCTGACACTGACACTGGTCTACGACGAGGGCATTTATATCGAGGAATCCCTGCACCAGGTGTGGGAAAACCTGATCGTCGGTGGCATTCTCGCCATCGGCGTGCTGCTCCTGTTCCTGCGTTCGGTCTCTTCCACCGTCGTGGTGGCGGCGGCCATCCCGGTGAGCGTGATCGGCACTTTCGGCATGCTGTGGCTGCTGGACCGCAACCTCAACGTGGTGTCCATGGCAGGCATGTGCTTCGCCGTGGGCATGGTGGTGGACGACGCCATCGTAGTGCTGGAAAACATCTTCCGCCATCGTGAGATGGGCAAGTCGCGCATGGATGCCGCCCTGGACGGCGTGGGAGAGGTATGGGGGGCGGTACTGGCCGCCACCCTCACCAAGGTGGCGGTGTTTTTGCCCATCATCTTCCTCGACGTGGAGGCCGGGCAGATGTTCCGCGACATCGCCCTGGCGGTGGTCACCGGCATCACTTTGTCCCTGTTCGTGTCGGTGACCGTCATCCCCACCTTCGCCGGGCGCGTGCTGGGGGGCGCAAAAAAAACCGGGGGTGAAGAGGAAAAACCGCTACCCCTGCAGGGCGTGACCGACTGGGGCAGCCGTGCCGCCGACTGGATCGCCAACGCCTCCGACCGTTTGTGTGCCAACAACTCCCGGCGCTGGACCGCACTGGGAGGAACCGCCGTGCTGGTGGCCGGACTGATGTGGTTGAGTCCCCAGGCAGAGTACCTCCCGGAGGGCAATCGCAACCTGGTAATGGGCATCCTTCTGCCGCCCCCTGGTTACAACGTGGAAGAGATTGTCCGTATCGGCAACAACATCGAAAACGATCTGCGCCCCCTGTGGGAGGCCGAACGTGAGCTCGACGGCAAGCCGGCCATTGAAAATTTCTTCTATGTGGCCTCCGGACGTCAGGTGTTCATGGGGGTGCGCACCAAGGACGAAAAGCGCATCCGCGAGATCATCCCGGTGATGAAAGAGGCGCTGGGAAAAATCCCCGGCATGATCGCCATCGTCCAGCAATCGTCGGTATTCGCCCGCGGACTGGGTTCGGGCCGCAGTGTGGATGTGGAATTCAGCGGGCCGGAACTGGAAACTCTGGTGGCCCTGGGAGGCCGCACCTTCGGCATGATGCGCGAGGTGCTCCCCGGCGCACAGACGCGCCCCAAGCCCAGCCTGGATATTGGAGAGCCCGAAATTCGTGTGGAGCCCGACCGCCTGCGCGCCGCCGACGTGGGGCTACCCCTTTCCGACCTGTCCCTGGCCCTGTCCGCCATGGTAGACGGAGCCACGGTTTCGAAATACGCCTACGAGGGCGAGGAGATTGACGTGGCGCTTTATGCCACGCCGGGAACCAGGGGTGCGGCACCGGATTCCCGAACTGAGGATCCCTACATGGTGGCCCCGGCCCCCCTGTCGTCCATTAAAAATCTGCCGTTGCGCACCGCGCACGGCGCGACCGTGACCCTGGATTCGGTCAGCCGCGTGTGGGAGACCAGCGGCCCTACCCAGATCAACCACATCGAGCGGCGCCGGGCAGTGGTCATCAGTGCCGTGCCCCCCAACGACGTGAGTCTGGAGGCTGCCATGCAGGCGGTACAGGACAAGATCGTCACCCCCCTCAAAAAGCAGGGGGCGATCCAGCCTCCCTACGCGGTACGTCTGGCAGGAACCGTGGACGAACTGCAGGTCACCATGCAGGCAATGAAATGGAACCTGCTCCTGGCCACGCTCATCACCTTCCTGCTCATCGCCGCCCTGTTCGAGAGTTTTTTGTATTCCCTGGTGATCATGATCGCGGTGCCCACCGCAGCAGCGGGCGGTGTGCTCGGCCTGGTGCTGGTGGACGCCCTGGTGGCCGATCAGCGGCTGGACGTGCTCACCATGATTGGCTTCATGATCCTGGTGGGCACGGTGGTCAACAACTCAATCCTGATCGTACATCAAGGCCTGATCTTCATCCGCCGCGACGGAATGTCCCAGCGCGAAGCACTGCACAAGGCGGTGCGTGTGCGCGTTCGACCGATTTTCATGAGCACCCTGACTACGGTAATGGGCATGTTCCCCCTCATCCTCATGACCGGCTCCGGCTCCGAACTGTACCGGGGCATCGGCAGCGTGGTGGTGGGTGGACTGGCACTTTCCACCCTTTTTACCCTGGGGCTGGTACCGGTGTTGTTCTCCCTGCTGATGGACCTCAAGCACCGGATACTGGGCGGTTCTTCCGAGCCTTCTCCGCCCGCCCCGTAGAGTGGCCGCAAACACGGCATGCCCCCCCCCGCGAGCCCAACACGCCTGATCGGGTATGGTATACTCGCGGCCGGTTTGCCGATCGTCTGTTCTGCCGGTTACCGTGTGTTCCGGCTGTTTTCCGTCTGCGATGGGGCCGGGAGGCAATTTTTCCAGCCGGTGTGACCGTGTATCAGTACGACCCCGATTTCTACGCCTACATCAACAAGGGTGCCGAGGCCTCCGCCGAGCGGGTGGTGAGCGCCGTTCTGGAACACCTCTCCATCTCCTCGGTTGCCGACTTTGGATGTGGCCAGGGTGCCTGGCTGGCCGTGTGGAAGCGCAAGGGTATCTCTACCGTGCTCGGGGTGGACGGTGATTATGTGAATCGCGACGCGCTCCGAATTACTCGGGAAGAATTCGCCGCCGCCGACCTCACCGCCCCCATCGACCTGGAGCGTCGCTTCGACCTTGTGCAGTGCCTGGAGGTGGCAGAACACCTGCCGGCAGCGGCAGCCGACAGCCTGGTGAACTCCCTGACGGCCCACGCCCCCATGGTGCTGTTTTCCGCCGCGCCCCCGGGACAGGGGGGTGAAAACCACATCAACGAACAACCCTACGCCTACTGGCGCGACCGCTTTACGCGTAAGGGATTTGTGCCGCTTGACCTGGTCCGCCCGCAGGTAAGAAATCGGCAGGACGTGGAACCGTGGTACCGCTACAACACCCTGTTGTATGTGGAGCGGAAGTACCTCGACACGCTTCCGGAAAGCGTCCGACGCCTGCGCATCTCCGACAATGCGCCGATCCCCGATGTGAGTCCGCTCTGGTACCGGATGCGCAAGGGCTTCATCTCCGTGCTCCCGGTCGGAGCAATGACCCGGCTGGCGGTACTCAAGAAACAACTTGCCCTGGCCTCACGCGGTAGTGCTGCCCCCCCAAAAGGCCCCGTGTGAGCCCGGTTCGGCCAACCAGACCGAAAGACACGCCATGACACGCGGCACGCTGACGATCCTGCTCACGGCCACCTTCGCGGCCGCCACCGGACAGTTGCTGTTCCGCGTGGGTGCCCGCGGGCGTCAGGAATTGCTGGATTTCGTCAACTTGCCCATCTCCGCCGGACTGGTCTGTTACGCCCTCGGTACAGCCCTGTGGATTTACGCCCTATCCTCCGAATCTCTGGTGAATGTCTACGTTTTCACGGCCCTCACCTTTGCCCTGGTCTACCTGGGTGGGGTGGCGCTGCTGGGGGAGCGACTCACCCCTGGTGCTGTAGCAGGAGTCGCCTTGGTGCTGGCGGGTTTATACCTGATCGTCCGTTCCGGAAGCGCGGCATGACCCGTCCACCTTCAGCCTCCCGCTCGCCCCGCCGGACTCCCCGCCTTTCGGTGGTGGTGCCGTGCTACAACGAACAGGAAGTCCTGCCCGACACCGCCGGACAGCTACACGGACTACTCGAAGAGTTGGCTGCCGCCGGACTATGTACTGCCGACAGCCGACTGTGGTTTGTGGACGACGGCAGCCGCGACGCCACCTGGCCCATGCTGGAGGAACTGACCGCAGCCCACGGCAACGTGTCAGCCATCCGCCTGTCACGTAACCATGGACACCAGCGCGCCCTTTTGGCCGGACTGTTTACCGCCGATGGCGATGTGTTGATCTCCATTGACGCGGATCTGCAAGACGACATCAAGGTCATGGCCGAGATGCTGCGCTACTACACAGAGGGAGCGGACATCGTCTACGGAGTCCGCCAGTCCCGCGACGCCGATAGCTGGTTTAAACGCTGGACGGCACAACAATTTTACCGCCTGATGCGGCTCATGGGGTCGGACCTGGTATACAACCATGCCGATTACCGGCTGATGAGCCGCCGTGCGGTAGAGGAGCTCAAGCAGTTTGGCGAGGTGAACCTGTTCCTGCGCGGAATCATCCCCGCTCTCGGATTTACTACCGCCACAGTTCACTACGACCGCACCGAAAGGCTGGCTGGGGAATCCAAGTACCCCTTGAGACGCATGATTGCCCTGGCCCTGAACGGCATCACTTCGTTTTCCGTGGTGCCCCTGCGGATGATCACCTTTACCGGGCTCACAATTTTCCTGCTGTCCCTCTTCGTCAGTGCCTGGGTAATCTGGGTACGCATGGTGAGTGAACGGGTGGTACCCGGCTGGGCGTCAAATCTGCTGCCGATCATCTTCCTCGGCGGCATCCAGCTTTTGTGCCTGGGTGTTCTGGGCGAATACCTCGGACGCATTTACACTGAGGTCAAGCGTCGCCCCCGCTTCATTATTGATCAGGTGGTTGGGACCCCCAGGTGAACCCCCAAGTGCCGCAGGCGGAAGATTTTCCGGGAAGACAGATAATCTCCGGCGTGGTGCTGGCAATCACATTCGTGATGCTGGCACTGCTGCTGATCCGTCACTACAATCTGATCCACTACCCCTATCAGCATGAATACAGGGAGGGCGCCCCCCCCCTGTTCACGACGCTGCTGCTTTCCGATCAGCCGGTGTACTCGCTTGCCAGTCACCCGGCGTACACCAACGTGTACGGCATCGGCTATCCCCTGGTGGTGTATCCCTTTGCCAAAATTTTTGGCCCCACCCTGCCCGTGCACCGGGCCGTTAGCGGATTATGCATCCTGCTTTCCACTGCCCTGGTTCTGGCGGTTGCGCGGCGCCAGAGCGCCAGTTGGGCCTGGGCGTCATTGGTGGCCACAGCCTATTACGCATCACACCTTGGCCGTGTCCTTCCGCTGGCGCGGGCCGATGCGCTGGGTGAGTTTTTGTTCCTGCTCACCCTGTTCGTGCCGTGGTGGTTCCGATACTCCACAAAAAGCCTGACAATTGCCGCTCTACTGGGAGTGACGGCTTTTTTCACCAAGCCGTATTTCGTGCTGGGCCTCGCGATCCTCTCTGCATACATATTCCTGTTCGTCTCCAAATCCCGCGCAGTGCGGTTCGCCCTTTCAGCGGGCGTCCTGCTTGTGACTGGCGTTGCCGCAGCAGCAGCAACCTGGGAGATGTACCTGTTTGATACTTTCGTGATCCACCAGGAGGAGCGAAGCTATGTGCCAATCTACATGGTCAAGCAACTGGCCGTGTTCTTCTGGCACTACGGTCATTGGCTGGTGATCGGTCTGGGGGCCGGGGCGATTGGACTCGTTGCCATCGTCCGGAAAGGAAACTTCCGCCCCCTCCCCGCTTCGACCGCCGGTCTGAAATTCAACCTGAAAGAGCCTGATTTCCCACTATCGTCCAAGCAAATGTCCCTGCCGCTATTCGCACTTATAGTGGGCACTTCTGTAATCATCTACCCGATGGGCGGTCATGTGGGAAACTGGCTGACCTACCCCCTGCAACTGATGGCCGCCCCCCTGCTTCTGGTAGGAGTCGGGTGGGCCAACGGGCCGCTGCCCGCGTTGTCCCCGCCTTACCGCACCGGGTGGTCGGTTCTTGCCGTGGCACTGGCGTTCGCCCACATCGTCCACATGACTTGGTTCTGGATGCCAGCCCCGTCTACCGTGGGAGATGTGAACTGGACCGCCACAGTCCAAATCCAGGCAATGATCGCTTCGGCCAAACATCCCTACGTCGATGCAACGTTCGTCAGTATGGCCATGGCGGCGGAAAAGCCGGTCTATGACAGTGGTCAATCGGTCTATTTCGAAAAAACGGCGGACAAACTCATCCCACACACCGGAAATGCCTTCACGCAAAACGTGGTCGCACGCGCCGCCGCTCATCGGAACATGCTTCGGGACAATATCCAGCGGCAGACATTCGACCTGATACTGGTGCATGAGTTTCCGGTCGACCAGGCGTTTGTGCTGAGATACTATCGGATTGTCTCCGAAGCCATTTTCCCCATGCCACAGGCCAGTCAGCGCTGGACGGTCTATCTGTTGACCCCCATTCCCGGTGCCGCCCCATCCGCCTCTCCCACCGATCTACAGTAAATCGGGAGTTGATATCAGGGACACCGGTCTGCAAAATTGCCCGTCGGCCCTTCTGCCGTACGGTCCAGTCGCACCCCACCGACCGGATACCGGTTTGACCGGTTATATGGAGGCCCTTTATAATTGGTGCGTTGCACACAAGGGTCTGTGAAACCTGTCTCCCCGGGCATCTGCCCCGGGTCACATAGAGGTATACAACAAAAATCCCCATGCGCCGCACGATGCTCAAGAGCAAGGTCCACCGTCTGACGGTGACCGAGGCCTGTCTGCACTACGAAGGCAGCTTTACCCTGGATGAATCGCTCATGGAGGCAGCCGATCTGGTCCCCTACGAGCGCATCGAGATTTACAACATCAACAACGGTGCGCGTTTCGCCACCTACGTGATTCCCGGCCCACGCGGCGGCGGTGACGCTTGCATCAACGGCGCAGCCGCCCGTTTGGGTGACAAGGGCGATCTGATTATCGTCGCCAGCTACGTGGACATGGATGAGTCCGAAGTGACCGATTTCTGTCCCGTTAACGTCTATGTGAACAACGACAACAGCATGCGCGAACGGGTTACCGGTGTCGTGATCGCCCCGTTCACCCCCTATATCAAGGGCTGAGACCGAGAGAGACGACAAAGGGGCCACACCCGCACGGGTGTGGCCCCTTTGTCATTTGCTCTCCACAGTGCCCCGGGATGGGGGAGTCAAAAGTGCAATCCCACCAGAAAATTGAAATGGCCGCCACCGGCGTCGGCATTGACCCCCACAATGGTCACGTTGGCGTGGGAGACCATGTAGTCAAAACCCAGATTCAGCGAGTGGCCGATAATCCAGTAAATTCCCCCCGCCAGCCAGACGCCAGTCCCGCTATCGGACACCGTAAAGCCATTTACACTGGGCTCGGCAGTCACCATGGCCAGCCCCCCCGCCAGGTACGGGCGCATATTGCTCATATTCACGAAGGTAAAGCGTCCGCCCAGATCCAGTTCCGAAGTGGTCAATTCGTAGATACTCAGGGTCCCCAGATCCAGCACCGTGTCACTGCTGGAACTGAGCAGCCGCACCTCCAGACTGGCCAATGACTGGGGGTTGCCGATATCGGCCACCAGGCCGATCTCGCCGTGCTTCTCCACCGGGTACCAGTCGGCCTCGTCTAGTGTCTTGCCACCCAGAAACAGATTAATATTTCCCGTCAGCCCCGCCCCCTGCGCATGTCCCGCCCCCGGAACGGCCAGCAGTCCCAGCGCCAGGATGCCAAGCGCCAACCAGCGCGAACCCGTCTCGTGCAAAGCCATTCTGTTCAAATCCATCCTCGCAGCCTCCCTCGCTGCTCGCCATTGCCCCCCAAAAAACAAGCCGTAAAATCACCCGGTCAATCTTCCAGGCGGGGCACATTGTGGGCGAGCCGCCCCCCCACCGCAAGCCGACACTTATTTCGCACTTCACCCCGGGGTCGCCGTGTCCGGCTATCCCCATGGAGGGAAAGCCTTACGCGGGCACATCACCAAACCGTTCAGTGCGCAACGCGCTGTACCAGACGGTAGAAGATGCTTTGGGGGTAAAGTCCTCTTCCGGAACCTGATCCGGGCTGTTGGACTGGCGCGGCGCCCATTGAGCGCGTTACCTTAGCGGCAGTCGGATCACCGTCTCCCCTCTCGCCCATCACCCTCACCGTGGACTGAAACTGCCAGATGGTCGTCATCCCGTATCACTTCAGAAGCAAGGACGAATTGCGAAAATGGCTGTGGAAATACCTCAGCGACTACCACCTGACCATGGTGCCGCGTCCCTGCTTTGCCCGCATTCCGTCGTTCCGCGCACTGGAAGTCGCCACCGCACGTCTGACGGAAGAACCTGCCTGGCATACCGCCGCCACCGTAGTCATTACTGCGGACGATGTCACACTGGAAGCCCGCCGCGAGGCATTGCGGGCAGGCAAGACTGTGCTGGTGCCGGTCCCCCGCACCCATGAAGCGTGGCGGCTGGAAGCGGTTTCCAGAGCCGATGCCCAGGTCGCCGCCATGCTCAAGGAGATCGACCGTTTTGCCAAGCGAGTGCCTCTGGCCCGGTTGGCAGGTGCCCCCCTGCTCGTCACCGGCGCCGTGTCGGTAGACCGCTACGGCAACTGGCTGGGCCAGGGAGAAGTGTTCGGAGAAACACCCTCCGCATTGATGCAGAGCGGAGGGATGCTGGACGAGTGTACCCGCATCGCACTGGTGGACGACAAGCAGATTTTCGAAGATTTCGGCTACCTGACCGAGGCCGGGGACCTGCCGGTACAACTCATTGTCACCAAAACCCAAACGCTCGCCCCCAAGTCTCCGGAAGAGCGACCACGGAAGGACTTCAGTAACTCCCCGCTGAACATCCGCTGATACGGGCGTCCCACCGTCCCAACCACCGCAACCCCGGGCCTTCGGTCACCAACGCAAGCCACCCCGCAACGACAGACTCATGCCACCGATATCCGCATTCCCCTGCGGAGTGGCCACACGAACCCCGGACCAGGCCAGATTCAGCCCGGTAAAGGTTCGTCTGGGCAGATCAAGGGTAAATCCGCCCCCCGCCCAGTATCCCGGGTCCCATCCGTAGCGCTGCTGCTGGCCAGTCAGAGCACTGCGCACCGTCAATTGCGCCATCGCCAGTCCGGCTCCCCAATAAGGGTGCATGCTTCCCGGTAGGTAAATTTCGAAAATTCCCAGATGGAACTCGCCTATCGAGGTACTAAGGCCATCGACGGCAATCCCGCTCTCTGATCGGTACACCCCGACCGCGAACCGCAGTGGCCGCCCCGGTGCTCCCACCTCCAGTTCCCCACCCACGCGGCTCTGACGTTTGTGATTTGCGTTCAGGCCACGCACCGAAACGGTCCCCACCGACGCGCCGTAATGGCCCGACAACCCCGCATCCGGAAGTGGCGTCAGTTCTGCCCCCAAGGCCGGGCCAGCCACCACCCCAAAAGCCAAAAACCCCGCCAACCAGACCCGACGTATCATGTCTTACCCCGCTCCATGCGCCTGCCACCCGTGGCATAGGGTACACGCCCCCCACACTTCCCCCCAACGTCCTGCGGGAAAAAACCGTTCGGCACCGGACCTTCACACCAGCCAGATCGAGTGCAGCACCTTGCTCACGAGAAAGAGTTGCGGCACAGTAAGCGAAGGTGGCTCGGCTCCCATCGGGAGCGGGTGTGGAACCGGCAACATGCCGGAAGGGGGGCACATGACACGGAATTCCCTCACCCCTCCGCGGGTGAATTTCCGGCTGGTGGTGGCATTACTGGGCGGCGTGGCCTTGGCCGAGGCGGTGGCACTGGTGCTGCCCAGAAGTTCTGCGCCCGTCGGTGGCGCGGCGCTGGCGTGGCGCGTGCTGCTCTTGGCACTACTGGCCTCGCCCCTGCTATGGTGGTCGGTGGGCGTGCCGCTGCGGCGGGCGATGCGCATGAACCGGGGCCACGCCCAAGCGGCGGTGCACGGCGCCCACGAGGCCATGCTCACTATCAATGGCCATTGTCATATCACTTGGATGAACCCCGCCGCCGAGCGTATGTTCGGCCTCACCGCCGCGCAAGCGGTGGGCCGTTCCTGCACTCTTCTGGTGCCTCCTGGGGACCGCGAAGGGCACCACCACGCCATGCAAGAACTGGTAAGTGCCGGTTTCCGCGAACCGGCCAGCATGGAAATGGAGATGCAACGTGGTGACGGCCACAAATTTCCCGCCTCCATTACCCTCACTCCAAGCCACGCCGACGATACCCCACTGTATGTGACTGTGGTACGCGATATCAGCAGAGAACAAGAAGCAGCCCGCATCCGCACTGAGGCCGAGGCCCTGTTCCGCATGCTTGCCCGCGCCATTCCGGTGGGGGCCTACCACACCGACACAAACGGACATTGCCTGTACGTCAACGAACGCTGGTGCCAGATCACTGGCCTTACCCAGGCAGAAGCGGCCATTGACGGCTGGAGTGATGCCCTGCACCCCGATGACCGCGAGCGGGTATTTCGACTGTGGCGGGAGGCAGCCACCAACCGCACCCCGTTCCACGCCGAATACCGTTTCCGGCGTCCCGACGGCGCCGTCACCTGGGTACTTGGGCAGGCTGATGCGGTAGTAGACGGGCAGGGCCGCATTAGCGGTTATGTGGGCAGCGTCACCGATATTACCGAGAAAATCGCCTCCGAGTCCCGGCTCAGAGAATCGGAGCAGGACAAGGCTGACTTGCTCAACAGCCTCCAGGACACCGTATTCCGTGTCGCGGAAAACGGCTCCATCCGCTGGATTTCTCCCTCCGCCACCAGCCTGTTCAATCAGCCCGCCACCCGGCTGTTGAATCGCCCCTTTGCCGACCTGTGCGCCCGCCCGGAACAGGTTGCCCATTTGGAACAGCGACTCGAAACCGAGGGAGGCAGGGTACGCAACATGATTATCCCGGTATTGCGTCAAGACGGCACCCAGCGGTGGGTGTCGGTGCATGCACAGCGCTGGCAACATCCCACAGGAGGGACAGGGATTCAGGGTTCCATGCGCGACGTCACCGACCAGAAGCTGGCCGAATACTCCCTGTTACAAGCCGTGGAGGAGATGGAAAACCGGGTGCGGGAACGCACCGCCGAATTGCAGGCCGCCACCCATGAAGCCGAGGCCGCCAACCGCGCCAAGGGGGAATTTCTGTCGCGCATGAGCCACGAACTACGCACCCCACTCAACGCCATTCTGGGGTTCGCCCAACTCGCCGAGGCCGAGGCCCAGGAACGGGGGGACGGCGCAGGTGAGGAAACCGTGCGCGAGATACTGCAAGCCGGCAATCACCTGCTGGAACTGATCAACGACGTGCTCGACCTGTCACGCATTGAGGCCGGCAATATGCGACTGCGGGTCGAATCGGTGAACGTGGTGGATATCTCCAACCATATCGTCACCCTATTGATGCCACTGGCCGAGCGCTTTGGAGTCACCCTAATTCCCCCACGCCCCATTGAAGAAACCATCCCCAAAGCCACCATCCTGGTAGATCCTACCCGCCTGCGCCAGGTGCTCATCAACCTGGTATCCAACGCCATCAAGTACAACCATCCGGGGGGAGAGGCCTGGATCGGATGCAGTAGCGACCCCGACACCGGCCACGTAACACTGGAAGTGGGCGATAACGGTCGTGGCATCCCGGAAAAGCTCCAATCCCGGCTATTCGAGCCGTTCAACCGCCTGGGAGCGGAAAGCACCCCGGTGGAGGGCACCGGCATCGGACTGGTGATCACCCGCGGACTGACAGAACTTATGGGCGGATACCTCCGCTTCGAGAGCCGCCCGGAACACGGGAGCCGCTTCTGGATCACCTTCCCTTCCGCCCCGCCGGACGCGACAGCCCAAAAAGCTTCCCCCCCCGGTCTCACTGCTACAAATTTGGCAACCAAGGAGCCACAATCGGCTCCACCATCCAATCCGACCCAAGAAAGACCCCGGAGCACGGTACTGTACGTGGAGGACAACACCCAGAACACCATCCTCATGCGCCGCATCCTGGAATCCCGCAGCAACACCAGTGTGCTATGTGCCAAGGACGGGGCTTCGGGCATCCAATCTGCCATCACCCACCGGCCCGGACTAATTCTGCTGGACATCAACCTGCCCGACCAGAGCGGTTTTGATGTGCTCCGGCAACTGCGTGCCCACCCGGCCACCCGCTCCACACCGGTGGTGGCCGTGAGTGCCGACGGCTTCCCCGAAGCTGTCAAAAATGGTCTCGTGGCCGGCTTTGATGATTACATCACCAAACCGGTGGACGTGCTCTCCCTGCTGGCGCTGGTGGACACCCTTCTGGCTCGCAAGGAAACCTCCCCCCAGGCCGATGCCACCGACCCCTCCGGGGCTCATGCCACCCCGCCGCCCAGCCGATAAGTAATACAAATCGGGAGACAGCCGGAAAGGCGGCGCCCAAGGGGCGCGGGGGGCGTTCTGCGCCCTGCCACGACCCGCGCCGACTGTCCGCAATCGAGAATGGGTTACGGAGCCGAATCACCATGCTGGAACAGTCGCAACTGCCCCACCTGATCAAGTTGCTGGACGACCCCACACCTACTGTTCGTGACACGGTGCTGGATGCTCTGGCCGCGTTCGGGCCGGAACTGACCATTGCCCTGGAACAGCTTCCCGATCCTCCCGATACGGGCACCGTCCAACGCATCAACCGGATGCTCGCCGAGCACCTGTGGGGTGGCTCCCTACTGCCCGCAGTGGTCACGGCGGGAGGTGGAGAAGGTCCGTGCTTTCGCCCCGGACAGGTGGTGCGCCACAAACGCTACGGATACCGCGGCGTGGTGGTGGAACTGGATCCCGTGTGCCGCGCGGACGACACGTGGTACAGCGCCAACCAGACCCAGCCGGAGCGAGAACAGCCGTGGTATCACGTGCTTGTGCACGAATCCATGCAGGTCACCTACGCCGCGCAGACCAGCCTCGAAGCTGACGATTCGGGCGAGGAGGTGGTCCATCCCTACGTCCCCTATTTTTTTTCCGAGTTCAAGGACGGCGAGTACATTCGCAACCATCAGCCATGGCCTACGTAGGGTTCCCACCGGTAACGTGGCCATCCTGATGGGGTCGGCTGCGCCCCCGCCCCAACCACTTGTCGAATTCGACGGCCCCCAGCAATAACAGGGACATACCCACCAGGGTCAGCCACAGATCCAGGCGGACCGGCTGCACCCGCAACACGGTCTGCATCAGCGGAATGTAGAGGGCGGCAATGTGTATCAGTTGTGCCGCCAAAATCCCGAACAGAAGTAATGGATTGCGCAACGGGTTGTGGAAAAACACCGAACGCGACTCGGAGCGGCAGCAGAGCGCGTATACGTTCTCGAACAGAACCATCAGCAGCAACGTCACGTTGCGGGCTTCATCCAGAAGCATTCCGGAGTCCAGCAAAAACCGGAACAGCCCCCACGCCACCCCCCCCACAACCAGGGCGGTAAGTACCACGCGGCGCCTCATCACCCGCTCGAACATGGGTTCCCGCGGAGGTCGCGGGGGGCGGTTCAGTTCATCGCCTTCGGCCGGTTCGAACGCCAGCGCCACATCCTGAATGCCGTTGGTCACCAAATTCAGCCACAATAATTGCGCAGGCAGCAGGGGCAACGGCATGCCCGACAGAAGAGCCAGGAAGAACAACACCAGTTCCCCCATACCGGTGGCAATCAGCAGATTCACCACCTTGCGTACATTGTTGTAAGCCACGCGGCCCTCTTCCACCCCGGCCACGATGGTGGCGAAATTGTCGTCCGCCACCACCAGATCGCTGGCCTCGCGGGCCACGTCGGTGCCGCCACGTCCCATGGCTACGCCTACGTGTGCGGCGCGCAGGGCCGGGGCGTCATTGGCCCCGTCGCCGGTCACCGCCACAAAATGTCCTTGGCGACCCAGCGCAACCACGATGGCGAGTTTTTGTCCCGGCTCCACCCGCGCAAACACCGGGGTGCGGGCGACCAGCGCATCCAGCGCCTCCTCCCCCACCGCCTCCGCCTCGGCGAGTTGTACCCCGGTTACCACCTGCTCCGGATATTCCGCCATGCCCAGATCACGGGCAATGGCCAGCGCCGTGGCAGGATGGTCACCAGTAATCATCACCGTTTTCACCCCGGAATGGCGGCAGGCATCCAGCGCAGGCCGCACTTCCGGGCGCAGCGGGTCGATCAACCCTACCAGACCCAGGAACACCAGCCCCGACAGGTGGGCCTCGGCAAAGTCGTGGGGATCGGAGCGGGTCGGAACTCCTTCGGCCAGCGCCAGCACCCGAAATCCATCTTGCGCCAGTTCCTCCACCCGGCCAAACAGCGCTGCCTGGTCGATGGGCACCTCGCCGTCCCGCCTCAGTGCGGTGCTGCACATGGGCACCACCTGCTCGGCAGCGCCCTTCACGCAGGCCAGAACACTGTCGCCATCGCTGTGTAACGTGGCGGCAAAACGCCGCTCGGATTCAAACGGGATGGACGCCAACAACGGATGGTTCCGCGCCAGTTCCACTTCGGTCAGCCCATCCTTACGTCCCAGCACCAGCAACGCCACGTCCACACTGTCACCCCGGCCCCGCCAATGGCCATCACGGTGCACCAGGGTAGCCTCGTTGCACAGCAGTCCCGCTCGGCACAAGCGGGTCAACGCAGAGCTCCAGGCCTCTGGAATTTCTGAAGGAGGTGGCAAAATACCACCCTCCAGATCGAGACCTGAGCCTGTGACTTCCCAGCAGGGTCCCATGGCAAAGGCAATCCGGTGTACCGTCAGATCATTTGCGGTGAGGGTACCGGTCTTGTCGGTGGCGATCAGGGTGCAGGAGCCCAAGGCCTCTACCGCCACCAGTTCGCGTACCACCACGTTGCGTGTGGCCATGCGCCGCATGCCCACGGCGAGGGCCACGGTGAGGGCCACCGGAAGTCCCTCGGGGATCGCCCCCACCGCCAGCGCCACAGCCATCATAAACACGTCGTGGAGGGGCAACCCCCGAGCCAGCGCCGCACCCCCCATGGCCAACGTTGCGACGCCAATCAGCAGGCCGATGCGCAGGGTAAAACGGTGCATCCGCAACACCAGAGGGGGTGGCGCGTCCGGACCGGTCAGCATGGCGCTGGCAATGCCCCCAATCTGGGTGGACATGCCAGTTCCCACTACCACACCACGCCCTCGCCCGCTAACCACGATGGTGCCCGAAAACGCCATGTTGCGGCGCTCCGCAACCGGGGTCTCCGCTGCCAAAACCCGGTCGGGGAACTTGTCCACCGGAAGCGACTCCCCCGTTAGAAGGGCTTCGTCCACACGTAAGTCATGTCCGGCCAGAAGGCGCAGATCGGCAGGCACCCGGGTACCGGAGGCCAGCAGCACGACATCCCCCGGCACCAGACCAACGGCATCCACCTCCTCCGCTTCGCCATCCCGCAGCACCGTGGCGCGAGCCGGCACCAGCCCCTGCAACGCCTCGGCGCTTCTCCCCGCGCTGTACTCCTGAAAGGTTCCGACCACCGCGTTGATCAGCAGAACCGCCACGATGAACCCCGCGTCGATCAAATCTCCGATAGCCAGGGATATCCCGGCGGCAACCCCCAGGATGTAGATCAGTGGCGAGCGGAACTGGCGCAGAAAGATGGCCGTCACCCCTGGCAGGGGCCGCCGTGGAAGCCGGTTGAGGCCGTATCGGGCCTGCCTCTGCCCTGCTTCCTGAACCGAGAGACCCGCCTCACGACCTAGGGCCGCAAGGACCCCCTGCCCTGGCATAGCGTGCGGCGTAGCGGGCAACGATGGCATGTGGTCCGCCATGATGTGACCATCATGGCGGTTTCCCTCCCCGCCCGCAAGGTCGCCAAGGGGGCGGGA
This sequence comes from Nitrospirota bacterium, assembly GCA_029858285.1. Taxonomy (GTDB): domain Bacteria; phylum Nitrospirota; class JACRHL01; order JACRHL01; family JACRHL01; genus JAOUFN01. The sequence continues at coordinate 28,055 of JAOUFN010000009.1, read as the reverse complement.
AAATTCTGGAATTTCCTTGTGTTTGATGACTGCCGTTCCGACAAGTAGGGCACGCGGGAGGCTATGCCCTCCCACCCAGGAAGAGGGAATCGACATGCGGCCACGCCGCCAGTCCGAAGCATCGGAAAAGTACAGATTGCCAACCCGACCGAACCCGTCAGGGGCATTTTTTTCTTGCCCGGATATTTGTCTTTAACCCCGCTCCCGTTATATAACACGCCGCAAACGGCGCGCCGCGACAGAGCGACATGGATCGTCTGTCGGCGCAAACAACAGCAAGGAGGCTGCACCATGAACCGGAGGTTTTCCTCTCCCGCCCTGACTACTGCCCTGGCCCTGGCGCTGGGGCTGGCATCGGCCACCGTCTTTACCCCGGCGACCGCCAGCGCGGAAGGGGCTACCGAAGCGCTGACCCAGGGCATGACGTCCGTCGACATCCGTTACCGCTACGAGAATGTGGACGACGGCAACCCGGCCACCGCCGATGCCAACGCCTCCACCCTTCGCACCCGCCTGGGGTACAAGACCGGTGACATCCACGGTCTGCGCATGTTCCTGGAATTGCAGAATGTCGCCCAGATTGACGGCGACAACTACAATGACGGCAACGGTCGCGGCGCGGGCTACGCCCGGGTACTTGACCCCGAGGGCAACGAGGTCAATCAGGCCTATGTGTCTTTCGAGGGCATGGAGAACCTGACTGTGCGCGTAGGTAACCAGCGCATCCAGCTCGACAACGACCGCCACATCGGCAACGTGGGGTGGCGCCAGAACGAGCAGACCTACGACGGCGCCCTGGTGCAGTTCAAGCCCATGGAAAGCCTCACCGCCACCTACGCCCGGCTGTGGAACCTGAACACCGTCCTTGGGGGCAACGCGGACATCAGCGACAGCAACGTCCTGCACCTCAACTATTGGCACGACACGCACAGCGTCAGCGCCTACCTGTACCAGATCGACACCCAGAGCAACAGCACCACCAACCCCAACAGCGGCACGCTGGGGTGGCAGACCATGGGCGTGCGTTACAACGGCCGCATCCCGGTGAGCGAATCGTTGCAGGTTCTGCTCACCGGCGAATACGCCACCCAGGGTGAGTACATGAACTCCGGCCGGGACAGCGCGGGTTACATGGCGCTGGAGGCTGGCGTTGCCGTGTCCTCCAACTTCATCAAGGCGGGCTACGAGTTGATGGAAGGCGACACCGGAGCGGGTCCGGGGGCCACTGGCTTCACCACCCCCACGGGCACCAACCACGCCTTTAACGGCTGGGCGGATGTGCTGGTGGGTGGCAACGGTCAGAACGGCCTGGTGGACACATGGGTGGCGGCTGGCCACAACGGTGAAAAGCTGCAAGGCATGCTGGTGTACCACACCTTTGCAGCAGACGCCGCTGGCGCGCTGGATCCAGGCACCGAACTGGATGGCCAGGTCTCCTACGAGGTCGGCGAGATCTACACCGTGACCGCCAAGTACGCAGCCTTCAGTGCCGACGATCCCGCCAGGACCGACGTCACCAAGATGTGGTTGATGGGTGGCATGAAATTCTGACGCGGCGCGTTGGAATGGCAATGACAGAAACAGGGCGGACCGCGCCGGACATCAAGTCCGGCGCGGTCCGATCCGATAGGGGCTCAGAATTCGGCGCTTCCGCACCCATGAGAGGGCAGAGAGCCGTAATATACGCCGACCGCCCGCAGCCGAACGTCGGGCGGCACGCCAACACAGGGCAGGGGGAGACACCCGTCATGCAGCAGACGCGTCCCGGCACCGCCAGGTACCACACCGGTCACGGTGTGTCCGCGTTGCTGTGCGCAGGGTTGCTGTCCTGCCTGCTGGGCGCTCCCGGTTCCTCCCTCGCCGCCGCATCCACTCCCGCCGAAGGTGCCGACGTAGCCGGACCTGGCAGCGGGCCGTCCCTGGATCTGCGCTACCGTTACGAATTTCTGCAAGACGCTCTTTACCTGAAGGATGCCCACGCCAGCACCCTCAGAGCGCGCCTGGGCTACCGCTCCAAGCCCGTGGTCGGTACCCGGGCAACGATCGAAATTGAGGGGGTGGGCGTAGCCGGCGCCGACCAGTACCGGAACACTGTCGACCCCAATCCGGGGTATCCTTTTATCCCCGACCCCCCCGACTACGCGGTCAATCAAGCCTACTTGGCCTTTACCACGCCTGTCGGCATCAGCATGAATATCGGTCGCCAGCGACTGGCATTCGACAACGAGCGGCACATCGGCCCCGATATGTGGCGGCAAAAAGAACGCACCTTCGACAGCCTCCGCGTCGAAAGCCGACTCCTGGAAGAGGTCAATTTCGAGACCCTGGTCTCGGATATCCACTTTACCTACGCCTATGTGATGAAGGTGGGTCAAAATGACTTCGAGGAACGATCCCTCGAGGCCCATTTGATGAACCTGTCGTTCGCCATGTGGCCTTCGCAGAGAACCCACATCAGTTTCTACGGCTATTTTGTCGACGACAACGAGCCACACAACATCCACGATCTAACCAGTTCCACCATCGGATGGTATTACGAGCGCCTCTACCGCCCCGAAATGGGCAAGGTAAAAATCATTCTGGAATATGCCAAGCAGGATACTTACCAGGGCAGAAACGGATATCTGGCAGATCCGGGCTTCCTGAACAAGGATACCTACCACACAAATGCCGCGGTGAATATCCGCTGGCCCAAGGGACTCTCCGCCGAAGCCGGGTATCAGGTATTTACCTCCCAGAGCCGCATCTACATGGATTCGCTCGGAAATATCTCCACACTCTGGTACGGATTCCAGACACCTCTCGGCTCCAACCACGCATTCAACGGCTGGAGCGACCTGATCGTTCCCGGCCTCGTGGACTGGCAGTACACCACACCAAAATATGGTCTTAAGGATCTCAGTCTGGGCCTGAGTGGGCCTCTCTGGGGCCTGGGCTGGCAGGCCACCTACCACAGTTTTCAGCAGTTCGATGGATCGCCGTTCGGAAACGACTACGGCACCGAGGTGGACGCCCTGCTCAGCCGCGACCTGACCAAAACATCGCGCATGGGCATCATGCTCGCCCAGTACAGCGCAGCCAACCTGGCCACCAGCGACGTGACCCGGGCCGCACTCTACTTCGAAATTTCTTACTGAATCTTATGACGACCGCCCACCCGGGCTGACATCCTGGCGCCGTGACGGATGGCGGGTTTCAGTCGGCGGATGCGCATTTTTGTGTCCCCTTCCCCACGGCCGACATCAGCTGGGTAAGCGTGTAGGGTTTCTGCAGGAAGGGGATACCCCGCTGCTGAAGGACCGACCACCCGGCCTTCTGGTCCGGGTAGCCGCTGCATAGCAGTACCGGCGTGCCCGGTATAGCCACCGCCGCCCGGTCGGCCAACTGGATGCCGCTGCCATCCGGCAACACCACGTCCGAAAATACCAGATCAAATATTTCGCCCTTGTCCAGTAGCTCAGCCGCCTCACGCAGCGTACCGCAGGGGGTCACCCGGTAACCGTTCTTGGTCAGCGCCGTATGAGCGAAGGAGCGCAGCGCGGGCTCGTCCTCCACCAGCAGGATATGATGCCCACCCCCCCCAGGTTCAACTGCAGCCCGCATCCCGTTTACGGTGCCCCGCCCGACGGAAATGGCCTCTTCGACTGTGATCGTGGGACCGGAATCCGTGACCCGCGTGGCAGGAAAGGCCGGAAAGAACACAGTGAACACGCTGCCTCGCCCTGGGCGACTGTCCACCTCAATCCACCCCCCGTGCTGCCGGGCAATCCCGTGAACCACAGACATGCCCAGTCCAGTGCCTTTGCCAATCTCCTTGGTGGTGAAAAATGGATCAAAAATGCTGGCCAAAGTCACAGCATCCATGCCCACCCCGGTGTCCGCCACCATTACCCGCACAAAACTGCCCGCGCTCGCGTCCGGATGGCGGCCCACATCGGCCCCGGTCACCGTCACATTTTCGGCTCGGATAGTCAGGCGCCCTCCCCCCGGCATGGCATCCCGGGCGTTGATCGCCAGGTTCATCAGCAACTGGTCAAAACTCACGCCATCGGCCCGCACCGGCCACAACGCCGGATCCAGGTGGGTGCGGATGACAATGTCCTCACCAATCAGGCGCTCCAGCATGTTGCGCAGCCCGGCAACGCGCTGTCCTATGTCCTGGGTGGCCATGGTCAGGGGCTGCTTGCGAGAGAAAAGCAGCAGTTGACGGGTGAGGGAGGCCGCCCGTTCCACCGCCTGCCGCACCTCTTCCAGGTCGCGGTAGCGACTATCGTCCGGAGCAGTGCGGGCCAGGGCCAGTTCGGTAAAACCGCCGATGGTCGTCAGCAGGTTGTTGAAATCGTGGGCCACGCCCCCCGCCAGAATCCCCACAGCCTCCATTTTTTGTGCCTGCAGCAACTGCGACTGAAAGCGTTCCCGCTCCTCCTGGGTGCGGGCCAGTTCCGTCACGTCCTGAATTGCCCCCACCACGCGGGCGCCCCCTTCCCCCTCGGTCACCACCGCCATATGGCGGACGGTCCGCTGGCGACCTTGGTCATCTCTCAGTCGAAACTGGGTGTCGTAAGGCAAAAATCGCCGCAGGGTATCGTCCAGGGCCAGACGAACGTGCTCACGGTCATCCTCGTGGACGCGCCTCAAAAAATCGTCCAGGGTACGCCCTTCCCAGCCGTCGGACCATCCCAACAGGCGCAAGGTTTCGTCCGACCCGAACACGCGGCCACTGGCCACCTCCCATTCCCAACTTCCCAGCCGAGCGATAGTCTGAGCCTCCGCCAGCCGCGCCTCGCTCTCACGGAGCGCCTCGGCCATGCGCAGGGTGGCGGTCACGTCCCGTGCAGTACCCTCAATACCGGCAATATTCCCGCGCCGATTACGGTAGTACTGGGCGCTGGTGGAAACCCACACCACATGACCATCCCGGTGCCGCATCGGAATTACATGGTCACGCACCTGGCCACCAGACGCTTTCAAGGCACTGATCAGCCCATTGCCCCCTTCCGGCTCCACAAACAATGCGTCCAGGGGGCCCTGCTCCAGGTCCTCGCAGGGGTACCCCAGCAGACACCGCACCGATGGCGAAACCCGCAGCAGGCGGCCATCGCGCCCGGTACGGTAATAGGTGTCCTGCATGTTCTGGAGGATGGCCGAAAGTTCCCCTTCCGAACGGCACAGTTCCTCGTGAGCAGAGTAAAGCCCGGAAACATCGTGGAGAACCCCCTCGATTCCTGCCACAGCACCGTCCGGGCCAAAGAAATACTTGGCGTTCAGATGTACCTTGACCGGGTTGCCGTCCTTGTGCCGCATGGTGATCTGGAAACTGCGAATACGCCCCCCTTGGCGGCGCAGGGCGTCCAGCAGTTCGCGGCGCATGCCACTGTCGGCGTAAAGCCGTTCGGCATCCGTACCGATCAGGTCTTCCGCCCGGAAACCCAGAAGCTGCTCCACCGAGGGCGAGATCCAAACAATCTCTCCCGACAGGCGCGAGCGGTAAACGGTGTCCTGCATGTTGAACAGGATGCCCGACAGTTCCGCCTGGGAACGGCGCAGGGCAACCGACTGTTCCTGCTCTGCTGCCAACGCCCGCACCCGTTCGGTCACTTCCACTGCAAACAGTGCCAGCGCAACCGGAGGTCCACCCGTTGGATCGGTCAGCGGGGTAAAGGTCCAGTCCAGAAACATCTCGCCACCGGGGGTCGGGGCAGGCAGGGGGCAGTCTGGAGCAAAATGGACCTGGCCGGTACGCAGTGCGTCCAGCATCGTCCCCCGGCATTTGGAGTGCATGACCCGCTCAATGTGCGAGCCACCGATAAAATCAGCAGGCTTACCACCCGAGTTTTCACCCGGCACGGAATCCGGAGAAAACACTCGGACGAACTCCCGGTTGACGGACAAATAGCGCAGGTCCGTATCCAGCACTGCCATCAGCAGGGGAGCGTGTTCGAACAGCGCAGCCAGCGTACCGGGTTGGAGAGGGGAAAAGGCTTCGGCACGGCCACCCGAGGGAACAAATTCATGCCGGGAGGCCCCGGCATAAAACACCGCCTCTGCCCGCGACTCACCCGCGACCTGCCTGCCGTCCCCTTCGGCCATGCGCCCTCCGTTCCCACACATTGGGTGAACGTCCCGACGGGATCATGTGTCAGATCCCATCAACTGCCAGATACAGTCTTCCGAGCATATCCCCACCGAAGCAAAAAAGCCACCGGGAGAGAGAAGATGGGGAGCGTCAATCGCCGGTGGGCTGGATGGAAAACTCCTGCACCTGCTCCATGGACGAAAGGCGTTCCGCCAAACGGCCGAAATTGGCCGAATCGCGGGTGCGTACCGTCATTTCGTAGGAGAACGAGCGTCCGTCGTCCTCCAGTTGGTAGCTCGGCGTGTTGCCCTCCACCGACTGTTCCGCAACCAACTGGTTCAAATCCCCCTCCAGCATGTGGTCAACCCTTTTCAGCCTCACCCGCAGTCGGGCATAGCGCAGGGTGGGGGTTTGCTTTTCGATCCAGCGGAACAGGGACAGCACACCGATGGACAGCAGCGTACCGAAACCCGCCACCACATACATGCCCATGCCCACCACGATGCCGATGGAAGCAGTGATCCAGATGGAGGCAGCGGTGGTCAGGCCACGGATGGTAATCCCCTCCTTCATGATCACCCCGGCACCTAAAAAGCCGATACCGGTCATGATGCCCTGGGCCATGCGGGTGGGGTCCACACGCAGTGTCTCCAGAGGAGCCCCCGCCACCAGCATCCACTGGTTGACCGTCACCTGCACCAGGAGGGCGCTTGCCAGGCACACCAGTGCGTGGGTTCGAAACCCCGCCGGACGACCGTGATAGGTGCGCTCAAGCCCGATGATGCCTCCCGCCACCAGCGCGAGCACCATGCGCAGCCCGGCAATCAAATCCTGTTCGCCCATGTATTCTCCAAACCCGTTGTGAACCGGAAGGGACCGGTTACGGCAATCACGCCACCCTGCGCATTATCCTACACATCGACCGCTAAACTGGGTACCCTTCAAGGGTGGGGGCGGGTTGGGGCAGCGTGAAGGGAATCACCATGCGGCGCAAGCTCTTATGGATACCAGCCGTGGCATTGGCGGCAGTGGGTATCTGGTTGGCCACCCGGCCCCAACCGATCCGGGTGGAAGTGGTGGAGGTGGCGCCCGGGGTGGTGGAAGCCACTGTGGCCAACACCCGCGCCGGGACTGTGGAGGCCTGTCGCCGGGCACGCCTGTCGCCCCTCAGCGGCGGACAGGTGGAGCGGCTGCCGGTGAAGGAAGGGGACCGGGTGCGCCCCGGTCAGGTGCTGCTGTCCCTGTGGAACGATGACGTTTCGGCTCAGGTGGAACTGGCCCAGGCCAACGCCGCCACCGCCCGCACCCAGTCCGGGCAGGTTTGCCTGATGGCGGAGGAGGCACAGCGCGAGGGGGCGCGGCAGGCGGCCCTGCACTCCCAACAGATCACCACCGAGGGCGACTATGACCGCGCCGCCACCAACGCCCAAGCCCGACAGGCGGACTGCGCCGCATCCCGCGAGACGGCCGGCGCCGCCGAAGCGCAATTACGGATAGCCCAAGCGGCTCTTGAGCGCACTATCCTCACCGCCCCGTTCGCCGGGGTGGTGGCCGAAATCAATGTGGAGCGGTTTGAATACGTCACCCCCTCCCCGGTGGGGGTGGCCACCCTGCCCGCCATTGATCTTATCGACGATTCCTGCATGTACGTGGCGGCTCCCATTGACGAAGTGGACGCCCCCCGTGTGCGGTCCGGGCTGCCCGCCCGTATCACTGTGGACGCCCTGTCTGGCCAGTCCTTCGCTGCCAAAGTGCGGCGCGTAGCCCCTTATGTGCTTGATATCGAAAAACAGTCGCGAACCGTGGAGGTAGAAGCGGTTTTTGACGCCCCATCCCGCATCGAAAACCTCAAGACCGGACAGTCCGCCGACATTGAGGTAATTCTGGAAACCCGCGAGGGGGTGCTGCGCCTGCCCACCGGGGCAGTACTTGAGGGTAACCGTGTGCTCCTGTATATGGACGGTGACCTGGTAGAGCGCACCTTCACCCCCGGTCTGGTCAACTGGCAGTGGACACAGGTCGAGGCGGGACTTTCCACCGGAGACCAGGTGGTCACCTCTCTGGAGCGGGAGGGGGTCAAGGCCGGGGCGCGGGTTGTTCCCGAGGCGGCCGGAAAATGACTGCCGGGGACAGTGGCCAGGGAGCGGCCAGCGGCGGAAGGGCACCTCTGATCCAGTTGACCGGCGCGGAGCGCACCTACATGGTGGGTCACTCCCCGGTACACGCACTGGCCGGAATCGACCTCGCCGTAGAGGCGGGCGAGTACCTGTCGATCATGGGCCCTTCCGGCTCCGGAAAAAGCACCCTGCTGCACGTTATCGGACTACTGGACCGCCCGGACCGGGGCGCCTATCTGCTGGAGGGGCGCGACACCGGAAATCTCTCGGAAAGGGAGCGGGCTGCCGTGCGCCTGGCGCGCATCGGCTTTGTGTTCCAGTCTTTCCACCTGGTACCGCGCCTGACCGCCGCAGAGAACGTGGCCCTGCCACTGGAGCTTGCGGGCGTCGCCCCGGAAGTATCCCGCGCCCGGGCTCTGGTGGCCCTCGCCAGCCTCGGAATGGAACAGCGCGCCGACCACCGCCCGGATCAACTTTCGGGTGGTCAGCGCCAACGCACGGCCATTGCCCGCGCCACCATCATGCGCCCGTCCCTGATCCTGGCAGATGAACCCACCGGCAACCTCGACCGCGGGTCCAGCCTGGAGGTGATGGAACTGCTGGAGGGACTCAACCGCGACGGCATCGCGGTGCTGGTGGTCACCCACGACCCGGTGATCGGAGAGCGCGCCCATCGCCTGGTGAGGGTGGAAGACGGGAAGATCGCCGCAGATTCGACGAGAACCCCGCCATGAAATTGGACATGCGCGTAGACCCAAAAAGCGGGATGAAGCCGCTTATCCAACTGCGCTTTGCGGCACGTGCCTCCGCCGCCGCCCCCCTTCGGGCCGTACTGACATTGGTGGCACTGGGCATCGGCGTGGCCGCCGTAATCGTGCTGACGGCCCTCGGAGAAGGGGCGCGGCGATTCGTAAATGCGGAGTTCGCCTCCCTCGGCACCAACCTGGTGATCGTGCTTCCCGGCGCCACCGAAACCACCGGCGGCCCGCCCCCCCTATTCGGCACGGCTCCCCGCGATCTGACCCTGGATGACGCCGCCGCCGTGGCCCGCCATCCGGCGGTAAGGCGTATGGCCCCGGTGGTGGCCGGGGCCGCCACCGTTTCCTTTGGCGCCCGCGAGCGCGACACTCTGGTGCTGGGAACCACCGCCGAATTCCAGCATGTCCACCATGTGACCATGGGAACAGGACGGTTTTTGCCCCCCGGAGATTTACAGCGCGGCGATCCGGTGGCGGTGGTCGGCGCCAAGGTGCGTCAGGAGCTGTTCGGAAACACCAACCCGGTGGGACAATGGCTGCGCATCGGCGACCGGCGTTTCCGGGTGATTGGCGTCACCAGCCCCACTGGTCGTTCTCTGGGAGACAACATGGACGAGATGGTGGTGGTGCCAGTCACCCAGGCCCAGGCACTGTTTGGCGTCTCCAGCCTGTTCCGGATGCTGATCGAGGCACGCGGGCGTGAGGGGGTGCCCGACGCCAAGGCAGCAGCCCTTTCCATCATCGCCGCCCGCCACGAGGGTGAGGCGGACGTAACCGTGATTACCCAGGACGCCGTGCTTGCCACCTTCGACCGGGTGTTCACCGCCCTCACCTTCACGGTAGCGGGAATTGCCACCATCAGCCTGCTGGTGGCGGGCATCCTGGTGATGAACGTGATGCTGGTGGCTGTCACCCAGCGCACCCCGGAGGTAGGTCTTTTAAAAGCCCTTGGTGCCACCGCGCGCGGAGTTCGCTCCCTGTTCCTGTGGGAAGCGACGCTGCTCAGCCTGATGGGGGCGGCCTGCGGTCTGGCCGTTGGTTACGCGAGCGTGGCGGGCATTGCCAGCGTCTGGCCAACATTCCCCGTAGCGGTGCCCGCCTGGGCGGCTGTGGCGGCGGTGGTGGTGGCGGTCTGCGCCGGACTGCTGTTCGGGGTGTGGCCAGCTTCCCGCGCCGCGCGCCTCGACCCGGTGGCCTCCCTGGAGCGGCGCTAGGCCATGCATACCGTCGCCTTCGCATTCCGCGCCGTCACTGCCCATCGCATGCGCTCGGCGCTCACCGCCGGGGGCATCGCTGTGGGGGTGGCCACGGTGATGTTGCTGACCTCCATCGGCGAGGGTATCCAGAAATTCGTCATCTCCGAGTTCACCCAGTTCGGCACCCACTTGATTCAGGTGACTCCGGGCCGCACCGAAACCATGGGCGTACCCGGCGGTATCCTCTCCACCACCCGACCGCTGACCCTGGACGATACCCTGGCGCTGGCGCGGGTGCCCAACGTGGTGGCCACCGTTCCAGGAGTGTTTGGCACCGGCCGTGTGTCCTGGGGGGCGCGAGGCCGCAACACCTACGTCAACGGTGTAGATCACCACATGCCCGAGGTGTGGCAATTCAAGGTGGCGGCAGGACGTTTTTTGCCCGCAGACGATCCGCGTCAGGCACGGCCCTACGCGGTACTCGGCGCCAAACTCAAGCGCGAGTTGTTCGGCACTGGAAATGCTCTGGGAGAGTCCGTGCAAGTGGGTGGGTACCGCTTCCGTGTGATCGGGGTGATGGCCACCAAAGGCCAGATACTGGGATTCGACATGGATGACGGCATCTATATCCCCGCCCACCGCGCCCTGTCCATCTTCGGTCGCGAGGGACTGATGGAGGTGGACGTCCTGTACCGTGCCGGGGCCGACGAGCAGAAGGTGGTGGAAGCAGTGCATCACGTCCTCACCACCCGTCACGGCGCCGAGGATTTCACCGTCCTTACCCAGAAACAGATGCTGGCGGTGCTGGGACGCATTCTGGAGGTGCTGACGCTGGCCGTGGGAGCGCTGGGGGCGATCTCCTTGCTGGTGGGCACGGTGGGGATCGTCACCATCATGACTATCGCAGTACAGGAACGGGTGCCGGAGGTGGGGCTGCTGCGCGCACTGGGGGCCTCCCGCGAGCGGATACTCCTGCTGTTTCTGGCCGAGGCGGTGGTGCTGTCGGTCAGCGGCGGAGTGGCGGGACTGTTGGTTGGCACACTGGTGGCCCAGGGGCTGGGACTGGTGGTACCGGCGCTACCGGTAGCGGTGCCGTGGAACTACGCCTTGGGGGCCTTGTTGGTGTGCGTCGTCATCGGCCTTCTGGCCGGGGTGGCCCCGGCCCGGCGGGCGGCGGCGCTGGACCCGGTGGAGGCACTGCGCGCCGAATAGTTTTTTTGGATTTTCTCCCCATCACACCAAAAAAAAATGGCCAGTCCGGGAGTTCCCGAACCAGCCATTTTTGCTTTCCGGGGGGGATTACCCCACACCGCCGCGGGCGGTCATGGCCGAGCGCTTTTCGATCGCCCGGTTGACCCACTCGCGCACAGCGCGGTCGTTCACGTCCCCATAGCGCTGGATCAACTCGTTGTAGAGCGCCAATTCCTCTTGAGGCCGATTCTGTTCACCCAGGGTATACGCCTTGTAGAGCATGGCCTTGGCAACCGTCGCCTGGACCGTCGTGTCGGTGCTGTCGCGGTAGCGCTTGATCACCAGGTCGTAGGTGCGCATCTCTTCTTCCGGCTTTTCCAGCCGCGCCAACGCCACACCCTTGTTGACCAGAGCGTTGGCCACCGCCTGCATGAACGGCACGCCTTCATCTGTGCCGTAGCCGCGCACCACTTCGTCGGAAATCTCGATGGAGCGCTTCCAGCGTTCCATTTGCCCCAAAGTGATGGCCTCGTTTACCAGTGAACGTGCCACCTGATAGCGGATTTCCTCGTGCTTCGCAGCACGGAAGTGAGAAACAAGCTCCTCATACCCTTCCAGTTCCTGCTGCGGGCGCTCCAACTGGCCCCAGGTAACGGCCCGATTGAACATGGCCTTGGCCACCAGAGTCTGGTAGTCGTCACCCTTGGTGGAGGTGTAACGCTTGATAACATCCTCGTACCCGGCCATCTCGGAATTAACGTCATTCACCTGGCCGTAGGTGACGGCACGATTGAACAGGGACTGCGCGTACAACCATTTCTGGGAGTTGCTGGTGGCGTTCTGATACGCCCCCATGACCTCGTTGTAACCCTTGATCTCCTCCGCATGTCGACCCAGTTGCCCCAGGGTAATCGCTTTATTAAAGCGCGCCTGGGCTACCAGATCCTGCACGTCCTGAACCGTTGAGGATCCATGGTCATGCACCAGTTGGTCGTACGCGCGCAGCTCGTCCTTCGGCTTGCCGACCTGCCCCAGGGTGATCGCCTGGTTGAACCGGGCACGGGCCGCAATCGTCTGCAACTGAGGCTCGGTGACCCCGGACAGACGGGTGACCATGTCGTTATAGACCCGAATCTCTTGGGCGTGATCCTCGGTCTGGTCCAGAATCAACGCCTTGCTGAACAGCGACTGGGCCACCAGCAGCCGTACCTCGACGGCCGCCGAGGTGCCGTAAAGCCCGGCCACCTGATCGTAAAGGGCCATGGCCTCGGCAGCCCGACCACGCTCGGCATGTCCTGCCGCCTGGCTCATCAACCCCTGGGCACCACGTACCTGTTCCCGAGCCTGCTCCGGGCTCACCTGCACCAGTTGGACCGGCTTTCCACCCCCCGCCATACCACCCATCGTGGAGCAGGCGGGCAAGGTCACCGCGCACACCAGGGCGACAGCCCAGGCTACCCGCTTGATTGCATTGCGATCCATGGCATCTCCTTCGAGATCGCGGCAGAACAGCCGCCGCACGTTGAAAAAACTCGTCTGGTCAAATACGGTTAGACGTCTTATCGGACATGGATGGTGTTTTTATAATCATTTTTTTCACCCCGAGGCATCCCCAGGCATTTCCCCCCGGAACAGGCTGTGGACGAGGTTCCTGCGGAGCCGAGGTCGGTGAAACTGTCACGGATGGACTGTGGGATGCGCTGGTTACACACACTCATGCAGGTGCGAACCCCCAGAGACGCCGCCTACCTGTGTTTTCTGGGGCTGGCCGCGGTCGTCGCGATAATTCTATCGCTCTACGCCATCGGCCCCCTGCTGCCGCAATCGCTGGGGGCGGCGATTCTGGTGTTCGTGCTGTTGCCCGTTAGCGGTGCCGGTCTACTGGCCGCCAGCGCCGGCTTGGTGCTTTCCGTGCTGGTGCGCAGCGATCCACGTCTGTATGCCCTGGGCATTGCCGCCCTGGCACTGCTGGTGTTCTGGGTCCGGCGTGATGCCTTGGAAATGGCACCGGCTTTTGCTGCGCTGTATATTCCGGGCGCGCTGCTGTTTTCCCTGCGCTGGCTGGCTGAACACAGCCGGAAGGAGGTGCCGGAACACCCGGCGGCGGATGGGTCGGCTCCCGACAGCACCCCCGGTGCCCCCCCAAGCAGCGCCTCCGGATCTCCCTTCCCCAAACTCGGGCCTTTCGAATGACTCCCCCCCCCAGCAGGCGCCCCCTCGTCGGAAAAAACTCCCATCCAGACGTGGTGACAATTATCATGGCACTCACGTAAGGTGTTCAGTGATAGTCTGCTGACGCCTTGCGGAAAGATCACCGGCACCCAAAAAGCAGCAGGGGGAATCCGGAACCAAGGTGGGGGGGCAGATCCTGGGGGGGATTTTTACCAAGGAGGCGGCTTGACGTATCGGGCCGTCCGCATCACAGGAGTGGCACAGTGGGCCTCGCAGGCCCCGACGCACAACAGCCCCATGCCCGACTTGTCCCTTGTCATCGACAGCTACCGGCGGTGTGTCGCACGTGCGGACTTTATTGATCGCTTCTATATCCACCTGTTCGAGGCCTCCCCCGACATCCGCGAAAAATTTCGCGACACCGACCTGGAACAACAGCGCACCATGATCCGCAAGGCGATCACCACCATCATCATGCAGAGCGCCGGCATCCAGGCCGCCAACCTGTCCCTGGACCGAATTGCCGCCACCCACGGCAAGGAGGGCATGAACATCACGCCGGACATGTACCAATTGTGGATCGACACCATGGTCCGCACGGTGCGCGAGTGCGATTCGCAGTGTGACCACCGGGTCGCCGAAACCTGGCGCGTCGTGCTCTCCCAGGGAATTGGCTATCTGAGCCGCAGGGGGCAGGGCTGACTTGCGAACATTCCCGGCCATGTCATCATGTAGCTCATGGATTGCCTGTTTGCAGTAGAATGCCCCGGCACCACTTCTTCGGGACACCAGCCATTTCTCCCGACGCCACTCCGCCACTGCAGCAAGAACCATGGGAACACTTACGGAATTGACCCAAAGCCTCCAGCGCTGCACGGCACAGCCCGGTTTTTTCGACCGCTTCTACGCCCGGTTGTTCGAACTGGCGCCCGCGTTGCGACCGATGTTCGACCTCGTCGACATGGAGACTCAGCAGGCCATGATCCACAAGGGCATTACCGCGTTCCTGGTGACGGCCTCCGGTGCCCGCAAGGAATCGGAGTTCTTGTCCTCGGTACGGGCCAGTCACGGCTCTCAGGGCCTGGGCCTTGGGCCCCGGGATTATGCCCACTGGGTCAACGCCCTGCTCGATACCATCTCCGTCTGCGACCCGCTTTACTCCCCCCAACTCGGGCTTCAGTGGCGCCAGGTGCTGGAGGGTGGCATCCGCACCCTGGACCGGGATTAATCCCGGAGGAACCCCCCCACCTGAGATTCCCCCGCCTTGGTGCATGGCTCCGCAAAATCGGGATACATATCCTGGCCCGGAAAATGCACCATATACAGGCTAGGGCGCGTCCACGAGGCCGTTTTTCCCGGAACCTGGGAAAAAAGCTCCCTCCGGTGACGCCACAGGCGGGTGCGAGTGGGAAAATTATTCCCTCCCCCCGTGTAAAATCCGCCGGATAACTGGCACCACAGATCGTTTTTTGAACACATAAATTGTTCACATGCGAACACTGAAACGACATATTGCCTGCTCCTGCCTCACCACCTTGCTGGTATTCCTGGGGGTGACCTCTGCCCATGCCGCCCAACCCTACGAACTGGGGGATGGCGTTCATGACATGGTCTCCCTGTCGGCCAACAAATTGGCGCTGAAGAGGAACCGCGAGTTGCTGCGCAACATGGCGCGCTTTGTCGGCCATCACCTTGCGCTGGACCTGAGTTCCCTGCTTGCCCCTTCGGGGGGCCGTGGTGCCGCCCCAGACACCATGGACGGCGCTGCCGTTATGACCTCCCCCCTGGACATGGCATTGTCCCTCAGCGAACTGACCCCGGACCGCCAACCCCCTGCCGACACCCGCCTTACTGTCAATTCTGACCGTATCCGCCTGACATTCCGCATCCGCTGGTAATTTTCAAAATCCGTGCGCTGTGGGCCATGAGCCGTTGCCCAGGATTTCTCCTGGGAGTAGGCTTGTGGTACGGTCGGCAGAGGTCCGTTGCAAACGGCATTTCTTTCCGTCCTGCCGTACGGGGGGTGAGCCTTAACAACCCTCCCGCTCCGAGAAGGGTCCACCCGCGTGCCAATTCCACCCCATCCATCCACCCGCACACCAGGACGCCTTTTTACACGTTTTCCACTACTTCGCGGGTTGCCTGGCACCCCCCTGCTGATCGTCCTTCCGGCCGCATCGCTAGCAGTGGTCACCCTGCTGGCGTGGCTGTACGCAGCGCAACTCGCGGACCAGATAAGGTTGTCCCACGCCCCACACTTGGTGGCCATCGGTTCCATCCGCTACGAGGTCGCAGAAGCGCATCTGTTGCTGGAAGAAATCCTCGGCGGCGACACCACCGAAGATGCCGATCAGGTCCGTTCGCGCATTGGGCACGCCCGCACCACCCTGTCTGCCCTGGCCGGAGGGGACGTCACACTGGAGGAGTACGGCGGGCTTCCCCTGGACGCGGGGTCTGACCTCATCAATACCAAACCGTTGCGACGGGAACTGGACAACTTTTCGGTCATCGCCGAACAGCGTTTGGCCAACCCCGCCACCTCCGGAGCAGGCACTCCCCTGGATGCTTCCACGGACGCCATTTATCACAACCTGATGGGAGAACTGGATTTGGCGCAGCGGCGGATCACGGCGACGATGGATCAGCGCATGGTCGTGTTTCACCGTATCCAGTGGCTGCTTGCGGGCATCGCCCTCACGGCAGCCGGGCTGGTGTTGTGGCTGGCGCGCCGCACTGAGCAGTTGGAGGCGGGGCACCGTCACGCCCTGCAGCAGGAAATCACCAGCCGTGAGGCCGATCAGGAACAGATGGCCCTGCTCGCCACCACCGTGGAACAGGCGTACGAAATCATCATGATCACCGATCATGATGCCCGCATCCGCTACATCAACGGCGCCTTCTCCCGCCTGCTCGGTTACCGGCTGGAGGACGTGGGGGGGAAATATGCCGAAATGTTGCGCAGCCCCCGCCACACAACGGAATTCTACGAAACGCTGTACCGCCAACTGGTAACCGGCACCCCCTGGCGCGGCACCCTGTTCTACAAGGGAAAGTGGGGGGAAGAACTGGAATCGGAGGCGGCCATCACCCCCATTCGGGGTACGGACGGAACAGTCACCCACATGGTTTCGGTGGCGCGAGACGTGAGCCGCGAAAAATCCCTCCAGGCGCAGATGGAGCACATGCAGCGGCTGGAGAGCCTGGGTATTCTGGCCGGTGGAATTGCTCATGACTTCAACAACATCCTCACCTCAATCATGGGCAGTGCCGGACTGGCCCGGCAGTCGGCAGAGAACGGTAATCCGGTGGTGGGAGAATACCTCGACCGCATCGAAACATCGGCGGAACGAGCGGGCGACCTGTGTCGGCAGATGCTGGCCTACTCCGGTCGCAGCAACCCGGTGATCGGGAGGGTCAGCCTGTCCGACGCCGTGCAGGAGATGGGGAGACTGCTCGAAGCCACTATCCCCAAACACGTCTGTCTGGAGTACGAACTGGCCCCTGACCTGCCGGAAGTGGACGCCGACCGGGCCCAAATCAGCCAGGTCATCATGAACCTGGTCATCAACGCCCACGAGGCGATCGGTGGGGCATCAAGCAGCAGAGAGTCCGGCGGAGGGACCGGAGGCGAGGGGAGCGCCGTCCAACCAGCCGGAACCATTCGCATCACCACCGGTCATGTGCGTCTGGACAGTCGCACGCGGGCCTCCGCCGTGGTCGGTGGTGACCGGGATGAGGGCGATTACGTCTTTCTGGATGTTACCGACACCGGCTGTGGCATGGACGCCGACACCCGGCAACGGGTGTTCGATCCATTCTTTACTACCAAGTTCACCGGGCGCGGTCTGGGCATGAGTGCGGTGCTCGGCATCGTCCGCGGCCACCACGGAGCGATCCTGCTGACCACGGAACCGGGACGGGGCACCAGTTTCCGGGTACTGTTTCCGGCGGCAGGTCCGCCACGGGTGACCTCTGCGGTAGCGGACCACGTGGCGACCTGGCGAGGCAACGGCACAGTACTGGTGGTGGACGACGAGGAGGCGGTGCGCCACGTCACCCGAGCCATGCTCGACCGCATGGGCTTCCACACCGTATGCGCCGAAAACGGCGTCAGGGGAATCGAACAGTTGGACAACGGCGCCCGCAACGCCGTATGTGTTCTCCTCGACATGACCATGCCGCTCATGAACGGGGCCGAAACCCTGCGCCACATCCGCAGCCGCCGGCCGCAGTTGCCGGTGCTGCTAATCTCGGGATACACGGCCGAGGACGCAGCAGCACACCTTGGCGGAGACCGGTTTACCGCTTTCCTCCAAAAACCGTTCCGCGCCGCCGACCTTGAACTGGCCCTGCGCCGGGTGACCGGGAGTTGACGCTTCCGCAGGTGACCGCGGGAATGCCGGGGGATTTCACCACCGGGCCCAAGGCCCCGGTCGGCGACAGGCCGACTCAGTTCCCCTCCGGGTTGCAGTGGACACCGATGGTATAGGACAGCAACTCGCCCTTCCCGTCCGCTCGCGGCCCCACGGAATGAGCGTACAAGTCCACCAACCGCCCCGGCACACAATGGCCCTTCAGCGACTTGCGTGCCGCCTCAAAGCGCTCCGCCTGCATGTCCATATGGGGGTCGGCATTGGTGACATGCACCATGTAATCGAAACGCTGCCCCTCAGGCTGCTGAACAACAAATACGGTAGCCGGCTCCGGCTTGCCCCACGACACGCGCATGCCACCACACCCGACGGCAAGGACGACCGCCCCCAGCAACAGGCCCACCCCGATCACGGTCAGCGGCTGTCTCATCGGACCCTCCGGCAACAGGATCTACGTCTCTGTCTTGATGATAGCGCCTTTTCAGACAGCCGGAACAGCCGGGGTCACTCGGTAATCCACCCAAAAAACAAGCCGGGCGCAGACTCCCCTCACCCCTTAATGCGCAGAGATCGAAAAATATCGCTGAATTCCGCCTCGGAAAGATCCGGCCCTTCCGCCGGGCCATTCATGTCGATGATGAACAGCTCCACCCCGCGCACCACAACCCACATGCGGGACAACACCCGCGGGCTGCTGCCCGTCCCCGTAGACCGAGTAACGAACCGCACCGCGGCCGCCGGATGGCCCGAAACCCGTTCCGGATGGATCGGTTCCGGCTCCTCGTATACCGGAGAGCTCATGCGCATCGAACGAACGATGTCACTCAGCACCTCCTCCGGCTCAACTCCTTCGTAGGGCAGTTGCCCGTGCATTACCTGCACCGTGGCGTTTAACGCTGGGTACGGTTCCGGATGGCGCGCCAACGCAATCAACATGCCATCGGGAATGGCATCACTGCCCGCCGCCAGGCCAATGTCCTCGGGGGTCATGAACACCCAGTCGTCGGGCTTGGAAAGACTGAGCCCCACCTCCCCATTCTGATACTGGTTGTCCTTGGCTGCCCCGGCCTCACCTGTGGCCACCAGCAACGACAATCCCACCACCATCATCACGCGCAACCCCCACAGATACATGACACATCTCCCTGTCTGGCCCGTTATAAAGTCCACCCGAAACGACATTACTCCCTGGCGGAGGGGGACATCCCTCCTCTCATATCGTACTGTTGCAAAAAAAGTTAAGCCACGTTCCGCCCCCTTCGGCTACCCCACCCCCACCAGGGCGAAATATCCGGCGTTGTACCACATGTGCATCAGGATTGCCGGAATCACGCTGTGGGTACGGTCCCGCAGGTGTCCAAACACCAGGGAAGGAAACACCACCGACACCGCCCAAAGCGGGGGGTGGTAAAGCAGGTGTCCGGCGACAAACAGCGCCGTCACCAGCAGGTTGGCGCGGCTGATTCCCACCACCCGGCTGCGTCCCCAGGAATGCCCCCGCACCCAACCAGTCAGAGCTCCCCGAAACGCCAGTTCTTCCAGCAGCGGAGTCACCGCCACCAAGTGCAGATAACTCCATGGCTCCCACCCGCCTCCCCGACCGGGGGACTCCCCCATCCCCACCCACAAGGCGCCCCATACCACCACACCAGCGACCGCCGCCAGCAGGAAATCCCCCCGCCGCCACAGTCCCGGCACCCTACGCCATCCCAACGCTTCGGCCAAGTAATCCACCCGCCGATTGTGACGCGAACGCCCCAAACCGTCCAGCCATTTGAAAATGGTCACACCGGAAATCCAGGCTGCGAAAGCGCCTGCAAGAGGGGGCCCGGGGGGATAACCCGCACAAAAAATTGTACAGAGCTTGCACTCAATGACCGATAGGACAACGGGTGATACCAAAAACAGGATCGTCCCGATACCGGTGCCTGGAGCCGTGCCGGGACCGTCCGGCGACCGGGTAGACGGGGCTGGCCACAGAAGTAGTCGGCGGATAGTAAATCGGTTCTGCACGGTGAGGGGTTCTGAATGACGATTTGGTTATTGATTCCGGCGACCATTGTGGTGGGATTTGTCTGGGGCGTAACCGTGTACCTGAAGCTGGACCGCCTGCAGGCAGCCCGGGAGTTGGCACTGGCCCGCCTGTCGGCGGCGCTGCACGATCGCCAGGAACTGACACTGGAACTGATGCGCGTAAGCTCTGGCTACATGCCGCTGGAAAAGTCGCTGATTGAAGCCGTGGCCCTGTCGCGTTCCTATGCCATGCAGGCCCGCACCGTGCTGGCCCGCACCAAGACCGAAACCGACTTGTGCTGGGCTCTGGCCCGCCTGCTGCTGGCCGCTCAGGAGCACGAGGATCTGCTCCGCGACCCACGTTTTGACACTCTGTTGAGTCAGTTGGGCACGGCGGAAAACATAGCTACCCAAGGTCGCAACGATTACAACCGTCGGGTGGAAGACCTGGAAGATTTTTTGAACGGGCCCGCCCTGCGGCCCTTCACTCACCTGCTGCACCTGGTCGCGGGACAGCCCTTCGAACTGGATCCAAAAGTGGCGCGGGAAGCCATGATGGCAATGCTCACGCCCCGGGCCACAGCAGGCACGGAGGTGATGACCCGGCGGCAATTGCCGCACATTGCCTCGGTAGCGTTCAACGTGTAGGAGATTCGCTTTTTTTTGCCCCACTCCCCACCGGGAGCGTAGGCATGAGGATACTGCAATGCCGGTCGTGGCAATCCTGTCATTGGTCCTGTTGACGCTGTTGGTGATCGCGTGGGAGGTGGCCTACCTCACCCGCCTGCACTCCCAGCGCGACGAAGCCTGGCGCAAGCTGGAGGCGGAACTGCGTGAACGGCATACGCTGGCAACACGGCTGGTCACCATCGCAACCCAGTACATTCCCTGGCGGGATCCGGTGGTGGGCGCGGTAACCACCTGCCGGATGCAAGCCATGAATGCCCGCACCGTGGGTGACCGGGTAGCTGCCGAGGCCGATCTGTCCTGGGCGCTGGCGCGTCTGCTGTTGACCATGGAAGCACAACATTCCATGGAACGCCACGCCGACTTCGTCCAGGTGGCCGAAAAACTTTCCAAATCAGAGAACCATGTGGCTCGTCTGCGACTGGAATACAACCGTATCGTGCGCCTGGCGGAATCTCACCTGCACCACAAATTGGCGCGCCTGGCCACCCGGCTACACCCGATTCCAGCGATGGATTCCTTCGAACTGGATCCCCTGCTGGCACGCCAATCGATGATGAGCGCCCTCGCGGCCGGCATGGTCAGCGCCTCACACTGACCAGATACACGGCTAACCCGCCACAATTCGGGCGAATATCTCCCGGACATGCTACGATGAGCGGGTTGGAACGGCTCTTTGACAGGGCCGGTTTCCGCCCGACCGGCCTTGGGCTGCCCGATTCACACGAATTTGGGGGCGAAAGGTTTCGACGGGGGTGAGAGAAACCGGGGTAGCGTGTCGAGGTCTCCGGTTGGCCTCGTAAAAAAACCGGAAACAATCAAGTGCCAACGAGCCTGCATACGCACTGGCTGCCTAGAAATAGGTAGTCGGCTCACCGGTGGCTACGGCCATCGGCGTTCCCCCCGTTGTCGCCCGGGCTTCGGGAAGGAACGTCACTTACTGGGCTGGCCGTCTTCGCGGGCACCTTGCGGAACGGTAAGATTTCAGGGTGCTGGCGTTGCTTCTGGCCTGCCTGTGGGCCTGGAGTGAGGCGAGACTTCAAACACAGAATACACACGTAGAAACCCCGGTGGATGCATCTTCGGACCCGGGTTCGATTCCCGGCGCCTCCACCATTAACGAATCCGGGAACCTCCCGGAAAGTCCATAACCCCTCGGAATCTCACGGTTCCGGGGGTTTTTTGTGTCCAGGCCCGTACAGTAACAGCCATGGACATCCGGGGGTTTTTGCAGTAACTTTGGCAGTAACAGGGCTTTTCCGGGTTACTGCAAAGCAAAGTTACTGCAGGAGGCGCACGGTGGCCAGATATCTGATCCCGGCGGACACGACCATCCGCAATGCCAAATCCAGGCCGTCCCCCTGGCGGATGCCCGATGGTGACGGCCTCTATCTGCTGATCCGCCCCGACGGCGCCAAGTGGTGGCGCTTCGACTATTCCATCGGCGGGCGGCGCAAGACCCTTTCCATGGGCACCTACCCTGACACCGGTCTGAAGGCGGCGCGGGCACAGGCGGATGAGGCGCGGGCTCAGGTGGCGGCGGGTACCGACCCCAGCGATGTGCGCAAGGAGGCCAAGGCCCAACAGGCCCAGTTACTCGATGTGAAGCGCCGCATCGAACAGGGGCTGCCCCTTGAGGACAGCTTTGAAGAGGTGGCCCGCGAGTGGTTTGGGCGGCACTGCTCCGGTCTGGCGCCTTCCCACAGCGAGAAGATCATCCGCCGCTTCGAGCGGGATATTTTCCCCTGGCTGGGCACCCGTCCGGTGAACGAAATCAGCGCGCCGGAACTGCTTGCCGTGTTGCGGCGCATCGAGGAGCGGGGGGCGGTGGACACGGCGCACCGGGCCAAGCAGAACTGCGGGCAGGTGTTCCGGTTTGCCATCGCCACCGGCAGGGGAAGCCGCGACCCGTCCGCCGATCTGCGCGGGGCGTTGCCACCGGCCCGGAAAACCCACCTGGCCGCCATCACCGACCCCAAGGAAATCGCGGTATTGTTGCGGGCCATTGACGCCTACCGTGGGTTCTACCCGGTGCGTGCCGCCCTCAAACTGGCCCCGCTGGTGTTCGTGCGCCCCGGTGAACTGCGCCTTGCCGAATGGTCCGAGTTCGATCTGGATGCAGCCACGTGGAGCATTCCCGCCGTGCGCATGAAACTGCGGGAGCCGCATCTGGTGCCGCTGGCGCGGCAGGCCGTGGATATTCTGCGGGAGCTTCACCCCTTGAGCGGCGGAGGGCGGTTCGTGTTCCCCGGTGGCCGCACCCCGGAAAAGGCCCTCAGCAACAACGCCATGCTGGTGGCGTTGCGGCGCATGGGGTACACCAATGACGAAATGACCCCGCACGGCTTCCGGGCCATGGCCCGTACCGTGCTGGACGAGGTGTTGGGGGTGCGCCCGGACATCATCGAGCACCAGCTTGCGCATGCCGTGCGCGACCCCTTGGGCCGGGCGTACAACCGGACATCCCACCTGCCGGAGCGCCGCGAGATGATGCAGCGCTGGGCGGACTACCTGGACGAACTCAAGGCCGGTGCCAAGGTGCTCAGGTTCCCCGGTCGGACGGCGTGACACGATCGTGTTTGGGGGGGCGCCTGACGATTCTTGACGATTATCCGAAAGGAGATTTCGGGAAGAATCCGGACAATGAATGCTGTTAAATCAGCAAGATGCGCAGTGTCATGGGGCGGGCCGTAGCCGGAACGCCGGTCGTGCCGATTTCGTGACCCTCCCGTCCCGAATTCGCTGGCGAAATCCAATCGTGGGCGTGTGATCTTGCCGATCCCACCCTCGAGAACATACGACGCAACGAAGGGTCATATCTCAATCACATGCAAGCCGGAGCAATCCTGAGGGGGCGCTTCCTAGGGTGGGAAAGGCGAGTATCCATGCCAAAAAAAACACGAGCAAAACCGAAGCGGGGCTGGCGGAGCGGCTATGTGGCCCCGCAGCTTGTCCTCTCCGCAGAAGTGGCAGAGACCTTGGGAGACTGTTTGGGGGTGGGCGAGGAGGACGATCGGTTCCAGGAGATGATGGACGCCGTCTGTACGGCGTTGACGGCGAACGTCGAGATATTTCGTGCCTTGGAGAATGCCCCTCGCCCGAGCCAGATGGTCGCTGCAATCAAGGAGTTTGAGGATGCGATCAAGTGCGTGGTGCACTGGATCAGGAAGGATCTCGACTCAATGTCGAAATCCCAGGTGAACCTCCAGTTGAGCCGTTTATGCACCTTACGGAGGGAGGAGTGGAGGAGCCTCGATGTTATGGCTCAGGATCTGTCCAAATATATGTTGCCAGCCTGCCGAAAGGCTCGTGCTTCGGTTGCGGAGGTTGAAAGCCGGGGAAGGCCTCCGAAACTGGTGCTGAAATCCCTGGTGGCCGGGCTGTGTCGCGTTTTCGACCGTTTTTTTGATTCCACGCTACTGGAGTCCGATGTGGATCCAGCGTTGGGGGAGAAAAGCCCCCCCCGACGGCGGGAATTCAAGCTCGACTTCGTATCCACGGCACTCGACAGTGTGGGGGAAGCGCACCCTAAGGGGGAGGCGTTGGCCAGGCTGTTTCCCTCTTCGGGAGAAAACATGTCCTGACGGGCACATTTTCCCCCAGGGGACAAAAATCGGAAAGGTGATCATGCCGCCAGACAATGCCATTCCAAGGAGGCGAACATGGTCCAGCGTATTCTCCGATTGCCAGAGGTCAAAAATCTTACCGGACTCTCCCGATCCACCCTCTACAACTACATCAGTCGAAATGAATTTCCGGCCCCCGTTGGCTTAGGCCCACGGTCAGTTGGCTGGCTGGAGGGCGATATCCAGTCGTGGATCGACCAGCGTATTGCCGCGTCCCGTCCGACGGGAAGGCGGTAACATGTCCAGGGCTCATGCGGGCCCCCCGCTTCACGGCGTCGAGCGCATCAAGGCAGGCATTTCTCCGGTTGTTTTCCACTCGGATGCCGAGTCCGCCGATGCCGCGCACACAGCGGGCCTCTGCGGCGCGCATGTTGGGCAACCTATGATTGATCCACGCGACGTGGACATGTCCCCGATCCGGCGAAAATCCGTCGTGTTGGTGCCCGAATCGGTAAATCGGGAGAAGAGTGCGGCTTTCTGGAGCAGCGTCGAAGAAGCTGTGAGAGCGGCCGGGGCCGGGACGGTGCGATCGCTGAAACTGCCACCCGCGCCCGACTTTCCGTTTGTAGCCGGGAACACGTCCGAGTGGCTTGCAGCCGGAGGCACTGCGGACCGATGGAAGGCCCTGCTCCGGGAGAGCGAAGTATCCGATCCCACCCCGACGGTCGAACTGCTCCAGGCAAGCGGCATTCGGCCTGAACCCATTGAGTGGTTTTGGGATGGTTGGCTCGCGGCAGGCAAGATGCACGTCCTGGGCGGGGCGCCTGGCACAGGAAAAACGACGCTAGCGCTGGCGCTGGCCGCCGCCATTTCCACCGGGGGCCGATGGCCGGATGGGACCGCCGCCGCGCGGGGTGCCGTGGCGATCTGGTCCGGCGAGGACGACCCGGCGGACACGCTGGTCCCCCGTCTCACCTTGGCCGGGGCCGACCTTGATCGGGTACACCTCATCGCCACTGTTCGGGAGGGGGCCGACCGGCGCTCTTTCGACCCGGCCAGCGACGTGGAAGCACTCCGCCTCCGGCTGGACGAGATCGGCAACATCCGGCTGCTGATCGTGGACCCGATCGTGTCGGCGATCGCCGGGGACAGTCACAAGAATGCCGAAGTCCGGCGGGGGCTTCAGCCGCTTGCCGATCTTGCCGCTGCCACGCGGTGCGCGGTGTTGGGCATCACCCACTTCACGAAGGGAACCGGCGGTCGTGATCCCGTGGAGCGGCTTACCGGCTCGCTGGCTTTCGGCGCCGTGGCTCGGGTGGTGATGGTGGCGGTACGGCGGCAGGCGGCTGATGAAAGTGGCCCGGCGCGACTGTTGGTGCGGGCGAAATCCAACATCGGTCCGGATACAGGCGGATTTGCCTATGAGCTGGTGCAACGGGAACTGGCCGACTTTCCGGGAGTGACCACGTCGCGCGTGCTGTGGGGCGAGGCGCTGGCAGGCACGGCCCGCGACCTTTTGGCCGAGGCGGAGGCTCCGAATGATACCGGTGCGAGTGGTGCGCTGAAGGCAGCCAAGGCGTTTCTGGAGGATCTTCTGGCCTCAGGCCCGATGTCACCGAAGGAGGTGCGTTCTGAAGCATCCGGGGCGGGTCTTTCCTGGGCGACGATTCGACGGGCGAAGGAAGAACTCGGGATCCGGGCGGAAAAGTGTGGAATGAGGGCCGGGTGGATTTGGCGGATTCCAGGACAAGAGGCCACACAGGAAAACCCCGACAGCCCGAAGATGCTCAAAAACACCGAAGATGCCCAACAAAAAGTGTTGGGCACCTTCGCAACAGTTGAGCACCTTCGGGCCGAGGAGGTGGTGGAGATATGACACCCAAAATCGTCATCGAACGGGTGCGGGCGGATGGGGTACACGTGTTCCTGACCACACAGGGGACGATCCAGTTGAAGGGTTCCCCCGATGCGGTGGCCAAGTGGACGCCGGTGGTCCGGGACCGCAAGCCGGAACTACTGACCCACCTGCAAGGGGTGGCGGCGAATGACCCGGCCCCCGACCCAGCGGCCCAGGTCGCCGACCGGCTGGCGCGGGGGGCAACGCAGGCCATGCGGAGCGGTACCGTGCCGCAAGGGTGGAATCAGCCGCTTTTGTGTGAAGGCTGCGGAGCGGTACCGTGGGGGGTGGCCGGGACGGCGGTAATGTGCCCGTGGTGCTGGGTGCGCATGGACGGCCTGCCGGTGCCGCGCATCACCGGGAGCGGCGTAATGTGGGGGTAGGCACGTATCGGGAGGGGCCAGCGTAAGCTTCCCCGTCAAGAGGCCAATGTATCCGCCGGACGCTGCCTGGCGGTTCTGCACCCAACGCCGTCCCCCCTTGGCCCTTGACCGCATGACCCCGGCCGAGTATTACTTCAACCGGTTGCTACAGCCCGAGGCGACGTCTCCCCCTCTTTCAGTAGCGCCCCGATTTAGAGTCCAATCCCTGAACCAGAAGGAGATTGGACATGAAGAAGCGGTTTTCGGAAGAGCAGATCGTCGGTTTCTTGCGCGAGGCCGATGCCGGAATGCCGGTAAAGGACTTGTGCCGGCGGCACGGGTTCTCGGAGGCGAGCTATTACCTCTGGCGCAACAAGTTCGGTGGCATGAACGTGTCGGACGCCAAACGCCTGAAGGCCCTTGAGGCGGAGAACACCCGCCTCAAAAAGCTCCTGGCCGAGGCCCTGCTGGAACGGGAGGTGACCCGCGAAGTGTTGCGAAAAAAGTGGTGACCGCACCGGCTCGACGCGAGGTGGTGCGGAAGATGTGCGGGCAAGAGTTCTCCGAGCGCCACGCCCTGCGGGTCATGGGTATGAGCGCCAGCAGTCTGCGCTACCGGCCGGGCCCGGACCGCAATGCGGCCCTCGCGCGAGACGGTGGTGGCACTCGCCCACCGGCACCGGCGTTACGGGGCTGGCATGATCTACCTGAAGCTCCGCCAGCGGAATCGGGGGCCTTGGCGTCACCCGCATCCTCAACCGGCTGGCCACCGCCCGCAGTCTGCCGCAGGTGATCCGCACCGACAACGGCAAGGAGTTCTGCGGTCGCGCCAGATTTCGGATCGGACGTACATGCCTGCCAGATGCCCCCACCGCTTCTTTCCCCCGGTGTGCGGTATGGCCGTATCCGGCACACGCACCCATTCGGCCTCCACCACGGTGCACCCGGAGGAAAAACCGGCTAAACTTGAAAGGAGAACCCCTGCCGGAGAGAAAAACGATGAACAAGTACGGACGTATGCACGAGGAACACCTGAAGAAATACCTGCCGGAGATGTATCGCGACCTGAAACTTCAGGGGGAGCAGAAGTTTCGGGAGTACCTGGACGAAGTGAGCGAAGAGGCCGTCGACATGATGAGCAACATGATGGCCAATATGGAGGCGAAGAACCCGCTTCCGAAGCCGTTTTTCGAACGAGTAGATCGGATCGAGCAGGATCGGAGGACAGCGGAGGAGATCGTGCTCCACGACCTGATTCTTCTGGCGCCATAGAACGTCGAGAGCGAGGCGTAAACTACCGCATCACCGCCGATGACCAGATAGGCGTCGGCGGAGCCAAGCAGAAAGCCCGCGACAACCTGACTGCGATCCGCACCCTGACGCGCCCGGATCTGGCCGACCTGCCCCCCGGCGCCGATTTCTGCCCCCCCCCACATCTCGGACAGACCATGGTCTGGTTTCGTCTTCCCCCGCATGCGCGGGGTGCGACCGGTTCAGTACTGAACATGGCGGTGGCCACCACAACAGGGCGACAAGCCGCGACGGAAATGGCCTGCCCCCCAGGGTAGATCCAACCCTTATGTTAGTGTGAGTTCTTCGATTTCGCACGCCTGAGCCTGTGGCAGCGAGGCCCAGTCCGGATGGGGT